>NZ_BAGD01000026.1 GCF_000308635.1 Nocardia otitidiscaviarum NBRC 14405 | reverse complement strand
CCGCCGAACCGGTCCCGAGACCGGCGGAGCCGGTGAGGCCGAGCAGTGCCGCCATACCCGCGGATCCGGTGCCGAGTACGGTGCCCGCACCCAGACCGGCGGAACCCACTGCGGCGGAACCCGTTCCGAGCGCGGCGGAACCCGTGGTCAGGGCGGCGGAACCGGAGCCGACGACCACCGAACCGGCTCCCGCGCCCGCCGAGCCGAGGGCGGCCCCGGCCGAGCCGGTGGCGGCGGAGCCGGTACCCAGGGCGGCGGAACCCGTTCCGCCGACGGCGGATCCGGTGGCGGCGGAGCCCACGCCCGCCGAGCCGGTGGCGGCCGAGCCGATTCCGGCCGAGCCGATTCCGGCCGAGCCGGTGCCGAGCAGTGCGCCGACCAGATCCCACGGACCGGCGGCGGGAGTCGGCTCCAGGGGTGCTTGGACGGGCTGCGGTTCGGGCGCGGGTTCGAGGTCGATGCCGCCGGGTTGGGCCAGGGCCGCCATGGGCCCGAGCAGCGTCGTACCGGCGACCATCCCGGCCACCGCCACTATGCGCAAGGTGCGACCAACACTCACGCGACAGCCTTCCCCTCATCGGTTTTACTGCGCAGTCCAATCGCCCGGTCGCCCCGATTGCCGGACCTTTGCGGAACGCGGGTCATGCTACCGACAACCCACCCACCCCGCACAACTCTTCCCGGCATTAGGGGCTGCAACCAACCGTACGTCCACCCCCGCCCCGACACGCCGAATATCACAAACCGCCCCAGGACAATTCGGGCGTAACACCCGCACCACCGCGCAGCTCACCCCACCCGGCGCGCCATTGTGAGACTGCCTGGTCCGCACGCGACCGATTGGTTTGCTGTGTCGGAAACGAAAGAGGTTGCGGGAGAGTGGTCCACCATAGCCGCCAGCACGAAATGTGATGATGGACACAAACAAACGTCGCCGGTACCCCGCGAGCGGTACCGGCGACGTGAGATCTACGAGTGCTATGCCCCGTAGACCGGCTCGGGTTCGGTGGCCTTGCTCAGCAGATCGCGAACGACCGGACCGAGCTCGGCGGGCTCCCAGCGCGCACCGCGATCCACCGAGACGCCGTGCCGCCACCCGTCGGCGACGGTCACCTTGCCGCCCTCGACCTCGAACATGCGACCGGTGACACCGGCGGAGTCCGCACTGCCCAGCCAGACCACCAGGGGTGAGACATTCTCCGGCGCCATGGCGTCGAAACCGTCCTCCGGGGCCGCCATCATGTCGGCGAAGACGGTTTCGGTCATGCGGGTGCGCGCGGCGGGCGCGATGGCGTTGACGGTGATGCCGTAGCGCGCGAACTCCGCCGCCGCGGTCAGGGTCAGGCCCGCGATACCGGACTTGGCGGCGGCGTAGTTGCCTTGGCCGACACTGCCGAGCAGACCCGCGCCGGAACTGGTGTTGATGATGCGCGCCTCGGGCCGACGCCCTGCCTTGGATTCGTTGCGCCAGTACTCGGCGGCATGCCGCATGGGCGCGAAATGGCCCTTGAGATGGACCTTGATCACGGCGTCCCACTCGTCCTCGCCGAGATTCACCAGCATCCGGTCCCGCACGATGCCCGCATTGTTGACCAGCACGTCGAGGCGGCCGAAGGTTTCGACGGCGGTGGCGATCAGGCGGCGCGCACCCTCCCAGTCGGAGATGTCGTCACCGTTGACCACGGCCTCGCCGCCGAGCGCCTTGATCTCCTCGACCACCTGCGCGGCCGGGGAATCGGGGCTGGGCGCACCGTCCAGTTCGGCTCCGAGGTCGTTCACCACGACCTCGGCCCCGGCGGCGGCGAAGGCGAGGGCGTGCGCGCGGCCGATGCCCCGGCCCGCACCGGTCACGATGACCACACGGCCGTCGCAGATCTTGTTGTCCGTCATATCGATACCTCTGTGTCAGAAGAGTTGAGGATCGGGGGCCCAGCCCCCGCGCCCCCGATGGAAGAGCGGTGCCGACCGACCAGGGGCCCAGCCCCCGCGCCCCCGGCGGCAGTGCGGTTCTCGGGCTCCCACCCGGCTAGCCCCCCGCTGCCGAGGGCACCTCGGCGGTGGAGGCGTCCAGGAAGGCGGGTTTCTCGCCGCCGCCGTGGACCAGCAGGGTGCCGCCGCTGATGTAGGAGGCCAGCGGGGAGGCCAGGAAGGCGGCGGAGCGGCCGATGTCCTCGGGGGTGGCCAGGCGCTGCAGCGGGACGGTGCCGCTCACCGCGGCGATGCCGTCGTCGTCGCCGTAGTGCAGGTGGGAGCTCTCGGTCTCGACCATGCCGCAGATGACCGAATTGATCCGCACCCTGGGTGCCCATTCGACGGCGAGCGACGAAACCAGGCTGTCCACACCGGCTTTCGCGGCACCATAGGCGGCGGTGCCGGGCGAGGGCCGGTGCCCGCTGACGCTGGAGATCATCACGATGGAACCGCCGCCGCGCTGTCGCTGCATCACCTCGTTGGCGGCCTGCGACACCAGCAGCGGCGCGAGCAGGTTCAACTGCACGATCTTCGAGTGGAAGTTGGCGCTGGCGGCGGCGGCCAGCGCGAAGGGCGCGCCACCGGCATTGTTCACCACGGTGTCGAGCCGCCCGTACTTCACCACGAGGGTGTCGACGAGTTTCCGCACCGAATCCGGATCGCGCACATCGCACGGCAGGAAGTCGATCGCCCGGCCGTCCACCTCGACGGGCGCATCCGCGGGGCGGCGCGCACAGGCCACCACGGTCGCGCCGGCCTCCAGGAAAACCCGGCTGATCCCGGCTCCGACGCCGCGCACACCGCCGGTCACCAGGACGACGGAGCCGGAGAGGTTCACTTCGATTGCCACCGTGCTAACCTACCAAGCACTTGCTTGTTTTGCCAACGATGGGACATTCGATGGGGATCAACCGTCACACCGAATCCGACGGCGTGGAAGTCGTCACTGTCGACTACCCGCCGGTCAACGCCCTGCCCTCGGATGGCTGGTTCGCCCTGGCCGACGCCGTCCGCGAGGCGGGGCGCGACCAGAACACCCGGGTGGTGGTGCTGCGCGCCGAGGGGCGCGGATTCAACGCGGGCGTGGACATCAAGGAGATGAACCGCGACACCGGGCACACCGCCCTGATCCGCGCCAACCACGGCTGCTTCGAAGCCTTCGCCGCCGTCTACGACTGCGAGGTCCCCGTCGTGACCGCCGTGAACGGCTTCTGCCTCGGCGGCGGTATCGGCCTGGTCGGCAACTCCGACGTCATCGTGGCCTCCGACGACGCCACCTTCGGCCTGCCCGAGGTGGATCGCGGTGCGCTCGGCGCGGCCACCCATCTGGCACGCCTGGTCCCCCAGCACCTGATGCGCACCATGTTCTACACCGCCGGCACCCTCACCGCGCAGCAGCTGTACCACTACGGCTCCGTCTACAAGGTGGTGCCGCGGCCCGAACTCGACGCCGCCGCGATGGAGGTCGCCAAGAACATCGCCAACAAGGACGGCCGGGTCATCCGCGCCGCCAAGCGGGCGTTGAACGGCATCGACGTGCAGGACGTGCACCGCTCCTACCGCTACGAGCAGGGCTTCACCATGGAACTCAATCTCGCGGGCGTGGCCGACGAGATCCGGGCGCGCTTCGACGACGATCTGGCCGCGCAGAAGAAGGGGAAGTAGCAGCCATGCGCGACAAGCGAATGTCGCTGGACGACGTGGTCGGCGAACTGCGCAGCGGAATGACCATCGGCCTCGGCGGCTGGGGCTCCCGGCGCAAGCCCATGGCCTTCGTGCGGGCACTGCTGCGGTCGGACATCACCGATCTGACCGTGGTCAGCTACGGCGGGCCGGACCTGGGTCTGCTGTGCTCGGCGGGCAAGGTGCGCAAGGCGTACTACGGCTTCGTCTCCCTGGACTCCGCGCCGTTCTACGATCCGTGGTTCGCCAAGGCGCGCACCGAGGGCGCGATCACCGTGCGGGAGATGGACGAGGGCATGGTGAAATGCGGCCTGCAGGCCGCCGCCGCCCGCCTGCCGTTCCTGCCCATCCGGGCCGGATTGGGCTCGGCCGTCCTGGATTTCTGGGAGGGCGAGTTGAAGACGGTCGACTCCCCCTACCCGACCGACGGCAAGACCGAGACCCTGGTCGCCATGCCCGCACTCGACCTGGACGCCTCCTTCGTCCATCTGGACCTGGGCGACAAGCACGGCAATGCCGCCTACACCGGCGTCGATCCCTACTTCGACGATCTGTACGCACTGGCGGCGCAGCGCCGGTACCTCTCGGTGGATCGACTCGTGGACACCGACGAGCTGGTGAAAGCCGTTCCGCAGCAAGCGATCATCCTCAACCGCATGATGGTCGACGGCGTGGTCGAGGCCCCGGGCGGCGCGCACTTCACCTTCTCGGGCAGCTACGGCCGCGACGAGCGGTTCCAGCGCCACTACGTGGAGGCCGCCAAGACGCCCGCATCGTGGGCCGAGTTCAGGGCGCGCTACCTGGACGTCTCCGAGGACGAATACCAGTCCGCCGTCCGCGCTTTCGCCGAGGAGCAGAAATGAATACCACCGCCGCCACCACCGTCACCCGGGCCGAGGTCTGCGTCGTCGCGGCGGCCGAGATCTTCCGCGGCGCGGGCGAGATCATGGCCAGCCCCATGTCCACCGTCACCACCATCGGCGCGCGGCTGGCACGGCTGACCTTCGAGCCGGATCTGCTGCTCTCCGACGGTGAGGCGCTGTTGCTCGCCGAGGTTCCGCCCATCGGGGGCAAGGCGCCCATCGAGGGCTGGATTCCGTTCTCCAAGGTGTTCGACGTGGTGGCCTCGGGTCGCCGTCATGTGGTCATGGGCGCGAATCAGCTGGACAGGTACGGCAATCAGAACCTGTCGGCCTTCGGTCCGCTGCAACGCCCGACCCGGCAGATGTTCGGGGTGCGCGGCGCTCCCGGCAACACCATCAACCACGCCACCAGCTACTTCGTGCCCAAGCACAGCAAGCGGGTGTTCTGCGAGAGCGTCGACATCGTCTCCGGGATCGGCTACGACAGGATCGATCCGGAGAATCCGGCCTACCGGTTCCACCATCTGCACCGGGTGGTGTCGAACCTGGGCGTCTTCGACTTCGGCGGACCCGCGCACACGCTGCGCGCGCTGTCGCTGCATCCGGGCGTCACCGCCGACGAGGTCGCCGAGAACACCTCCTTCGAGATCGCCGGTCTGGCCGAGGCGGGCGAAACCCGGCTGCCCACCGAGGAGGAACTGCGGATCATTCGAACGGTGCTGGATCCCAAGGGTTTCCGGGAGAAGGAAGTGACATCGTGACCGCCCGGCTGCGCACACCACTGACCGAACTGGTCGGCATCGAACACCCCATCGTGCAGACCGGGATGGGCTGGGTCGCCGGCCCCGGCCTGGTCTCGGCCACCGCCAATGCGGGCGGCCTGGGCATTCTGGCCTCGGCCACCATGACCTTCGCCGAGCTGGAAGCGGCCATCGCCAAGACCAAGGCGCAGACCACCAAACCGTTCGGCGTGAATATCCGCGCCGACGCCGGCGACGCCCCCGAACGCATCGAACTGCTCATTCGCGAGGGGGTGCGGGTCGCCTCCTTCGCCCTCGCACCCAAGCAGGAGCTCATCGCGCGGCTGAAAGACGCCGGTGTGGTGGTGGTTCCGTCCATCGGCGCGGCCAAGCACGCGGTGAAGGTGGCGAAGTGGGGTGCGGACGCGGTGATCGTGCAGGGCGGCGAGGGCGGCGGGCACACCGGCCCGGTCGCCACCACCCTGCTGCTGCCCTCGGTGCTCGACGCGGTGGACATTCCCGTGGTCGCCGGCGGCGGCTTCTTCGACGGGCGCGGGCTGGCGGCGGCGCTGTCCTACGGCGCGGCCGGGGTCGCCATGGGCACCCGCTTCCTGCTCACCCAGGAGAGCAGCGTGCCGGACGCGGTGAAACAGGAGTATCTGCGGCGCGGACTCCAGGACACCGTGGTCTCCACCAAGGTCGACGGCATGCCGCACCGGGTGCTCAATACCGAACTGGTGCAGCGGCTGGAACATTCGGGCCGAACCCGCGGGTTCGTCGCCGCGGCGGCGAACGCGCTGAAGTTCAAGGGCATGACCGGCATGACATGGTCGACCATCGTCAAGGACGGTCTGGCCATGCGCAAGCACAAGGACCTCACCTGGTCGCAGGTCATCATGGCGGCCAATACCCCCATGCTGCTGAAAGCCGGTCTGGTGGAGGGCAATACGCAGGCGGGTGTGCTGGCCGCGGGCCAGGTCACCGGCATCATCGAGGACCTCCCCACGGTCGCGGACCTCATCGACCGCATCATCGACGACACGGTCGCCCGCATCGACGACCTGAACTCCTACCGCGTCACCGACCCCGAATCCGCGACCGCCTGACCCCGCGCGTCACGGCCCGTACCCGTGACCCCCCGATCCGCGCGGCAGACACGATTCGCCGCGCAACCCGACGGATCCGGACCATCCCGTCCGATCCGCGGTGCGACCACCACCTACGGTCGCGCGAGCCGCCCCCGGTTCCTCTCGCCCGGGGGCGGCCTTCGCGCTTTTCAGCGGACCGGGCAACACCCGGGAGCCGCAAATCGCGACCCACGGTGACACGCTCGCGCCAACGTCGAGACGAACGTTGGTAAGGGCTGGAGTGCTTCTCGTGACCGTTCGACGGCCAGCTCACCGGGCTGCGGTGACGGTTCGGCTTCGCTCTCGGCCCCGGCTCCTTCCGTCTGTCGGTGCGGACTCGGTGCGACACTGCCCCTGCGTGCGGTCGATATCGCTGGCGCACACTGTTCACGGTGGGAGCGGCAGGGTTGCGGACGCGGGGTCGCCGCGCCCCGGAATCTGGAGAATGGCGGTGTGCGCGTAGATGTGCTGGGGCCGCTCCGGGTGGAGGTGGACGGCCGGACCGTCGCGGTGGGCGGTGCGCGGTTGCGGGCGCTGGTGACGCGGTTGGCGTTGGACGCGGGACGTGTCGTAGGGGCCGCGGCGCTGGTCGAGGCGTTGTGGGCGGACGGGGTACCCGAGCATCCGGCGGCGGCTTTGCAGTCGGCGGTATCGCGACTGCGCAGAACACTGCCGGAGGCGGTGGTGTGTGCGGAGGCGGGCGGGTACCGGCTCGACATTCCTGCCGACGCCGTGGACGCGGTCCGCTTCGAGACGCTGGCGGGAGAAGGGCGGCGCGCGCTGCGGGCGGGGCGGGCGGCGGCGGCCGAGGAGCTGCTCACCAGGGCATTGGCGCTGTGGCGCGGGGAGCCGCTGGCCGATGTCGCCCGGCTGCCGTTCGCGACCGCGCCCATCGCACGGCTGGCCGAAGTGCGGCGGCAGGCCGTCGAGGACCGTGCCGAAGCGCGACTGGGCCGCGCCGACCCGGCGCTGCTGTCGGCCGAACTACGCGAACTCGTCGCCGCCGATCCGCTGCGGGAGCGTCCACGGGTACTGCTGATCAGGTCCCTCGCGCACGGCGGCCGCCAGGCCGAGGCCCTGGCCGCCTACGAGGCATACCGCGCCGTGCTCGCCGAAGAGCTCGGCGTGGACCCACCTCCCGAACTACGCGAGCTGCATCTGCGACTGCTGCGCGGCAACCCGCCACTCGACACGCACCCGCCCACCGAACCACGCGAGCCACACCCGCGACCGCCGCGCGGTGTCCCGATGCCGGGCGCGGGAAGCGCGGCCGGGCGGGTGGGCGGCAACCTTCGCGCTCCCCTGACCAGCTGTATCGGCCGCGTCACCGAACGGCGTGAGGTTGCCGAGCGGTTGCGCGACGGCCGCCTGACCACACTGGTCGGTCCGGGTGGGGTGGGCAAGACCAGGCTCGCCGTGACCGCCGCCGCCGAGGTGTCCGGCACCGTGTGGATCGTGGATCTGGCCGCCGCGGCGGAGCCCGACGATCTGCCGCGGCTGGTCGCGCGAACGCTCGGCATCCGGGAGCAGGGGGATATCTCGGCACGGGTGGCCGAGGCCCTGTCGGGCCCGGGGACGCTGCTCATCCTGGACGGCTGTGAACACGTCGTCGGCGCGGCCGCCCGGCTGGCGGACGAGGCGCTCGGCCGCTGTCCCTCCCTGCGAATACTCGCCACCAGCCGCGAACCGCTGGGAATCACCGGCGAGCTGATCTATCCTGTGCGCCCGCTCGACCCGGCCTCCGCCGCAGCGCTTTTCATGGAGAGAGCGCGGGCGGTCCAGCCCGATTTCACGACCGATCCCGACGTCGAACGGATCTGTCGCCTGCTGGACGGCCTGCCGCTGGCGATCGAGCTGGCCGCCGTACGCCTGCGGTCCATGTCCCTGGCGACCCTGGTCGACCGCCTGGACGACCGATTTCGCGTTCTGACCGCCGGTAGCCGCACCGCGCCGCCCAGGCACCGCACGCTGGGGGCGGTGGTGGCGTGGAGCTGGGACCTGCTCACCGATGCCGAACGCGCTGCGGCGGAACAGGTCTCGGTCTTTTCCGCGAGTTTCACGGTCGAGGCCGCCGAATATGTGGGCCTGACCGTGGACCTGCTGCACGGCCTGGTGGACAAGTCGCTGCTGACCTTCGACACCGGCCGTTTCCGCATGCTGGACACCATTCGCGAGTACGGGCGGAAGCGGTTGGCCGATACCGGCCGTCTGCGCACCGCGCGCAGGAACCATGCCGCTTGCTATCTGGACCTGGCCGAACGCGCGGAACCGCACCTGCGCGGCTCCGGCCAGCTCCCCTGGCTCACCCGCCTGACCGCGGAACGCGAGAACCTGGACGCCGCACTGAGTTTCGCCACCGCCAGCGGCGATACCGACACCGCCCTGCGGTTGGCGGCGGCGCTGGGCATGTTCTGGACGGTCCACGGTGACCATGCCGCCGCGACCACACGGTTGCGCGCGGCTCTGCGCCTACCCGGCGCGGGACCCGGCAACGCGCGAGCACGCGCACATACCGCGCTCCTGCTCAATGCCGTATTCGCCGGTACCCCGGCCGAAACCGCCGCCGCGGAACCCGAAATGCCCACCGGAGCGGAGAACGGTTCCACGCCCGGCAATCCGCCGACACTCGCCGCATCCGCCCACACCGCCGTCGATCCCGAGCGTGATCTCACGACCGCCACCGGTTCCGCGACGGTTACCGATCTCGTTGTCGAGACCGAACTGCCGGACCCCTACGCCGTTCTCGTCCGCGCCCTGCGGGCGCTGTGCGGCGGCGACTTCGCGGCCGGTGTCACGGCGGTGGAACCCAATCTGGCGCAAGCTGATTTGTGGCTGCGCGGCATGAGCTGGCTGGTGCGCTCGCTGCTGCACGGCGCGGCGGGCGATATCGATCGCGGCAGCAGCGATCTCGTCGAAGCCGTGGCCGGATTCCGGGCGGCCGGAGAGCGGTGGGGGCTGTCGCTGTCGCTGATGTCCCGGGCGAGCGTACTGATCACCGCAGGCACGGAACTCGACGCCGCGCTCGGCATGCTGGACGAGGCGACGACGCTCGCCCGGGAACTCGGCACCCATGACGGGCAGCGGGTGTGGCTCGCCATGGTGCGCATCGACGCCGGTGATCCCGCCGGTGCGCGCACACAGCTGCTCGAGACGCTGGACCGTGCGGCCGCACCGCGCGACCACGCCCTCGCACGCGTCGGCCTCGCCACCCTGGCCCGTTACGATGGCGATCTGGACGCGGCCCGGCGACAGCTCGACTTGGCCGAACCGCATTGCGCCGCACCGCCGGAACGCGCCCTCTACGCCACCGCCACCGGATTCCTCGACGCGGCGCTCGGCGATCTCGACACCGCCGAGCGCCACCTGTCGCAGGCGCGCGACCTCGCCGCAGCCATGCCGGACCCGCCGATGCTCGCCCTGGTGGCGGTCGGCTCGGCGGAATTGCGCTGGCGGCGCGGCGATCCGCGCGGGGCCGCCCAACTGCTCGGCATCGCCGACGCCATCCGCGGCGGGCCGAACTCGGGCAATCCCGATATCGCGCGGCTGCGGCTCCGGCTCGGCGAGCACGGTCACGAGTACGAGGCCGATTACGCGCGCGGCCGCACCCTGGATCGCGCACGGGCGTTGGCGGCACTCGGGTTCGCCGACTGAGCGCGGGGATTCGGCCGAGTGCGGATCGCTGGCCGAGCGCCCGGTCCCGGGCAGGCGCGGGGCCGCCAGCGACTCAGACGGCGTTGGCGGTGCACACCACGGTGTGCACCCACGCACCACTCAACTCGGAGGAGCCGAAGCTGGCCAGTGGCGCGGTGGGCGTGTACTCGCCCAGGCTGGAATATGCCTTGTCCTCGGCCGCCTTTCGGGTCGGACCGCTCGCGGCGGCGAAGCCGTCGTTGCTTTCGACGATGACCCCGCACCCGTTGACCCACGACAGCCAGATCTCGCAGTCGTCCGCACCACAGTCCTCGAGGGCGATCTGCTCGGCCGTTTCGTAGCTCGACGTGTTGACACCAACGCCGGACTGCCATGTCAACGAACTGAAGGCGATCGAGGCGTACTGATCTCCTGCCGCATTGGCGGCGCCGGCACCGGCCAGCGATCCCACAACCAACCCAGCGGCGGCCATGAAGCCGCCGATCTTGCTCATCTTGCTCACTACGCTGTGTTCCTCACTCAAAAGCAACTCCGGTTTCGGAGCTACCGAGATCATCCACGAGACGGTTGTGATTCACACTTCGTGGCGCAATGCGGGTGGGATCATTCACATCTCGGCCGGTGTCCCGATCATGGACGCGAGCTGTCAGCGCGGACATGCTCTCGTTCGCGTTTCGCCAGGAACTCCGTACGGCAACCGTCACAGCAGAACGCGTACAGCTCGCCGTCCAATTCCACTGTGGGAGTGTGCTCGTCGAGCGGTACCAGCACACCGCACAGCGGATCACGCAGTGCCCGACCGGCTTCGGCGTCATCACGGTAGGGATCACTGAGCATGTCGACGAGATCGGTGGAGGACACGGCCCTGCCGAGCATGCCGATACTGCCCTCGGTCACACCGATCACGTGCACCTGCACGGTGGGGAGACGGTAGGGCAGCTCCGAGTCGTCGAACTCGTCGGCGATGATCCGGGTCGCATACGAGATCAGGGTTTCGCTCAGATCCTTGCGCCACGGCCCCGGCACCGAGATGCGGACCAGGCAGCGCGGCGCATCCGTCGCCGCCAACTCGTTCTCGGCCACCACCCAGGTCTCCGGCTCGTGCACCACCACCTGGAACATCTCGGCGTAGACCGCCGCCGAGCGGGGAGCCATCCGCTCCCCCGTCCCGTCACCGTCGCCCAGTTCCTCGATCGTGCCGAGCCGCTGCGCCACCCGGCGCCGCCGCTCGGGGTCGAGAGCTCCACGGGATACGAACAATTCGATGAACATCATCGTCACAGCACCTCCTGGCTCGACCATGCCGGTGGGCGCTGTCGGATGACTGTCATCCCGCTGTCGGCGGGCGGCTACCGGGTGGGCGGCTCGTCGTAGGAGGAGGTGCCCTCGTCCAGCAGCGGCTCCTCCACCTTGAAATGCGCCGGGGCGAACAGGCGCAGCACGTGGTAGCCGGTGATCACGACAATGGTGCCCAGCGCGATGCCGGAGAGGGTGAAGTTCTCGGTGATCTCCATGCTCACATTGCCGATGCCGATGATCAGGCCCGCGGCGCACGGCACCAGGTTGAGCGGATTGCGCAGATCGACCTTGGCATTGGTCCAGATCTGCGCGCCGAGCAGGCCGATCATGCCGTACAGGATGACGGTGATGCCGCCGAGCACACCGCCTGGAATGGCGGCGACCACCGCGCCGAACTTGGGGCACAGGCCGAACAGCAGCGCGAACAGGGCCGCCGCCCAGTAGGCGGCCGTCGAATAGACGCGGGTGGCGGCCATGACGCCGATGTTCTCGGAGTAGGTGGTGTTGGGCGGGCCGCCGAAACCGGTGGAGAGCATGGAGGCCGCACCGTCGGCGGCGATGGCGGTGCCGAGTTTGCCGTCCAGATCGTCGCCGGTCATCTCGCCGACGGCCTTGACGTGGCCGACATTCTCGGCGACCAGCGCGATGACCACGGGCAGCGCGACCAGGATCGCCGACAGCTCGAAGGCCGGGGCGTGGAAGTCCGGCAGGCCGATCCAGGCGGCGTCGGCCACCCCGGACAGATCCAGCCGCCAGTGCTCGGAGACCGCCCCGCTGCCGTCGGCGGAGGTGATCGGGCCGAGAATCCGGTCCAGCACCCACGACAGGCCGTAGCCGAACAGCAGCCCCAGGAAGATCGCGATGCGCGCCCAGAAGCCACGCAGCGCGACGACCGCCAGACCGGTGAACAGCATGGTGAGCAGCGCCGTCCACTGGTCCTGCGGCCAGTAGGTGGAGGCGGTGACCGGCGCCAGGTTGAAGCCGATGAGCATGACCACCGCGCCGGTGACCACCGGCGGCATGGCGGCGTGGATGATGCCCGCACCGAACCTGCGCACCGCCAGACCGATGAGGAACAGGGCCGCGCCGACCGCCAGGCAGGCGCCGGTAATGGTGGCTATGCTGCCGCCGTCGGCCTTGATCACCGCGGCCACGCCCACGAACGAGAGCGAACAGCCCAGGTAGCTGGGCACCTTGCCGCGGGTGGCGAGCAGGAAGATGGCGGTGGCGACGCCGGACATCATGATGGCGAGGTTCGGGTCCAGCCCCATCAGCACCGGGGCCACGAAGCTCGCGCCGAACATGGCGACCACATGCTGGGCGCCGAGCCCGAAGGTGCGCGGCCACGACAACCGCTCATCGGGCTTGACGACCGCGCCCGGGGCGGGAGTCCGCCCGTCGCCGTGCAGCGTCCAACGCACGCCGAGGTCCATACTCACTCCGCTTTCTACGGGTCCGAACAATGCTGCGAGCATCGTAGGCGAGCAAACGCTCGGCTTCGCGCCACGGCGGAGGGGCGGCGTCCGACACCGGGAGGCCCGACCCCCGCGAGCGTGGATGAGACTTCGACGTGCGCACCCGGCCGGGAGCCGACGATCGGCGACGAGCAACCGGTCCCGCTGCGGCGGGCTAGAGGCCGTAACGCCGTCGGATGTGTGAGGGTAGGGCGTGCGGGTTCTCGTCGGTGAGGTCGAGGTCTTCACCGGGAAGTTGCCGCGGGTGGCGGGGTGCGGGTCGGGCGGGCCGCTGCGTCGGTGGGTTGGGCTGCGCCTCGATCTCGATGAAGTGGTGCAGCGCCGCGGCAACGGTCGGGTCGGTGACCAATTCCCGGCGCAGGTTCACAACCTGGTCGGCGGCCTGCCGTAGGGCTTCGGTGTGCGCGGCCGAAATCGCCTGTGCCAGCACCGGATCGGCGAGCTCGAGAGCGGTGATGCGGCCATCGGCGGCGACCTCGATCCGAATCCCGGCCGACACCGCCGTTCCGCGCACCCGCTCGATCCCGTCCTGCACGCGGCGGGCCGTGCGGGCGATCTCCTCGAACCGTCCGGCCGCCGATGCCGACATGCCGACCTCACCTCCCGCGTCCGTGACGGCCACACCATCGCGCGATCGGCATCGTTCTCACGCTTCACGTTCCTGCGCGGCTCAGATCACAACGTGACTCGGGTCGCACGGTCCATGGTGGTCGATCCGGCGCTCGTCGGGGGCGCATCGGGTGTTCTCGCACCGGTTTCAGGAAGCCGGGTTCGGGGTTCCGTCGAAGTAGCGCTGCACCGTGGGGCCGAGCCAGGTGACGAGTTCGTCGGCGCTCATGGCTACCACCGGGGGCAGGCGCAAGACGTAGCGGCACAGGGCGACGCCGAGCATTTGGGTGGCGATGAGGCCCGCGCGGGTGATCGCGTCGGCCGGTGCGGCGCCGCGCGCCACGATCATGGGCACCACCTGGCCGCCGAACACCTCGCGCATCTTCTGGGCCGCACCGTCGTTGGTGACCGCGGCGCGCAGCAGGGCGGCGAGGGATTCGTCGGCGTCCCACCGCTGGACGGCGAAGGACATCAGGGCCGTGCCAAGGTCGGCGGCGGGGACGTCGGCGAAGTCCGGGAGGCGGAGGTCGATTTCGGCGGCCAGGGCGAACAGTTTGTCCTTGGAGCCGTAGTAGCGCATCACCATGGCCGGGTCGATGCCGGCGTCGGCCGCGATGGCGCGAATGGTGGCGCGGTCGTAGCCGTCACGGGCGAAGCGTTCGCGCGCGGCGGTGAGGATCGCGGCCCGAGTCGCGTCGGACCGTCTGGTTCGTTCCGCAGTCATGTCAACAAGTGTAGGCCAACAAGTGTTGACCAAACGCCGTCGTGGCTCTATCGTTGTCAACAAGCGTTGGCCAACAGATGTTGACCCAATAAAGACCTTTGGAGGACATGATGATTCCCGAAAAGACCGATGTCCTGGTGATCGGCGGCGGACCCACCGGACTCATGCTCGCCGGGGATCTCGCGCGAGCGGGCGTCGCGGTGACCCTGGTGGAGAAGCACGCACACGGCTCGGAACTCACCCGCGCGTTCGGCGTGCACGCCCGCACCCTGGAGCAGTTCGACGCCCGCGGCATCGCGGACGAGGTGCGCACCGGCGGAGCCACCCTGGACAAGCTGCGGCTGTTCGAACACGCCGTGGTCGATCTGGGCAAGCTGCTCGACAGCCGCTTCCCCTACCTGCTCATCACCCCGCAGACCCACGTCGAGGACGTGCTGCGCAAGCGCGCGCTGGAGGCGGGAGCGAACCTGGTGACCGCCGCCGAGCTGATCACCTTCACCGACACCGGTGACGGCGTCGACGCCGAGGTGCGCCACCAGGATTCGGTCCACCCCGTGCGGGCGCGGTACCTGGTGGGCGCGGACGGCTACCACAGCCGGGTGCGCGAAACCCTCGGCCTGGAGTTCCCCGGCAAGTCGGTGCTGAAGTCCATCACGCTGGCCGACGTCCAGCTCAGCGAACCGCCCCAGGATGTGCTGGCGGTCAACGGTGTCGGCGACGCCTTCGCCTTCATCGCGCCCTTCGGCGACGGCTGGTACCGCATCTTCGCCTGGAACCGTCGCAATCAGGTGCCCGACAGCGAACCGGTGACGCTGGAGGAACTGCGCGAGGTCGTCACCCGGGCGCTCGGCACCGACTTCGGCATGCACAGCCCGCGCTGGCTCTCGCGCTTCCACAGCGACGAGCGGCAGGTCGAGTCCTACCGGGTCGGCCGGGTGTTCCTGGCCGGCGATGCGGCGCACGTGCATTCACCCGCCGGCGGTCAAGGTATGAACACCGGCATCCAGGACGCCGCCAATCTGGGCTGGAAGCTCGCCGCGGCCGTGCAGGGCTGGGCTCCGGAGGGCCTGCTGGACACCTACCACGCCGAACGGCATCCGGTCGGCGCGGAGGTGCTGCGCAGCAGCGGCGCCATCATCCGCGCGGCCATGCTGGAATCCAAGCTCGGGCAGCTGGTGCGCAACACCCTGGCCGGTGGCGCGCTGTCGCTGCCGCCCGTCGCACACAAGGTGGCCGGATCGCTGTCGGGCATCGGGTTCGCCTATCCGCGCAGGCACGGTACGGATCACCTGGTGGGCACCCGCGCCGCGGATATCGAGCTCACCGACGGCCGGCTCTACGAGGCGCTGCGCGACGGCAAGTTCGTGCTGGTCACCGCCGCCGCGACGGCGGTGCACGGGCAGGACGACCGCGTCCGGATCGCCGTCGCCGCGGACCCCGACCAGCGGCCCATGCTGGTCCGCCCGGACGGCTACATCGCCTGGGTCGGAGCCCGGGGCGCCGTGGATCTGGATGCGGCACTGGCGGATTGGATCCACTGAGTCAGGACCGGATCCGGATCTGCGACATCATGTCGTGGTCGGCGTGGTCGAGATTGTGGCAGTGCCAGACGTAGCCGCGAATCTCCGGAGCCGCCACGGAATGTCCACCGTGCATGCCGCCGGGTGCGATCGCCTCCGCACCCGGCGGCACACGCAGTGCGGCATCCGGATCGAAGCCCAGCTCCGCCACCGACGGCCAGTGCACCAGCACCCGGGTGATGGTGTCGGTCGGACACTCCACCGTGTCCTTCCAGCCGTATTCCCATGGCGGTGGCAGCTGCTGGGGGCCGAGCGCGTACGGATCGGCCGACGGAGCCCAGCGAATTCCGAAGGCGGGCGGCAGATTCGACCACCAGTAGGCCGAGGTGAGAATGGGCTGCCGCCCGAGCACCCGCATCCGCGCCAGATGGATGTGGATGGGATGGTCGAAGGGCGTGCAGTTCACGATGTCCCACTGCTCCACCGATCCCGCCCGCGCCCGGTCGATGTCCTCGGTGAGGAACGGCAGATTGTTCTGCGACATCATGGTCGGGAAGACGGCGGCCGCGCGCGAATCGTCGTTGAGTCCGAGCAGCGTCATGGTGCGCACCGACTCCGGAACCGGCACCGGCGCAAGCGGTTCCGGTAGTCCCGGACCACCGCGCAGCACCGGCGGCACGACCGCGGGCGGCCCGCTCCCGGCCACCGCGAACCGCATGATGGGCCGCAGCTCCGGCACCATGAACACGGTATTGCCGAGATCGTTGTAGGCGGTGTTGATCAGGTCCACGGTCTCGCCGTCGCGCATGCCGCTGAAATCGACGAGCAGGTCCACCCGCTCCCCGGGGCTGACGCGAATGGACGGCGTCGCAACCGGCGCGTCCAGCAGTCCGAGATCGGTGCCGATGGCCCACAGCGGCAGCCCGTTGGTGAGCTCGAAAATATAAGGGCGCGAATTGGACCCGTTGAGCAGCCGGAACCGGTACAGGGTGCGGCGCACCGCCAGGCGCGGCCAGACCACCCCGTTCACGCACGCCACGTCACCCAACTGCCCGGACTGGTTGTAGCCCTCGGGAATGTAGATCCCCACCATGGGCTGGATGCTCCCGTCCGGGTTGAAGGTGCGGTCCTGCACGATCAGCGGGATCTCGAACTCCCCGGCGGGCAGTCCGAGCGGATTGTCCGCCGCTCCGGTGTCGAATTCGTCCCGCACGTAATACATTCCGGCCAGCCCCGCTTGGATATTGAGGCGGGTGATTCCCATGGCGTGATCGTGATACCACAGCGTGGCGGCCTCCTGGCGGTTGCTCGGCTCGTAGCTGGCACGGCCACCGTTGCGCCAGGTGACGAGCGGATGCCCGTCGGCGTCCGGGGCGTTCGCGCCGCCGTGCACGTGCACCGTCATGCGGGGATCGGTGCGATCCAGCTCGGTGACGCCGTGCATGGTGAGGTCCACGTGCGAGGCGAGCACATGGGTGCCGAGTTCATTGCGAAAGCTGATGCGAGCCGGGCGATCTCGCCAGGCTTCCAGATTCGGTCCCAGATACGCCCGGTCGTAGCCCCAGGTGCGGGTTTCCGGCAGGTCGCGATGGAAGCGGTGCGTCCCCGACCGGGCCGCGAAGTTCCCGGCGGCGGGGCGGGTCTCCGGAATCGGCAGGGCGTCCACGAAGGGTTGCAGGGGCGGTGAGTGATAGTTGAGCGGCGTGATGGGCGGCGGCGGAATCGGGGGCACCGGCAGCGGTGCGGGCGGCAGCGGGACCGGGGCACCCGCCGCGGGCACGGCGAAGCCCGATGCGGCGATACCGAGAGCCCCCATCAGGAACCCCCGTCTGGGCAGGTTCTCACTCATGACCACACCGATTCTGCGCCGCGGCACCCGAGAGAGACCGAGGCTCTGGCGTTTTCGTTATCCAACAGACTCATCGGCCCCGACACCGCCGCCATTACCAGCCGAAACGGCGGACGCCGCGCACCCGAGGGTGCACGGCGTCCGAATGCGACCGACGGTCAGCCCAGGCGTTCGATGATCGTCACATTGGCGGTGCCGCCGCCCTCGCAGATGGTGAGCATCCCGTAGCGGCCGTTCACCCGCTCCAACTCGTTGAGCAGCGAGGCGAACAGCTTCGCACCGGTCGCGCCGAGCGGATGGCCGAGCGCGATCGCGCCGCCGTTGACGTTCACCTTCTCCGGATCGGCCCCGGTCTCTTCGATCCACGCCAGCACCACCGACGCGAATGCCTCGTTGATCTCGATGACATCCATGTCGTCGATGGTCAGCCCGGTCTGCTCCAGCGCCCACCTGGTGGCCGGAATGGGCGCGGTGAGCATGAGGATCGGATCCGCGCCGCGGGCGCTCACGTGGTGGATGCGGGCGCGCGGGGTGAGGCCGTACTCCTGTACCGCCCACTCCGAGGCCAGCAGGGTGGCGCTCGCGCCGTCGGAGATCTGGCTGGCCACCGCCGCGGTGATGCGGCTGCCCTCGGCGAGCGGCTTCAGGCCCGCCATCTTCTCCATGCTGGTCTCGCGCGGACCCTCGTCGATCCAGAAGTCGCCGACCGGCACGATCTCGCGGTCGAACTTGCCCTCGACGATGGCCTTGCGGGCGCGGTCGTGGCTGCGCAGCGCCCACGCCTCCATCGCCTCGCGGGAGATGTCCCACTTCTCGGCGATCATGTTCGCGGAATTGAACTGCGACACCTCACCGGTGCCGTAGCGGTGATCCCAGCCCTGCGCGCCGACGAAGGGCGCGTCGAAGCCGTACTGCTGGCCCGCGAGCATGGCGGCCGAGATCGGAATGGCGCTCATGTTCTGCACCCCGCCCGCCACGATCACCTCGGCGGTGCCGGACATGACGGCCTGCGCACCGAAGGTGATGGCCTGCTGCGAGGACCCGCACTGGCGGTCGACGGTGACGCCCGGCACCGATTCCGGGTAGCCGGCGGCCAGCCAGGCGGTGCGGGCGATATTGCCCGCCTGCGGGCCGATGGTGTCGCAGCAGCCGAAGACCACGTCGTCGACCGCCACCGGGTCGATAGCGCTGCGGCCCAGCAGGCCCTGGATCGCCGCCGCGCCCAGGTCGGCCGGGTGCACTTCGGCCAGCGCGCCGCCGCGCTTGCCGACCGGGGTGCGCACGGCGTCGATCACGTACGCCTCGCGCATGGGGGCGTACCGGCGGCGGGTGGGTGCAGACATGAAGAACTCCTACTTGCTGGGCTGTTCGGGATTGGTCAGCCCGTCGAGCACGATGGTCAGATACTGCTTGGCCAGGCTGTCGACCGTGATGCGGCCGCCGGGGCGGTACCAGCGCACGGACACCCAGACGGTGTCACGCAGGAACCGGTAGGCCAGTTCGATATCCAGTTCCGGCCGGAAGCTGCCGTCGGCGACGCCGTTGGTCAGCACCCGGTGCCACAGCTCCCGGAACTCTTTGTTGTATTCCTCGATGTAGCCGAAACGCGGTGTGCCGCTGAGGCGTTTGGCCTCGGCCTGATAGATGGCCACTGCGGCGTGCGATCGGTCGAACGATTCGTACGACGCGATCACCAGGGCTTCCAAGGTGTCGCGGGTGGGCAGGCCCGCGTCGACGATCTCCCGGTAGCGGCCGAAGAGGTCGTCGAGGAAGCCGCGCAGGATTTCGTCCACCATCGCTTCCTTGGAATCGAAGTGGTGGTAGAGACTCCCCGATAGAATCCCCGCCGCGTCGGCGATATCGCGGACCGTGGTGGCGCGCAGGCCCCGCTCGGCGAAGAGATCGGCGGCCAGGCCCAGCAGCTCGCTGCGACGTGCTGATTTGGAGGGGTCAGGTGGTGGGGTCACCTCGCCAATATACAACCAAGCATTTGCTTGGTCGAGTCAGCGCACCGAGTAGCGCAGCGGCGAGGCGACCGACAGGTCGGCCAACAGGCGGTCACAGATGACTATGGGCGAGATTCCGGCTCGGGCCATGCGGGCCACCAGGGCGAGACGACGTTCGGGGCTGTCCCATTCGACCGTGAGTGGATCGCGGCCCGGGCCCGCGTCCACGGTGGCCATGACCCGGGGGACACCGCCGTCGCCGCGTTCCTCACTGAGCTTGAGCACCATGCCGCGCTGCCAGGCGCGGTAGGTCTCCATATCCGCACCCACCACCAGCTTGTCGGTGGCGGCACACAGCCCCTCGGCGATGCCATCGGCGAAAGCCACATTGTCGTAATGGAATTGACGGCAGCGCCGCACCACCTCCAGCAGATCCGCCCGGACCTCGCACAGCAGGGCGGTGCGTTTGTGGCGGCGGCGCGCCTCCTCGCTGTCGCCGAAGGAGGCGCGGGACAGGCCGATTCGCCGCGCCCGTTCGCGATCACGGGCGAGATCGTGGCGGAGCGCGCCACGCGGATCGCGGGTGACGTCGTCCTCCGCCACCGCATGCTGTTCGAGAATTCGCGCCGCGCGCATGGCGGTGGCGCGTTCGGAGTCGTGGTCCAGTAATTCCGCTCCCAGTGTGAGAGCGGCGAGTACCGCATTGTCGATACGGCGGCGCGCGAGTACCACCTCGCGCACCAGCTCGAGTTCCAGTTCTTCCTGGGCTTGTTGTCGCTGATCCCGACCCATGGGTCGCGCCCTTCGACGTGTGGCATCGGCCTAAACCAGGATTGCACACCGAGCGCATGGGCGCGCCAGCCATTTTCCTTCCTGTGGATAAATCAGCGATCCGACAGAAGGCGAATGAAATCAGGCGCGCTGACTGCTGATCGAAATGACTTCACCGGTCAGATAGGTGGTGTAGTCACTGGCGAGCATGGCGATGGTCGCCGCCACCTCCCACGGCTCGGCGGCGCGGCCGAAAGCCTCCTGCGAGGTGAGGTGGTCGAGCAGATCGGCCGAGGTGACCTTGTCCAGGAAGGCGTGCCGCGCGATGCTCGGCGCCACGGCATTGATCCGCACCCCGTATTCGGCCGCCTCGACGGCGGAGCAGCGGGTCAGTGCCATCACCCCGGCCTTGGCGGCGGCGTAGTGCGCCTGGCCGTGCTGGGCGCGCCAGCCCAGCACGCTGGCATTGTTGACGATCACGCCGCCGTGGGCCGCCTCGCGGAAGTACCGCAGCGCGGCCCGGGTGGCGCGGAAGGTGCCGTTCAGGGTGATGTCGACGACCCGGTCCCACTGCTCGTCGGTCATGTCGACCACGGGCGTCTCACCGCCGAGCCCGGCATTGTTGACCACGATGTCGACGCGCCCCAGCGCGGCCACGGCCCCGGTGAACAGCGCGTCCACCTGTTCGGTGCTGCTCACGTCGCAGGCCAAAGAGGCCACCCGGCGATCCGGGAATTCGGCCTGCAGCGCCGCCTCGGTCTCCTTCAGCCGACGTTCGTGCCAATCCGAGACGACCACGTCCGCGCCCTCGGACAGCAGCCGACGGGCGGTGGCGGAGCCGATGCCGGTGCCCGCGGCGGCGGTCACCACGGCGATCTTGCCGGCCAGCAGGCCGTGGCCGGGGGTCGGTTCGGGAGCAATGGACAAATCGGTCACGGCCGAGCCTCTCGCGGAAGTCCGAGCACCCGCTCGGAGATGATGTTGCGCTGCACTTCGTTCGATCCCCCGTAAATGGTGTCGGCGCGGCTGAACAGGAACAGCCGCTGCCAGGCATTGAGGTCGTCACCCGGCGCGTCGGCGATGAGGCCGGGCGCGCCGAGCACGTCCATGGCCAGCTCCCCCAGGCCGCGATGCCAATTCGCCCACAGCAGTTTGGTGACCGACGCGTGCCCGGCGGCGGTGCGGGCGTCGACGGTGGCCGAGCCGTGGCCGTCGTCCAGGGTGCGCAGCACGTGGGCGCGTAGCACCCGCAGCCCCACCCAGGCCCGGTCCAGCCGGTCGGCGATCACCGGATTGTCGATCGCCCCGTTCTCCCGCGCCACCGCCTCCAGGTCGGCGAGTTCGCGGGCGTATCTAATCGACTGCCCCACGGTGGAAATGCCGCGCTCGAAGGTGAGCGTGCCCATGGCCACCCGCCAGCCGTCGCCCGGCTGGCCGACCACCAGATCGGCGGCGGTGCGGGCATTGTCGAAGAAGACCTCGTTGAATTCGGCGGTCCCGGTGAGCTGGATGATCGGGCGCACCTCGATACCGGGCTGCTTCATGGGAACCAGCAGGTAGGACAGGCCGCGATGCCGCTGCGATCCCTTCTCGGTGCGCGCCACCACGAAGCACCAGTCGGACAGGTGCGCCAGCGAGGTCCAGATCTTCTGCCCGGTGATCGACCACTCGTCGCCGTCCAGGTGAGCGGCGGTGGACACGGCCGCCAGATCCGATCCCGCGCCGGGCTCGGAATAGCCCTGGCACCACAGTTCGGTGACACCGCGGATGCCCGGCAGGAAGCGCCGCTTCTGCTCCTCGGTACCGAAGGCGATGAGGGTGGGGCCGAGCAGTTCCTCGCCCAGATGCGAGACCCGGCTGGGCGCGTCCGCCTTGGCGTACTCCTCGTGGAAGATGATCTGCTGCCGCAGGGTGGCGTCGCGGCCGCCCCATTCCACCGGCCAGCCCAGACAGGTCAGCCCGGCGGCGGCCAGGGCGCGGTCCCATTCGAGGCGTTCGTCGAAGGCTTCGTGTTCGCGGCCGGGACCGCCCAGACCGCGCAGTTCGCGGAACTGCCCGGTGAGGCTCTCGGCCAGCCATTCACGCACTTCGGCGCGGAATTCGGCGTCGCGTCCCGCCTCCATCCCACTGGCCGGTTCGGGGGTCTGGATCATGCTCACGTCGGTAGAGTAACCTACCAAGCACTTGCTTTGTTAGACCCATTCCCGGACGGCAGGAATTCCGATGACACCACCTCCGCAGACCACTCCGCTGGCTCTGCACGACGCGGCGCGCGCCTACGGCGATGCCCCCGCCGTCGTCGACGGTGCCGTACGACTGAGCTGGGCGGAACTGCTCGACTCGGTGCGTGAGACGGCCCGGGCGCTGCTGGCGCGCGGGATCGGCAGCGGCGACCGGATCGGCATCTGGGCTCCCAATACACACCACTGGGTGACGGCCGTGCTGGCCACCCACTACGTGGGCGCGGTGATCGTCCCGCTCAACACCCGCTACGTCGCCGAGGAGGCCGCGGATGTGCTGGCGCGGGTGGACGCCAAGGCGCTGTTCATCGCCGGGCCGTTCCTGGGCCGCGACCGACTCGCCGAATTGCGGGCAGCCGCCCCGGATCTGAAGATCGGGACGACCATCGTGATTCCGGGCGACACCGGTCCGGGCGGCACCGATGATGCTGGCACGGCTGTCACGGATGATGCCGCCGCGATCGGCACGGGTGGCGTCGGCGTGTCCGCCGCGGGCGATGCCGCCGCGCGCACCGGTGACGACACCCTGACCTGGCGTAACCTGGCCGCGCTGGCCGAACAGGTGAGCGCCGCGGACGCCATCGCCCGCGCGGAATCCGTTTCCCCGGACGATCTCTCGGACATCCTGTTCACCTCCGGCACCACCGGGCGCAGCAAGGGCACGCTCATCGCGCACCGCCAGGCGCTCGCGGGCGCGCGGGCCTGGTCCGAATGCGCCACCCTGAACAGCACCGACCGCTACCTGGTGGTGCCGCCGTTCTTCCACAACTTCGGTTACAAGGCAGGCATTCTCGCGTGCCTGGTGACCGGTGCGACCATCGTGCCGCAGGCCACCTTCGACGTGCCCGAGACCATGCGGCTGGTGCAGGACCACCGCATCACGGTGCTGACCGGGCCGCCCACCATCTACCAGACCATCCTGGAGCATCCCGCGCGTCGCGACGCCGATCTGAGCAGCCTGCGGGTGGCGGTCACCGGTGCGGCCACCGTGCCGGTCGTACTCATCGAGAGAATGCGCACCGAACTGGAATTCGATGTGGTGCTCACCGCCTACGGGCTCTCGGAGTCCGGCGGCTTCGGCACCATGTGCCGCCCGGAGGACGACGCCGAGACCATCGCCAACACCTGCGGTCGTGCCATCGGCGACTTCGAGGTCGCACTCGCCGACAACGGCGAGGTGCTCATCCGCGGATCCCAGGTGATGCTGGGCTATCTCGACGATCCGGTGGCCACCGCCGACACCATCGACTGTGACGGCTGGCTGCACACCGGCGACGTCGGCACCCTGGACGGACGCGGCTACCTGAAGATCACCGACCGGCTCAAGGACATGTACATCTGCGGCGGGTTCAATGTGTACCCCGCCGAGGTCGAACAGGCCCTGGCCCGGCTCGACGGCGTCGCCGAGACCGCGGTCATCGGGGTGCCGGACGAACGGATGGGCGAGGTCGGCAAGGCGTTCGTGGTGCGCAAGGCCGGGTCGGGCCTCACCGCCGACGACGTGGTGGCGCACGCCAAGACGCTGCTGGCCAATTTCAAGGTGCCGCGCTACGTCGAATTCCGTGATCAGCTGCCCTACAGCGCCGCCGGGAAGGTGCTCAAGCGGCAGCTGCGCGACGACACCGGCCGTGCGGAGAACGAGGAGAGAGCGTGAGCCAGGAACCAGGGCCGATCCCCGACGAGGGCGAGGTGGTGCGCTACGAGACGCGCGGACCGATCGCGATCGTCACCCTCAACCGACCCGACTACCGCAATGCGCAGAACTCGGTCATGACCTACGCCCTCGACGCCGCCTTCACCCGGGCGGTCGAGGATCCCGAGGTCAAGGTGATCGTCTTGGCCGGCGCCGGAAAGCATTTCAGTGCCGGACACGATATCGGCACGCCGGGGCGCGATCACCACGTCAGCTACGAGAACAAGGCCGCGCTGTGGTGGGACCACGTCGACCGCCAGGGCGGCGACCAGCGCTTCGCCCGCGAATCCGAGGTGTACCTGGGCATGTGCCGCCGCTGGCGGGAGATCCCCAAGCCCACCATCGCCATGGTGCAGGGCGCGTGCATCGCGGGCGCGCTCATGCTGGCCTGGTGCTGCGACATGATCGTGGCGTCGGAGGACGCCTTCTTCTCCGATCCGGTGGTGCGCATGGGCATTCCGGGCGTCGAGTATTTCGCGCATCCGTGGGTGCTGGGCCCGCGCCGCGCCAAGGAGATCCTGTTCACCGGTGAACGCTTCAGTGCCGCACAGGCATACGAGTGGGGAATGGTGAATCGCGTGGTCCCGCGCGCGGAGCTGGAGGGCCACACCCTGGCGCTGGCCGAGCGGATCGCGGAGATGCCGCAGTTCGGGCTGGCGCTCACCAAGAAAGCCGTCAACCAGTGCGAGGACCTGATGGGCATGCGCGCCGGCATGGATTCGGTCTTCGGACTGCACCATTTCGCGCACGCGCACAATGCCGAGGTCGGCGCCGATTCACTCGGCGGCATGAACGCCAGATCCATGAAGGCGGCCGCCGACCGGAACGGGGTGAAGTAGATGGATCTCGAATTCGATACCAGGACCGAGGAATTCCGGCGTGAGGTGCGGGAGTTCCTGGCCGCCAACGTACCCGCCGCTCCCTTGCCGTCCATGGACACCCAGGCGGGTTTCGAGGCGCACCGGGAATGGGAGGCGGTGCTCGCCGACGCCCGGCTGTCGTGTGTGGCCTGGCCCGCCGAGTACGGCGGCCGGGACGCCTCGCTCACCGAATGGGTGATCTTCGAGGAGGAGTACTACGCGGCCGGAGCGCCCGGGCGGGTGAGCCAGAACGGCATCTTCCTGCTCGCGCCGACCCTGTTCGAACACGGATCGCCCGAGCAGTTGGCTCGCATTCTGCCGAGAATGGCTCGCGCCGAGGATATCTGGGCGCAGGCGTGGTCGGAACCCGAGGCGGGCAGCGACCTCGCCGGGATCCGGTCCACCGCCAAGCGCACCGACGGGGGCTGGCTGCTCAACGGACAGAAGACCTGGAGTTCGCGGGCGTCCTACGCGGATTGGGGCTTCGGACTGTTCCGCAGCGACCCGGAGGCGCAGCGGCATCGCGGGCTGACCTATCTGATGTTCCCGCTCACCGCCGAGGGCGTCACCGTACGTCCGATTCCGCAGTTGGACGGCGAGCCGGGGTTCGCGGAGATCTTCCTGGACAATGTGTTCGTGCCCGACCGGGACGTGATCGGCGAACCGAACAACGGCTGGAGGGTCGCCATGGCCACCTCCAGCAATGAGCGCGGACTCTCGCTGCGCAGCCCCGGACGGTTCACCGCCACCGCGGCCAAGCTCATCGACCTGTGGCGCACCGTCGCCGACGCCGCCGATACCGCGGCGCGGGATCGCGTGGTGGACGCCTGGGTGGGTGCGGAGGCGTACCGGCTGAACACCTGGGCCACCGTCACCCGGCTCGCCGAGGGCGGCCAGCTGGGCGCGGAATCCTCGGTGAACAAGGTGTTCTGGTCCGACCTCGATATCGCCATGCACGAAACCGCGCTGGAGCTGCACGGCGCCGCCGCCGAACAGGAGTCGGCGTGGACCGACGGCTACCTCTTCTCGCTGGCCGGCCCGATCTACGCGGGCACCAACGAGATTCAGCGCAACATCATCGCCGAACGCCTGCTCGGCCTGCCGCGATAGTCGACCGGAGAACGACATGCGATTCGCTCTGACAGCAGAACAACTCGACTTCGCGGCCAGCCTGCGCAAGATGTGCGAGGCCGCCAAGACGCCGAATACCGTACGCGCCTGGGCCGCCGGGGACGCGACCGCCGGGAAGGCGCTCATCCGGCAGCTGGCCGAGGCCGGTGCGCTGGGGCTCACCGTCACCGAGGACAACGGTGGTTTCGGGGCCGGTCCGGTGGAGCTGGTGGTGGCGTGCACCGAGATCGGCCGGGCCGCCGTACCCGGACCGCTGGTGGAGACGGCCGCGGTGCTTCCCGCACTGCTGCAAGCACTTCCGAGTACCGAACAGACCGGCGGCTGGCTCGGCGGCTTCACCGAGGGAGCCGTACTGGGCACCATCGCTCTGCCCGCGCCGGGCACTGCCGCGGAACCGCTCGCCCTGGATGCCGATACGGCCGATGTGGTGCTGGTGGCGACCGGTGACCGAGTCTCGCTGGCCACGCCGCAGGAGCACATTCGCTCGGTGGACGCGGCGCGGCGGCTGTTCCCCGTCATCGAGGAGACCGTGCTCGCCGAGGGTGACGGGGTGCGCGCCGCCATCGACACCGCCTTCGACGCGGGTGCGCTCGCCACCGCCGCCCAACTCCTGGGGGCCGGACGGGCGCTGCTGGACATCAGCGCGGAGTACGTGAAGCAGCGCCACCAGTTCGGCAAGCCGATCGGGCAGTACCAGGCCATCAAGCATCAGCTGGCGGACGTGCTCATCGGCCTCGATATGGCACAGCCGCTGCTCTACCGGGCGGCACTCTCGGCGCAGGACGCGACCGCGACCACGGCGCGCGACATCTCCGCGGCCAAACTGGCCGCTGGGGAGGCCGCGTACCGGGCCGCGCGCACCGCGCTCCAGGTGCACGGGGCCATCGGCTACACCGCCGAATGCGATCTGTCGCTGTGGATCACGAAGGTGACCGCACTGCGCTCGGCGTGGGGCACACCGGATTTCCACCGTGCCCGGATCGCCGGGGCGTTGCGTTCGGACGGAACGGCGACATGAGGCCGCCGCACGTGTGGCGGCAGTGCCTCATGCGGCACACCGCTCGGATCGAGAGGGGCACAGCATGAGTCTGAGTGCGGAGCAGCAGGAACTCGCGAGCACCGTGCGCGCGGTGCTGGCCAAGCACGGCGACAGTGCGGCCGTGCGGCGTGGGATCGAGGGGCCGCGCGGCTACGACGAGCAGCTGTGGCGGCTGCTGTGCGAACAGGTCGGGGTGGCGGCGCTGGCGATTCCGGAGGAGTTCGGCGGCATCGGGGCCGGGTTGGTCGAATCTCTGCTCGTGGTCGAGGAATTGGGCCACACGCTGAGTGCGCCGCCCATGCTCGGGTCGGCGGTGCTGGGGGTGCGGGCGCTGCTGCTCGCGGGGGATGCCGAGGCGACCGAGCGGCTGCTGCCGGAGGTGGCCGAGGGTGCGCGCACCCTTGCCCTGTGCTGGGCCGGGCGGCGCGGCTGGGACGAGTTCGGGGTCGCGGTCACGGACGGAAAGCTCACCGGCACCGCGCATTACGTGCTCGACGGTGCGTATGCCGACACCCTGCTGGTACTGACCGCCGACGGGCTGTTCGAGGTGGACGGCACGGCGGACGGGGTCGCGCGGACGACGGTCCCGACCCAGGATCCCTCGCGGCGGCTGGCCGAGATCGGTTTCGACGGTGTGGCCGCGCGGCGGCTCGGCGCCGTCGAGGTGGATCGGCTGCGGGAGACCGCCTGGCTGGCGGTCGCGGCCGAGCAGGTCGGGGCGGCGCAGCGGTGCCTGGACCTGACCGTCGACTACACCGGGTCGCGAGTACAGTTCGGGCGGCCCATCGGCAGCTTCCAGGCGCTCAAGCATCGGATGGCCGATATGTACGTGCAGGTGGAGTCGGCCCGGTCCATCGCCCACCATGCCATCGCGGCGCTGGCCGCGGGCGATGTGGACCCGGTTGATGTGGCGGCGGCGCGACTGTACTGCACCGACGCGCTCAACGCGGTGGTGTCGGAGATGGTGCAGATGCACGGCGGTATCGCGATCACCTGGGAGCATGACGCGCATCTGTTCTTCAAGCGGGCGCACGGTCTGGCGCAGTTGTTCGGATATCCCGCGCGGCCGCTGGCACGACCGGCATAGCGGGAAGTTGCATCGGCACAGGCCGGTGGCAGCGGGGCGTTCGCCCTGGCCACCGGCCTGTGCGGCGTGTCACGGTAAGAAATAGTTAGCATACGCAATCATTTTGGTTAGCATATACAACGAATGCCGTGACGATGAGGGAGACTCTTGTGAGCACCATGTCGGATGCCCGGCCCGCCACCGGCGGGACCCCCACCCCAACTTCCAACACCAAGCAGCCCAAGGCCGTGTGGGCCGTGGCGTTCGCCAGCGTGATCGCCTTCATGGGCATCGGGCTGGTGGATCCGATCCTGAAGCCGATCGGTGAGCAGTTGCACGCGTCGCCGTCGCAGGTGACGCTGCTGTTCACCAGCTACATGCTGGTCACCGGCGTGGCCATGCTGATCACCGGTGTCGTGTCGAGCCGGTTCGGAGCCAAGAAGACGCTGCTGGCGGGGCTGGCGATCATCGTCGCGTTCGCGGCCCTGGCGGGCGGCTCCGATACGGTCGGGCAGATCGTCGGCTTCCGCGCGGGGTGGGGGCTGGGCAACGCGCTGTTCATCGCCACCGCGCTGGCGACCATCGTGGGCGCGGCCAGCGGCGGCGTGGCACGCGCCATCATCCTCTACGAGGCGGCGCTGGGCATCGGTATCGCCGCGGGGCCGCTGGTGGGCGGATTCCTCGGCCACTTCAGTTGGCGCGCACCGTTCTTCGGGGTGTCCGTACTCATGGCGGTGGCCTTCATCGGGCTGGTGATCCTGCTGCCGGAGACGCCCAGGCCCGCCCGGCCGACCTCCATCACCGCACCGTTCAAGGCCCTGACCCACCCCGGGCTGCTGCTGGTGAGCATTACCGCCCTGCTCTACAACTACGGCTTCTTCACCCTGCTCGCCTACACCCCGTTCCCCCTGGACATGGGCACCTACGAGATCGGCTTCATCTTCTTCGGCTGGGGTGTGCTGCTGGCCGTGGCCTCGGTCTGGTTCGCGCCGAAACTCCAGCGCGCCTTCGGCACCGTGCCGATGATGGCGCTGGCGCTGGCCCTGTTCGCCGCCGATCTGGCCGTCATGGCCCTGCTCACCGAACACAAGCCGGTCCTGGTGGTCGGCACCGTCCTCGCGGGCCTGTTCCTCGGCGTGAACAACACCCTCATCACCGAGGCCGTGATGCTCTCGGCCCCGGTCGAACGCTCCACCGCCTCCGCCGCCTACAGCTTCGTCCGCTTCGCGGGCGGCGCGGCCGCCCCCTACCTGGCGGGCAAACTCGGCGAACACCACATGTCCCTGCCGTTCTGGGTGGGCGCGGCCTGCACCGCCGCCGCCGTCGCGGTCCTCCTGTCCGGCCGCGGACTCCTGCGCGGCGTGGACGACCACGACCCCGCGCCGCACAGCGTCACGGAGGCCCAAGCCATCACCCTCGGCGACGACTGAACCCAGCCTCCGGTAGTAGTCCCACCCTGTGGTCGTCCCCACCCCCGTGACGCGGCGCGCTTGCGGGCCTTCCGGAACGCGGAGCCGCACAATCTCCGCAGGACCGTATGCCCGGCGGCGAGAGGGGTTCGCTATGGATGACGGAGCGTGGGTTGTGCTGATCATGGCGGTGGTGGTGGCCATCGCGCCGATCTGGCTGCTGTGGCTGCGGCGGCGGAGGATCAAGCGGTACGGGGTTGGCGGCGGGGAGTTCAACCATCCGTTCGCGACCATGGGATACGGGGGTGTACCGCCCGGAACGAGCATCCAGGCGGAGTTCGGCGGCCCGGGGACATCCGAGCCGATGGGGCGTGGCTCGGACGATCCCGATGACGAACCCGGGGAACGCCGCCGCGACTAGTGGTGCAGGACCTCGACCTCGCGGGTCGGGGGCTTCCTGCCGAACTTGGCGCGCAGCGGGTAGATGGCGGCTACCGCCAGGAGGCTGATGGTGGAAGCCAGGAGTTGGTTGCGCTGGTCGGGGTTGCGGGCCATCGCTATGAAGACGATGGCGATGGCGGCGATGACGAGCCAACTGAGGTAGGGGTAGCCCCACATGCGGTAGGTGAGGGCGGAGGGGTCCTCGCGGCGGAGGCGGGAGCGGAGTTTCAGCTGGGAGAACATGATCGCCACGTAGACGAAGGCCAGCACCACGCCGATGGAGTTCACCAGGAAGGTGAAGACCTGGTCCGGGGAGACGTAGGAGGCGATGACCGCACCCCAGGCGGCGACGGTGCCGAGCAGCACCGCGCGGGCGGGGACGCCGCGCCTGTTCACCTTCACCAGACCGGCGGGGGCGTCGCCGTCGCGGGTGAGGACGTAGAGCATGCGGGAGGAGACGTAGATGGCCGAGTTGAGCACCGACAGCACGGCGGTCAGGATGACCACCTGCATGATGGTGCCCGCGGCGGGAACGCCCATGTGGTCCAGGGCGCTGACGAACGGGCTCTGCAACACCTCGGCGTCGTTCCAGGGCAGGATGCAGACGATGAGGAAGATCGAGGCCACATAGAACAGGCCGACCCGCCACAGCACATTGTTGGTGGCGCGGGCGACGGCCTGGCCCGGCTCCTTGGATTCCGCGGCCGCCACGGTGACGATCTCGGTACCGCCGAAGGCGAACATCACCACCACGATGGCGGAGAACACCCCGGTGACGCCGTTGGGCGCGAACCCGCCGTGCCCGGTCAGATTGTGCAGGCCGCCGTCGGCGTCGGGCCACAGCCCGAACAGGTACACCGCGCCCAGCACCAGGAACAGCACGATGGCCACGACTTTGATGGAGGCGAACCAGAATTCGAATTCGCCGAAGGATTTCACCGACACCAGATTGACGGCGGTCATGATCACCAGCAGGGCGGCGGACAGCACCCACTGCGGCAGATCGACCCATGCGCCGAGGATCGCGGCACCGGCCACGGCCTCCGCACCGACCAGGATGACGTACAGGTACCAGTACAGCCAGCCGACCACGAATCCGGCGAACGGCCCCATGGACATGCGCGCGTACTCGGCCAGCGATCCGGCCACCGGCCGGGCCACCACCATCTCGCCCAGCGCCCGCAGTACGCACAGCACCAGCAGCCCGGCCGCCGCGTAGGACAGCACCGCCGCGGGTCCCGCGGTCTGGATGACCGAGCCGGAGCCGACGAACAGGCCCGCGCCGATCGCGCCGCCGATGGCGATCATCGTCATATGACGTCGCCGCAGTCCGGGCCGCAGCCCCTCCCGCTCCTGTGTGATCGGCACCGTCACTCTGACCGCCACCTTCTGGGTTGTTGCTCGAATGTTGCGGCTACACCATATCGGCCCTGGTCATGCGACCAGAACCCGAGGTGTGAGCTCGGCCGCCGAGGGGACCCGCCGTTCGCGGTCCCGAACTCGGCAGGGCGGAGCGGGGTGATCCGACGTCCCCGAGGTGCGCCGACGGCCGGAGCCGGGTGGCCGCAAACGAATTCGGCGTAGCGTCGGAAGGTATGAGCGAGACGAATCGGAGCGGGGTCCGCGTCGAGCCGTGTGCCAAGCGCGTGCGGACCTACCTCGGCGGTCACCTGGTCGCCGACACCCGCCATCCCGTCCTGGTGTGGGAACACCCCCACTACCCCACCTACTACCTGCCCGCCGCCGATCTGACGGCCAAGCTCGAGCCCTCCGGCGACGCCCGCGGCTCCACCGAACTCGGCGACGGCACCGCCTTCGACGTACTGGCCGACAATGCCACTGCCTTCGGCGCGGCCGTGCGCTACCTGGACTCCCCCGTGCCGGAACTGCGGGAGCTGGTGCGGCTGGACTTCGACGCCATGGACGCCTGGTTCGAGGAGGACGAGCCGATCTACGTCCACCCGCGCGATCCCTACAGCCGGGTTGACATCCTCGCGAGCTCACGCCACGTCCGCGTGGATATCGACGGCACCACCGTCGCCGACTCCCGCAATCCGCGCATCCTCTTCGAAACCGGGCTGCCCGCACGGTATTACCTGCCGCTGACCGATGTGCGCATGGAGCTGCTGCGCGAGTCGGACACCACCAGCCAGTGCCCGTACAAGGGGACCGCCTCGTACTGGACCGTGCGGATCGGCGAGCGGGAGTATCCGGACATCGCGTGGGGGTACCCGACGCCGCTGCCGGAGAGCCAGAAGGTTGCCGGGCTGGTGTGCTTCTACAACGAGAAGGTCGACATCTGGGTGGACGGGGACTTGCAGGCCCGGCCCGCGAGCCCGTTCAGCTGAGCAGCGGCGGCCGTCAACCCGCTCGCGTCAGCGCGTCCGGGGCCAGCAGGGCGCGGGTGGTCTCATGCGTCGGTGCGGCGAAAACACTTGCCGTACTGCCGGATTCGACCACGCGTCCAGCGTCCAGCACGGTGACGGTGTCGGTGCGTTCGGCGATGAGCGGCAGATCGTGCGCGATGAGCACGAGCGCGAGCCGGTGACTCGCGCGCAGCCCGGCCAGCAGGTCCATGATCGCCGCGCCGGTGCGGTCGTCGAGTGCGGAGGTCACCTCGTCACAGATGAGCACATCCGGCTCGGCGGCCAGCGCCCGCGCGATGGCGACCCGCTGCCGCTGCCCGCCGGACAGTTCGTGCGGATACCGCCGCGCGTAATCCGGTGCGAGCTCCACCTGCCGCAGCAGCTCCGCCACCCGCCGCGCGCGCTCCCCCGCCGCGCAGCGCCGATGCAGCCGCAGCGGCCGCCCCAGCGTCTCCCCCACGCTCCGGCTCGGATTCAAGGCCCCCAGCGGCGACTGCGGCACCAACTGCACCCGCCGCCGCTGCTCCCGGCTCCGCCGCCGCGACTCCCCACGCAACGCCACCCCGTCGAGCGTCACCGTCCCCCGTTCGGGCGGATGCAACCCCACCACCGCCCGCGCCACACTCGTCTTCCCCGACCCCGACGGCCCCACGATCCCCACCGCCCGCCCCGCCCCGACGGCGAGATCGACTCCGTGCAGCACCCGCTGCCCGCTCCCCGCGAAGGAGACCTCCAGGCCCCGCACCACCAGCAGCGACTCGTTGGGCACAGCAGCGACTTCCGCGCTATGCGACGATGCCGCGAGCCGACCGGGATCGCTCGCGGCTGCCTGCGAGCCGACGACACGTCCGCCCACGAGGGCAGTACCGTTCGCATCGCCCGTCCGGCCGCCGACGGCTCCGGCCGCGACACGGTCACCGGGCAGGTTCTCACCCCGCCCCGACACGAACCCGCCGCAGCCCGCCGGGACGCTGTTCGCCGACTCCGGCTCTCCCGCACGGACAGGCGAGTATGCCGACGGCACACTTCCGGCCGAGGTCGCCGCCGTGGGCGCTGCCCCGGTCTGTTCGACCGGTGTGGCGACATCGGCGGCCGTCGTCGAGGCGGCAGGGCCGCGCTCACCCGGACCGGTCGGCAGACCGTTCGACGGCAGGCGATCGGCCGAGTGGTCGGGTGCAGCCGCTCGCCGCGACCGGTCGTCGCCGGCGGCGGCCTCGGATGCGAACGGGCGGGGTGGCTCGGCGGGCGCGGTGACGGTGTGGACCGAGGGATCGCCCGATTCGAGGTGGACTTCGGTATCCGCGATGCGGTCGACCAGGGCGCGGTCGTGGCAGGTGAGGACGATGGCCAGGGCGCGGGTGTGGGCCAGGGTGCGGAGCAGGTCGGCGATGTCGTCGCGGAGTTCGGGGTGCAGGCCCGCGGTGGGTTCGTCGAGCAGGAGGACGTCGGGGCGGCGGGCCAGGGCGCGGGCCAGGGCCACGCGGCGCTGCTGACCGCCGGAGAGGGCGGTGGGGCGGCGGGTGGTGAAGCGGAGGTCGGCGGGGAGGCGGACCTCGGTGAGCAGGTCGGTCACCGTGGACGGGTCGGTGGCGAGTTCGCGGACGAGGGCGCGTACCCGCATGCGCGGGTTGAGGGCGGAGCCGGGATCCTGGCCCACGAAGGCGATGCGGGTGCGGCGAAGCTCGCGCAGGGCAGTGGTGTCCAGGGCGAATACGTCGTGGCCGAGCACCTCCACGGTGCCGTCGGTGCGGGTGGTGCCGGGCGGCAGAATGCCGGTGAGCGCGCGCAGCAGGGTGGTCTTGCCCGCGCCGGAGAGTCCGGTCAGCGCCACGACTCGGCCGGGCTCGGCATCGAGGGACGCGTCGCGCAGCAGCATCCGCCCGTCCGTCGCGGCGACCGCGAGATTGCGCACCCGCACGGCGGGGTGGCCGGGCGGCGTGGTGGGACCGGCGTCGGGCATCAGCGTTTGGTCGCCTCCCTACCGAGTTGGACGGCACGCACGACGCGTGCGAGGCCGGGGCGATCCGCGGGCGCCGCGCCGTCGGCGGGCAGGGTGAGGGTTTGTTCCTCGTGCTCCGGCGTGATCTCGTCGCCGGTCTGGAGCTGCCGCTTGGGTAGCCGTGCGGAGTTCATCGCAGGCTCACCGCCTTTCGTCCTACCTGTGGTGCCAGGGCGGCCGCCGCGAGATTGACGCTCATGGCGAGCACCCCGATAAGCAGACTAGGGGCGATCACCGCCCAAGGGTTGAGGAGGACGCCGGGACCGTTCTCCCGGATCATGAGTGCCCAGTCGGCGGCCGGGGGTTGCGGACCGATCTGGAGGAAGCCCGCGGTCGCCACGATATAGACGGCGGCCACGAACCGCAGCCCGAACAGGGCCAGCAGAATGGCCCGCAAATTGGGCAGCACCTCGCGGAAGACCAGGTGCCACAGGTGCTCACCACCCGCGGCGGCGGCCTCGACGTAGCCGGATGCCGCGATGGGGGCCGCCGCGCCGGTCACCAGCCGCACCGCGTACGGCACCCCCAGCACCACCGCTGCCGTGATGATCGCCACTCTTCCCCCGCCCGGCCATGACAGTGCGATGAGCAACAGCCCGAGCACGGCGGGCAGCAGGATCAGCAGATCGGCCGTCCGGTCCACCACCCGCCCGAACCCCGGCCGCAGCGCGCTCACCGCGCCGAGCCCGGCCGCGACCACGGTGACCAGCACGGCGGCCAGCAATGCGGACACCACCAGCTCCCGTCCCCCCGCCAGCACCCGGCTCCACACATCGCGCCCGAGCAGATCGCCGCCGAGCGGGGCGGCACCGCCGGGTTCGGCGTACGGTCCGGTCACCGGAGTGTCGATGGGATGCGGGGCCAGCCACGGCCCCGCCAGCGCCACCGCCACCAGCACCAGCGCAGGCAGCAACCGCGCGATGAACAGCAGCCGTGCGCGAGGACGGACAGCGGCCGGGCGCGGGCGCATCACCGGACCTCACCCGACCCTCCGGGGAGGACCGAGCCGCCGAGCCGCTTCAGGGTGCCGACCGGCCACGCGCCGCCGGGTGGGACGGGAACCGAGTGCGATCGCGCCCCCGGAGCGGGCCTGCTGCGGACAACGCGCACGCCGCAGCCGACCTCGGCCAGGGGGAGCCGGGCGCGGTCGGCATTCGCGACGCGACCAGTATCCGTCGCGGCGGGCCGGAGTCGAGTCATCGGCGGCCTCCGAGAGCGTCGCGGATCAGGTCGGCGGTGAGCAGCATGAGGGTGATGACGGCACCGGCGAGCGCGGTCACGCCCGCCACCAGGGGTGCGTCGCGGTCGGCGGCGGCGGAGGCGAGGACCGAGCCGACGCCGGGATAATTGAAGACGGCCTCCACCACCACGGCCCCGCCGAGCAGCATGCCGGTCGAGGTGGCCAGTCCGGTGACGATGGCGGGCAGCGCGCCGGGCAGCATGTGGCGCAGCAGGATTCGAGGCGGCGCGAGACCGTCCAGGACGGCGGCCTCCACATGCGGCTCCCGGGCCTCGTCGGCGAGGGCCGCGCGCACGATGCGGATGTTCCAGCCGGTCTGCGGAATGGTCAGCGCCAGCACCGGCAGGATGAGCATGTCCGGGCTGGCCGGGCCGCCGTCCGCACCGGTGATGGTGACGGCGGGCAGCCATCCGACCCAGAGCGAGAGCAGCGCGACCAGCGCCACCGCCACCACGAATTCGGGCAGCGCCAGCATGGCGGTGGCGGTGCCGGAGATGGCGCGGTCGAGCGGACTGCCGGGGCGCAGCGCCGCCCAGCATCCCAGGGCGAGTGCGGCCACGGCGGTGAGCAGCAGCGCCAGCCCGCCGAGCAGCAGGGTGTTCGGGAAGGCCCCCGACACCAGCTCCCGCACCGGCACACCCCGCGCCGACAGACCGAGGTCCCCGGTCGGCAGCCCGCTCAGCCATTCCCAACAGCGTTGCAGCACCGGACGATCCAGCCCCAGCATGACCCGCCGCCGCTCGACGTCCGCGGCGCTCTCGCCCCGTTCGGCGGTAGCCGACGCGGCATCACCGGGCAGCAGGTCGACTGTCACGAACACCAGCACCAGCAGGATCACCAGCAGCAGTGCGCGTTTGGCGAGGAGCAGTGCGACGCGTCCCACCCAGCGCAGCGGTCGTGCATGCGCCGCCGTGCGCGGTAGTTCCCGGTACGCCTTCGAACACAATGAGTTCAGTCGTCCCGCAGTGCGCCGCCACCTGTCGTGCCACACCCGCCGCACGCTGTCGCGCCTCACCCGGTACGGCACACCGTCGCTTCCCTCGTGGCGCTGCGCACCACGTATCACCCTGCGCCGCCACCCGCCTCGCCGCACCGGGCGAGGCAACCCATCGCCGCCCTCGTGGAGCCGACTCCGTTGTTCCGGTAGCGCGCCGTGCTCCGCCGAGGATCCGCAGCCCGGACCAGCCATCGAGGACGAGTCCGCCTCCGGGGTGCGCGGCTGCGCTTGCCCACCCTGCGCCCCTGGCGCAGACTGCCCAAGCGCGTCCGACACCGGCCCAGCCGATGCCGCCGCGTCCGGCACAATCCCGCCCGAAGACACCGACTCCGACACAGTCGCGCCCGCAACCGCCGTCCGGCCCGGCTCGTCCGGGTCGGCGGTGTGGTCGAGGGGTGTCAGCGGGCCAGCCATGCGCCTTCGAGTTGCACCCTTCCGTATCCGGGGAGCTTCGGCAGGCCGCGGACGGCCGAGCCCGCGAGGTCGATGCCGTCGGCCATGCCCCACAGCAGGTATCCGGAGCGGTCGTACTGGATACTCTGGAGCTTGCGCAGCAGGTCCGCGCGCGCCCCGGCGTCGGCGGTCGCCACGGCGGTGCGGTAGGTCTCGTCGAATTCGGTGTCGCGCCAACCGGCTTCGTTCTGCCCGCTGTCGGAGACCATGGTCTTGCTGGCGAAGAACAGGACGGAGTCGTTGGTGCCCCAGTAGGTGGTGTAGAGGTCGCCTTTCAACCAGGTGTCGTCCCAGAACGAGCCCGACTCCTGTTTGACCACTTCCACCTTCACCCCGGCTTCGCGGACCTGGGTGGCGAACAGCGTCGCAGATTCGGCCAGCCCGGCGATGTCCTCGGTGGTGTACAGCGAGTAGGTCTCGGCGGTGTCGAATCCGGCCTCGCGCAGCAGCTTTTTCGCCGCGTCGAGATCTCGGGTCCGCTGCGGGATGTCGCGGGCGTACTCCGGATCACCGGTGCCGAGGATGTCGTTGCCGACGGTGCCGTAGCCCGACAGCACCTGGGCCACCATGGCCTCGCGGTCGACGGCCAACCGCAGCGCCTCCCGCACGCGCGGATCGGCGAAGGGGCTGCCCTCGGCGGTGCGCATGACAATGGGCATGGCCATGTCGTCGGCGCGCCGGACGGTGCGAATATCCGTGCGGCCCGCCACGGTTCGGGCCGCCACCGCGCCCACATTGGACGCCAGGTCGATCTGCCCGGACATGAGCGCCGTGGCCATGGCCTGCGGGCTCTCGAAAATGCTCACCTCGACGGCGTCGAGATGCACCTCGCCGCCGTACCACTGCTCGTTGCGCACCAGCCGGGCATTGCCGCCACGGAACCACTCCAGCACGAACGGCCCGGTGCCCGGTGCGTTCTCGATATCGGTGGTTCCGTCGGGCACCACGAAGGTGGTGAGCCGGGTCAGTTGCGGCAGTTCGGCATTCGGGTAGTCGGAGACGAGCACCACCGTGCCGTCGCCGTCGGCGGTGATATTGCGCGCCTGGATGCCCGGGAGGCGCGAGGCCCCGGCGGGCGTTTCGCGCAGTCGCCGTAGCGAATACACGACATCGGCGGCGGTGACCGGCTTGCCGTCGTGGAATGTCGCGCCGGGCGCGATGGTGAAGCGCCAGGTCTTCAGGTCCGGCGACGCCTGCCATTCGCTGGCCAATCGCGGTGCGGTGATGGTGTTCTCGCCCGGCACGGTGAGGGTGTCGTAGCGCAGGCTGAGAATCAGGTAGTCGCTCTCGTTGGCCTGCGACCCGTGTGGGTCGCGGGTGATGGCCCCGGGCCGCCCCAGCGCTCCCACCCGCAGCGTGCCGCCCCGCCGCGGCGGTCCGGACTCATCGACCGGCGCATCGGTTTCGGTGCCGCCGCAGGCGGCGAGCAGCAGGGCGAGGCCGAGCCCGCCACCGGCCTGGAACAACTGGCGTCTGGACAGATCCACGTCGTCCTCGTTTCGACTGGCGACACAATACGATTAGGTTTGCCTACCCTGTTTGATTGTCGTACACAAGTCGGCCGGGACACAGCCGTTCAGACCGCGATCACCTCGGGCTTGTCCACGGCCCGCCGGTACTGCCCCGGGGCCAGGCCGTATTCGCGCTTGAACGCCTTGGCGAAGGCGAATTCGGACCGGTAGCCGATCCGGCGCGCCACGGCCGCCAGGGGCGTGTCGGTGTCGCGCAGCAGGCATGCGGCGGTGAGCAGACGCCAGCGGGTCAGATATGACAGCGGCGGTTCACCCACGGTGGCGGTGAAGCGGCGGGCCAGCGTGGCACGCGAGACCCCGGCGGCGGCCCCGAGTTCGGGCACCGTCCAGGCGCGGCCCGGGTCGGCGTGCATGGCGCGCAGCGCGGTGGCGACGGCGGGATCGGCGAAAGCGCCCGCCCACCCGGCGGTTCGAGCCTCGGCCTGCTCGTCGAACCAGGCGCGCAGGAAGAACAGCAGCAGGGTGTCCAGCAGTGCCGGAATGGCCGCATCGGTGCCGGGCCGCGGTTCGGCGACCTCGGCGGCCAGGAGATCGACGGCTCCGCGTAGCGCCGGATGGCGGCCGGGGCGGGCGGGCAGATGAACGAACTCGGGCAGGTCGTCGAGTATCGGATGGCTGCGCTGCCGACCGAGTTCGTAAGCGCCGCACAGCAATGCGGTCCGCATACCGGTCCCGGCGATCTCACGCGGCTCGCCGGGTCGCGCCGTCTCGGTGACCGCGCTGTCCAGGCTGTCGACCAGCGTGTGATCGGCCCCGCGCGGCATGAGCAGCACATCGCCCACCCCGAGCGCGATGGGTTCGGCGTCGGGCCGCAGCAGCCAGCACGAGCCCTGGAGGATCACGTGGAAGCCCGCGCCGGGCATGACCGGGTAGTGCCGCCCCCAGGGTGCGTGCCGGATGAACATGCCGGAGGTGGGGTTGCCGGTGCGAATGGCGGCGATTGTCTCGCTGAGAACGTCCACCGGTTCACCATAGCGCTCACCGAGTGAGTGTTATGAACATACATCTGAGCTCAATAACCATGCATATGCTCAATCCGACGCAATACCGTCGGTAACATGACATCGACGAACAGCATCGCGCAGCCCACCATCGCCGTCTACGGGGCCACCGGCCACACCGGCGGATACGTGCTCGCCGAACTCCGCCGCCGCGAACTCACCCCGATCCTGGTCGGCCGCGATGCCGACCGGCTGCGCGCCGCCGCCGCGTCGGCGGGTATCCCCGCCGCCGATATCCGCGTCGCCGCGGTGCGCGATCACGCCGCACTGGTCCGCGCCTTCACCGGGGCCGATACCGTGATCAGCACCCTGCCCGCCTATGTCGAGCTCGGCGAACCGATCCTGGCCGCCGCCATCGACGCGGGCGCGCACTACACCGACACCTCCGGGGAGCAGCTGTTCCTGAAACGCGTCCTGGACGAGTACGGGCCACGCGCCGAAGCCGCCGGTGTCACAGTGGTTTCCGGCATTACCGACAGCAACCTGCCCGGCGATCTGCTGTCCCATCTGACCGCGCGCCGGGTGTCCGGCCCGGCCGAGATCGTGATCAGCCACCTGAGCCGCAGCGGTGGCAATGGTTCCAAGGGCAGCGCGAAAACGATTCTGGCCAGCCGGGATTGGTTCATCTCAGGTGGCTGGCACTACGAGCACGGCGAACTGCGCACCGGCCCCACCGCCCGCCACACCACCATGACCTTCCCCGGCGACAGCGCCCCGACCGAGGTGGCGAAGTTCGCGCAACCGCCGGTGCTGACCGTGCCCCGGCATTCCGAGGTGTCGTACGTGGCCGGTGCGCTCGATATCCGAATCCTCGCTCACCTCAGCGGATTCACCGCCGAGGCGCTGGCCGCAATGCCGGACGAGCCGAGTTCGGACCTGCGATACGACCTGGTGGTGGACGCCTTCGGGGCACGCGGCGAGCGGGTGCGCGGGGTGGTGAGCGGCGTGGACTCCTACCGCGATTCCGCCCTGATGGCGGCAGAGGGGGGCGTGCGGCTGGCCGCCGGAACCGCGAAGCCTGGCGCGCTGGCCCCGGCCGAGGCGTTCGACGCCGAAGAGGTGCTGAACGCGCTGGCACCGCACGGCATTACATGGCGCATAGAGGGCTGGTGAGCGGGCGTCGAGGCGGCAGGGCTCAGCGTGGTGCGCTCAGCTCGGTGGGCTCACGGCGGCGGCCTCAGCGCGGCGGTGCCCAGCGCGGCGGCCTCGGCACGGCGGGCATGGGCCTAGATTGGTGGGCATGAGCGACGACCGACCGCCACTGGCCGCCGAACTGGATCTGCTCCCCCATCCGGAAGGCGGCTGGTATCGGGAAACCTGGCGCAGCCCGGTGGAATTCACGCCACCGGGCTACGGCGGACCGCGCGCCAGCGCCACGGCCATCTACTTCCTGCTGCTGCCCGGCGAGAAGTCCGCCCCGCACACCGTGACCTCGGACGAGCTGTGGCTGTGGCATCGCGGCGGACCGCTGGCGCTGAACATCGACGGCGAGGAGATCATCCTCGGCCCCGATGTCGAGCGGGGCCAGCGACCGCAGGCGATCGTGCCCGGCGGCGTCTCGCAGGCGGCCCGCCCGCTCGGCGACGACTATGTGCTGGTGAGCTGCGTGGTCGCCCCGGGCTTCGACTTCGCGGATTTCCGGCTGGACTAGCCGAATACGTCAGGAATCGATCTCGAGCATCCCCTCGGCCACGGCGTGCTCGATGGTCTTCTCCAGCTTGGGGCAGGAGTCGGGCTTGCCGAAGATCGGCCCGGCTTCGGCCATGCGGCGAAAGACCGGGCAGTGCGCGGCCGGGTCGACCGTCCACTGCACCGTCTTCTGGTGGGTGCTGTGCTTGCGCACCAGTACCTCGGTCCCGCAGGACTGGCAGGCGAGCGGGGTGAAGCCCGCCTCCATGTAGTGCTTCTTGTCCTCGACCGTCTGGGCGCGCACCAGTGCCTGCCGCTCCGGACTGTCCGCGAAATCGGGTGCCTTCGCCCAGTTGGTCATCAGACGTTCGCCTCCTGCGTGGTTGCGGCCGCCTCGGCCTCCCGCTTCTTGCGCAGGTTCTCGGCGACCTCCAGTTCCCATGCCTCGTTGGCCTTGGACGTGTCGACCTCGAATTCGAAGCGCTGCGTCGAGCGCGGGTCGACATCGGCCACGTCCACGTAGAACTGGTCGTACCAGCGGCGCAGCTGGTAGACCGGGCCGTCCTCCTCGGTCAGCAGCGGGTTGTCGATCTTGGACTTGTGCTTCCAGATCTCGACGTCCTGCAGGAAGCCCTCGCTGATCCCGTCGGTCATCTTCTCGGCGAAGCTCTGGGCCTGCTCGTCGGGCAGCCCCTTCGGCTTCTCCAGGGTGACGCCCCACTGGAGTACGAAGGAGTTCTGCGTGACCGGGTAGTGGCAGTTGATGAGAACCGAGTTGACCTCGAAGCCGCTGTAGATGTTCTTCAGCGGGTTGATCATGTACGACGGTCCGAAGTACGACGCCTCCGACTCCAGCAGCACGTCCACACCGGCCTCGGCCGCGGAGCCGATGTCGGGGCGGCCCTTGGTCTTCAGGTACTGGGTGGCGATGTGGCCCTCGAAGACGTTCTTGAAGAAGGTCGGGAAGGCGTAGTGGATATAGAAGAAGTGCGCCATATCCACGACGTTGTCGATGATCTCGCGGCAGTTGGAGCCCTCGATCAGCATGGTGTGCCAGGTCCACGGGGTCCAGGCGTCGCTCATCCGCTCCAGCGGATTGCCCTCGGCGTCGATGAACGCGCCGTCGATGTAGGGAATGGTCACCTCGTCCGGCGGCGGGTTGCCCTCGTGGTCGTGCCAGACGAACAGTTGCCCGTTGCGCTCGAGCGCGGTCCAGGCGCGGGTGCGGGCCAGCGGTGGCACGCGGCGCGCGTAGGGGATCGCCTTGCATTTGCCGTCGCCGCCCCAGCGCCAGTCGTGGAAGGGGCAGGCGACCTCGTCGCCCTTGATCTCGCCCATCGACAGGTCGCCGCCCAGGTGGCGGCAGTACGCGTCCAGTACCTGCAGTTCGCCGCTGCTGTCGGCGAAGATCACCAGTTTGGTTCCGAAGACGTTGACCGAGTGCGGCTTTCCGTCGCGGAAGGTGTCGGCCAGGCCCAGGCAATGCCAGCCCCGGGCATACCGGGTGGGCATGCTGCCCACGTCGATCTCACGGACCTTTCCGCGGGGCCCCTGGGGGGTTGTTGCCATCGTCCATCCTCCTCTGGAAGTACTAGAACACGTTACAAAATAGTCAGGGTTATGCGCCAGCCAGAGATCGATGAGCAGGCGAGAGCCTCATTCGACCACGGGAGTCGCCGTGTTCTCGACACGGAATAGGAACGTGTTCTAGTCTCGAACCCAGACGAATACGTTCCCGATCTACCAGGCAGGAGCAACTGGCGAGATGACGCAAGAAGTAGTGGAGCGGGTCGAGGCGCTGCTGCCCACGTTGCGCGACCGCGCACAGGAGGCGGAGGACCTGCGCCGCCTGCCCGAGGAGTCCGTCAAGGATCTGCAGGAGACCGGGTTCTTCAAGCTGCTGCAACCGCGCCAGTGGGGCGGGCACGCCGCCGACCCGGTCGTCTTCTACGACACCGTGCGCAAGATCGCGAGCGCCTGCGGATCCACCGGCTGGGTGGCGGGCATCATCGGCGTGCACAACTGGCACCTGGCCCTGTTCGACCAGCGGGCGCAGGAAGAGGTCTGGGGCGAGGACACCGACGTCCGCATCTCCTCGTCGTACGCGCCCATGGGTGCGGGCGTGGTGACCGAGGACGGCAGCGGCTACACCGTGAAGGGATCGTGGGCCTGGTCCTCCGGCTCCGATCACGCCGACTGGGTGGTCGTGGGCGGACCGGTGATCAAGAACGGCAAGCCGGTCGATTTCGGCTCGTTCCTCATCCCCCGCACCGAATACCGCATCGACGACGTGTGGAATGTGGTCGGCCTGCGCGGTACCGGATCCAACACGGTCGTGGTCGAGAACGTGTTCGTACCCAAGCACCGCTTCCTCAGTTTCCGTGCCATGAGCGATCTGAAATCTCCTGGCCTGGAGCAGAATACCGATCCGGTGTACAAGATGCCGTGGGGCACCATCCATCCCACCACCATCTCCACCCCGATCGTCGGCATGGCCTACGGCGCGCTGGAGGCGCACGTGGAACATCAGGGCAAGCGGGTGCGCGCGGCCTACGCGGGCGAGAACGCCAAGGACGATCCGTTCGGCAAGGTGCGCATCGCCGAGGCCGCCAGCGATATCGACGCGGCGTGGCGGCAGCTGTCGGGCAATGTGGCCGATGAGTACGCCTACCTCGTCGAGGGTCGCGAAGTCCCCTTCGACCTGCGGGCTCGCGCCCGCCGCGACCAGGTCCGCGCCACCGGTCGCGCCATCTCCTCGATCGACAAACTGTTCGAGGCGTCCGGTGCCACCGCACTGGCGAACGGCACTCCGCTGCAGCGGTTCTGGCGCGACGCGCACGCCGGACGCGTGCACGCCGCCAATGATCCCGAGCGCGCCTACGTCATGTACGGCACCCACGCCTTCGGGCTCCCGATCGCGGATACGATGGTGTAGCCGATGACCGCAGTGGGAGAGATCACCTTCGAATCCACCTCGCGCTACGCGCAGGTGCGGCCGGACCTGAAGCTGCACTACCACGAGGCGGGCGTCGGCAACGGCCCCACCATCGTGCTGCTGCACGGCGGCGGTCCGGGCGCGAGCTCGTGGTCCAACTTCGCCAAGAACATTCCGGTGCTGGCCAAGGACTTTCACGTCCTCGCCGTGGACCAGCCCGGCTTCGGACGCTCCGACAAGCCGGTGGACCACCCGCAGTACTTCGTGCACAGCTCCACCGCGCTGAAGGATCTGCTGGACACCCTGGAGATCACCGAACGCGTGCACCTGCTGGGCAATTCGCTCGGCGGCGGCACGGCCACCCGGTTCGCGCTGGACTTCCCGGACCGGGCGGGCAAGCTGGTGCTCATGGGTCCGGGTGGACTGAGCACCAACCTGTTCGCGCCGGACCCCACCGAGGGCGTGAAGCTGCTGTCCAAGTTCAATGTCGAGCCCACCAAGGAGAACCTGGAGGCGTTCCTGCGGATCATGGTGTTCGACCAGTCGCTCATCACGCCGGAACTCATCGAGGAACGCTTCGCCTCCGCCTCCGCGCCCGAGGCGCTGGCCGCCACCCGCGCCATGGGAAAGTCCTTCGCCGGAGCGGATTTCGCCAAGGGCATGATCTGGCGCGACGCCTACAAGCTGCGGCAACCGGTGCTGATGATCTGGGGTCGTGAGGATCGCGTGAACCCGATCGACGGCGCGCTGGTGGCGCTGAAGATGATCCCGCGGGTGCAGCTGCACGTGTTCGGCGGTTGCGGCCACTGGGCCCAGCTGGAGAAGTTCCACGAATTCAACCGGCTGGCAACCGACTTCCTGCTCGGTGTCAAGGAGAAGTGAGCATGGGAATTCGAGCGCTCGGATATATGCGCATCGAGGCCACCGATATGGCGGCCTGGCGCGACTACGGGCTCAAGGTACTCGGCATGATGGAGGCTCCCGGCCCCGATCCGGATGCCCTCTACCTGCGGATGGACGACTTCCCGGCGCGGCTGGTGATCGTCCCCGGCGACAAGGACCGGCTGCTGGTCTCCGGCTGGGAGGTGGTGGACGCCCCGGCGCTGCAAGCGCTGCGGGAGCGGCTGTCCGAGCACGGGGTGGCGTTCAAGGAGGCCACCAAGGAGGAGCTCGCGGATCGGCGGGTGGAGAACATGATCCGCTTCGAGGACCCCTCCGGCAATGTGCTGGAGGCGTTCCACGGGGCGCAGTACCTGGCGCGGCGGTTCGTGAGCCCGTACGGGCACAAGTTCGTCACCGCCGAGCAGGGGCTCGGGCACGTGGTGCTCACCTGCACCGACGACGCCGCCGCACAGGCGTTCTACCAGGATGTGCTGGGCTTCCGGCTGCGCGACTCCATGCGGCTGCCGCCGCAGATGGTGGGGCGGCCCGCCGACGGCGATCCGGCCTGGCTGCGGTTCTACGGCTGCAATCCGCGCCATCACTCGCTGGCCTTCCTGCCGCTGCCCAACCCCACCGGTATCGTGCACCTCATGGTGGAGGTGGAGAATTCCGACGATGTCGGGCTCTGCCTGGACCGCGCCCTGCGCAAGAAGGTGAAGATGTCGGCCACGCTGGGGCGGCACATCAACGACAAGATGCTGTCGTTCTATATGAAGACGCCCGGCGGGTTCGATATCGAATTCGGCTGTGAGGGTTTGGAAGTCGAAGACGAGTCGTGGATCGCGCGGGAGTCGACGGCGGTCAGCCTGTGGGGTCACGACTTCAGCGTGGGATTCAAGTGAGCGACGGGGCGGAGATGACGACCGAGGAGTACCCGGAGATCGACGGACGCGGGTTCCGGAATGTGCTGGGGCAGTTCTGCACCGGCATCACGATCATCACCACCTTCGACGAGGTCGAGGGAGTGAAGACGCCGATCGGGTTCGCCTGTCAGTCCTTCGCCGCCCTGTCCCTGGAACCGCCGCTGGTGCTGTTCTGTCCCACCAAGGGCTCACGCTCCTGGGCGGCCATCGAACGCAACGGGCGGTTCAGCGTGAGCATCCTCGCCGAGGACCAGCAGGAGGTGTGCGCCCGCTTCGGTTCCCGCGAACCCGACAAGTTCGCCGGAACCCTGTGGCACACCTCGGATCTGGACCTCCCGGTGCTGGACGGCGCATTGGCCACGATCCAGTGCACGGTGGCCGATGTGCGCGACGGCGGCGATCACTTCATCGTGATCGGACGGGTCCTGGCCCTGTCGGAAGCCACGGCTTCCGGCAGGCCGCTGTTGTTCTACCGGGGGCAGTACACGGCCATCGAGCCGGAGAAGACCAAGCCCGCGCCATGGCGCGCCGATTTGGAGCACTTCCTCACCACCACCACGTTGGACACCTGGTTGTAGGAGGGTTCGAAGCAATACGCTGACGTCGACCGGCCCCCGCGAACCCTGTTCGCGGGGGCCGGTTGTCGTTCCGTCAGGCGGCAACCCGGATCTGGCGGCGGTACTGCCCCGGCGGCAGGCCGTATTCGCGCTTGAACGCCTTCCCGAAGGCGAATTCGGAGGTGTACCCGGTGCGGGCGGCGATCTGGCCGACCGGGATGTCGTCTTCGCGCAGCAGCCGGGCGGCGGTGGTGAGCCGCCAGCGGGTGAGGTAGGCGAGCGGCGGTTCGCCGACCATGGTGGCGAAGCGTTTGGCGAAGGCGGCGCGGGAAAGGCCCGCGCGGTCGGCCAGGGATTGCACCGTCCAGGCGGCCCCCGGGTCGGCGTGGATGGCGGCCAGGGCGGGGGCGACCGCCGGGTCACGCAGCGCGGCGGCCCAGCCCACCGATTCCGAAGCGGGCTGGTCTTCGATCCAGGCCCGCAGGATGTACAGCAGCAGGGAATCGATGAGCGCGGGCACGATGCCGTGCGAGCCGATACGTGGATTGTCCAGCTCCGCGCCGAGCAGCTGCACGGCGGCGGTCAACTCCGGATGGTGCCCGTGCCGGGCGGGCAGGTGGATGAACTCCGGCAACTGCCGCAGCAGCGGATGCCGCCGCGACCCGTCCAGGTGGTAGTTGCCGCACAGCAGGCTGGTGAGCGGGCCGTCCCCGCCGATGGACACCGCGCCCACCGGCGGCCGTCCCGAATATTGTTCCGGCCGAGGTTCTTCGGCGGGAGTGTCGGGATGGTCGGCGAGGATGTGTCCCGCGCCGTCGCGCAGGAAGATCACATCGCCGGGCCCGAGCGCCACCGCCTCGGACGACTCGGCCGAGGGAACGATCCAGCACGTCCCGTGCAGCACCACGTGAAATCCCGCGCCCAGCACCTCCGGCAACCGCATCGCCCACGGCGCGCGCCCATCGGTGCGCACCGAGTTGGGCGCACCCGTCCGCATCGACGCCAATGCCTCACTGAGCACGTCCATCCACTCACTCCTTCCCGCGACGACCGCGCGCACGGTCCGGCCACCGCCAAGGGTGGCGGGCCGCGCGCGATCCGCGGCGGTCAGTTCACCGCCAGCACGACCTTGCCCACAGTCTGCCCGGACCCCACCAGCTCGTGGGCGGTGGCCGCCTCCTCGAGCGGGAGCGTGCGCGAGACGTGCGGGCGGATCTTGCCCGCGTCCACCAGTTCCGCGATGGCCTCCAACGCGGCGTAGTCGGGTTCGACCGAGACTCCGGCGAAGCGGCGGCCCGCGGCCTCCACCTGCGCCGCGCGCTCGGGGTTGAAGTGCTCCATGATGCTCACCAGCACGCCGCCCGGCTTCAGCACCCGCAGCGAGCGCTCACCGTCGGCATTGGAGTCGAGGACCACGTCGAGGTCGCGCAGCACCTCGGCGTAGTCGGTGGTGCGGTAGTCGATCACCTCGTCCGCGCCCAGTTCCCGCACGAAGTCGTGTTTGGCGGCGCTGGCCAGTGCGATCACGTGCGCCCCGCGGGCCTTGGCGATCTGTACGGCCAGATGGCCGACACCACCGGCCGCCCGGTGGATCAGCACCCGGTCGCCCGCCGTGATCCCGGCCCTGTCGACCAGGCCCTGCCAGGCGGTGAGCGCGGCCAGCGGCAGGGCGGCGGCCTCGACGTGGCTGAGGGACTTGGGCTTACGCGCCACCTGACGCGAGGGCGTGGCCACGTATTCCGCGTAGCCGGTGGCGGCGCGCGGGAAGAACGGCATGCCGTAGACCTCCTCCCCGACCGCGTACCGCGCACCCGGGGCGACGGCCTCGACCACGCCGGAGATATCCCAGCCGACGCCGAAGGGCGGCTCGCCCAGCAGCGGGATGGCGCCCGCCCGCACCGCCACGTCGACCGGGTTCACCGAGCTGGCGTGCACCCGCACCAGCACTTCACCCGACAGCAGTTCCGGCCGTTCGATCTCCGCGACCTCGAGCACCTCGGGCCCGCCGACCGACTTCTGAATCACCGCTCGCATTGTCACTCCCACTGTTGTTCCGTTCGATCCGATACGGCAACACTACGAATGATCATGAAGACGATGTATGGCTCAGAATCTCGAAATTTGGTCTCACAGTCTTTCAGCAGAGACGGACCGGACGGTAGCCGAGACCATAGGCCCCGGACATCGCGGCCTCAGAGAAGGGTTACTGTTCGCGCGTAGCGTTCGAGGCCATGGCCGACATGGAGCGCATCACATCCGATCCCGACATCTGCCGGGGGCTGCCCACGGTCCGGGGGCTGCGGTATCCGGTGGCGCTGCTGGCGGATCTCCTCGGGGCGGGTGTGAGCGTCGAGGAGATCCTTGCCGACAGTCCCATGCTCGAGCGCGAGGATCTACTCGCGGTGTGGCGGTACGCGGCCGGTGCAGAGAACCGGGCCGCGACCTGTGGGTCGCGGCCCGGCATGCCCCCGAGTTCAGTTGTCCCTCCGAGCTCAGCGGCAGTCTCAGGGTAGTCATCCGGCGCGGGTGAGCGGCGTCGCCGCCTTCCCGTCGGCGGGGAGGCTCGGGTTCAGGCGCTGGCCGAACGCTCCCGCTGCAACTCCAGGGCGATGTCGATGAGCTGATCCTCCTGACCGCCGACCAGCTTGCGCTGACCCGCACGCACCAGCATCTCCGCGGCGGAGACGCCGTACCGCTCGGCCTGCCGCTCCGCATGCCGCAGGAACGACGAGTAGACGCCCGCGTACCCCATCATGAGCGCCTGACGGTCGAGCAGGCATTCCGCGGGCATGGCCGGGCGGACCACATCCTCGGCCGCATCGGTGACGGCGAAGAAGTCGACGCCGGTCTTGATGCCGAGCTTGTCGCAGACGCCGATGAACGCCTCGACGGGCAGATTGCCCGCGCCCGCACCGAAACGCCGTGCGGAACCGTCGATCTGGGTGGCGCCCGCGCGCACCGCGTACACCGAGTTCGCCACGGCCAGGCCCAGGTTCTCGTGACCGTGGAAGCCGACCTGCGCGTCGTCACCGAGTTCGGCGACCAGCGCCGCCACCCGGTCGGTGACCTGCTCCAGCACCAGCGCGCCGGCGGAGTCCACCACGTATACGCACTGGCAGCCCGCGTCGGCCATGATGCGGCCCTGTTTGGCCAGCATCTCCGGGGTGGTGCTGTGCGCCATCATGAGGAAGCCGACGGTCTCCAGCCCGAGTTCCCGTGCCAGCCCGAAGTGTTGGATCGACACGTCGGCCTCGGTGCAGTGGGTGGCGATGCGGCAGATGCTCGCGCCGTTGTCCTGCGAGATCTTGATGTCTTCCTTGACGCCGACGCCCGGCAGCATGAGGAAGGCGATCTTGGCGCGCTTGGCGGTCTCCGCAGCGGCCTTGATCAGTTCCTGCTCCGGGGTTTTGGAGAACCCGTAGTTGAACGAGGAACCGCCCAGGCCGTCGCCGTGCGTGACCTCGATGACCGGCACCCCGGAGGCATCGAGGGCGGCAACGATATCGCGCACCTCGGTGACGGTGAACTGGTGGCGCTTGTGATGTGAGCCGTCCCGCAGCGAGGTGTCGGTGACGCGCACATCGAGTTCGCCCGAATAGGGCTTGAACACGTTGTCCATGATGAAATCTCCTTACACCCGAGCCGAGAGGATCTGATCGGCCACGACCTCGCCCACCCGGGTGGCGGCGGCGGTCATGATGTCGAGGTTGCCCGCGTACGGCGGCAGGAAGTCGCCCGCACCCTCCACCTCCACGAAGATCGAAACCTTCGCCATGCCACCGGAAACCAGCGACGGCTCGTCGAATTGCGGTTCGTTGAGCAGCCGGTAGCCGGGCACGTACTCCTGGATGGACTTCTCCATGGCGCGGATGGATTCGGCGATGGCGTCGCGGTCGGCGTCCTCGGGAATCGCGCAGAAAATGGTGTCGCGCATGATCATCGGCGGTTCGGCCGGATTCAGGATGATGATGGCCTTGCCGCGCTTGGCCCCGCCGATGGTCTCCACACCCTTGGAGGTGGTCTTGGTGAACTCGTCGATATTGGCGCGGGTGCCGGGACCGGCCGACACCGAGGACACCGACGCCACGATCTCGGCGTACTCCACCGGCACCACCCGGGACACGGCCGCCACCATGGGAATGGTGGCCTGCCCGCCGCAGGTGATCATATTGACGTTCGGGGCCTCGACCAGCGAATCCAGGTTGACCGGGGGAATCACGGCCGGGCCGACGGCGGCGGGGGTGAGGTCGATGGCGCGGATACCGGCCGCCTCGTACTTCGGTGCGTACGCGCGATGCACGTAGGCCGAGGTGGCCTCGAAGAGCAGATCGGGCTTGTCGGGCAGGGCGAGCAGCCAGTCCGCGCCCTCGGCCGAGGTCTCCAGGCCCAGTCCGCGTGCCCGCTTCAGGCCCTCGGAGTCCGGGTCGATGCCGATCATCCAGCGCGGCTCTACCTTCTCCGACCGCAGCAGTTTGTACAGCAGATCGGTGCTGATATTGCCGGATCCGACGATCGCGGCGGTGACCTTGTTCGCAGTCACGGCAGTTCTCCTACTCGGTGTCTTCTCAGCGGAAACGTCTTCTCAGCTGAAACGCAGACGGACGGAACCGAGTCCGGCGAACTCGGCGGTGAAGTCGTCACCCGGACGGGCGTCGATGGCGCGGGTGCAGGAACCGGGCAGCACGATGTCCCCCTTCTTCAAACGCACCCCGAACGAGGCGACCTTGCGCGCCAGCCACGCCACCGCGATGGTCGGATCGCCGAGCACGGCGTCGCTGCGTCCCTCCGCCACCACCTCACCATTGCGGGTGAGCACGGCGTCGATCTTCTTGATATCCAACTGATCCGGGGCGACCCGCTGCGGACCCAGCACCCAGCCCGCCGAGGAGGCGTTGTCGGCGATGGTGTCGCACAGGCCGATCTTCCACTCCTTGATGCGGGTGTCGATCAGTTCGATGGCGGGTGCGTAGGCGACGGTCGCCGCCAGCACGTCGGCTTCGGTGCAGTCCTCGCCCGGCAGATCCGCGCCCAGCACGAATCCCACCTCGACCTCCACCCGCGGGTACAGGTATTTCGAGGTGTCCACCGGAATGTCCTCGAACACTTCCATTTCCGCGAGCAGGTGGCCGTAGTCGGGTTCGTCCACGCCCATCATCTGCTGCATGGCCTTGGAGGAGAGCCCGACCTTGTGACCGATCACACGTGCGCCGCCGCCGACCCGCTGCCGGATATTGATGAGCTGGATCTCGTACGCGTCGACGACGTCGATGTCCGCATACCGCGCCACCAGCGGATCGAGCGGCACTCGATCCCGTTCGGCGACCGCGAGCTCTTCTGCCAGTTCCTTCCGTACCGCGTCGGACAGCACGCTTGTTTCCTTCCATCGAGGGTCAGGCCGTTGACCCGGGCCGTACCGAGCATAGGAACTGAAACGAGTTTCGTATCGGGGTTTCGCCCCGAGAGTCCCAGCTGCCAGACCAAGATAGACCAAACCTGGTTTGATTCTATAACGTGTTCTACATGAACGATCCGGTTAGTAGCGAGCACAGCTACGACGTGGTGGTGGTCGGCAGCGGAGCCGCCGGAATGACCGCCGCGCTCACCGCCGCCCACCACGGGCTGCGTGCGGTGCTCATCGAGAAGGCACCCCACTACGGCGGATCCACCGCGCGCTCGGGTGGAGGCGTGTGGATTCCCGGCAACAAGGCGCTGAAAGCCGCCGGACGGCCCGACGACCGCGAGGAAGCCCGCACCTACCTGCACAGCATCATCGGCGACGTGGTGCCCGCGGACCGGATCGACACCTACATCGACCGCGGCGCGGAAGCCTTCGACTTCGTGCTCGACCACACCCCGCTGAAGATGAAGTGGGTGCCCGGCTACTCCGACTACTACCCGGAGGCACCCGGCGGCCGAGGCGAGGGCCGCTCCTGCGAACCCGCGCCGTTCAATGCCAAGATCCTCGGCGAGGAGCGCTTCAAACTGGAGCCGCCCTACGCCAAGGCTCCGCTCAATGTCGTGGTCATGCAGGCCGACTTCGTGCGGCTGAACCTCATCCGCCGCCACCCCAAGGGCATCATGCGCGCCATGCGGGTCGGCGCGCGCACCTATCTCGCCAAATGGACCGGCAAGCACATCCTCGGCATGGGGCAGGCGATCATCGCCGCCATGCGCAAGGGGCTCATGGACGCGAACGTGCCGGTGCTGCTCGAGACCCCGATGACCAAGCTCGTCGTGGAGGACGGCCGGGTCGTCGGCGTGGAGGCGCTGCGCGACGGCAAGCCCGTCGTCTTCCGCGCCCGCTACGGCGTGGTGCTGGGCAGCGGCGGCTTCGAGCACAACGCCGAGATGCGCACCAAGTACCAGCGCCAGCCCATCGGCACCGAATGGACCACCGGCGCGGCGGCCAACACCGGCGACGGCATCATCGCCGGGATGGAGGCCGGGGGCGCGGTGGACTTCATGGAGGACGCCTGGTGGGGGCCGACCATCTTCAAGGGCGGCAAGCCGTGGTTCGCACTGGCCGAACGGAATCTGCCCGGCACCATCATGGTCAACGCCGACGGCAAGCGATTCGGAAATGAGTCCGCTCCTTACGTCGAGGCCGTGCACACCATGTACGGCGGCGAATACGGGCAGGGTGACGGTCCGGGCGAGAACATTCCCGCCTGGCTGGTCTTCGACCAGCGCTACCGCAACCGCTACATCTTCGCCGGATTGCAGCCTGGTCAGCGGATTCCGTCCCGCTGGATGGAAAACGACAACATCGTCAAGGCCGACACCCTCGCGGAACTGGCCGCCAGGATCGGGGTGCCCGCGGCGAATCTGACCGCCACCGTGGAACGGTTCAACTCGTTCGCCGACACCGGGGTGGACGAGGACTTCGGGCGCGGCAAGAGCCACTACGACCGGTACTACGGTGACCCCACCGTGAAGCCGAACCCGTGCCTGGCGGCACTGGCGCAGGGGCCGTTCTACGCGGCCAAGATGGTGCCCGGCGACCTCGGCACCAAGGGCGGACTCGTCGCCGACACCGCCGGACGCGTGCTGCGCGAGGACGGCACCGTGATCGAGGGCCTCTACGCCTCCGGCAACACCGCGACCCCCGCCATGGGCCACACCTACGCCGGGCCCGGCGCGACCATCGGCCCGGCCATCACCTTCGCCTACCTGGCCGTCCTCGATATCGCCGCCAAGGCGAAGCAGGGTGAGGCCGCCGCCGAAGCGTCCTGAACCGTCCCAACCCGGTTCAGGATCGGGTTGGGCGCGTCCGGGTCACAGCGAGCGCGCCCAACCCACCCCCGCCCACCGGTGCCCTGCACACCACGGGCGGTACAACCGAATACGCGATACATCCGAATACACGGCGGTCGCCCGCCGGGGGCATACCGGCCCGACGGGCGACCGCCCCCCGAAGTGGACCCCGAACGGCCACGGTAGCGCGCACCCGAAAGAACGGCAATCCTCTTGCGGGACTTGATATCTGAACAACGCGAGGAACGCGGCAACCCCGACGCGACGCCGGTCGACCGGTCCCGACGCGGCCGCTCGGACCGTCCCGACGAGCGAGCACAGGGGTTGCGCCGATGCAGAAGCGGCAAGAGGATCGAAGCCGCATGGGTTCGTCCACGCGGCCACAGCCCCGATAGCGACGCGGCGGTGCCCTGGGAGCGCCGCCCCACCGAGATTCACGAGGAGACCACATGCCCATCGACCTGACCAGCGCGCTCGGCGCGGAGATCCCCGGGCGGGAGTTCGCCTGGTCGCCCAGCGATGTGCAGCACTACCACCTGGCGCTGGGGGCGGGCGCGCGGTGGACCGATGCGGCGGAGCTGCGGTATCTCGACGACCGGGAGCCGCAGGTGCTGCCGTCCTTCGCCACCGTCGCGCCCACCTTCCACGAGACCGAGCCGCCCAGGGTGCGGTTCACCGGTATCGACATCGATCTGGCGAAGGTGGTGCACGGCAGTCAGGAGATCGTGGTGCACCGCCCGATTCCCGCCTCCGGCAAGGCCACCACCGTCGGCCGCGTCACCGATATCTGGGACAAGGGCTCCGCCGCGGTGGTGTGGCGCGAGGACACCGTCACCGGCTCCGACGGTGAACCCCTGTGGACCGCGCGCTCCTCCATCTTCGCCAAGGGCGAGGGCGGTTTCGGCGGCGAACGCGGCCCCTCCTCCAAGACCGAACTGCCCGACCGCGCACCCGATTTCGACGTCCTCACCCCCACCCTCCCGCAGCAGGCCCTGCTCTACCGCATGTGCGGCGACCGCAACCCCCTGCACTCCGACCCCGAATTCGCCCGCAACGCCGGCTTCCCCAACCCCATCCTGCACGGCCTGTGCACCTACGGCCTGGTCCTCAAAACCGCCACCGACACCGTCCTGGACCGAGACGCCACCCGCGTCAAGGGCTTCCGCGCCCGCTTCGCCGGCGTCCTCTACCCCGGCGAAACCATCCGCACCCGAATCTGGCGCACCGACAACGACCTCCACATCACCGCCACCGTCGTGGAGCGCGACGACGCCCCCGTCCTCAACGACGTGGTCCTCACCCTCGCGTAATCGCCGAGGGGACTGGTGGCGGTGACTACTCGACCGATGCCGCCATCAGTTCCCCTCGCGCGGTCTCAGTCGATGCTCCCCGGAGGTGCCACCCACACGTGCGGCTGCCGGGTGACGGCGGCGATGTGCTCGAAGTCGGAGTCGTAGTGCACGAGTACCGCACCGTGGAATTCGGCCACGGCGGCCGTCAGTAGATCGATGACCCCGGCTGCACGATGCAGCCCGTGCCGGGCCATCAACAGCTGTACCTCACGCGCACGGTCCGCGATGGACTCGTTGATCGGCAGGTTGATGTAACCGGCGCGGCGCGCATGCGCGACCTTCTGAACCTCCGCCAGATTCCGGCCGGAGAACCCAGCCTCCAGATCGACCGTCGCGCACGTTGCGGCGGCCCGGTCCACGATGAGTCCGGAGATCACCTTTCGCACGGCATCGTGCCGGACCCGGGCGGCTGCCGAGGTGTCGATCAGATGCAGTCGCATTCGTCACCGAGGGCCATCCGGATGGCGGTCCGGCGGTGTGGACATGATCACCTTCCCTGGCGGGCCTTATCGCTCGCCTCTACACCTGTAGAGGGACCTCGACGGATGTAGAGGCGAGGAGGGCGGGATGAGCGTCGACGCGGTGGCCTTGGACGCGGATCAGGCGGTAGCGGCGCAGCGGCTGGCGGAGGTCGACGGGCGGCTCGGGCGGCGGTGGCGGCGGGTGCGCGGGGTGTATCTGCACGGGCGACCGGGGCGGGGGAAGACCATGCTCATGGATCGGTTCTTCGCGCAGGTGCGGTCGGATCGCAAGCGGCGCTTTCATTTCCACGGATTCTTCGCCCGGCTGCATCGGGCCGTGCACGAGACCGGTTCCATCGGCGGGGCGGTGGACGCGCTGTTGGACGGTGCCGAACTGGTGTGCTTCGACGAGTTCCACGTACATGATCCGGGTGATGCCACCCTGGTCGCGCGGCTGCTCGAAACGTTGTTCTCGCGGCGCATCACGTTGGTGGTGACCTCGAACTATCCGCCGGAGCGGCTGCTGCCCAATCCGCTGTTCCACCACCTGTTCGTGCCGACCATCGAGCGGATTCGCGAGCATCTCGACGTAGTGTCGGTGGACGGTCCCCGGGACTATCGCACGGCGGGCGGGACCGGCGGGGGCTTCGCGGGTGGGGCGTACATCGTCGGCGATTGCGGCGTGCGCGGTGACGTGGCGGTGCCGATCGGTCACCGCATGGTGCGCGCGCGGCGGGCCGAATCCGGGGCGTTGACCGTCGATTTCGCGCAGCTGTGCGGAATCCCGGTGTCGGCGGCGGACTTCCTGGAACTCACCGGGAGATTTCACCGTTGGGCGGTCTGCGAGGTGCCCGCGCTCGGTGCGGTCGATCCGGAATGGGTCATGCGGTTCGTGCATCTGGTCGATGTGCTCTACGACGCAGACCTGGAGCTGTGGGTGTACGCGCGGGTCGTCCGGAGCGAGCTGGGGCGGGACGTGGCCGGGGTGGCGGATCTCGGGCGGGCGCTGAGCCGGCTCGGCACCCTTCGATTTCACGGTCGCGACCAGCATTGATCATGTACGCGAAGCGGGTCTGACGGCCGAGTGAACTCACCGACCGGACCGACGTTCGGGGTTCATGTCCCGTTAGCGCACACGGGGGCTGACGTTGCGGGCGGCTTCTTACGGTGCTTGCAGGAGGCAGCACCGACCGGAGGGGACCCGATGCGAATCCTGAACAAGGCCCGGGAGTCGATCTCCGAGCCTCTGCCCCTTGCCGACCAGCGCGAAGACCGACTGCGGGTGCTGGTCGTCGCCGAATCCTTCCTGCCGCAGGTCAACGGCGTCACCAACTCGGTGCGCCGGGTACTCGACCATCTCGCCGCCGAGGGCCACCAGGCCGAACTGCTCGCCCCCACCGGTCCGCGGAGTTACGCCGGATTCCCGGTGCACGTGGCCCGCGGCGCGCGGCTGCCGTTCTACCGCGACTTCCGGATCGGGCTGGAGACGCGCCGCCGCCTGCGCCGCATCATGGACTCCTTCCAGCCCGACGTGGTGCATATCGCCTCCCCGGCCACCCTCGGCTACCAGGCCGCCGTGGTCGCCGCCGAACGGGATGTGCCCTCGGTCGCCATCTACCAGACCGATCTGGTGGGCTTCGCGCAGCGCTACGACCTGCCCGGCGGCGTGCGCGCCATGACCGAGCTGACCCGCCGCATCCATCTGCGGGTGGACCGCACCCTGGCCCCGTCCACCGCGAGCCTGCGGCAGCTCGAGCTCATGGGCGTGCCCGGCCTGGCGCATTGGCCGCGCGGGGTGGACCTGGAGCAGTTCGACCCGGCGCGCCGCTCCCGGGAACTGCGAGAACGCCTGGCCCCCAATGGCGAAGCCCTGGTCGGCTATATCGGCCGCCTCGCTCCCGAGAAGGAACTGGAACTGCTCGCGCACCTGCGGCGGCTGCCGAATACGCGACTGGTCGTGGTGGGCGGCGGGCCGGAGGAGGCGCGGCTGCGAAAACTGCTGCCGCACGCCACCTTCCTCGGCGTCCTGCACGGCGAGGAGCTGGCCGCCGCGTACGCCTCCCTCGACGTCTTCGTGCACACCGGCCGTCACGAAACCTATTGCCAGGCAGCGCAGGAAGCCCTCGCCTCCGGCGTGCCCGTGGTCGCACCGGCCGCGGGGGGACCCGTCGACGTGGTCGAGCCCGGCACCGGATTCCTCTATCCCCCAGGCGATGCCGACGCCATAGTCGGCTTCGTCGAGCAGCTCGTGAACGATCCCGCGCTGCGCCACCGGACCGCCGCCGCCGCCCAGCAGAGTGTGCGGAACCGCTCCTGGGCGGCGGTCAACCACCTGCTCGTCAGCTACTACCGCGAGGTCATCGCCGAGCGTCGTGGCGACGAGCGGCTCACCAAGGAGGCCTGCTGATGTTGCGCATATCCGTCATCGGCACGGGATATCTCGGCGCGACCCATGCCGCGGGCATGGCCGAACTCGGATTCGACGTGCTGGGCGTCGACAACAATGCCGCCAAGGCGGCCGCGCTGGCGGCGGGGCGGGTGCCCTTCCACGAGCCCGGCCTACCGGAATTGCTGAGCAAGCACGTCGACCAGGGCCGCCTGAGCTTCGGCACCTCGCTGGCCGAGGCCGCGAGCTTCGCCGACGTGCATTTCCTGTGCGTCGGAACCCCGGAAAGCCCCACGGGCGCGGCGGACCTCACGCAGCTGTACACGGCGATCGAGGGGCTGGTGCCGCATCTGACCCGCAACTGCCTGATCGTCGGCAAGTCCACCGTCCCGGTGGGCACCGCCGAGGCCCTCGCCGCCCGCATCGACGAACTCGCACCGCGCGGCATCGCCGTGGAACTGGCCTGGAATCCGGAATTCCTGCGCGAGGGCCACGCCGTGTACGACACCCTGCACCCGAATCGCCTGGTCTTCGGCGTCACCACGCCGGACGCGGAATGGGCGCTGCGGCAGGTGTACGCCGCCGCCATCGCCGAGGGCGCGCCGGTGGTGGTCACCAATCTGCCGACCGCGGAGCTGGTCAAGGTGTCGGCCAATGCCTTTCTCGCCACGAAGATCTCGTTCATCAACGCGATGGCGGAACTGTGCGAGATCACCGGTGCGGATGTGAACCTGCTGGCCGACGCGCTCGGCCACGACGACCGCATCGGCCGCAAATTCCTGGGTGCGGGGCTGGGATACGGCGGCGGCTGTCTGCCCAAGGATGTGCGCGCGCTCATCGCCCGCGCCGGTGAATTGGGCGTGCCGGAGTCGGTGCGCTTCCTAGACAGTGTCGACGCCATCAATCTGCGCCGCCGCGAGCGCGTGGTGCGAGAGACCCTGGAGATACTGGCCGACGAGCGGCCCACCGGCCGGGTGGCCGTGCTGGGCGCGGCGTTCAAACCGCTCTCCGACGATGTGCGCGATTCCCCGGCTCTGGATGTGGCCGTGCGGCTGCACCACGCCGGAATCGAGGTCACCGTCTACGACCCGGAGGCCAACCGGTCCGCCAGCCGGATCGCCCCCCAGCTGCGGTACGCGCCGAACGCGACCGCCGCGGTACTCGGCGCGGATGTGGTGCTGCATCTGACCGAATGGCGCGAATTCCGCGAACTCGATCCGGCGCTGCTGAGTTCGGTGGCGCGCCGCCGGGTGCTCATCGACGCCCGCAACACCCTGGATCCCGAACCCTGGCTGAGCGCGGGCTGGGATTTCCGGGCGCTGGGTCGGCTGGTGGCGCGGCGGGCGGATGCCGGGCGTGTCGATCCGCTGCTGGAATCGGCCTGAGCGGGTTTGGTGACGTCGGCATCGACGGGTCCGCGGACTATTCGAACTTCGAGATAACCCGTTTCAGATCGGCGCTGCGGATCCCACAGGTGTTGTGCGAGTTCACAAGCGAATCCGCGGTGATCTGGGTACTTCCCGAAAGCCGGTGACCTATGCGGTGATCGCGGGTAATCCGTGTTCGCCATTTCCCGCCCGACGAACCGCTTGGCATGTAACTATGACCCTGTTTTGTGCAGGACTCAGGTTGGCTGGGGGTGCTCGTGACCGGGGTGCGAGCCGTGGCATCGCGCGCGATCGGACTGATCGCGCTCCTGGTGCTGGCCGTCCTCGCCCTGCGCGGCCATATCCCCGGCACCGGCGGCCCCCGCGCACCGCACACACCCCCGGTGGTGGCGGTGGCCCTCATGCCGGTCCTGCTGCTGGTCTCGATGGTGATCCTGCTCGCGGGCGTCATCAACAGCCAGCATCGGCTGCCGCTGGCCATGCCGGAACCCGATCGGGACTCCGGCGGCGAACACTGGCGGCTCAACCGGCTCGGACTGCTGATCCTGATCGGACTGGCCGCCCTCGCCCTACTGCTCACCGCGGTGGTCTCGGTACTCCTGGCCGGCCCCGCACGTGACGAACCGACGGAGAAGCGCACGGCCCCGACCGCCTCGGACACCGCCACCGCGGTACCGGATACCACGCCCCCCGACCCCGGCACCGCACCCCGGCTCTCCGGTACCGCGCTCATGCTGGTGGGAGCCGGAGCGGTAGCGCTGGTGGCGGTGGCCATGGCCGGTCTGGTGGTGGTCGCGGTGGGCTCGCGGCGCAGGCCGATGGCGCACACCACGCCGCCCACACCGGAGACGGGCCGCGAAATGGTCTCGCTGGCCAAGGTGGCCGAGATGGGCCTGGCGGCCATGATCGCGCCCGGCCAGGATCCGCGCACCGCCATCATCGCCTGCTACGTGGCCATGGAACGGGGTCTGGCGCAGGCGCGCGAGGTGGCCCCGCTGGTCTCGGACACCCCGTCCGAGGTGTTGGCGCGGGCCTTCGAACGCGGTGTGCTGCACGACGCGTCCGCGCGGGAGCTGGTGGCTCTGTTCGAGGAGGCCCGGTTCAGCCCGCATTCGATGTTGGAGTGGCAGCGGATGCGGGCCGAGCAGCTGCTGCGTATCGTATTGCAGGATCTGCAGGGGCAAAAAGTATGAAAATTCTTGCTGCGCCACATGTCTGGATGGGGGTCCGGATATGAACCGAACGACCGTGGTGATCGGCGCGCTGCTGCTGGTGGCCCTGTTCGAGGTGCTCGCCTTCGGCAATCAGCGGGAAACCCTGCTGATGCTCGCCGCCGTTCCGGTGGCCGGGGCGTTGGCGCTGCTCATCTGGTCGCTGGTGGAGCGGGCCCGCCGCATCGAACGCGACGACCTGGCCGACAACGAGGTGGACAACGGCCCGGCCGAGATGCTGCGCCGCTGGCAGGCGCGGGCACAGATGCTGGCCGAACGCTCCGAGGGCACCCGCGCCGACTGGGACCGCCACCTACGACCGCTGCTGGCCAAGGAATTCGAACTCTCCAGCGGCCACCGCCACACCAAGAACCGGCGGGCCGCCGAAGCGGCCGGGGTGCTGCAGTTCGGTCCGGAACTGTGGCGCTGGGTGGACCCGGCCAATTCCGCACTGCGCGACCAGACCACCCGCGCACCGGGCCGCGCGGCGCTGGACGAGATCCTGCGCCGCCTCCAGAACATGTGACACCCGAGATGCGAGAAGAACTATGACCTCACCGATGGACATCACCATCAAGCGCACCGACGCGGTGCTGCGGGAACTGTCCCGGGTGGTGGTCGGCAAACGCGAAGAACTGCAGCTGATCATGATCGCGGTGCTGTCCGGCGGGCACGTGCTCATCGAGGACCTGCCCGGCCTGGGCAAAACCCTCATCGCGCGCTCCTTCGCCGCCGCGCTGGGCCTGAACTTCACCCGCGTGCAGTTCACCCCCGACCTACTGCCCGCCGACCTCATCGGCTCCACCATCTACGACATGCATTCGGGCCGTTTCAGCTTCCGGCGCGGGCCGGTGTTCACCAATATGCTGCTCGCCGACGAGGTGAACCGCACCCCGCCCAAGACCCAGGCCGCGCTGCTGGAGGCCATGGCCGAGGGGCAGGTCTCCATCGACGGGGAAACCTTCCCGCTGCCACAGCCCTTCGTCGTCATGGCCACCGACAACCCGATCGAGTACGAGGGCACCTATCCGCTGCCCGAGGCCCAGCTCGATCGCTTCGCCATGCAACTGCGCCTGGGCTACCTGTCCGAACAGGACGAGACGCAGATGATCCGGCGGCGGCTCGAACGCGGTTCCGCCCCGACCCAGGTGGGGCAGGTGGTGGATGCCGAGGGCCTGCTGGAGATGCGGCAGTCCGTCGAGTTCGTGAGCGTGCACCCCGACGTGGTCGGCTACGTGGTATCGCTGGCGTCGGCCACCCGCGGCCATCCACAGGTGGAGGTGGGCGCGAGCCCGCGCGCGGAACTGGACCTGGTGCAGATGTCGCGGGCGCGGGCGCTGCTGAACGGCCGCGACTTCGTGGTCCCCGAGGATGTGAAAGCCCTCGCCATTCCGGCCATGGCCCACCGCATCACACTGCGCCCCGAGATGTGGGTGCGCCGCATCCGGGGCGAGGACGTGATCGCCGAACTGCTGCGACGGCTGCCGGTGCCGCGCGCCACCACGACATGAGGCACCGCGACACCAGCACCGCCACCGAGGCCGAATTGCGGTGGCGGCCCGCGCCGCTGGTGTACATGCTGGCCGTGGCCTCCGCACCCGCGCTGGTGCTGGCCATCGTGCTGGGCAAATGGCAGCTGGTCGTCTTCGCCGCCCCCATGCTCGGAGTGCTGGCGACCGCGCCGCTGCAACAGTCGCGCACCCGCATCCAAGTGGACGGGGCCGGAATCCTGCGCTGCTTCGAAACCGAGGAAGTGACCCTGGCGGTCGCGACATTCGTGGAGTCCGGGCATGCGCTGCTGCGGCTGCATCCGGAGCCGATTCCGGGCATGGAGATGCGCGTGGAGGAGGCGGTCGACTCCGGAACCGCACCTGCCGGACTGCGTTTGGCGCTGTCGTCGCCACGCTGGGGACGTTTTCCGGTGCCCATCCGAGTGTCGGCACTGAGCCCGGCCGGGCTGGCGGTGGCGTCGGTGCGGCTGCCCGCCGGGGAGGTCTTCGTGTACCCGATCGCCGATCCGCAGCGAATGCGGTTGCCCCGCACCGAATTACCCGAACGCATCGGCACCCATCTCACCCGGCGGCACGGGCCGGGCGTGGAATTCGCCGATGTGCGCGCGTACGCACCGGGCGATCAGCTGCGCACGGTGAACTGGCCGGTGAGCGCGCGCCGCGGACGGCTGTTCGTCACCGAACGCTTCACCAACCGGGCCGCGGATGTGGTTGTGCTGGTGGACACCTCACTACAGGCGCCCGGCCCGGCGTCGGATTCGCTGGAGCTGTCCGTGCGCGGCGCGGCACAGGTGGCGCAGTCGGCGCTGCAGGCCGGTGACCGCACGGCCGTGGTCTGCCTCGGCAAGTCGCCGCGCTGGCTGCGACCCGATATCGGCCGCCGCCAGTTCTACCGCATCGTCGACGCCGTCCTGGACGTCGGTGAGGAACACATCCCCACCTCCGGCACCCTCGCCCCGCACACCGCCGTGCCGATCGGCGCGATCGTGGTGGCCTTCTCCACCCTGCTGGACACCCAATTCGCCTTGGCACTCATCGATCTGCGCAAACGCGGGCACGTCGTCGTGGTGGTGGACGTGCTGCGCGGCGCACCCTTCGCCGACGGCCTCGACCACACCCTGGCCCGCATGTGGCAGTTGGAACGCGCCTCCATGTACCGCGATATGGGCACCGTCGGCGTCGACATCGTCGCCTGGCCCGAAGGCACCCGCCTCGACCAGGTCATGCGCCTCATCCCCGAACACCGCCGGACCGTCCGGGTGCGCCGATGACCAGATTCCTCGCCGTCCTGTCCGGCCTGCTCCTCACCACCGCCGTCGGCCTCCTCGAACCCTGGACGGCCCTCCCGGTTCTCGCCCTCGTCGTCGCGGGCTGGCGCTGGCGCGTCCTCGCCGTCGCCGCCGTCCTGGCCGCCCTCGCCGTCGTCGCCTGGCTCGACACCGGCGCGGTCGAAGCCGGAGCCATCGGCCTGGTAGCCACCACCTACCTCCTCAACACCGCCACCGTCTCCGCCCCCCTCGGAGTAGTCCCCACCACCATCCCCTCGGTAGCCGGCGCCATCGTCTTCACCCTCGCCGCCGGAGCCGCCGCCCTGCTACCGATCCACCTGGCCTGGGCCCCCATCGCCGCCCCGATAGTGGTGATCCTCCTCTACGCCTGGCTCATCCAGGGCCTGGCCGACCGCCGCCCGGCGGACTGAATGCCGTCGAGGTCACGGGAGTAGCTCGCGAGCCACGATTCGGCACCACCGGCTACGGCACGCCCATGGATCTCAGGCGTATCTCTCGACGAGCGCGTGGCCGATCGCGGCCAAGTGGTGGCGCACGCCCGGAGAGCCGGTCACCTCGAGCCATTCGACCAGTCCGGAAAGTTCACCGGCCAGCATGGATTCGTTGTGGCCGCGGATCACGACCTCGATGTGGCCGTCGGTGGTGGGGCCGCCCACGTCGAGCCGACCGCCGAACGCCCGCCGGAGGATGTCGATGCCGTGGGGCACGCAGACCGCCTGGATTTCGAGGGGGGTTCGTTCGCGGTCGACCTCGTCGGCGATTTCGCGCCAGCTCTCGGCGAGGTCGAAGTCGTCGGGTCGGTGCACGGGATCGTCGGTCGGAACGGCGGATGAGACGCGGTCGATTCGGAAGGTGCGCCGACCGGCTTCGGTGTTGGCGACGAGGTACCAGGAGGGGCCCTTGGCGACGACACCCAACGGGTGGACGGTTCGCTCGGTTTCCGCTCCGGTGCTGTCGACGTAGCCGAGCCGCAGCTGGATGCCTCGGATCACCGCGTCCTGGAGTTCGTCGAGGAAGCGGGGTGGCCGGTGCTCGACCCTGCTCGACCCCCATGGTTGCGGATCCACGACAACGGACGACGCCGCCGCCTCGGCCTGCACCCGGAAGGGCTCCGGCAGGGCATGGACGAGCTTGCGCAGGGCCGTTTTCACGGCTGGCGTCCCGGCGGAGGCCGGACCGGCGACCAGGAACAGGGCGCGGGCCTCACTCGCGGTCAAACCGGACAGGTCGGTGCGGGCGCCGCCCACGAGCCGCCAGCCGCCACCGCGGCCCTGGGTGGAGTAGACCGGCACCCCGGCCATGGCCAGGGCGTCGAGGTCGCGGCGGGCGGTGCGCTCGGAGACCTCCAGCTCGCGTGCGACCTCCGCCGCCGTCACCTGTTTGCGCTGTTGCAGGAGCAGGAGGGTGGCCACCAGTCGGTCTGTTCGCACATCGGCAAGAATTTCACAGAAACCGGTCATGAGATGACCGGTTTCGCTCCGCAAGATGGCGACATGACCATGACCTATCCGACCGATTTTCCCGAGCCCACCCTCATTCCGGTCAACGGAGTGGAACTCGAAGTCTTCGAAGCAGGCCGGGAGAATGCGGGAAACCCCATAGTGCTCTGTCACGGCTGGCCCGAACATGCCTTCTCGTGGCGACGTCAGATGCCCGCCCTCGCCGCCGCGGGCTACCACGTCGTCGTCCCGAACCAGCGGGGTTACGGCAACTCGTCCTGCCCGACCGAGGTAACGGACTACGACATCGAACACCTGTCGGGTGATCTCGTCGCCCTACTCGATCACTACGGATACGAGGACGCCACCTTCGTCGGCCACGATTGGGGCGCGATGGTCGTCTGGGGCCTGACCCTGCTGCATCCACACCGCGTGAACAGGGTGATAAATCTGAGCCTGCCCTACCAGGAGCGCGGCGAACGGCCCTGGATCGAGTCCATGGCGGAAATCCTCGGAGGTGACTTCTATTTCGTGCACTTCAATCGACAGCCAGGCGTCGCGGACGCCGCACTGGAGGCCAACACGTCCCGCTTCCTCCGCAACCTCTACCGCAAGAACGTGCCACTCGAAGCGCCGGAGCCGGGAATGCTGATGATCAACCTCGCCAACGCGGAAACCCCACGGGGAGAACCCCTGCTGAGCGACAGCGAACTGGCCGTCTTCACCTCCGCCTTCGAAACCTCAGGTTTCACAGGCAGCATCAATTGGTACCGAAATCTCGACCGCAACTGGCACCTGCTGGCGGACGCGAACCCGATCATCCGACAACCCACGCTCATGATCTACGGCGACCGCGACCCGGTCCAGAAGGCGGACAAACTGTCGGAGTTCGTCCCCAACGTCGAAATCGTCAATCTGGACTGCGGCCATTGGATCCAGCAAGAAAGGCCGGAAGAAACGAACCAGGCGATCGTCCAGTGGTTGACGGATACCGCCAGCGCTAGCCCAGCTCTTCCCCGACCGCGATAACCCACTCCATCTGAAGCTCTCCGGCCGAAATGTCGACCGCCGAGCAGGTGGCGCTGCGCTCTCCCACCAGTGAATCCCGTTTGCCCCGCGGCGCTTCAGAACAACCGATCACCTGAGGGCTCCGGCAGTGTCGCAGTCCGCACGTACTCTTCGCCGACGGCGTCCTGGATCGCGTCGATCTGATCCTGAACAATCTCGGCGCGCATCACCAACTCGACCCGGTCGGGCTCGGTGAGGCTTTCCGCACCGAGTTTTTCGAAGACACATGAGAGCGCTGACCGTAAGTTCTCCAGGTTGCTGTCCGACTCCATGAGCTCTCACCCTACGTCCGAACCAGCGGGCTACGTCTGTCTGCGCACCCTTCGCTGCGTGGCCAGGCGGCCATGCGCCATGCCGCCGGACTGCCCGCGGAATCCTGAGGAGCCACAGCGTTGTCCATCGTGAGGATGAGCAGCGCTACCGAACCTCGAGACGCAGCGACGCTTCGGGGTGGTTCAGTTCGTGCTGAGGATCATTCCGGCGCGAACGGCGACTTCTGTCGCTCCCAATATTCGTCATCCCATGCCTCCGTAGGGGAAGAGGCGGCGCGGTCACGCTCGGGGGCGTCGAAGGCGTTCTCGAGCACGGTCACCATCCGCTGATCGGACCGTACCTCACGAACAAGTTGGGTGATCTCCTGCTGCGCTTGGGTTCGTGCTCGGTTGATCAATGTGGTGATCACCTGTCCCAAGCGGGTGAAATCCGGGACCTGGTGAATGTCGAAGGCCAAGTGAATGCCGATGACCTCACCGCTGGCTTTGACGTCGACGGTGATCCCGGCCGCCGACAATGTGGCGTGGCTGGAGTTCTGGGCGTCGGCGAGCCGACTCATCCTGGCGCGCAATGTATCCGCGCCGGATTGTGGTGAGTACATCATGCCCCTTCACACAAGACGCTGCTGGCCGACGACCTTACACCTGGGGCAGGGCAGACCTCCGCCGGGCGTACGCGGCGTGATACCCGGCACGTTTCGGTGGTGTGGGCAGCTGGGGTGTGCGCTGACGGTCACCGTTTCATCGGCTAACGTTGCAGCTCGGAACGAACGAACCCGGGGGGTGCCTGGTGGCCGATGATCTCGTTTTCCTCGATAAAGAGGGCGCACGCACGGTGGTGTCAACGCTCGACACCGCTGCCGGCGGTCTCGATGGAATAGCCGATGGCCAATCGAACCGGGCGTTGGCGACCACCGAGCTGCTCGCGGGCACCAGCGTCAATGCGGCCTGTGTCTCGGGCGAGTCCAAAGCCGTTGCAGTTATTCAGGCAGCGTCCGAAGAGCTTCGTTTCGTGGCCACTCTCACGAATAACGGCATCGTCACGCAGTTCGGTCAGGATGCCGCCTCCGCCACCAGAATCCAGCAGGCGGGTGGTGGGCGGTGAGTCCGACCGTGTCACAGGTCCTATCCTGGGATCTCGAAGCACTTGCGGGACAAGCCACGTTCTGGACCCAGCAGGCCGAGGGGTTCCGCACTCAACTCGGCAATGCCACCAACGGAATAAAGGGCTCGGACACCGCGATCGGCGGCAAGTTCGGCACCTCCCTCCGCGACCGCGGCACCACCCTCACCACAAACGGCGACAAGATCGGTACCGCGATCACCGCGGCCGGTACCGCCATCGCCGATAACCTCGCAACCGTCAGCACCGCCAAGCAATCCGTCGCCGACCAGGTGCAGACAATCCAAGACGCCGGATACGAGTGGCGGGAGACCGGTGAAGTAGCCGTCAGCGACAGCCAGATCCTCGCCGCCAGCGCCGAGGTCAACGGGGTGAAACCCAGCAGCGAGGACGTCACCACCAAAATCGCCGCCCTCGAACGCCAAGCCAGTGACTACGGGACCGAACTGAAGAAACGACTGGCCGCTGCCGGGACCGCTGCCGACACCGTCGCCAACAGCATCACCAACGCCTTCAAGGAGCTCCCGGACGCCCCTGACCGCCGAACTCAAGGACAGGAAGACGGCGCGACCATTGCCGACGGCCGACTATCCGATGAGGAGACCGCCCGCATCGGCGCTCGAATCGCCGCACTGGAACTGACCCCGGAGCAGCTCGCCGCCATCGCGAACGGCGAGGAAGTCACCGTTCCTCAGCCCACACTCGACTACTTGCAGAACCTGTATGACGAAGCCGGACGCGACGGTCTCCTCGACCTCGCCGACCGCTTGGAGAAGAACGGATCACCCGAGGCGCTGGCACTTCGCGAAGACCTCGCGAACGGATTGCTGACCCTCTCCAACGAGAACGTCGTCGCCCGTGACGAGAACGGCAACGTCACCGGTACTGGTGGCTGGGACCAACTCCACCCCGAAATCCGCGAGTTCGTGGGAACCCGGCCCAACAACTTGCTCGCAGGCCCCGACGGCAACACCTCGGACGTGCCCGACGACTATCGCGCGGGACCGATGGGCTGGATGGAAAGCTCGCGGGTCGTCGAGTACTCCAACGATGTCGCTCGATTCGGATCGTTCCTCGCAGCATCCGATGAGAGCTTTATCCCCGGTGAGCGACTCGGCGTCGAACTGGACCGTCAGGCCGCGCACCAGGCATGGTTGGTCGATAACGACGCCTTCGAACAGAAATATGGGCAGTGGCAGATCAATCCTGTCACCGGTGATGCGGAATGGAAGGCGAATACGGAGCAGGCCGCCCAGGATCTGTTGTCGGTCGGTGCCCGCAACCACGAGTCGAGTTATGCGGTGCTGACCGGAAACGGCAGTGAGGAACTGTTCGGCAAGGACGTTCCGGGGCAGAGCTACAAACCGTACGAGCCGGACGTGATCCGCGGGATATTCCAGCGCGACTGGGAGGACGACGGGACGGCCGCCGGCCGGATGATCAACTGGATCGGCACCGAATCCCACGAGGTCGGCCCGGACGGACAGCCGACCGAACAAGCGCTGCGCGCCCGGGAGGCCCTTACCCACCTGCCCGATCTGTTCGCACCACGCGAGGAGTACGAGCCCAGCGGTGATCAGCCACAGGTGAACCGCCCCGGCGGTCTCGACGTGAGCGAATTCGAGCGGACTGAGAAGGGATTCGCCGACAACCCGGAACTGTCCCGGGCACTCGCGAATGTGATGGGTTCGAATATCGACGCCTATATCGACTCCGCCGGCAATCCCCGGAATGCCTACCTCGCCGATTACGGAGAGGCGCAACTGGAATCCATCAGCGCCAACCGAATGTTGTACTTGGCCAGCCAGTCCGAGGAGGGCCGCCTGACGCTCGAGGTGGGCCGCCAAGCCTACGAGGCCAGGATGTTGAACGCCGCATTCTCCCAGACCGACCAGTCGCCAGGAGAATACCTGCGACCTCATATCGAGCAACTCGCTGGCCTGGACAGCCGGATCACGAATGCCGCAGCCAATGCGCTCACCTATCAGGATGAGCAGAATATCAGCAAGTACAACGATAAACAACAGGAGATCTACGACCGGAAGCTCGCGGCAGCGAACATTATCGGAGATATTCTGGTTGGCAATGCAGGGGATGCAGCCAAATTTGCCTTGACCGAGAAGCTACCCGGGATGATCGGTAGAGACCTGACCGATGGAGAGAAGTTCACCATCGACACTGTGAACTCCAATGGTAAGCTCCTTGTCAACGCGGGCGTCGACGCGCTCATAAAGGACTACATCGACAAACCAGATAAGCTGGCAGTCCAGTATCCCAGCGAGTCTAAACTGAACGACCAGGCATATAGGGACTTCGAGCGGGCAATAATGCAATCCGCGTTCGATAACGGGCGACTCGATCAGCAATTCATCGACCCGGCTACGAATACGCCGATAGATTTGAACAACCCGGTGAATGATGAGAAGAAGATACAGTTCTGGGACTACCTCAATGGGCAAGGATTCACGGACCTGAACACCTTCTATCGCCTGGTTCACGGCATGGAGACCGTCATGGGGGTAGGCGTGGATGGGTCCAGCCTAGAGGTTATCCGAACAGGTCAGCAGAAACCCTAGATTAAGTGGTGAATACACTTGAAACCGAGTTTCAGAACTCTCACTGGCGTCGCCCTTCCGACGTTGATCGCAGCCATGGTGACGGCGTGCTCGACTGGCTCGCCACCCGCCGCAACGGTTACGAGCACGGTCGAGACGTCGCAATCGCAGGCAGCAGCATTTCCCTATCCATCGCCGCAGTTCAGGTCGAACATCGCAGTCCCAGCCAATGAAGCAGAGGCGGACGCGGCGGCGGTTGCCCTCAGTGTTCGACTGGCTATCACCAACTACATCGTCAGCGAAGACGAGTCCTATTTGTCGGAGATCTACGACAAGGTAACCAAAGAAGGTCGACCCTATATCGGCATACCAGGAGGTCTCGTCCCAGAGACTGGGGGCGCAACATACCGAGCCGTCGACATCGCGCAGCAAGACGACACCCAATGGGTCGTTACCATCTGCCGCTTCAACACACCCGGCGTTTACGAGATGGGCGACGACGGCGAACTGAGGTTGAGCAATCCCACCGAATCCTATTCCCCCATCCGATACACCGTCGCCATGACCACCGAGGCATCCGCCAGCGGGCAGAAGGCTTCGACACCACGACCGCTGGTAGTAGACCAGTCCACCGAAGAGTTCGCCGAACTTCCTGGCCAGCAGAACGACTTGGCCCGGCAAACATGCGAACCGTTCAGACCCGACCCCTACATTCAGGAGCCACCCGAACGCCTCCCCGCCGAAAAATAGTCCTTCGGCCGATCACCAGCGGTGCGGCTGTTTGCGTCACTATCCCCCGACGAAGTCGTCGGGCAGGATCTGGAATGCCGCGTATCGGCGCAATGGCCTGATCACGCGAAAATCCCTGCGGTCCAGAGTCAGAATCAGATCGGTGTCGAAGTGGTCGGCCAGCACCACGCAGGTCGCGTCGACGATATCGAGGTTGAGGTCGTGGTACGCGGTGCGGACCTCCAGGGCCGAATGCAACTGTGCGGCAACGATTTCCCCGAGCACGATGCGCGTGGCGGCGATTCGATCGGCCAGCTTGCCCAAAATCGCATCGGCAACCTTGCGGCCGACGCGGGCGCTCGCCACATGATGCACCTCGGTCAGCGCGAGCGGGCTCACCACCAGCGCACTCGCGACGTCCGCCGCCCGCCGTACCGCGAAATGCTCCGGGTCGGAGCGGTTGAACAGTGCCAGCAGACCCGAGGTGCCGGCGACGACGATCATGCGGGCCGGTTCATCGCATCCTGGATGTCGTCCTTGCCGATCGGACCACCCATGTCGAACGTATACTCGTCGCCGACCAGCGGTTCCGTCCATCGACGATGCCGCATGAGGTACTCCCGGACCGCATCCCTGGTGATCTCCTGCTGGAGCGCCCTTCGGACTCGACTTGCGCCTCGGCGCATGGTCCAAGCCATACCAGAAAAATACCATCCGAGATACCAGGCATCGGCGGAAATACTCGTCAGCGGCATAGACAACACGCCGACCCGCCTACGGCCACACGACTGCTGCACACGTGGCCGCTACGTCACCGCGCATCTGGCCGTTGTCAAACGCCCGCGTGCCAACCGGCCGGTGCGTCAGGGGTAGGCGGTTGCGCCCCCGGCGCACGGGTGCGTCCGGAGCGGTCAGTTTGTGCTGAGGATCAGGCCCGATGTCGGTACGCCGGTGCCCGCGGTGACGATGATGTTCTCCAGGCCGTCGACCTGGTTCACGGAGGTGCCGCGGATTTGGCGGACGCCCTCGGCGATGCCGTTCATGCCGTGGATGTAGGCCTCGCCGAGTTGGCCGCCGTGGGTGTTGAGGGGGAGGCGGCCGCCCAGTTCTATGGCTCCGTCGGCGATGAAGTCCTTGGCTTCGCCGCGGGGGCAGAAGCCGAGTTCCTCGAGTTGCATGAGGACGAAGGGGGTGAAGTGGTCGTAGAGGATGGCGGCTTGCATGTCGGCGGGGGTGAGGCCGCTCTGGGACCAGAGTTGGTCGCCTACCAGGCCCATTTCGGGGAGGCCGGTGAGGGCGTCGCGGTAGTAGCTGGTCATGACGTACTGGTCGGCGCCGGAACCCTGTGCGGCGCCGAGGATTACGGCGGGTTTGTTGGGGAGGTCGCGGGCGCGCTCGGCGCTGGTGACGACCAGGGCTACGCCGCCGTCGGTTTCCTGGCAGCAGTCCAGCAGGTGCAGGGGTTCGGCGATCCAGCGGGAGGACTGGTGGTCCTCCAGGGTGATCGGCTTGCCGTAGAAGTGGGCGGCGGGGTTGACGGCCGCGTGTTTGCGGTCGGCGACGGCGACACGGCCGAAGTCCGCGCTGGTCGCGCCGTAGACGTGCATATAGCGGCGGGCCACCATCGCCACCTGGGCGGCGGGGGTGCCGAGGCCGTGGGTGTAGGAGAAGGCGTTGTCCACACCCGAGGAGGACGGGTTGCCGGTGGCCAGGTGGGTGGCGAACTGGCCGAAGCGATTTCCGGAGCGCTCGTTGAACGCGCGGTAGGCCACCACCACATCCGCGACACCGGTCGCCACCGCCATGGCGGCCTGCTGCACGGTGGCCGCGGCCGCGCCGCCGCCGAAGGGAATGTTGCTGAAGAACTTCAGGCTCGGGATGCCGGTGGCGCGCGCCACGGCGGCCTGGGTGTTGGTGTCCATGGTGAAGGTGGTCAGGCCGTCCACGTCCGCCGGGGTCAGCCCGGCGTCCGCGAGCGCGGCGGTGACCGCCTCGGCGGCCAGGCGCAGTTCACTGCGCCCGGAATCCTTGGAGAAATCCGTCGCGCCGATGCCGACGATGGCCGCGCGGCCGCTCAGTCCGCCGGTCGGCCGACCACCGCTTGCTGTGGTCACTTGACTGCCTCCTGCAGCGAGATGACGGCCTTGGCCGTGATGTGGTCGCCGAGGCTGTCGCGGCCGACGACCTCGATGGTGATCTCATCGCCTTCGACGGCGGTGACGGTGCCGGTCAGGGTCAGGGTGTCGTTCGCGTACAGCGGTACGCCCAGCCGCAGCGCGATCGACTTCACGATGGCGCGCGGCCCGGCCCAGTCTGTGACGAAACGCTGCACCAGGCCGGTGTCGGTGAGGATATTGACGAAGATGTCCTTGGAACCGCGCTCGACCGCCTTGTCGCGATCGTGATGCACGTCCTGGAAATCCCGGGTGGCCAGCGCCGAGCTGATCACGAAGGTCGGGTCGGCGTGAATCACCAACTCGGGCAGCGTGGTTCCGACCCGCACGGTGGCGGGCTCCAGAGCGGTCATCGCACAGCCTTCCAGTACGGCACGGTGTTGTCATCGTCGAGCGCCTCGAAGCCGACCTCGACCGGCAACCCCACCTCGACCTCGGCGGGGTCGATACCGCGCAGCTCACCCAGCATCCGCACCCCCTCCTCCAGTTCGACCAGCGCCACCACGTACGGCAGCGTGCGGCCGGGCACCTTCGGCGCGTGATGTACGACGAAGCTGAACACGGTGCCGCGCCCGGAGGCCACCACATAGTCGGTCTGCTCCGTCTTGTCCTTCCACAGCGCCGGAACCGGCGGATGCTGGAGGGTGCCGTCGGGGCGACGCTGGATGCGCAGCTCCCCGAGCTTGGTTCCCTCCCAGAAGAATTCGGTGTCCTTGGAGACGGTGGGCCGCACCCGCTTCGCGAGGTCTTCGGCCGGATCGGGTTTCGCCGCTCCCGGCGCGAATTTGAGGATGCGGAACAGCATTTCGGTGACCAGTTCGTCGCCCACGTACCAGCTGGTGCGGTAGGTGGCGAACCACCCCTCCCCCAGCCCGGTGCGCTTGGGCCCCACCAGCGAATCCAGTGCGCTGCGCACGTTCACCTGTTCGCCGACCCGCAGGTACCGGTGGTAGATCTGCTCGCAGTTGGTGCCGACCACCGAGGTGTACCCGGCCGCGTCCAGCAGGTCGTTGGTGGCGTTCATGGGATCGTCGGCGGGCCGGACCCCGTTCAGGCCCAGCATGGTCCACACCTGCGCCATGGCGGGCGGCGCGACCACGTCGGGATGCCCGGCCGCCCGCGCGGCCTCCACATCCACGTAGATCGGGTTGGTGTCGCCGATGGCCTCCACCCAGTTGTTGATCATCGGCTGGTTCACCGGATCACGGGCCAGACGCGGCGCGGACTGTCCCGCCGCCTTGATCTTCTCGGCGGCCGCGACGATATCGTCGGCCGTGAAGCTCTGTGACACTGGGGAACTCCTATCGGGGGACGCGAGGCAGTCGCGGGCCCATCTGGGCCATCGGACACAGCGCGCATGACTTCGAGACGACCGCGACGGCTCCGGACACCTCGACTCCTATCGGGGGACGCGAGGCAGTCGCGGGCCCATCTGGGCCATCGGACACAGCGCGCATGACTTCGAGACGACCGCGACGGCTCCGGACACCTCGACTCCTACCGGGGGACGCGAGGTAGTCGCAGGCCCATCTGGGCGATCAGCTCGCGCATTACTTCGTTCACGCCGCCGCCGAAGGTCACCACCAGGTTCTGCTTGGTGCGCCGGTCCAGCCAGGTCAGCAGGTCGGCGGTGGCGAGTTCGGCGGGATCGCCGAAGCGGCCGACGATCTCCTCCGCCAGGCGACCCGCCTCCTGCAGCGCCTCGGTGGAGTACACCTTGGTGGCGGAGGCGTCGGCGATGACATCGCGCGGATCGGCGTCGGAGCGTTCCATATTGGACGCCACCTGCCAGTTCAGCAGTTCGTTCAGCCGCACCATGGCGTGCAGGCGGCCCAGGGCGCGCCGGACGTCGGGCTCGCCGAGCACACCCTGCGTCCGCGCCCACTCCCGCACCCGGTCGTAGAGCTGTTCGATCTTGCCGGACGGGCCCAGGCTCACCCGCTCGTGATTGAGCTGGGTGGTGATGAGCTTCCAGCCGCCGTTCTCGTCGCCGACGGTCATGGACGCGGGCACGCGCACATTGTCGAAGTAGGTGGCGTTGGTGTGGTGCGCGCCGTCGCAGGTGATGATGGGCGTCCACGAGTAGCCGGGATCGGTGGTGTCCACGATCAGGATCGTGATGCCGCGGTGGCGGGACTCCACCGTGCCGGTGCGCGCCGCCAGCCAGATGTAGTCGGCCTCGTGCGCACCGGTGGTGAAGATCTTCTGCCCGTTGACGATCCAGTCGCCGTCGGCATCGCGCACCGCGCTGGTGCGCAGCGCGGCGAGGTCGGTGCCCGCCTCCGGCTCCGAGTAGCCGATGGCGAAATGAATGTCACCGGAGAGGATTCCGGGCAGGAACTTGCGCTTCTGCTCCTCGGTGCCGAAGGTTTGCAGTGCCGGGCCGACGGTCAACAGGGTGACCAGCGGCACCGGCACGTCCGCGCGCACGGCTTCGTTGTAGAAGATCTGCTGTTCCAGCGGCCCGAAGCCCTGGCCGCCGAACTCCTTCGGCCAGCCCACACCGAGCCAGCCGTCGGAGCCCATTCGACGCACCACCGCGCGGTAGGCGTCGCCGTGCCGGTTCACCAGCATCTCGGCCTCCTCTTCGGGAGTCACGAGACCGGTGAAGTACGAACGTAGATCGTCGCGCAACCGCCGCTGTTCGGCGGTCAGTTCGATGTACATCTGGCTCCCAGTCGGTCCAGCCGGAAGGATTCGCCGCCGAGCCAGCGGGCAATGTCCTTGGCCTGTGAGTAGTAGCGGTGCAGCGGGTGAGTCACATCGACGCCGATGCCACCGTGCAGGTGGTGACACTTCTGCAGGGCCGCGGGCAGTTCCGCGGCCACCGTGTAGGCCAGCACGTCGAGGTCGTCATCGGTACGTTCGTTGTGCTCGGCGGAATCGCTTGGTTGCGCCAACGCCCAATTCGCCGAGACGGCGGCCGCGTGCAGGGTGCGCGAGACCACGTACACGTCCGCGATCTGCTGTGCCACCGCCTGGAATTCGGCCAGCGGACGGCCGAACTGCTGGCGGGTGCGCACGTGTTCGGCGGTCAGCGCGATCACCCCTTTGAGCAGACCGTCGGCCACCGATCCGAGGCACGCCAGCGCACAGCGGTGCAGTTCGGCGAGTCCGCCTGGCAGCAGCCGCTCGGCCGGTATCGCCACGTCGTCGAGGACGAGGGTGAATTCCGGTACGCCGTCGGAGGTGGGGTTGGCGGTGCGGGTCAGCCCTGCCGCGTCCCCGTCCACCACCGCGATGCCGTTGTCGGTGGGGATCAGGATCCAGCGCGCGGTGTCGGCGTAGGGCACCGCCACCTTGCGCCCGGAGACGCGCACGGTGGTCCCGTCGGAGACCGCGGTGGTCTCCGGCTTCACCGTGAACGGCGCGCCCGGCTCGTTCAGTGCCGCCGTGATGACCGCGCCCTCGGCCACCGCGGGAAACACCTCCTGCGCCAACGCATCCGGCACGCCCGCCGCGACCAGCGGCAGCACGCCGAAGCCCAAGGTGGTCAGCGCGGGCACCTGCACGGCGTCGGTGGCCAGCTCGGTGAGCAGGGCCGACACCTCCAGTAGCCCCATACCGTCGCCACCGTATTTCTCCGGTAGCGCGACAGCCAGTAGCCCGCTGTCGACGAGGGTGGGCCATAACGCGATATCGCGTGCGCTCTCGCGCTCCAGCAAACTTACGACAACCTCGGCGACAGCGTCCTGGCTCTCGTCCCGTGTGAAGTCCAATGCAATGCTCCCGGTTGAGTGTGGCTGGCTACTGCGATTCGCGAGGCAGCCCGAGAATTCGTTCACCGGCAACGGTCAACAGAATCTGCTCGGTTCCGCCCGCAATGGACAAACAACGCGTGAGCAGGAATTCTTTCACCACGTCCGATTCCAGGGCGCCCGGCACGCCCGACAATTCGACAGCGAATTCGGCCACCGCCTGCCGATGTCGCACACCGACCAGTTTGCGAACGCTCGATTCCGGGCCGGGATCGCCGCCACTGAGCAGTTTGCGCGCCGCCCGAGCTTCCAGCAAAGTTCCAGCGACCGATTCTGAAACAAGTCCACCCAGGCGATCGGCCACCAATTCCGCACCCGGCCCGGAGGTCGGCGCGGCGGCGATGAGCGCCTCCAATTCCTCGCCGATTCCCTTGCCTCCCATGGCGACCCGCTCGGCCGAGAGGGTGGAGCGGGCGATCTTCCAGCCATTGCCCAGCTGCCCGACCAAGCATTCGTCCGGCACGAAGACATCATCGAGGAATACCTCGCTGAACTTCGCCTCGCCGGTGATCTGCACCAGCGGCCGAATCTCCAAGCCCGGACTATTCATTTCCACCAGGAAATAACTGATGCCCTTGTGTTTGGGTGCGGCGGGATCGGTGCGCGCGAGGCAGATTCCCCACGTCGCCTCTTTCGCCAACGACGTCCACACCTTCTGCCCGCGCAGTTTCCAACCGCCGTCCACCCGCCGGGCCACCGTGCGCAATGCCGCCAGGTCCGAACCGGCCTCCGGTTCGCTGAACAGCTGACACCACACCACCTCGCCGCGCAGCGTGGGACCCGCGAATCGTTCGATCTGCTCCGGCGTGCCGTATTGCAGCAGGGTCGGGACGGCCCAGTTGGCGATGGCGATATCGGGCAGTTCGATACCGGCCTTGCGGATCTGCTCCTCGATCAGCGAGCGCAGGATCGGCCCCGCGCCGCGACCGTACGGCCGCGGCCAGTGCGAGGCCAGCAGCCCGGTGTCCGCCAACGCGTTTCGTTGTTCCGCCGCGGGCAGGGCGGCGATGCCGGAGAGCTCGGCGGCCAGTACCGCCGCCTGCTCCGCGTCCAGCCCGACGGCCTCCCAATTCGGCTCGCCCGCCACGGCGGCATCCGCGCCCAGGTCGAGTCCGACCGTGCGGCGCTGCCCCTGGAGCGTCAACTCCGCCACCCGCGCCCGCCAGCGCGCCGAACCGCCCAGCAGTTGACGCAGCGCGACGGCTCGCCGCAAATACAGATGCGCGTCGTGCTCCCAGGTGAAACCGATTCCACCCAGGACCTGAATACAGTCCTTCGCGGTCTCCACCGCGGCGTCCAGCGAGACCGCCAGTGCGATGGCGGCGGCCAACGGCAGTTCCGAACTTCCGGTATCGACCGCGTCGGCGGCGTCGGCGGCCACCGCGCGAATCTGCTCGGCACGGCACAGCATCCACGCGCAGATGTGTTTGACCGCTTGGAATTCGCCGATCTTCTTACCGAATTGCTCACGCACCTTGGCGTATTCGGTGGCGGTTTCCAGGCACCAGCCGGCGATCCCGGCGGCTTCGGCGGCCACCAGCACGGCGGCCAGATCGAGTACATTCTCGCGCGGCGAGAAGATCTTTTCCGGCGCGACGGTCACATTCGAGCAGACGACACGGGCGAGAGGAGTGCTGTGGTCGAGCGGTTCCAGCGGCTCCACCCGCAATCCCGCCGCGTCGGCGTCGAGCAGACACCATCGGCCGCGGTCACCGGTACGCACCGGGACCAGCACGGCCGTACCGGGTGCGGCACCGATCACAACATCCCACTCCCCGGTGAGGGTGAGATCCGTTTCACCGGCCGATATCTCGATTTCGCCCCCGAGAGCCACGCCGCACGGCGTATTCTCGTCGAGCGTCTCCCCGGCAACGAGTCCAGCCAATGCCGTGGAGAGAACCGGACCGCCGACAAGATCATGCGCCGCCTGTTCCACCAGCACGGCGAGATCTCCGACCGTTCCGCCCGCACCGCCCGTCGCCTCGGGCACCGCGACCCGGAATATTCCGAGATCGGCGAGGCGCGACCAGTATTCGCGCCAATAGTCCGGCGCGCCGGTCCGCATTGTTGCAATTGGGCGCATCGCGGCGGCCCATCCGCGCATCGACTCCTGGACGGCTTTATGCTCGTCAGTGGTGGCGATGGTCACACTCCATACCGCCTTTCCGGCGTGACTCCCACACCTAGAACATGTTCTAATATTCGAGCCGGGCGTAAGTCAAGACGTCGCCCGGGCGCGGTACGAACTCGTAAGGAAAGGACTTTCAACCGATGGCCAGTCCCTCCCGATCGCAGGCCGCCGAACCGGCTGCCGCCAGCCGCACCGCGCCGGTGACCACGCTCAGTGAGGACGACCTGAGCTCGGCCGCCCAGCGTGACCGGCGCAAGCGCATCCTCGACGCGACCATGGCGCTGGCCTCCAAGGGCGGCTACGACGCGGTCCAGATGCGCGCGGTCGCCGAACGGGCGGACGTCGCCGTCGGCACGCTGTACCGCTACTTCCCGTCCAAGGTGCACCTGCTGGTCTCCGCGCTGGCGCGGGAATTCGAGCAGTTCGAGAGCAAGCGCAAGCCGCTGCCGGGCGACACCCCGCAGGAGCGCATGCACCTCATGCTGCAGCAGGTGACCCGGGCCATGCAGCGCGATCCGCTGCTCACCGAGGCCATGACGCGCGCCTTCATGTTCGCCGACGCCTCCGCGGCCGCCGAGGTCGACCGGGTCGGCAAGGTGATGGACCGGTTCTTCGCCCGCGCCCTGGCCGAGGACACCCCCACCGACCGCCAGCTGGCCATCGCCCGCGTCATCTCCGATGTGTGGATGTCGAATCTGGTGGCGTGGCTGACCCGGCGCGCCTCGGCGACCGATGTCACCGAGCGACTGGAGCTGACCGTCGACCTGCTCATCGGCGACGGCAAGTAGCCCTGACACGTCCAGCTAATCAATCGCGGCCAGCAACCTCGACTGCGACCCGTCCGGCGTGGCATATCTCACCGCCGCGCCGGACCGCCGCGTTTCCGCAGGTGAAAGCCACTGTCGCGGAGTGACTCACGAGTAGCCCACCGGCGTTCACAGCGCGCATCCGGGACAGTTCGCCCGAATGTAAACGCCATGTATCACGCCCCCAACATGTGGGCAATCAGCACCCAGTAGAGTTTCTCGCGCCCTGAAATTTCTCCTCCGATCACTAGGTTGGATGCGTGAGCGCACAGGATCTGCCACTGGAACTTCGCCGGGCACTCGCGGCGGTCGCGCGGGTGCCGCGGCTGCTGGTCGCATCGGACTACGACGGGACGATCGCCCCGATCGTCTCCGACCCGGCGAAGGCTTATCCCCATCGGGAGTCGGTGAGTGCCCTGCGCGCTCTCGCCGGACTCACCGGCACCACCGCCGCCGTGATCTCGGGCCGTGCGCTCCGTGATCTCGCGGCGCTGTCGCGGCTGCCCGTCGAGGTGCAGCTCATCGGCAGCCACGGCTCGGAGTTCGATGTCGGCTTCGTGCACGCCATCGACAACGACGCCAAACAGTTACTGCAGGAAGTGCAGTCGACCCTGACCCAGATCGCCCAGGACAACCCGGGCGTCACCGTCGAGATCAAACCCGCCAGCGTGGCCCTGCACGTCCGGAACGCGAGCCCGGAAATCGGGCGCCGGGCCCTCGTCCAGGTGCGCCAGGGTCCCGCCAGCTGGGTCGGCATCCAGGTCACCGAGGGCAAAGAGGTCATCGAACTCGCGGTGGTCGAAACCGACAAGGGCGCGGCCCTGGATATCGTCCGGCATCAGCAGGGCGCGTCCGCGGCAGTGTTCATCGGCGACGACGTCACCGACGAGAAGGCGTTCAAGCGCCTCTCCGGACCCGATGTCGGCATCAAGGTCGGCGAGGGCGAGAGCCTCGCCAAATACCATGTCGCCAATACCGAGACGGTGTCCAAGGCGCTGGCCTTCCTGCTGGAAGAGCGCCGCACGTGGTTGGCCGGTGCCTCCGCCCCCCGAATCGAAAGGCTGACCATGCTGGCCAGCCCTCGATCCAAGGCCCTGGTCACCCCCGACGGCACCATCACCTGGCTGTGCCACCCCGAGCCGGACTCCGCGGCGGTGTTCGCGCATCTGCTCGGCGGATTCAGCGCCGGACACTTCAGCATTTCGCCGGAGCGCGCCGGACTGCCGCTGTCGCAGCGCTACATCGACGGCACCATGACCGTCGAAACCCGTTGGGCCAGCTTGCAGGTCGTCGACTATCTGCCGCACGACGTGGTACCCGAACGCACCGACCTGACCCGCGTCATCACCGGTGACGCGCGAGCGGTCGTAACCTTCGCGCCGCGACCGGAATTCGGTCAGGTGCCGGTCAAGCTGATCCGCCAGGCCGGCGGAATCCGGGTGCAGGGCACCAACGATCCCATCGTGCTGCGCTCCCCCGGAATCGAGTGGGAGATCGTCGACGACGGCATCCACCACACCGCGCGCGCCGTGGTCGATCCCCGCAACGGGCCGATCGTGCTCGAAATGCGATGCGGCACCTCCGATCTCGCACCCGCCATGACGCCGGAGGCGGACCGGCGACGGGAAGCCGAGCGGTACTGGAAGGACTGGGCGGGCAAACTCGAGCTGCCGCCGCTGAAACCGGACCTCATGAAACGGTCCGCGCTCACCCTGCGCGGACTCGTGCACGCGCCGTCGGGCTCCATCCTGGCCGCGGCCACCACCTCGCTGCCCGAGGACATCGGCGGCGTGCGCAACTGGGACTACCGCTACTGCTGGCTGCGCGACGCCTCGCTCACCGCGTCGGCGCTCGTCTCGCTCGGCTCCCTGCACGAGGCCGAGGAACTGCTCGCCTGGACCCACCGGGTGCTGGAAACACTGCCCGGCCCCGAGCGGCTGCACCCGCTGTACACCCTCTACGGCGAGACGCTGCCGCCGGAAGCCGTCATCGACCAGCTGCCCGGCTATGCCGGATCGCGGCCGGTGCGCGTCGGCAACGCGGCGAATATGCAGGTGCAGCTGGACGTGTTCGGCCCCATCGTGGACCTCATCTCACAGCTGGCGCATGCCCGCGAGAAGAAGGGCATCACCGATCCGAGTCAGGCCCTGCCCGACGCGGATTGGGAGCTCGTGGTCGCCATGGTCTCGGCCGTGCAGCGGCGCTGGCGCGAACCCGACCACGGCATCTGGGAGATCCGCGGCAATCCGCGGCACCACGTCTACTCCAAGGTCATGGGCTGGCTCACCGCGGACCGGGCCATCACCCTGGCCCGGCAGTTCGGGCGGCCGCTGGACCCGGACTGGGAGAAGCTGCGCGACACCATCGCCGACGAGGTGAAGGTGGAGGGCTGGAACGACGAGGTGCAGTCCTACACGGCGGCCTACGACGGCACCGATCTGGACGCCGCCACCCTGCACATCGGGCTCAGCGGACTGATCGAACCGTCGGATCCGCGCTTCCACGCCACCGTGGTGGCCACCGAGGCGGAGCTGCGCAGCGGCTCGACCGTGTACCGGTACCACCACGACGACGGTCTGCCCGGCGGTGAGGGCGGCTTCCACCTGTGCGCGGCCTGGCTGGTCGAGGCGTATCTGCTCATCGGCAAGCGGGAGGACGCCGAGGCGCTGTTCGCCCAGCTGGTCGACGTGGCGGGGCCCACCGGTCTGCTCTCCGAGGAGTACGACCCGGTTGCCGAGCGCTCGCTCGGCAACCACCCGCAGGCGTACAGCCACCTGGGCCTGCTGCGCTGCGCCCAGCTGCTCAGCCAGCCGGTGGCGGCGGTGCTGGCCCCGCAGGCATAACCGGCCGGAGCTGTTCGAGACCCCCGTGGGCAACCCGCCCGCGGGGGTCTCGCGCGTTGTCCGCGGTGTCGCCGGACACAACCGACGGCCGCGATGCGGAAGTGTCCGACACCGTGCGCTACATTTAAATGGAAATCGTTTCCGTTTTGAGCCAGTGCAAGTGGAGTACCCCGCGTGACAAGCAAAATCGCCGTTCGCCTCGCCGGAATCGCCGTGGGTGTCGCCACCGCCGCAGCCCTCACCGCCTGCGGGACCGGCTCCGACGATCCCGAGAAACTGACCATCGTGGCCTCGACGAATGTCTGGGGAGACATCACCGAGCAGGTCGCCGGGCCCGATATCGAGGTCGAGTCGCTGATCTCCGACCCGAGCGCCGACCCGCACTCCTACGAGGTCACCGCGGTCGAGGCCGCCAAGATCAGCGACGCCGATCTGATCGTCTACAACGGCGGCGGCTACGACGAGTTCATCGACAAGGCCATCGCCGGCAAGGACAAGAGGACCGTCAACGCGGTCGAGGTCGCCGGGGAGGACCCGCACGCCCACGACGCTCCCGCCGCGACCGAGACGAAGCCCGACGAGCACCGCGACGAGCATGCCGACGAGCACGGGCACGACCACGGTGACGGCAATGAGCACGTCTGGTACGACGTGCACGTCGCCGGAGAGGTCGCCAACCACATCGCCGAGGTGCTCGGCGAACTCGACCCGGACAACAAGCAGAGCTACGCCGACCGGGCCGTCGCCTTCAACGACAAACTGACGGCCATCGAGACCACCATCGAGCGAATCGCCGCCGAACACCCGAATACGCCGGTCGTGCAGACCGAGCCGCTCGCGTACTACCTGCTGCTCGACGCCAAGGCCGACGATCGCACGCCGCACGAATTCCAGGAAGCCGTCGAACAGGGCACCGATCCGTCCCCGGCATCGGTGGCCGCCGTGCGCGACCTGCTCACCGGCAAGCAGGTCCGGGCCCTGGTCTACAACATCCAGACCGAGGACAAGACCACCAAGGAGCTGAAGGCCATGGCCGAGGCGGCGGGCATCCCCGTGGTCGAGGTGACCGAAACCCTGCCCGAGGGCCTGGATTACATTCAGTGGCAGACCCGCAACGCCGAGGCCCTGGCCAAGGCGCTGAGCTGATCGCAGCCGGCGAAGCCGTCCGCCCGTCCCCATGTCCGCCAACGTCGCGATCGGAGAAGAGACAATGGACGCTTCCACCTCGGCTCCCCGGGCTGACCGGGCGACGGGAATCAATGGACGGGGCGACGACATGAATACCCCTGTGAACAGCGTGGTTTCTCCCAGCGGTCCGGTCGGCGACAGTCTCGGCGGCACCGCGCCGCCGACCGGCGCCCCGGCCGTGCGGCTGTCCGCGGCGCGGCTGGCGTTCGGGGAGCGCACGCTGTGGGACGGGCTCGATCTGGAAATCGCGCCCGGCGAGTTCATCGCCGTGCTCGGACCCAACGGTTCCGGCAAGACCTCACTGCTGAAGGTGCTGCTGGGCCAGCTCGGTCTGTCGGCCGGAACCGCCGAGATCGCGGGCGGTCCGGCCCGCGCGGGCAATCCGGATATCGGCTACATCCCACAGCAGAAGACCATCGACGCCGGCGTGCAGTTGCGCGGGGTCGACCTGGTCGGGCTCGGCGTGGACGGGCACCGCTGGGGGCTGGGCCTGCGCGGGCGCAGGGAACGACGGCGCAAGGTGGCCGCCGCCATCGCCGATGTGGGCGCGGACCACTTCGCCGATGCTCCGCTGGACGTGCTGTCCGGCGGCGAACAGCAGCGGCTGCGGGTGGCCCAGGCCCTGGTCGGCGACCCCCGGGTACTGTTGTGCGACGAACCGCTGCTCAGCCTGGACCTGGCCAACCAGCGGCTGGTCTCCGAGCTCATCGACAAGCGCCGCCGCTCCCACGACACCGCCGTGCTGTTCGTGACCCACGAGATCAATCCGGTGCTGCCGCTGGTGGATCGGGTGCTGTACCTGGTGGACGGCAAATTCCGGATCGGCCCGCCCGACGAGGTGATGACCACCGAGGTGCTCTCGCAGCTCTACGGCACCGAGGTGGACGTGCTGCGGGTGCGCGGCCGCCTGGTGGTGGTCGGCACCGGCGACACCATGGACGCGCTCGGCGCGGCCGGAGCGCAGCACTGCCACGGTGACGGCGAGGTGCGCGCGTGAACGACAAACTCGCCGACGTCTTCGCCAAGATGTTCGACTTCGCCACCACCGCGCATCTGCTGTCCTACGACTTCGTGCAGCAGGCCGTGCTGGCGGCGGCGCTGCTGGGCCTGCTCGCGGGCGCGATCGGGCCGCTCATCGTGAGCCGCCAGATGTCCTTCGCGGTGCACGGCACCAGCGAACTGTCGCTCACCGGTGCGGCGGCGGCGCTGCTGGCCGGGATCGGCGTCGGTTTCGGGGCCATCGCCGGTTCGGTGGTGGCGGCCGTGCTGTTCGGGGTGCTGGGTGCCCGTGCGCGCGAACGCGATTCGGTGATCGCGGTGGTGCTGTCGTTCGGGCTGGGTCTGTCGGTGCTGTTCCTGTGGCTCGGACCCGAGCGCGCGGGGTCGAAATTCTCGCTGCTCACCGGGCAGGTGGTGAGCGTCGGCGATTCCGGGCTCGGACTGCTGGCCGCCTGCACGGCGGGCGTGCTGGTGGTGCTCGGATTCGTCTACCGCCCACTGCTGTTCGCCAGCACCGATCCGGAAGTCGCGGTGGCGCGCGGGGTTCCGGTGCGCGCACTCGCCGTCGTGTTCGCGGTGCTGGTCGGCATCACCGCCGCCTTCGGGGTGCAGATCGTGGGCGCGCTGCTGGTGCTCGCGCTGCTCATCACGCCCGCCGCCGCGGCGGCGCAGGTGACGGCCAATCCGGCGCACGCCGCCGTGCTGTCCATCGTCTTCGCGGAGGTCGCGGCGGTCGGCGGCATCCTGCTCTCGCTGGCTCCCGGCGTGCCCATCTCGACCTTCGTCACCACCATCTCGTTCGCGATCTACGTGATCTGCCGGATGGTCGGCCGCCGCACCAGAACCCGCGGGCGGGCGCTCGTCACAACCTGAGTCGCTGCGACGGCGGCCGCCGTGCGGGTCGGGCGAATCGCCACCACGGATGCCGCGCACGGCGCGGCTGGCTGGCGATCTCACGGCCGCGCGGATCTTCCGCCGCCCGAAGCCGAACAAGAACCACAGGAGCCCGGCGGGTTCGGACCGACGCGCCGGTCCGTGCCTGCGCCCCTGAGACCCGCGATCTGCCGCATGAGGGGCAGCGGATCGCGCCCGACGCGCGCCCTCCGCGACGACGCCACCTCGTCGCGTCGCGGAGGGTGTGCGTGCACGGGAGCACATGCACCCGAGCGCCCGCCGCGGCCGGGGCTCAGTCCCCGCCCTCGCCCGCCAGGGCGAACAGGCCGTCGGAGGTCTGTTCGATGAGGCCGTCCACCAGCAGCGAGTCCAGGGCGCGGTCGCGCTGGCCCGGATCGCGGGTCCAGGCCAGGTCCAGGCGGACGCGTTCGACGGGGCCGTGGGCGGCGCGCAGCACGTCCATGAGGCGGCCGCGGGCCTGGCGGTCGGTGCCCTCGTACTTCTGCACCTTGCGGACCACGTCCGAGGCCGGTCGACCGGCGCCGACCCAGGCGCACGACGGCAGCGGACAGCGGTCGCAGTCGGGGTTGCGGGCCGTGCAGACCACCGCGCCGAGTTCCATGAGGGCGGCCGAGAACACCGCGGCGCGGTCCACCCGCACCGGCAGCAGGGCCTCCGTCTCGACCAGGTCGCGGGCGGCGGGATTGCCCGCCTCGGCACGGCCGTGCACGGCCCGGGCGACCACCCGACGGACATTGGTGTCCACCACGGGCACACGCTGGCCGTAGGCGAAACAGGCCACCGCGCGGGCGGTGTACGCGCCGATCCCGGGCAGACCCAACAGCACCTCCACATCCGCGGGCACCTCGTCGCCGTGGTCGCGGGCCAGCGCCTGGGCGCATTCGTGCAGCCGCAGCGCCCGCCGCGGATAGCCGAGCTTGCCCCACGCCCGCAGCACCTCGCCCTGGGACGCCGCGGCCATGGCCGAGGGCACCGGCCAGCGCACCACCCACTCCCGCCAAATCGGCTCCACCCGCGCCACCGGCGTCTGCTGCAGCATGATCTCGCTCATCAGAATCTGCCACGCGGTCACCTCGGGTCGCCGCCACGGCAGATCCCGCGCGGTCTGCTCGTACCACTCGACCAGTGCGTCGCTGTCCATCTCCCGCCCTCCTCCCGGCCCGTCGGAGCCGGGACATCCGACGCCACGCGATGGTAGTCGGCAGGTCGGCGGGGTGCTCACGGCCGGTGGCGGCCGGGCGCAAGGGGGTGTTTGCCGCGCCGTAACGTCGCGGACTCGCCGGTAACCCATGCGATGTGGAGAATGGGACACATGCCGCAATCCAATCCGATCAGTGCCTGGAAAGCCCTGCGCGAGGGCAATGAGCGTTTCGTGAACGGCAATCTGCTGCACCCCAGCCAGGGCGCCGCCGATCGCGCCAAGCTGGTTGCCGGGCAACACCCGCAGGCCATCCTGTTCGGCTGCGGTGACTCCCGGGTGGCCGCCGAGATCATCTTCGACCAGGGCCTCGGCGACATGTTCGTGGTCCGCACGGCCGGACACGTGGTGGACAGCTCGGTGCTCGGATCCATCGAGTACGGCGTGCAGGTGCTGAACGTCCCGCTCATCGTGGTGCTCGGCCACGACAGCTGCGGTGCGGTGCGTGCCACCATCGACGCCCTCGACAACGGCAATGTGCCCGGCGGCTTCATCCGCAGCGTGGTCGAGCGGGTCACGCCGTCCATCCTGCTGGGCCGCCGCGAGGGGCTGGAGACGGTGGACGACCTGGAGGCGCGGCACGTCGAGGAGACCGCGCGCCTGCTCATGCAGCGGTCCATGGTCATCTCGCAGCGGGTGGCCGCCGGTGAGTGCGCCATCACGTGCGTCACCTACAAGCTCGGCGAAGGACAGATCACGCTGCGCCGGGTGATCGGCAATATCGGCGAGGTCGTCTAGCCGCCGGAACGGACGTTCGGCGCAGGTGGGGACCCCGCGAGCTGGTCGGGTGTCCGAAGGGGCTGAAATCTACCCGGCCCCAGGGGCTTTTCCCCACCGACACGCCGCGACCCTGAGCCGGATGCGCCCAACTGTGCCCTTACCGTAGTTGCCGTGCTGGAACCGAATGGACCACTGCCGCCGGAAATCTACTGGCGTCGCCGACTGCTCGCGATCGGCGCGCTGGTAGTCGCCCTCGCACTGGTGCTCTGGCTGGCCTTCGCGCTACTGCGCGGCGACGGCGACGACAGCTCCGCCGCCGCGGACACCACCACGGCCGCCACCAACAAGGCAGCCGGAAGTTCCTCCGACACATCGGAGTCGGATTCGGCGCAGTCCCAGGCCAATGCCACCGCCGAGGCCGGGCCCGCGGCACAGGGCAAGCAGTGCCCGGACCAGTCCCTCGCGGTGAAGGTGAGCGTCGGCGCGCCCACCTACAAGGCGGGTGAGCAGCCGGTCTTCGGCATCGTCATCACCAATATCTCCAGCGAGGCCTGTGAGCGCGATATGGGTTCGGGGTTGCAGGAGGTCGCGGTGACCTCGCTGGACGGCCAGCGCCGTATGTGGGCCAGCACCGACTGCTACCCGGAGGGCACCCCCGACGTGCGCACCCTGCAGCCCGGTCAGCAGGCCGCCTTCACCGTCACCTGGTCGGGCTCCACCTCGCAGCCCAATTGCGCGGGCGAGCGCGTGCCGGTGCCGCCGGGACCGTACAGCGTTGTGGCGCAACTCGGCTCGGTCACCAGCTCCCCGGAGCCGTTCAACATCACCTGAGCGATCACCCGAGCGCGGAGACCCGGACCGCCACCATCACCTGAGCGCCGAGACCCGAGCCGCCACCTGAGCGCCGACACCGGCCTGCCACCACGGCGACCGGCACCGGGTTCAGCAGTCGCCGCCAGCGGCGTGGCGGGACAGGCCCTCGCGGATGCGGCGGGCGGTGGCGGGGGTGATGCCGTCCACGGTTTCCAGATCGGCCTGGGTGGCGTCCAACAGCCCGCGCAGGCCGCCGAAGGCGTCCACGAGCGGCTCCACTCGCCGGAACGGGACCCGGGGTATCTCGGCCAGCAGCCGATAGCCGCGCGGCCCCACCGGTGTGTCCAGGGCCTCCAGGGTGGCCGGATAGCCCAGCGGCGGAGCCAGATCGGCCAGCACGAGCAGTTCCGGCTCGCCGAACGCGTCCAGTCGCGCCAGCGCGCGGTCGATGCGGGGCTCCCCGGCCCGCTCCGCCACCAGGTAGTCGCGGACGAGCAGCCGCCGCAACTGTGCGGTGTCGGCCACCAGTTCGGTCAGTTGCAGGGCGAGCTGACGGCCGTCGACGCCGAGTTCGGCGACCGCCTGGTCGATCTCGCCCGCGGTCCGGCGCATGAGCTCGAGGCAGTGCAGCACGGTGAGCACATCGCGCAGGGTGGCGAAGTCCTCGATCTCCAGCGCGGACAGCCGCCGGGTCACCTCGTCCAAGCGGGCCCGGTAGCGCTGCAGGGTTGCCATGGCCTGATTGGCGCGCGACAGAATGAGCGGCGAATCCTCCACCAGATATCGGTCGCCGTGCGTGTACACGGTCACCAGGCCGGTGGAGCGGCTCACCGACACCACCGGATATCCGGTGTGCGCGGCGGTGCGTTCGGCCGCCTTGTGCCGGGTGCCGGATTCGACGGTCGGCAGCGCCGGATCGGGCACCAAATGCACATTGGCGCGCACAATTCGCGTGCCGTCGGTGGAAAGCACCACCGCCCCATCCATTTTCGACAATTCCCGCAGCCGGGTCGGCGCGAATTCGACATCCAATTCGAATCCGCCGTCGCAGATGCGCTCCACCCGATCGTCGTAACCGAGCACGATCAATCCACCGGTGCGGCCCCGCAGAATTCGATCGATCCCGTCGCGCAATTGCGTGCCGGGCACGAATCGCGAGAGCACATCGCGGCGCGCGTTCGCGGAATTGTCGCGCGCCGCGCCGTCATTCGCGCTCGCTGCCGAACCGTCCCCGGCCGCAGCGGAATTCGAGCGACCGAGCAGCCCGCTCACCCACCGCCCGGCCATCAGTCGCCGACCGCCTCGACCGGCGCCTTCGCCCGACGACGGCGTAGTCCGCTGGCGGCGATGGCCGACCCCAGGTCCGAGACCTCGCGCAGGGTCATGGTGCGTCCGGCGCGGTCCACCCCCGGCGGTACCAGCGCCTCGGTGAAGCCGAGCCGTTCAGCTTCGGCCAGCCGCCTGGTCAGCCCGGCCACCCGGCGCACCTCCCCCGCCAGTCCGACCTCGCCGAGGATCACCATGCCGGGCCGCAGCGCCCGATCCTGGTGCGCGCTCACGATGGCCAGGGCCACCGCCAGATCCGCGGCCGGTTCGGCCAGCCGCATACCGCCGACGGTGGCGGCGTACACATCCTGCTTGCCCACGTAGAGACCGCAGCGGCTCTGGAGTACGGCCAGCACCATGGCGACCCGGTTGTAGTCGAGCCCGCTCACCGCGCGGCGCGGCGCGGGCACCTGGGTGTCCACGGTCAGGCCCTGCACCTCGCCCAGCATGGGGCGCTTGCCGTCCATGGCCACCGTGACCGCGGTACCGGGCACCGCCACGCCCCGGTGGTGCAGGAACAGCCCGGACGGGTCGTCCACGCAGGCGATGCCGCTCTCGCGCATCTCGAAGCAGCCCACCTCGTCGGTGGAGCCGAAACGGTTCTTGATGCCGCGCACCATGCGCAGGGTGGAGTGCTTGTCGCCCTCGAACTGCAGCACCACGTCCACCAGGTGCTCGAGCGTGCGCGGACCCGCCACCGCGCCGTCCTTGGTGACGTGGCCGACCAGCAGCACGGCGATACCGCTGGCCTTGGCCATCGAGGTGAGCGCCGCCGTCACCGCCTTGACCTGGGTGACGCCGCCCATGACGCCGTCGGCGTCGGCGGCCAGCATGGTCTGCACCGAATCGACCACCAGCAGTGTGGGTTTCACCTGATCCACATGGCCGAAGATGGTGGCGAGATCGGATTCGGCCGCGAGGTAGACCCGTTCGTGCACGGCATCGGTGCGGTCGGCGCGCAGGCGCACCTGTCCGGCGGACTCCTCCGCGGTCACGTACAGCGACTTCTCGTCACGCTGCCGCGCCCAGCGGTGCGCCACCTCGAGCAGCAGCGTGGACTTGCCCACCCCGGGCTCCCCCGACAGCAGCACCACCGAACCGGGCACGATGCCCCCGCCCAACACCCGATCCAGCTCCGACACGCCCGTGGAGCGGGCCCGCGTCGTCTTGGAATCGATACTGGAGATCGGCGCGGCCGCGGTGCTCGGCAGCATGGCCCGGCGACCCACGGCCGCGGCCGTCGAGGTCGCGGCGACCTCGTCGATGGTGCCCCAGCCGCCGCACTCCGGACACCGGCCCACCCACTTGGCGACCTCGTGCTGGCAGGAGGAGCAGCGGTACAGCGTTTTCACCTTGGCCACGCGGGCAGCCTAATAACGCGCCCCGACAGTCCCGCCCCCGCCGCGCCAGTTCCCGGTCCGCCCGCGACGGCCCGCATCCATCTCGTACTTACGCGACGGCCGGTCCGCACCTGGTGCGGACCGGCCGATGACAGCGTTGGACTGGCTCAGTGGCCGCCGCCTCCGCCGCCCTCGCCCGAACGCGACTTGTCGGTGACGGCGCGCTCCAGCTCGACGCCCGCGTCGACCGGAACGTTCACCAGGACGGTGCCGTTCTCCTTGAAGTTGAAGCGCACCGGGTAGGTGAGGCCAGCGGTGACGTCCTGCTGGAGGCCGGTGATCTCGATCTTCAGCGGGTCGGCGGCCGGGTCGGCGACCTCGTCGGCGGGCGCTTCGGCGACGGGCGCGCCGTGCGCGTCGTCGGAGTGCGCGGGATCGGCATGCGAGTCACCGGCGCCGGCGGCCTCGCCCGCGACCACGGTCGACTGCGGGCCGAGTTCCACCTTGCCGTCGATCTGGACGGCGCCCAGGTCGGGGGCCTCGATGCTGACCAGGGTGTCGCTCTGGTGCTCGCCGAGGTTGATGGCGCTGAACGCCAGCAGCGCCTTGCCGCCCTTGGCGTTGTCGTACTCCGCCGACTGCGGCAGCAGGATCCGCACATCGCGCAGCGCGATCTTGCCGACGTCGGCGCTGTTGCCGTTGACGGCGGCGACCTGGTCCGCCGTCTGCGAGATCTGGCCGGCGCTGCAGCCCGTCAACGCGAGCGCCGCGCCCGCAGCGAGTGCGATCAGTGTCGCGGCACGCCGCGGTTTCGACGCTGTGGTGGCTTTCAGGGCAGTCACGGGTTGTCCTCCATGTCGACCGGGCTCACTCCACTATGGAGAGTAGTAGTCAAAGAGAGTAGTGGGCGACTTCCGGCGCCTCGCGCGGGGGCGGTGTCGCGGTTCGCTCACACGCGGATGCGGAATTGCGTGATGCGCCAAGGGATGAACGCGCGAACACGTGTGGCCGGTATCTCCTTATGGCACAACGCAGATGCACACTCAATCGGTTCTGTCAACCCCCGCCGCCGCCTAGTTGTGGCCCTGACCTGCATCGTTGATCGCGCCGTTACCGAGTCGCATGTTAAACTGTGAACATCGAAAGGGGCACGGGACACATGATTTTTAAGGTCGGAGACACCGTCGTTTACCCCCACCACGGAGCGGCGCTGATCGAAGCTATCGAAACTCGCACCATCAAGGGTGTGCAGAAGGAGTATCTGGTCCTGAAGGTCGCACAGGGCGACCTCACCGTTCGGGTTCCCGCCGAGAACGCTGAATATGTCGGCGTTCGCGACGTGGTCGGTCAGGAAGGCCTCGATCGGGTCTTCCAGGTGTTGCGTGCTCCGCACACCGAGGAGCCGACCAACTGGTCTCGCCGCTACAAGGCCAACCTCGAGAAGCTCGCCTCCGGCGATGTGAACAAGGTTGCCGAGGTCGTTCGCGATCTGTGGCGTCGGGAGCAGGACCGCGGCCTCTCCGCTGGCGAGAAGCGGATGCTGGCCAAGGCCCGTCAGATCCTTGTCGGTGAATTGGCTCTCGCCGAGGGCACCGACGATGTCAAGGCCGAGACCCTGCTCGACGAGGTTCTCGCGGCGGCCTCCTGACAGTGAATACATCGCGCGACGGCCTTCGTGTCGTGGCGTTGGTGCCTGCCGCCGGCATGGGCGTTCGCCTCGGGGAATCACTCCCCAAGGCTTTCGTTCCGGTCGGCGGCAGTCCCATGCTCCGACTCGCCGTAGACGGTCTCATCGCCTCCGCGGTGGTGGACCACGTCGTGGTGATGGTCCCCGCCGAGCTGGTCGATGACGCTCGCCGACTGCTGCCCGCCTCGGGCGCGGTGGCGGTGAGCGTCGTGGTCGGTGGGGCCGAACGCACCGATTCCGTCCGGGCCGGTCTCGCGGCCGCGCCGGACGCCACCCATGTGCTCGTCCACGACGCGGCCCGTGCCCTCACGCCGCCGTCACTGATCGCCCGCGTGGTGGCCGAACTGCGGGCGGGGCGGCGGGCCGTGGTGCCCGCGGTGCCGGTGTCCGACACGATCAAGTCGGTGGACGCGGCCGGAGAGGTGACCGGAACGCCGAACCGTTCCGCGCTGCGCGCGATTCAGACGCCGCAGGGCTTCGACGCGGCCCTGCTGCGCGACGCGTACACGGGCGACACCCAGGCGACCGATGACGCCGGACTGGTGGAATTGCTGGGCGCGACCGTGCATACCGTGCCGGGCGACCCGCTGGCTTTCAAGATCACCACTCCCCTGGATCTCACGCTCGCCGATACCCTCGCGGCTCGGCAGCGCGCGACACGCCAGGATGGCCTTGGCCACAGAAGCCCCCTTGACATCTCTGCCAGCCCCCTTGACGTTGCGCGCGGCGCGCCCGACACACCGGGCGATCGGCCGGAATCATCCTCCGCGACGGTGCCGCGATGATCGATCCGACCGCCATGCGCGTGGGCATCGGCTCCGACGTGCACCCCATCGAACCCGGCCGCCCCTGCTGGATCGCCGGACTGCTCTTCGACGGTGACAGCGGCTGCGCCGGACACTCCGACGGCGATGTGGCCGCGCACGCGCTGTGCGACGCCCTGCTGTCGGCCGCCGGGCTCGGCGATGTGGGCGCGGTCTTCGGCGTCGGACGCCCCGAATGGGAGGGCGTCACCGGCGCGGCCATGCTGAAGGAGGTGCGGCGGCTGCTCGACGAGGCGGGCTACGGCATCGTCAACGCGGCCGTACAGGTCATCGGCAACCGGCCCAAGATCGGACCGCGCCGCACGGAAGCGCAACAGGTGCTCGGCGATCTGCTCGGCGCGCCGGTATCGGTGTCCGGGACCACCACCGACGGTCTGGGACTGACCGGACGCGGTGAGGGAATCGCCGCGGTCGCCACCGCCATGCTCTGTCGTCTTTCCTGACGTTCCCGGTGCTGTTGTTCCACCCGTAATTCCGCAACCATTCACAAGCTAGGATGCCTTGTCGTGACTCTGCGCCTGTTCGACACCGAGACGCGGACCCTGCGTGACTTCACGCCGCTGGTCCCCGGCCATGCCTCGGTGTACCTGTGTGGCGCGACCGTGCAGGGTGAACCCCACATCGGCCACCTGCGCAGCAATGTCGCCTTCGACGTGCTGCGGCGCTGGCTCACCGCCAATGGCTTCGATGTGGCCTTCATCCGCAATGTCACCGATATCGACGACAAGATCCTGACCAAGGCCGCCGAGGCCGGGCGGCCGTGGTGGGAGTGGGCCGCCACCTACGAGCGGGCCTTCGACAGCGCCTACGCCGCGCTCAATGTGCTGCCGCCGTCGGCGGAACCGCGGGCTACCGGGCACATCACCCAGATGGTCGAGCTCATGCAGCGACTCATCGCGCGCGGGCACGCGTACGACTCCGAGGGCAATGTCTACTTCGACGTGCTGAGCTTCCCCGAGTACGGGCGGCTGTCCGGGCACAAGCTCGACGATGTGCACCAGGGCGAGAGCGCCGGGACCGGTAAACGGGACCCGCGCGACTTCACGCTGTGGAAGGCCGCCAAGCCGGGCGAGCCGAGCTGGCCGTCGCCGTGGGGGCCGGGGCGGCCGGGCTGGCATCTGGAATGCTCCGCCATGGCCGAGTACTACCTCGGGGGCGAATTCGACATCCATTGCGGTGGAATGGATCTCGTTTTCCCCCACCACGAGAACGAGATCGCCCAGTCACGGGCGGCCGGGGACGGTTTCGCCCGCTACTGGTTGCACAACCACTGGGTGACCATGGGCGGCGAGAAGATGTCCAAGTCGCTGGGCAATACGCTGACCGTGGCCAAGGTGCTCGAACGTGTGGGCGTGCGGGCCGTGGAGCTGCGCTACTACCTCGGCAGTGCGCAGTATCGGTCGGTGCTGGAGTACTCCGACCAAGCGCTCGCGGAGGCCGCCGCCGGATACCGGCGTATCGAGGCGCTCATCCAGCGCGTGGCCGAGCGGACCGGGGAGGTGCCGGTCGGCACCTGGACCGCCGGATTCGCCGATGCGCTGAACGATGATCTGGCGGTGCCCAAAGCCCTCGCGGAGATCCACCGGCTGGTGCACGACGGCAACAAGACACTCGACTCCGGAGATCTCGGCGCGGCCCGCGAGATCGCGAGCCAGCTGCGCGCCATGCTCGACATCCTCGGTGTGGATCCGCTCGACCCGCACTGGGCCGCGCCCGCCGACGACACCGCCGCCGTCGCCGCGCTCGACGTGCTCATCGGCGCGGAGCTGCGCCGACGCCAGGAGGCGAGGGCCGCCAAGGACTGGGCCACCGCGGACGCGGTGCGCGACCGGCTCGAAGAAGCGGGGGTGCAGGTCACCGACACGCCCGACGGGCCGGAATGGTCGCTCGCCGAGAAGGAACGGTGAGCGACGAACCGAAATCCGACACGGTAGGGACGACCGGATCGGGTGACGGGACCGCCACCGGTAGCGCGAGGTGACGGGCGAACACCAAGTTCTCAACGGCGATCGCACCCGCTCCCGGACAGCCGTACCGAACCGATTCGGCCGTGCAACCCCGGACGGGCGCGCCGAACCGTCGGATGAGACCATCCGTTGTGCGGGGCCGCTCACGCGAGCGTCGGTCGGCGGCCGTATCCGGACGTGGTTCCGCATCGGCCACGCGCGGCGACCACACGGTGTCCGTGCCCGGCGAAACGGGACGGACCGGGTGACACGAGCGGCTGCGAGAAGAGACTCCCGGCGGAGGTTCGGCGGGCTCCCGAGCGAGCACGGCGGCGGTTGCCCGGGCGGCATCCACCACGGTTCGGAGCGGCCCGCGACGGATGCCGGAACGGCCCCACTTCGGGTGCCGGAACCGCCTCACCTCGGGTGCCGGAACGGCCCAGCGGCGGGTGCCGGGTAACCGCACGGAGCCCGGTAGCGGGATGATGGGGGGCGACAACGAGGACGAGGACCCGGTACGGGCTTGCACACGGCAGCCGGGCACAGCGGGACCGCGCCGATGCGGTCGACACGGACGATCGGGCGCGGGAGCACCGCATGACACGGAAGGCGAAGTGATGGCAGGCAATTCACAGCGGCGCGGCGCGGTCCGCAAGTCGGGCTCCAAGAAGGGCGCGGTGGTCGGATCCGGCGGCAAGCGGCGGCGGGGGCTGGAGGGGCGCGGCGCGACCCCGCCCGCGCATATGCGGACCAAACATCCCGCGGCCAAGCGGGCGGCGGCCGCGGCCAAAGCGGCGCAGTCCCAGCAGCCGCGAGGCCGGGGCCCGGCGCGCGGCGGCAAGGGTGACGACGGTCCCGAACTGGTGCTGGGCCGCAACCCGGTGGTGGAGTGCCTGCGGGCCGGTGTTCCGGCCAGCGCCCTGTACGTGGCGCAGGGCACCGAGAACGACGACCGGCTCACCGAGGCGGTGCAGATCGCCGCCGACACCGGCATCTCCATCCTGGAGGTGCCGCGCACCGACCTGGACCGGATGAGCAGCAACGGCATGCACCAGGGCCTGGCCCTACAGGTGCCGCCGTACCGCTATGCCCACCCGGACGATCTGGTGGACCGGGTCCGCGATTCCGGGGAGCCCGCGCTGCTGGTGGCCCTGGACAATATCTCCGACCCGCGCAATCTGGGCGCGGTGATCCGCTCGGTGGCCGCGTTCGGCGGCCAGGGTGTGGTGATCCCGCAGCGCCGCAGCGCCAGCGTCACGGCCGTGGCCTGGCGCACCAGCGCCGGTGCGGCCGCTCGCCTGCCCGTCGCCCGCGCCACCAATCTCACTCGCACCTTGAAGGATTGGGCCGCGCAGGGCTACCAGATCGTCGGCCTGGACGCGGGCGGCGACACCACCCTCGACGAATTCGACGGCACCGCACCGACGGTCGTGGTGGTCGGCTCCGAGGGCAAGGGGCTGTCGCGGCTGGTGCGCGAGAACTGCGATGCCATCCTGAGCATTCCCATGGCGGGGCCGGTCGAGTCGCTGAACGCCTCCGTCGCCGCGGGCGTCGTCCTCTCCGATATCGCCCGCCAGCGCCGCGGCTGATCCCCATTCCGCGACCGGACGGGGCAGTCCAGCGGCGGCAGCCCCGCGGCGGCGACAGTCCCACAGTGTGTGCGCCCGATATCTGCAGCCGCCCTGTCCGCGAGCACGGCAGGGCCGTCTGCCGAATCCGCCTCGGGCACAGTGCTATCGGTCGCCGGAGCACGGAAAGCCGCTGTGGGGCAGTATGGTTCGCGCGCCGACCGGCACGGCGGAGCGACGGTGGGACCGCGGCTGATCTCGCTGGTCCCGGCGATATCCGCGCCTGCCGAGCACCGGACCTCGATACCGGTCGCGCGGTCGGCGGCGGGGGCGGCGCGCCCGAGACGGCGCGTAAGTCAGCGGTTCCGGGGTCGGCGAACGTAAAATCAGCCGGTGGTCATCCAGAACCAGCCCATCGGACAGCCGGTCGAGCATCCACATGCGACGACGGTGTTGCTGCTCGGGACGCTGAGCGTGTTCTGCTGCGGCGCACTGGGTCCGGTGGCGTGGGCACTGGGACGGCGGGCGCTCAACGACATCGAGGCGTCCGGGGGCGCGTTCGGCGGGCGCGTGCAGGTACTCGTCGGCTACGTGCTGGGGATCATCGGGACGATTCTCATGGTCTTCGTGGCGTTCCTGTTCCTGATGATGCTCATCGGCGGCGGCGACTGACGCGACACCGCCCGATCCGTCAGTCCAGGCGGGGCTGATCGCGGTCGGTGAGCTGGTCGCCGGTATCCCAGGACGGCCATTCGCCGCTCACCGAACCGGACCACTTGGGCTGGCGGCGGTCGCGCAGCGCGGCGATGCCCTCGCCGCCGTCGGCGGACCGAGCGACGAAACCGTTCAGATCCGTCTCCAGGCGGCCCACCGTCTCCGGGGTCATGCCCAGCCCCTCCCACAGCAGGCGCTTGGACAGCGCGGTCGGCAGCGGTGCCGATCCGTTCGCGATGTCGTGGGCGACGGCCAGCGCGGTGGGCAGCACCTCGCCGCCGGGCAGGCTGTTGTTGGCCAGGCCGATGGCGGCGGCCTCCTCGCCGTCGAAGGTGCGGCCGGTGAGCAGAATGTCGGCGGCATGGGCCATACCGATCAGGCGCGGCAGCGTCCAGTGCGCGTAGCCGTCGGCGACCGCGCCGCGACGCACCTGGTTCAGGCCGTACACGGCGTCGCGGGCGACGTAGCGCAGATCGCATTGCAGGGCGATCTCCAAGCCGATGCCCACGGCGTGGCCGTTCACCGCGGCGATCACCGGTTTGCGGATCCGGAACGGCGCGGGGTCGATGCTGCCGCTGACCTCACCGACCTTGGCCGACAGGTCCGCGCCCGCGCAGAACGCGGGCGGCGTACCCGTGATCACCACCGCGCCGATGGCGTCCTCGGTATCGCAGCGCCGCAGCGCCGCACCCAGTTCCGCGGCCATGGCAGGGGTGAGCGCATTCTGCTGGGCGGGCCGGTTGAGCGTCAGGACTGCGACCCCGCCCGATACATCGACATGCAGATCCGAACTCATGCAGGGATCCTACGTGGTGGGCATTTGCCTTCGCTGGGCTCCGAACGAGGCTTTCGCCCTCATCGCAGGATCTTGCGGCCGATCGCGTATTTGTGCACCTCGGTGGGGCCGTCGTAGAGGCGGAAGGCACGCATGTCGCGGAAGATCATCTCCACCACGGTCTCGTCGCTGATGCCGATGCCGCCGAGCACCTGGACGCAGCGGTCGGTGACCTTGAACAGTTCCTCGGAGACGTAGGACTTGGCGATGGAGCTCTCGTGGCGGGCCTTCTCGCCCTGGTCCATGAGCCAGCAGGCGTGCCAGATGGTGAGGCGGCACTGGTGCAGCGCGATCTCGTTGTCCGCCAGCATGAACGACACGCCCTGGTGTTCGCCGATGGGCTTGCCGAAGGCGGTGCGGGTCTTGGCGTAGTCCACGGCGATGGCCTGTGCGCGCTCGGCCGCGCCGAGCCAGCGCATGCAGTGGGTGAGCCGGGCGGGGGCCAGGCGCAGCTGGGCGTAGCGCAGGGCCTGACCGGTCTCGCCGAGCACGGCGTCGGAGGGCAGCGTCAGATTGTCGAAGCGCACCACCGCGTGGCCGCCGACGTAGTTGCGGTCCATGGTGTTCATGACCCGCTCGATGACGATGCCCGGGGTGTCGCCCTCGGCGAGGAACAGGGTCGGCCCCTCGGGCAGGTAGGGGTTGGCGGTCAGGCGCGCCATGATGATCCAGGTCTTCGCGCCGTCCGCGCCGGTGATCAGCCACTTGGTGCCGTTGACGGTGAAGTTCTCGCCGTCGAAGGTGGCCTCGGTGGCCAGCTGGTTCGGGTCCGAGCCCGCGCCGCCCGGTTCGGTCATGGCGAAGACGGAGCGCTGGTGGCCGTCGATGACCGGCCGCAGATAGCGCTCGGTCTGCTCGGGGTCGGCGACCTTGGAGAGCAGGAACATATTGCCCTCGTCGGGGGCGGCGCAGTTCATGGCGACCGGGCCGAGCGTCGACCACCCGGCCGCCTCGTAGAGCACCGCCTGCTCGATGTGCGAGAGCCCGCGCCCGCCCAGTTCGACCGGGGCCTGGATGGTGAGCAGCTTCTCGGCCCGAGCCAGCTCCACCAACTCCTGGCGCAGCTCGTCGGTGGGACCGTGCGCGGTCAGCCGCGGGTCGCGTTCGAAGGGCACGATCTTGTCGATGACGAACTGCCGTACCCGATCGCGTTCGGCGGCGAGCTCGGCAGGAATCGCGAAGTCGATCATCGTTGGTCACCATTCACTCTGGGATGCGTGAGCCCGAGCATACGACGACCCCTCCGCCAGACTGAAGGCACCCGCCCGCAGAATGCTCGATCGGTGAGCGCGGTGGCTACCGGGCGCGGTGCTCGTACAGCGCACCCGCCGCCACACCGAGCGCCATGCCGACACCGATCCCCAAGGCGAGATTGCCGGTCAGCAGACCGAAGGCCGCGCCCAAGCACAGGCCGAGAGACAACCCGAATGCCGTCCGGGTGCCCTGCGGGCGATTCGCGCCGTCACCGTTCTCGCTCATGTCCCGATTGTCCATGCCGTGATCATGATTCGGACGGGTCCAGAACGGCGCGGAGGAAGCGCTCGACCTCGGCGCGGTAGGCGGCGGGCTGATCGTCGTGCACCAGGTGACCGGCGTCGGGGATGACGATGTGGCGGGCGTTCGGGTGGACCGCGGCCATCTCCCGCATCTGGCCCGGCGGCGTGATGGTGTGCTCGCCCTCGATGAGCAGGGCCGGGACCGTGATCGAGCGCCACTCGGACCAGAAATCGCGACCGCCCCACTCCTCGGAGATGTCACGGAAGGTGTCGACCGCGCCGTGCAGGCGGTAGCCGTCGGGGCCGCGCGTGAAGGAGTTCATGAAGTAGCGACCGGCGACCGGCCCGAAGTGGTCGAGCATGGCGGCGTCGTCCGGGAACGGCTGCGGCCAAGCGGCGATCATGGCGGCCCAGTTCGCGGCGGTGCGCCCGCGGAAATCGGGGGCGATGTCCTCCACCACGAGCGCGCGTACCCGCTCGGGATGGGTCGCGGCGAAAACCCAGCCGTGCAGCGCGCCCATCGAATGCCCGATGACCACCATGGGCTCGGAAACCGGGGCGGTGGCGGCGGCCAGATCGGCCACGAACGCCTCGGTGGTGAGCTCCGCCGGTGCCGGACGGCCGTGCCCGGCGGCATCGAAGGTGTACACGTGCCCGAACTCGCGCAGCCAGTCCAGCTGACCCCGCCAGGTGCGGGCGCTGCCCATCAAACCGTGCAGCAGCAGGATCGGTGCCCCCGTGCCGCCTTCGTCGTACAACATCACCGCGACCATACGTGCCGGATCACGGGGGGGTGAACAAGCGCCGGACCCGACAGCTGTTTCGCGCGGCGCGGTAACTCGTCCGGCACGCCCGACACGGATTCGGCACAGGTCGCAGGCACGCGCGCGAAACGGTCAACGGCTCTCAGGCCGTGCGCTGAAGACACCGAGAGGGGACGGGCCTACTCTCGCGGTATGGCAGTCGTGAAGATCAATGCAATCGAGATCCCCGAGGGCGCGGGCCCGGAGCTGGAGAAGCGGTTCGCCGCGCGGGCGCACGCGGTGGAGAACTCACCGGGTTTCCTGGGATTCCAGCTGCTGCGGCCGACCGCCGGGGAGAACCGGTACTTCGTTGTCACGCAGTGGGATTCGGAGGAGTCCTTCGCGGCGTGGCGGGACGGCCCGGCGCGCGAGGCACATGCGGGCGAGGCACGCAAGCCGGTCGCCACCGGGGCCTCGCTGCTGGAGTTCGAGGTGGTGCTCGATGTGGCGGGCAAGAACGCCTGATCACACCCCCTGTTGACGGTCGGTCGGCGAGGATGCGACAGTTCTGGGTGAACAATGCGATGGTGACGCGTAACCCGGTGTGATTCCGGGGCGGTCGCGCCACTGTAATCCTCGCACCGAGCCTTCGAGGCGGGTGCCGGAGAGCCAGACACCGGCACCGTCGCACCCATCTCGACGGGGACGCGGAATCCCCGAAGGAGGCTCGAATGGCCATCGTCCACTCCCCCGGCCGGGCCGGTGACGCGCTCAACGCGTGGCTCGTCACGGCAGGCGTCGTCCTTCTCGCACTGCTCACGCTGTACCTGGTCGGCTTCGATCAGGGCGCGATCTCCCGCACCGGGATGTTCATGCACGAGCTCATGCACGACGGCCGACACCTGCTGGGCGTCCCATGCCACTGAGCGGTTCCCTGAAAACCCTCCTCCTACGGGGCCTGCTGGCCGGACTCATCGCGGGTCTGCTGGCGGGCACCGTCGGTTTCCTCATCGGGGAACCCAAGGTGGAGGCGGCCATCGCCATCGAGGAGGCCCAGGCCGCACAGTCGCACGGCGGCGGCGGCCATTCGCACGGTGACGAGGAGGAAGCACTCGTCAGCCGCACCGGCCAGAAGTTCGGACAGTTCCTCGCGCTCGGCCTGACCGGGATGGCATTGGGCGCGATCTACGCGGCCGTCGCCAATGTGGCGCGGCGGCATACGAATTCACCGGGACCGAGGCTGGCGCTCGGGCTGGCCGCCGGTGGCTGGCTGGCGATCGTCGCGGTGCCGTTCTTCAAGTATCCGGCCAATCCGCCCGCCGTGGGCGATCCGGAGACCATCAACGACCGCACCTGGCTGTGGGTCGCGGTGGTGCTGCTGGGGTTCGCGGCCGTCGGTGTCGCCGTGTACGTGTTCGAGCTGCTGCGGGGTCGGCTCGAAACGGTGCGGCTCATCGGCGCGACGGCGGCCTTCGTGGCCATTGTGGCCGTCGGCTATATCGCGCTGCCCGGTGTGAACGAGGTGGCCGACGATTTCCCGGCGTCGCTGCTGTGGGAGTTCCGGGTGGCGTCGCTGTCCGTGACCACCACACTGTGGGTGGTGCTCGGGCTGGCGTTCGCGGCCCTGACCGAATTCGCGAGCCGCGCTCAGGTTCGCGAGATCGCCGAGCCCGCCCGGTAATTCGAGGACCGGCGCGGACCGCCGGAGGTACGGCCGAGGGGCGATGTCCGAAGACATCGCCCCTCGGCGCGTACGGGCCGTTCAGGAGTCGAACGAGGCGGCCAGTTCGATGGTGTCCACACCGGCGAGCGCCTTGCTCACCGGGCAACCGGCCTTGGCCGCATTGGCAGCGGCGAGGAAACCGTCGGCGTCGATGCCCTCGGCCCGGCCGACGACGGTCAGCTTGATATTGGCGATCCGGAAACCGCCCGCCGGGTCCGGGCCCAGCGTCACATCGGCGGTGACGTCCAGGGCCTGCGGGGTGCCGCCGGCCCGGCCGATCTCGGCGGAGAGCGCCATGGCGTAGCAGGACGAGTGCGCGGCGGCGATCAGCTCCTCCGGGCTGGTGGTGCCGTCGGCGCTGTCGGCCGAGCGCTTCGGGAACGACACGTCGTACTTGCCGACGCCGGAGCTGCTCAGCTCGACCTGGCCCGAGCCGTCCTGCAGACCGCCGGTCCAGGCGGTACGCGCGGTACGTGTAGGCATCACTGTCCTTTCAGGATTCGAAGGCTTACGGGTTCGAACCTATACCGCTGTGCCGATTCGTGAGTCGGGGTAGGCGACGATCGTCGCGTTCACCCCGGATTCGTCACCCTGGCCAGCACGATGCCGCCGATGATGAGCGCCAGCGCGAGCATCCGGCCCACGCTGAGCGGGTCCTTCTGGATGAGCACACCCAGACCGATCGCGCCCACCGCGCCGATACCGGTGAAGATGGCGTACGAGGTGCCGACCGGCAGCGTCCGCATGGCGTAGGACAACAGCCAGACCGCGACCGCCATGAGCGCCAGGCAGATGAGGGTGGGCACCGGCCTGGTGAAGTTCTGCGTCGGTTTGATGGACTGCGACCAGGCGATCTCCACCAGTCCGGCCGCAACCAGTACCAGCCAGGCCATGTCAGTACTCCTTGCCGAGTCGGCGGGCGGTCGCCAGTGCGGCGGTGTAGGAGGCGTCGTGCTTGTCGCGCAGGTGCGCCAGCGCCGGGTCCTGGCGGGAGTTGGCCAGTTCGGCGGTGATGAACACGGCGTCTTCGACCGCGAAGTGGCCCGCGAAGAAGTCACGCAGGTAACGCTCCTGGTAGTCGAACCTCTCCTTGGGCGCACCCGGCGAGTACGCGCCGCCGCGGGCGGTGGCGACCACGAAGCGCCTGGGAGCCAAGGACATTCGCGGGAAGGTGATCTGGTCGAGCCAGGCCTTGAGGCTCGCCGGAATCGAATAGTTGTACATGGGCGTCCCGATCAGCACCACATCGGCGGCGCGCACCTCGGCGAGCAGCGGTTCGACGATCGCCCAGGCCGCGCGTTGTGCGGGCGTCTCCGCCAGCTCCGCGAGCCGGTCCAGATCGGTGTTGCCGTGCGCGAGTACGCGGTCGCAGAGCTCGGTCCAGCCCTCCCCGATGAACGGCGCCGGCTCGGCCGCGAGGTCGCGGTAGCGGTAGTCGCCGTCGGGGTGTTCGGCTCGCCAGGCGTCGGCGAAGGCGGCACCGAGTTCGCGGCTGATGGCGGTGCGGCGGGCGGAAGCGTCGAGGTGCAGTAGCGCGGGCATGATTTCCTACCTCCAAAGTGGACACTATGTCCGTTTGATTGGACACCAGGCCACAACCGGACGTTGTGTCCACTTATTCCGGAGGATACGGTGATCGGCATGAATCCAGCGGCCCGTGATCTGCTCGCCACCGCGACATCGGCATCCGCGCCGGTGGAACGTGCCGATGCCGCCCGCAACCGCGCCAAGATCCTGGCTGCGGCCGCCGGCCTCTTCGCCGACCGCGACCCACGTACGGTCACCATGGACGAGGTGGCCAAGGCCGCCGGAGTCGGCCGCGGCACGCTGTACCGCCGCTACCCGGACATCGGGTCCATCGCCGTCGCGCTGCTCGACGAGCACGAACGCGAACTGCAAGAGCAACTGCTGCGCGGGGAACCTCCACTGGGGCCGGGTGCCCCGCCCGCCGATCGGCTCGCGGCGTTCTACCGCGCCTTCGTCGATCTGCTGGACCGTCACGCCCACCTCGTCCTCGGCACCGAGACCGGCCGTGCGCGCTTCGAGACCGGCGCATACCGATTCTGGCGCGCCCACATTCGAGCGCTGCTGACGGAAGCCCGAGTGCCGGAACCCGATTCCCTCATCGAACCGCTGCTCGCGCCGCTGGCGGCCGAAATCTACCTGCACCAGCGGGAACTCGGGCTCGGCAGCGCGCAGATCACGGCGGCGCTGACCCGCATCGCCCACGCGATACTCACCTGACGCGACCTGGTCGCCGACTGCTGTCGGCGACCAGGTCGCGGCGCACTCCCCCGACGCGCTGCCTCACACCATGTCTCGGCGGCGCATGAGCCACGCCGTGCCGCCCGCGAAGACCACCGCGTACACCGCGAGGACGACGAACGACTCGGTGCGGGTCAGGATGTCCAGCACGCCGGGGGTCGCGGGTCCGTCGGCGGTGCGCATGGATCCGGCCAGTGAACCGGCGGCGGTGCCGGGCAGATAGTCGGTGATCGGCGCGATCGGATCGAAGATATTCGCCACGCCACGCAGCAGCGTCTCCACCACCAGCACCCAGACCAGGCCGAGACCGACCGCCAGGGCGGGACCGCGGGCGATCACGCCGATCAGCGCGCCCGCCAGGGTCCACATGCCCAGAATCGCGGAGCCGACAACGAGGCCGAGCAGGGTCCGGCCGACCGAGGGCAGCGTCGGCGACTGCGACTCGCTCGCGGCGATGAGCGCCGCCACCCCGGTATCGACGACGAAGGCGACGACGACCAGGGACAGCACGGTGACCGCCAGGCTCACCACCAGGCCGCCGACGGCGGCGACCCGCGAAGGCCCCTGGGTGAACACGGTTTTCCAACTTCCCCAGCCATACCCGCTGCCCACCGCCAGCGCGCCGAGCACCAGCATGAGCGCGCCGCCGAACATGGCCATGCCCTGGGTGAACACCTCGGGCACCGCGGCCGGCAGCAGCAACCGCAGCAGTTCCTCGCGCGGCTGCCCGCTGGGCGGGCCGCTACTGTCGCCGGTGGTGTAGGCCAGATAGTTGAACAGGTAGGCGAAGGTCAGGTTCAGCAGAATCCAGACGCCCAGCACGATCCAGTAGGCGGGCCACTTGCGCAGCCGCAAGAATTCGGCACGGGCACTTGCCAGCAGGGCATTCACGACGCTTGCTCCGTCATCTCGAAAAACACTTCTTCAAGGGACTTCTCATCGGTGCGCAGTTCCAGCAGATCCGCTCCGGCCGCGATGACCGCGCGTGCCACCGCCGGCGCCTTTGCCACACCGGCATCGACTCTGATGCCGGTGGCGGTCAGCAGCGCGGAGCGGTCACCCACCACCCGGCGCACCGCCGGGAAGGCGGTCTCCAGTGGCTCCGCGCGCAGGAAAAGGGTTGCCGCGCCCCGCAACTCGCGCACCGTGGACTCGGTCAGGAGCCTGCCCCGGGAGATGACGCCGACACGGTCGCAGATCTCCTGCACTTCGCTGAGCAGGTGAGACGACAGCACGACGGTGTGCCCGTCGGCGGCCAAACCGGTGATGAGCTCCCGCATCTCGGCCATACCGGCCGGATCGAGACCATTGGTGGGTTCGTCGAGGATCAACAGGTCGGGGCGGCCGAGCAGGGCGGCGGCGACACCGAGCCGCTGCTTCATGCCGAGCGAGTAGGTGCGGAACCTGTCATCGCCGCGGTCGGTCAGGCCCACCCGATCCAGCACCTCCGCCACGCCGCCGGATCCCGCACTCCCGCCGACTCCCCGGTAGCGGGCCAGTACGCGCAGATTGTCGCGTCCCGACAGATAGGGATAGAACCCCGGCCCCTCGATGAGGACGCCCATGCGGCGCAGCGCCGCCGGATCGCCGGGCGCACGGCCGAGCACGGTCGCGGTGCCGTCGGTGGGGCGGATGAGGCCCACCAGCATGCGCAGCGTCGTGGTCTTGCCCGCGCCGTTCGGGCCGAGGAAGCCGTAGATCTCGCCGCGGCGGACACTCATGTCGACGGCGTCCACGGCCGTGTGCGGGCCGTAGCGTTTGGTCAACCTCTCGGTGACCGCGATCGAATCGTTCATGGCTTCAAGAATCCGCCCTCGAGCTGCGGTGACACATCCGCTGCGGCGCGCGATACGGCATACGTACGCAGACGTATTTCCGGTCGGGAACCAGTCGGGAGGGTACGTAGCGGGCTACCGTGCAGAGGTGACCTCGAATGCGGCGGCGACCGAATCGCCCGATCAGCCGAGGCCGGAGGTGTCACCGATCGCCGCCGCCTGGGCACGCTGGACACGCCCGGAGGACACCGCCCGCTGGAATGCCGCGCTGGTGCTGGTGCTGGTGATCGTGCAGGTCGGTGCCGGGTATGCGGCGAACACACGCGGTGAGGCGCTGCGAGCGCTGGACCCGCTCGGCTGCGGACTGCTGATCGCCGGGCCGCTGCTGCTGCTGGCGCGGCGGCGGTACCCGCTGCCGGTGTTCTACACGGTCCTGGCCGTCACCGCCGCGTACCTGTTGTTCGGCTACGGGTACGGGCCGGTCTTCTTCGCCCTGATCGTCGCCTTCCTGACGGCGGGGCGCATCGGGTCACGGTGGTACTCCTATCCGTTCGTGGTCCCCGGTTATCTGCTGATGGTGTGGCCGGTGCCCGAGTGGCGGGGCTACACCGGCAATGCCTGGCAGCAGTTCGGACTGTTGGCCTGGTTGCTCGTGCTGGTCGCGCTCGCCGAGGCGCTGCGGCAGCGGCGGTCGGTGCTGGTGGCGCGCCGACAGCGGGCGGAGTCGGCGCGACGGCACGAGCAGGAGCAGCGGGCGCGGGAACTGGCCGAACGCGAACGGCGGGCCAGCGCCGAACGCCTGGAGATCGCCCGGGAACTGCACGATGTGCTCGCGCACAGTCTTTCGCTCATCAATGTGCAGTCGTCGGTGGCGCTGGAACTGCTCGACCGCAGACCCGAGCAGGCCGCGGAGGCGTTGTCGGCCATCAAGACCGCCAGCAGGGACGCGCTCGGCGAGGTGCACGCGCTGCTGCGATCGATCCGGTCCGGAGCAGGAGCCGCGCCCACCGCGCCGACCGTCGGCATCGCCGATCTGGACGGGCTCACCGAAGCGGCGCGCGCCGCCGGAATCCAGGTGCGCAGCAATGTGATCGGCACGCGACGGCGACTGCCCGCAGTGGTGGACGTGGCGGCGGCGCGCATCATCCAGGAATCGCTCACCAATGTGGTGCGCCACGCACCGGGCGCGGAAGTGCTCGTCACCGTGCATTATTCGCCCGAACAGCTGCACGTCACCGTCGACAACACTCGGCCCACCGCGCCCGCCGCGCTCAGTTCGCCCGGCGGCCACGGGATTTCGGGGATGACCGAGCGCGCCCACGCGCTGGGCGGCGAGCTGTCCGCCGGGCCCGACTCCGACGGCGGCTTCCACGTGGACGCCCGACTGCCGCTGCCCCGGGTGGAACAGCGGCCGAATACGCAACGCGCACAGGAGGTGCCGTGACCATCCGGGTGGTGATCGCCGACGACCAGGTGCTGGTGCGCGCCGGATTCGTGGCTCTGCTGAACGCACAGGACGATATCGAGGTGGTCGGCGAGGCCGACAACGGCGAGCAGGCCGTCCGGTTGGCCCGTGAGCTCACCCCCGATGTGGTGCTCATGGACATCCGGATGCCGGTGCTGGACGGGCTGGCGGCGACCCGGATCATCGCGGCCGACGAACGGCTCACCGAGGTGAAGGTGGTCGTGCTGACCACCTTCGAACTGGACGAATACGTCTTCGAGGCGATGCGGGCCGGGGCCACCGGCTTCCTGGTGAAGCACACCGAACCCGCGGACCTGGTGAAGGCGGTCCGGGTGGTGGCGGGCGGCGACGCGCTGCTCTCCCCGAGCGTCACCAAACGGCTGGTGGCCGAATTCGCCACCCACGCGAAACCGGCTCCGGCAGCGACGCTTTCGGAACTCACCGACCGTGAGCGCGAGGTGATGGCGCTGGTGGCGGAGGGGCTGACCAATGCCGAGATCGCCGAGCGGCTCTACATGAGCCCGGCCACCGCACGCACCCACGTCAGCCGGATCCTGGTCAAACTCGCGGCCCGCGACCGCACGCAACTGGTGGTCATCGCCTACGAGTCCGGACTGGTCCGGCCCGGCTGGCAGTAGCTCCCGACCGGTGCTCGCCCACCTTCGAAGCATCCGGGAGTAGTCCTCGAGGCGGAGGGGTCGGGGTGTGATTCCAGGGGAAACCCCGATACCGCCACCAGCGGTTTTCCGGCAGGGTCGAGGGTGAATACACAGGCCCACGGAACGGAGAGCGGACATGCTGGTGCCCGGGTTGACGGTCACGGCGATCGGGCTGGTGGTCGCGGTGGCGGCGGGCGTCGTGCTCGGGCACGGTCCCGTGGCGCGGTCCGTGGCGGGTGGGCTCATCGGCGGCTGGCTCGGCTTCGCGGCGGGCGCCGGGATCGGGTGGCTGGTCGATTCGGCGCTGCCCGCCCCGTACTACGGCACCATGTTCGGGCACGCCCTGGCGGTCCTCGGCGCGCTGGCCTTCGTGACCAGGCCGTTCCGGTCCGGGCAGGGCAGCCTCTCGGCGAACGGGCGCTGACGCCACGTCGCCCAACCGCCCCGATCCGACGCGACCAGCCGCATGGCCTCCCGATCCGACGCGACCGGTATCCGGGCCACCCGCACGGAATCAGCCGTACGCTGCTGGCTGGTCATGCCGGTGTCGGGTGGCGATGAGGGTAAGACCGTGGCGCAGACGGCGGAAGTAGGTGGCGCGGCTCAGGTGCAGCCGTGATGCCACCTGCACATGGGTCGCGGACGGACGGGTGTAGTAGGCCGCGAGGATGGTTCCCGCCTCCGCCGTGACGGGATCGGCGGCGGCGGCCAACTCCGCGATCATGGCGTGCAGCCAGCGGCGCAGCGCGGTGGCGGTCGGGGTGATCGGGGATGTCAGCAGTGGACTCGTGGCCAGTGCGGCTGGATCGTCGATGGCGTGCAGGGCGGCGGCGACGTCCTCGGGCGTCGGTGCGTCGGGTATCCCCGAGAACCGCTGCAACCAGTGCCGACCCGACCCGGCCGTGAAGTCGTTGCTGTACACCTCGGGGGCGCGGCCGGAGCGGTAGAGATCGTCCCGCAGCGGTCCGTGCGGATCGAAACGCAGCGCGCGCAACAGGTTCAGGTAGTCGGGGTTCGCGGTGGAGACCACCAGATCTCCGGCGCGCGTGCCCACGGCCAGGGTATGGCGCAGGATGCGGGCGTGCGCGGCCCGATCGGTCCCGAACGCCGCGCCCAGCAGCAGCCCGCCCCGGCGGTCGCCGATGATCGCATCCGAATGCTGTTGTAGCAGTGGCTCGATGCTGTCGGCGGTATGGTCCGCGATGGGCATGAGATTGGCCAGTCCGACCAAGCGGCCCTCCTCGTCGCGAACCAGGTGGAAGCTGCTGATGTCGGTCGCGGACCAGCCGTCGACGACGCGTTCGGCCCGGTCCGGGGCGAAACCGCTGCGGTGGCTCCACTGCCGCATGAGGCGGGCGATATCGTCGGCGTCCGCGGCGGTGGCCTGGTGGACGGGTCGGTTGCCGGGCACCGGCGGGAACAGTGTCGCGCGGACCGGCGCGGGCGCGGTCAGGAACAGCGCCTGCTCGGCCAGCGCCGCGCGGCGTTCGGCGTCGGCTTCCTCGCTCAGGCGGGCGAGTGCGCGAATCGCGATGCGGTCGCGCACCTTTCGGTGGCCGTCGGGCTGCCGCCACGCGTACGCGAGTTCGAGTATCTCCCGATACGGTTCGGCGATCGACAGGCCGAGCGGCCCGGGCACCACCACGCTGAGCCCGGACACCAGGGTGAACAGCTCCGGTCCGCCCGCCAACCCGGCCTCGTCGGCGCTTCCGGCGGTGGCCAGCAGCCGCAGCGCGTGCTGCCACCGGCGGCCCGGTGATTCCCGGCTCAGCCGCTCGAGCAGTTCCTGTGCGATCCGGTCGGCCAGCGCGCCCGGCACGGTCGGTGGAACGCCCGCCCGGAGGGCTCGCGCGGCCGCGTACACAACGAGCGGGATCCCGCCCGCTGTCCGCGTAACCCACGCGCGCACCGCCGGATCCGCGATCCCGGCGTCCCGTGCCGCATCATCGATGCGGGCATCCGGCAGCGGCCCGACCCGGATCGTCGCCATATCCAGCCCCGACCACACCGGATACGAGGCCAACGGTTTCCGGGTCACCACTACCACCTGCCCCGGATAGTGGTCCACGACCGCGCGAACCGTTCCGAGCCGCCCGGGAGCATCCGCCTCGTCGAGAACCAGCGCCGCACCGCCCATGCACGCCTCGCTCGCGATCACCGCACCGACAGTCCCCCGATGCACATCGGCCACCCCGTCACCGGCGGCTGGTGACGGCCGATCGGCGCGTTCACCGCCCCGGCGACCTGTACCCAGCGGCGGCGCTGCCGATCGGGCGGTCTCCGGCCGCACACCGGGTCTGGACGCGGTGCCCCGAGCGACCGCACTCTCGGCCGGTCGGTGCTCACCCGCGCCGTGCCCGGCAGCGGGATCGGCCAGCAAACCCGGTCCGTCGACGGTGGCGAGCGCGTCGACGCGTGTCGTGGTGGAAAGACTCTCGACCAGATGGGTTTTCCCGACACCGAGCGGTCCGCACACATTGATCAGGCGGTGTGTCGCCAGCGCCGTCGTGAGTTCGGCGAGTTGCGGCGGGTCCGCTGTCGCCGTCAACAGCTACTCCTCCGGTCGGTCTTCTGCCCGGCACTCTATCGGTAGATATGAGACCACGCTGAGACTCCTGGACGCTCGCCCACCGATAGCGTCGCCGACGCAGACCGAACAGGGAGGAATCACCCATGCAGTGGCGACAGAACGCGACCGCCCGCACGGCCCGAGCGGGCGCGCTGGTGGCGGTGGTGTGCGCGGCCGTGACCGGCTGTGCGGGCGGCGAGGACGACGCGGCGCCGACCACCACGACCACCGCGGCGACGGCCGCCACCACGATCACGACCACCGCCGCCACCGCCGGAGCGGGCAGCGGCTTCGATCCGGAGAGCGTCCCACTGTCCGATGCCGAGCTGGGCGAATTCCCCTACTTCGCCATTCCCGCCGGATTCGAGAACCCGGAAGCCCCGGAACCGATCGTCGAGAGCGACCGGGTACCGGTGTGGACCGGAGACCGGATCGAATGGGTGGTCGGTACGGTCCACCAGTCGCCGATCTACGCCACCGGCGACACCGAGTTCTCCAAGCTCGCGCTGCTGGCGGCGATCGACGCGGAGATCGGCGACGCGGGCGGGGTCCGGGTCACCGATTCCAGGATCCCGCAGGAGGTCCTCGATACCATCGACCGCGATGTGCGGGTGTCCTACAGCTCGGGTCTCGGCGATATCTACAACAGTGACGTGACGACCTATCTGGTGCGCCAGACCGACCGCCGCGTCTGGGTACACGTCACCTCGACCAGCGCGGGCGGCAACTGGATGATCGTGTCGGAGCCGATCGCCCCGGGCGGAAACTGAGTCGACGGCGCGAGATCGGCCCCGGCGCGGGCCGGAAACCGTACCCACATCGCGCGAAAGCCCCGCTCACCGTTCGAGGTGAGCGGGGCTTTCGAACCAACTGGTGCCGAAACCTACTCGCCGGAGGCGGCCGACGACTCGCCCGCGAGGGCGACGACCGGCTTCTCCTCGGCGGAGTCCTTCTTGGTCAGCTTCATCTTGCCGGTGAAGGTGAACTTGGCGTCCTCGCCCTGGCCTTCGCCGTCCCAGTTCTCGACGTCGACCAGCACGGTCTGACCCGCGCCCAGCTCGCCGAAGAGGATCTTCTCCGACAGCTGGTCCTCGATCTCGCGCTGGATGGTGCGACGCAGCGGACGGGCACCGAGCACCGGATCGAAACCGCGCTTGGCGAGCAGGCTCTTGGCCTTGTCGGTCAGCTCGATCGCCATGTCCTTGTTCTTCAGCTGCACGGCGACGCGGCTGATCATCAGGTCCACCATCTCGATGATCTGATCCTGGGTGAGCTGGTGGAAGACGATCACGTCGTCGATGCGGTTGAGGAACTCGGGGCGGAAATGCTTCTTCAGCTCGTCGTTGACCTTGAGCTTCATCCGCTCGTAGTTCGAGCCCTCGGAGTTGCTCTGCGCGAAGCCGAGGCCGACCGCCTTCGAGATGTCCTGCGTGCCGAGGTTCGAGGTGAAGATCAGCACCGTGTTCTTGAAGTCGACCGTGCGGCCCTGACCGTCGGTGAGACGGCCGTCCTCGAGCACCTGCAACAGGGTGTTGTAGATCTCCTGGTGGGCCTTCTCGATCTCGTCGAAGAGCACGACCGAGAACGGCTTGCGGCGCACCTTCTCGGTGAGCTGGCCGCCCTCCTCGTACCCGACGTAGCCCGGAGGGGCACCGAACAGGCGCGAGGCGGTGAAGCGGTCGTGGAACTCGCCCATATCGATCTGGATGAGCGCGTCGTCGTCGCCGAACAGGAAGTTCGCGAGCGCCTTGGACAGCTCGGTCTTACCGACACCGGACGGACCGGCGAAGATGAACGAGCCCGAGGGACGCTTGGGATCCTTCAGACCGGCACGGGTGCGGCGGATGGCCTTGGAGACGGCCTTGACCGCGTCCTCCTGGCCGATGATCCGCTTGTGCAGCTCGTCCTCCATGCGGAGCAGACGGGTGGTCTCCTCCTCGGTGAGCTTGAACACCGGGATACCGGTCCAGTTGGCCAGCACCTCCGCGATCTGCTCGTCGTCGACCTCGGCCACGACGTCCAGATCGCCGGAGCGCCACTGCTTCTCACGCTCACCGCGCTTGGCGACGAGCTGCTTCTCCTTGTCGCGCAGGCGCGCGGCCTTCTCGAAGTCCTGCGCGTCGATGGCGCTTTCCTTCTCGCGGCGGGCGTCGGCGATCTTGTCGTCGAATTCGCGCAGGTCCGGCGGCGCGGTCATGCGACGGATGCGCATGCGCGCACCGGCCTCGTCGATGAGGTCGATCGCCTTGTCCGGCAGGAACCGGTCGTTGATGTACCGGTCCGCGAGGGTCGCCGCGGCCACCAGCGCACCGTCGGTGATGGACACCCGGTGGTGCGCCTCGTAGCGGTCGCGCAGACCCTTGAGGATGTTGATGGTGTGCTCGACGGTCGGCTCGCCCACCTGCACCGGCTGGAAGCGGCGCTCCAGCGCGGCGTCCTTCTCGATGTACTTGCGGTACTCGTCGAGGGTGGTCGCGCCGATGGTCTGGAGTTCACCGCGGGCCAGCTTGGGCTTGAGGATGGAGGCCGCGTCGATGGCGCCCTCGGCCGCGCCCGCACCCACCAGGGTGTGCAGCTCGTCGATGAACAGGATGATGTCGCCGCGGGTGTTGATCTCCTTGAGCACCTTCTTCAGGCGCTCCTCGAAATCACCGCGGTAGCGGCTGCCCGCGACCAGGGAACCCAGGTCGAGGGTGTAGAGCTGCTTGTCCTTCAGCGTCTCCGGCACCTCGCCGTTGACGATGGCCTGGGCGAGGCCCTCCACGACGGCGGTCTTGCCGACGCCGGGCTCACCGATCAGGACCGGGTTGTTCTTGGTACGGCGGCTGAGCACCTGCATGACGCGCTCGATTTCCTTCGAGCGGCCGATGACCGGGTCCAACTTGCCCTCGAGGGCGGCCTGGGTCAGGTTGCGGCCGAACTGGTCGAGCACCAGCGAGGTGGACGGGGTGCCCGCCTCACCGCGGGTGCCGGATTCCACCGGCTCCTTGCCCTGGTATCCGGACAGCAGCTGGATGACCTGCTGGCGCACCCGGTTGAGGTCAGCGCCCAGCTTGACCAGCACCTGCGCCGCGACGCCCTCACCCTCGCGGATCAGGCCGAGCAGAATGTGCTCGGTGCCGATGTAGTTGTGGCCGAGCTGCAGTGCCTCGCGCAGCGACAGCTCCAGCACCTTCTTGGCACGCGGGGTGAAGGGGATGTGACCGGACGGGGCCTGCTGGCCCTGGCCGATGATCTCCTCGACCTGACTGCGCACACCCTCGAGCGAAATGCCCAGCGACTCCAGGGACTTCGCCGCGACACCCTCGCCCTCGTGGATCAGACCCAGCAGGATGTGCTCGGTGCCGATGTAGTTGTGGTTGAGCATCCGGGCCTCTTCTTGGGCCAGGACAACGACACGCCTCGCGCGGTCGGTGAACCTCTCGAACATCGCTCCCTCACTCTCCTGCTCCGCTATCTACGGCGTCCGGCGCTTCAGTGTTCGACTGAAGGCCAGCCTGCCATGAAGCCCTGGGGTTGCATCCCCCTGGCCTCCACTCTAGTTGCCAGGGGTTCCGCCCGTCGTCCGTCCACCCTATTGCGAACCGGCGACAGTACGACTCATTCCCTCATAACGGGGTGGTACCCGGGTTCGTTTCCGGCCCGGCTACGCCCAGAGCGAACATACGAACTAACTGCCCGTCAGCGGGGGGATCAAACCGCATGGAACGTTACGGAGCTGCGTCGGATCGAGCGCGTTGAGCGCGAAGGCCGCGGTGCGCGAACTCCCGGCTATCGCCATGTGATCGGAGAAGTCGGTGGGACAGCCGTCCTGCACCAGGATATTCGTGGCGTTCGGACCGGGCACGAGGGCGACCGAGGGGAACACGCCCTCGTCGTAGGAGGTCGCGATATTGGTGTAGGTGACCGAAGGGTGGTACACGCCATCGGCGTTGAGCGCGTCCAAGAACGTCGAACCGCCCAGCATCTGCGGGCACGCCTGGCACACCAGGCCCATGGCGGCCATCTTGTCGACGCTGTCGGCGTCCACGCCCAGTTCACGGCCGAAGGCCCGGATGACCCGCATCTGATCGCCGAACAGCCCCCGCCACGGCGGTGCGATCCCGACGAACTTGTCCACCGTGCCCGCGCCGCCGAGCCGCTTGATGTAGTAGTTGCCGACGATATTGCCCTGCGAGTGCGCGACGAAGTCGACCCGCGCGGCGCCGGTTGCGGCGAGCACGCGGTCCACGAAGGCGCCCACCTGCGCGGCGCTCTCCGGCAGCGGCCGCATCCCGCCCATGGCCGACAGCGGCCACGGCACGTCCAGGCTGCCGTAGGTCAGTGCGTAGACGCAGTAGCCCTCGTTGGCCAGCAGCGGGACGTACGCGCCCCAGTTGGTCTGCGCGCCGCCCGCGGTGCCGTGCAGCAGCACCACCGGGTTCGGGTGCGCCGCAGTGGGTTCGCAGTTCCAGTCGTTGGAACCGGGTAGTGCGCCGCCGGGAACGGCGAGTTCGTTGGGGATGCCCGCGAAGAAGTTGTAGACCACCGGGTACTCGGCCCGGGCGGGTGTGCTCGCGGCGGTCCACAGCGCGGCCAGCACGGCCATGATCAGCAGTGTTCCCGGCGAGCGCCGGAACAGGGTGCGGCGCATATCCCCTCCAAAACTAGAACGTGTTCCGGGAAATGTAACCGGAACACGTTCTAGATCACGGCGGAAACGGCGAGAAACTAGCCGACCTGCTGCGGCGTGTATGAGACAGTTCCGGCCCTCGACGGCGTCGCCTCGGCCTCACCGTGCTGCTGCCCCGCTACGAACAACGCGCCCAGCAGCACCAGGAAGGCCAGGGTGTGCAGCACCGCGCGCACGATATTCCAACGGACCCAGGCGGATTCGAACTGCGCCCGGACCGCCGCCAGATCGGCGATGCCCGCCGGATCACCGGCCGCCGCCAGCTGGTTGTTGAGCGGAACGTTGAAACCGGCGGTCACTCCGAAGGCGAGCACATTGAGCACCAGGGCGATCACGATCCAGAGCAGCACCGTCCGGAGATCCTTGCCCAGGTGCACGGCCGCGGCCAGGGCGGTGAAGCCGACCGTGCCCATGAAGGCGATCATGAACCACGGATTGATGATGACCACGTTGATCTTCTGCATCACGTCGACCACGGTGCGGTCGTCGCTGCGGCCCAGCGCCGGCATGACCGAGTTGGCATACGCGTAGAACAGCCCCGCGATCAGGCCGGTGGACAGGGTCGCCGCCACCAGAGCGGCAATGCGAAGCGCGAACATGGGAACTCTCCTGACTGGGGCGGATTCCTAGGAATCCGAATCGCTACGCCCCTAGTCAAGCCGCTCCGGGCGCCGGTCTCCATGGCCGAAGCTCTCGCGGACATCCGCGGGAGTCCACCGGGGACGCGCGCTACAGATCCCGGTCGGAGATGACGCCGCTCTGCATGGCCAGACCCGCGAGGCGGACGCGCTTCTGATTCTGCGGCAGATCCTCCACGCCGAACTTGGCGAACAGCGCGCGCAGATGCGTCTTGATGGCGTCCACGCTGAGGAACAGCTCCGCGGCGATCTGCTGATTCGAGGCCGGCGTCGCGAAGCCCGCATTGTTCTTGTACGGGCGGCACAGCGCGACCAGGACCGCGCGCTGGGTCTCGGTGAGCGAGCGCAGCGTGGGCAGCGAGCCCGTGGAGGTCTGGGTGATATCCCCGGAGGCCCCGGTGAAGTCGTGGAAGGTGACCCGCGTGGTACCCATCCGGATGACGTCACCGGGCGCGAGGCGGTGGCGGCCCACCAGTCGGTCACCGTTGACGAACGTGCCGTTGCGGGAAAGCCCGTCGTCGACAATGGTCCAGTGCGCGCCCAGGTATTCGACGGTGGCGTGCAGGCGGGAGACCTCGACGTCCCAGGAGAGGGCGAGGTCGGCCTGCGGCGAGCGGCCGATGGTGACGCGGGGGCGGTCCGGGGCCAGCATCAGCTCGTGCTGATGGCCCTGGTGATCCTTGACCCGCAGGAATGAGCCCTGGAATGCGGTCACTGCGCCGTTACCTCATCTCTCCACCCAGCCAGTGACGTCGTTCGCACACAGTCAATGGTGCCGTGCGGACTCGGCCCGAGCAAGATCGTGCTTCCGAGATGGGCAGCCAGCACCCATGACCGGTTATGCGTAAAGCGTATGAATAAAAACTACCGCCGCCCGGGCTCGCACGAACACCCGAGCGACGGTCGCTAATACAACTACTTCGCGGCGGCCTTGTTGTAAGCCTCGGTGATGTCCGCGGAGATACGTCCGCGAGCCGACACCTTGTGCCCATTCCGGCGCGCCCATTCCCGAATCGCCGCACTTTGTTCACGATCGATGGAAACCCGGCTCTTCGGACCCGCGGTGGCGCCCGCGGCAGCCTTGGTGCGACGGCGACCGCTCACCTTGCGGGCGGCGGCAACCCAGGTCTCCAAACCGTCACGCAGCTTGGCCGCATTATCCGACGACAGGTCGATCTCGTACGACACCCCATCGATAGCGAACTCGATGGTCTCGTCCGCGATGGACTCACCGTCGACATCGTCGATCAGGCTAACGGTGACCTTCTTTGCCATGAGATGAACGTCCTCTCGAAATCGTGCGACCCTGCAAACCAGGCCGATTACCCGAAGTCAGAATACCGCTGAATTCCGATACTCCCGAAGTGGGTATCGGCAATGCAATCCGGCGCACTCAGCGAGCCGACGGACGCACAATTGGAAAGAGTATCGTTTCTCGGATTCCCAAGCCAGTCAGCGCCATGAGCAACCGATCGATTCCCATACCGGTTCCGGTCGTAGGCGGCATACCGTGCTCCATCGCGGCCAGGAAGTCCTCGTCCAGCCGCATCGCCTCATCATCACCGGCGGCGGCCAAACGCGCTTGATCGACGAAGCGTTCCCGCTGGATCACCGGATCAACGAGTTCGGAATAGCCGGTTGCGAGCTCGAAGCCACGGACGTATAGATCCCACTTTTCGGTAACCCCGTGTTTGCTGCGATGCTGACGTGTCAACGGAGAGGTCTCCACCGGGAAGTCGCGCACGAAAGTCGGCGCATAGAGCTTGTCCCCGTAGACGTGCTCCCACAGTTCCTCGACCAGTTTGCCGTGGCCGTACCCCTTACCCTCGGGAATTTCCAGACCGACCCGATCGGCCAGGGCCAGCAATTCCTCGACGGTCGTTTCCGGAGTCACCTCGACACCGATCGACTCCGACAGCGACGGGTACATCTCGACGGTGGTCCACTCACCCGACAGGTCGTATTCCGTGCCATCGGCAAGGGTTACCACCTGGGTGCCGTAGACCTCCTGTGCGACTTCCTGGATCAATTCCCGCATCATCGTCGCGGAATCGTCGTAGGTGCCGTACGCCTCGTAGGTTTCCAGCATTGCGAACTCCGGCGAATGGGTGGAGTCCGCACCCTCGTTGCGGAAGTTGCGGTTGATCTCGAAGACCTTCTCCAGGCCGCCGACCACACAGCGCTTCAGGAACAGCTCCGGCGCGATGCGCAGGTAGAGGTCCAGGTCGAGGGCGTTGGAGTGGGTGACGAACGGGCGCGCCGCCGCACCGCCGTGCAACGTCTGCAGCATCGGCGTCTCGACTTCGAGGAAGCCCCGGCGCTCCAGGGCGTTGCGCAGGGCGCGTACCGCGGCCACCCGGGTACGGGCCATCTCGCGCGCCTCCGGGCGCACGATCAGATCCACGTAGCGCTGGCGGACGCGCGACTCCTCGTTCATCTCCTTGTGCGCCACCGGGAGCGGGCGCAGGGCCTTGGCCGCCATCGCCCAGGAATCGGCCATCACGCTCAATTCGCCACTGCGCGAAGCGATCACCTCGCCGTGCACGGAAACGAAGTCGCCGAGGTCCACATCGGCCTTCCAGGCGGCGAGGGATTCCGCGCCGACCCCGTTGAGGCTGATCATGGCCTGCAGTTTGGTGCCGTCACCCTCCTGCAGCGTGGCGAAGCACAGTTTGCCGGTATTGCGCATGAATATGACGCGGCCGACAATCCCGACCATGAGACCGGTCTGGGTGTCCGGCGCGAGATCCGGGTAAGCGGTACGAATTTCGGCGAGCGCGTGCGTGCGCTCGACCACCACCGGATACGCCTCCCGCCCCTCGGCGAGCAGGCGCTCCCGCTTCTCCTGGCGAATCCGCATCTGCTCGGGAACATCGTGTTCCACGGCCGCACGCGCGGCGGCGGCCTTGGCCTGCCCGGAGGCGGCCGAGTCGGCGGTACCGGAAGAAGAGGGATTGGGGGTGCTCACGGAGCACCACCCTATCGTGCGGCGGAAATCGTTTTTCTCCCCGCCCGACCGTTCGCCGGGCATAACGATACGGCCACGATCGGCCTACGATCGCGGATATCGAATTAGAGCCACGCGAGGGTGGCGACCTCGCGCTGGAAGTGCGGCGCGGCCGCCGCCACGGTGAGCAGTCCGGCCGCTTTCAGCGCCTGATATCCGCCCACCAGATCGGTGGCGCGATGCAATCCCAACTGCTGCAGCGAGGCAGCGGCGAGGCTCGAGGTGTAGCCCTCCGAGCAGACGACGATCCATTCCACGTCGTGGTCGGTGGCCAGCGCCAGCCGCGCGGAGCTGGCCGGGTCGAGCCGCCACTCCAGCACATTGCGCTCGATGACCAGGGCCCCCGGAATGGTGCCCTCCTTGATGCGCTGCGCCTGGGGGCGAATGTCGACCAGGATCGCGCCCCGCCCGACGGCCTGCGGCAGTTCGAAGGCGTAGACACGCCGCAGGCGACCGCGCGCCTGCTCGAGCATGCCGTCGATAGTCAAGTGGCTCATTCCAGTTCACCTTCGGGCTGGTCGGTGAGGACGGTGTGGGTGCGTTTGAGGGTGCCGTGGCCGGTGACGTCGTAATAGGACATGGCCGACAGCGGTGGGGAGTAGGCGTGCACGCTGAGCGTGGGGTTCAGCGGGCCGACGTCGCCCGCCTCGGCATCGTCGGCACGCACCACGTCGTGCACCCAGCCGAGCGGGAAGGACGCCTGATCGCCGGCGGTGAGGATGCGGCGGCGCAGGTCGGAGCCGTTCCACCGGAACTCCGCGAGCGCGCCGGAGAGCACCGTCAGCGCGCCCAGCGAACCGGCGTGGTCGTGCAACCGGGTGGATTTCTCGGCCACCCAGCTGATGAGCCAGACATCCACCTCGTCGTCGGCGAGCAGCCGCACCGCCCAGCGGTTCTCCGTGGGCCACAGGCCGTTCTCCGGCAGCAGGTGGTCGTAGCGGCCCGCCAGCACGTCCTCGGCGCCCTCGTCGGTCAGACGCAGCAGGTCGGCGGGTCGCAGGCGGGTCGGCAGGGCGGAGGCGGTGGCGCGCTCGGTCACCTCGGGCAGCAGCGCCTCGGTGCGGGTGCGCACGGCGGAATTCGACAGGGATAGTGCAGAGGAACGCATGAGCGAAACTCCAGGAATGTGTGGTTGGTCGAGGGGCTATCGGAAGCCTCGACGACAGCCGAGGCGAATCAGCCTCGACAACACTCCTGGGTGCTCACACGGAAATACACGAGCGAGAGTCTAACAGCGGATTCCCGCGAAGCAACAGACGGCCGGGGAGACGACTGCGTCACGTTCCGGCCGATCGGTCCGTTATCGGCGGCGTTGCTGGTTGCGTTCGTACACCAGCCGCAGCCCCGCCAGGGTCAGATGCGGTTCGTGGTGTTCGATGGTCTCCGATTCCGGCACGATGAGCGGCGCGGAAGCGCCCGTGGCCACCACGGCCACGTCGTCACCGGCGAACGCGTCGAACTCGTCGCGAATACGGTCGATCAGCCCGTCCACCAGGCCCGCGAAACCGAAAATCGCGCCCGACTGCATGCACTCCATACTGTTCTTGCCCACCACCGAGCGCGGGCGCGCCAGTTCCGCACGCCGCAGGGCACTGCGCTCCACCAGCGCCTCGGTGGAGATTTCCACCCCCGGGGCGATGATGCCGCCCAGGAATTCCCCCTTGGCGGAAACCAGGTCCACGCAGATGGCGGTGCCGAAATCCACCACGATCGCCGGGGAGGAGAAACGGTGATACGCGGCAAGGCAATTCACGATGCGGTCCGCGCCGACCTCTTTCGGATTGTCGACCAGCAACGGAATTCCCGTTCGCACACCGGGTTCCACGACGACATGGGAGACATGACCCCAGTAGCGGGACAGCATCTCGCGCAGTTCCCGCAAAACCGGCGGCACCGTCGACAATGCCGAAACACCGGTCACCTGTTCGGCGTCCGCGCCGATCAGACCGCGCACCTGCAATGCGAACTCGTCCGCGGTGAACAGCGGATTAGTGTGCATCCGCCAGTGCCGCACCAGTTTCGAATGGTCACCGCCGCCGGAGAACAGGCCCAGCTCGATCGAGGTGTTGCGAACGTCGATGGTCAGCAGCATGGCCGCACCCGCGGTCAGGCGAACGACAGCGAGCGCGGCGAGGTCAGGCCGGAGCCCTCCGGCGCGTGCGCCGGATCCGAACCCAGCTCCACCTGCCGGTTGCGGTCGTCCACGAACACCACGCGGGGTTCGTAGCCCTTCAGCTCCTGCTCGTCCATCATGCCGTAGGCGATCAGGATGACCAGATCGCCGGGCTGGACGAGATGCGCTGCGGCCCCGTTGATTCCGATCACGCCGGAACCGCGCTCACCCGCGATCACGTAGGTCTCGAGGCGAGCGCCGTTGGTGATGTCGACGATGCAGACCTGCTCACCCTCGAGCAGATCGGCGGCGTCGAGCAGATCCTGATCGACCGTCACCGAACCGACGTAGTGCAGATCGGCGTGAGTCACCGTGGCGCGGTGGATCTTCGACTTCATCATGGTGCGCAACATCGTCGTCGCCCTTCCTAGAGAGATGCCTGGGCAGGCTGGTCGGGGGTGGTCGGGTGGCCGTCGATCGGAATGCCGATGGTGACGGGCATATTGTCGATGAGCCGGGTGCTGCCGATCCGGGCGGCGATCAGCAGGCGGGCATTGCCCTCCGCGCGAACCGGGCCGAGATCGGAGCCGCGCAGCTCCAGGTAGTCGAGCTCGATGACCGGAGCCTCGGCCAGCACCATGCGGGCGGCCTCGAGGACCTTGTCCGCACCCAGGCCCGCGGCGTGGCGGCCCGCGGCCAGGGCGGCCGAGAGCACCGTGGCCAGCTCACGCTGCTCCGGATCGAGGTAGCGGTTGCGTGAGGACAGCGCCAGGCCGTCGTGCTCGCGGACGGTGGCGACCGGCACGATCTTCAGGCTCATGTTCAGATCGCGCACCATCTGGCGGATGAGCGTCAGCTGCTGGTAGTCCTTCTCGCCGAAGAACGCCTCGTGCGGGTCGGTGATATTGAACAGCTTGGCGACCACGGTGAGGACGCCCGCGAAATGGCCGGGACGGACCGCGCCCTCGAGTTCGTCGCCGAGCGGGCCGGGGTGCACGGTGGTGCGCGGGCCCTCGGGGTACATGTCATTGGCGCTGGGCGCGAAGACCAGCTCGACGCCCTCCGCGCGCAACAGCTCCACATCGGCGTCGAGGGTGCGCGGGTACTTGTCCAGATCCTCGTTCGCCCCGAACTGCAAGGGATTCACGAAGATCGAGACGATGATGGTCTGGTTGGTGCGCTTGGCGCGACGCACCAGTTCCAGATGCCCCTCGTGCAGTGCCCCCATGGTCGGCACCAGCGCGATCCGGCGGCCCACCTGGCGCAGCGCATGGGAGACCTTGCTCATGATCGCCGGATCGTGCAGCACGGTGAGTTCACCGCGCTTGTAGGTGCCACGCAGCGTGGGATCCATCAGTTGCCTTCCTTCGCCTGGTCGGAGCCCTCGGCGGCATCACGCCGATCGCTCGGGGATGCCAGCAGTTCGAGCAGCGCCGGATTGGTGCGGGCACGCTGGGCGGTGCGCAGCGAGAGCGCGCGATAGCCCGCGGCCAGTTCCGCGTCGGTGGACTCGAGTGCGTTCAGATGCGCGGCCACGGCGTCCACATCACCGCGAGCCACCGGACCGGTCAGCGCGGACGGCCCGCGGCGCAGGGCATTGTCCAGAGCGGCCGAGGCCAGCGGGGCCAGCACGCGTTCGGCGAGGCCGCCCGGCTGGTCGTCGACGAGCTGCTGGCCCAGCAGGCCGGGACCGGCGAGCGCGGCGCGCAAAGCCTCCACCGCGTCCAGAATCAACGTAACCAGGTGATTGCTGCCGTGGGCCAGGGCCGCGTGGTATAGCGTGCGGTGCTCCTCGGCGACCCGCACCGGTTCGCCGCCCATCTCGATCACCAGCGACTGGGCGATGGCATAGCCGATATCGTCCGCGGCGGTGATGCCGAAGCAGGCGTTGCCGAGCCGGGACACATCCTCGTCATGCCCGGTGAACGTCATGGCCGGGTGAATGGCCAGCGGTAGCGCGCCGCGTGCGGTCAAGGGGGCCAGCACGCCGATACCGTTCGCGCCCGAGGTGTGCGCCACGATGGTGCCGGGCCGCACCGCGTCCGCCGTCGCCAACCCCGAAACCAGACCGGCCAGCTCACTGTCCGGTACGGCCAGTAGCAGCAGTTCGGCGCGACGCGCCACCTCCTCGGCCGGCAGAATCTCCGAATCCGGCAGCCGGGTCCGGGCACGATACACCGAGGCGTCCGAGATACCGGATACACCGAACACCACATGACCGGCACGCTCCAGTGCCGCACCCAACGCGGACCCGACGCGTCCCGCCGAGACGATTCCCACCGTCAACCGTGCAGGCGCAGGGTCGGTCCCGCAGACAGCCTTGTCCGAGGTCACCCTTGTCCTCTCGAAAGTGCCGTTCCAGTCCCGCGCTACGCGGGTACCGGACGTTACGCCGACGAGAATATCGGTGCCGATTCGCGGCGGCCACGAACTGTGGGAAGTGCCACTCGACACGGCAGGGCGGCGGCCGCGTGGGACACGCGGCCGCCGCCCTGCCCCGGATGTGCCGTGCGTGCGGTTAGCGGTCGCCCTCGGAGCGCAGGTTGGCCATGATCTCCGCCACCGAGAGACGACGGCCGTTGTCGGAGTCGGAATCCTCGTCGGCGCGGCGACGACGGCGGGTGCTGGCGGTTCCCATGGGGGTGGGGTGCGCGCCGTTGGTCGGGTGCGGTGGGGTGCGGGTCGGGGGTTCCTCCGGGGTGTCCGAGGCGGTCGCGGCGCGGTCGCCGTCGGCACTGTCCGCATCGTCGAATTCGCCCTCGGGGGGACCGCTCACGGGGACGAACTTGCCGTTGACGGCGGGCGCGTCGAGGTCGGCGGCGGCAGCGGTCTCGGCACCGTCGATGTCGATACCACCGGAGATGCCGGGGTCCAGGGCCGCGGCGGCGCGATTCTTGGAGTCGTCGAAGGGGTCGAAGTCGTCGGCGGGGGCGGGGCCGAAAGCGGCGGCCCGGTCGGCTTGTTCGCGAATGGCGGCGTATTCGGCGCGGGCCTGGTCGTAGTCGGCGGCCGAGACGGCGGCGGTCTCGGCGGTCACCGGTTCGTCGTCGGGGCTGGCGAAGGCGGGCGGCTCGGGGTGGTCGGGTTCGAAGACCGGCGTGACGGGGTGCCGCGACTCCCACGGATCCCAGGGGGTGGCGTCCTCCCAGTTATCGTTCGCCGCACCGAGCGAGGCGGTGGCGGGCGAACCGGGGAGTTCCTGGACTCGGACCGCGTCGGCGCGCAGCGCGGGGCGGTCGTAGTCCAGGTTGCCGTCGAAAAGACGCTGCAGGGACTCGCGTAGGACGGTGAGTTCGGCGCGCAGCGCGGCCAGTTCGGCGGCGTCGGCGCCCACCTCTTGGCGGACTCGGGACTCGACACCGAGCTCGTATTCGCGGCGGGCGGCAACCTCGCGTTCCAACTGCAGGTGGTAGACCTTCTGGAGGTCACCGACTTTCGCCTTGTCGACGGCCGCCTCCCTGCGATAACGCGTCGCGGCGAGGGCTCCGATGGCGGCCGCCCAGAGGGCCGCCACCAGTCCGATGCGCACGAATTGGACGTTGTCGCTGAAGACCAGGAACACACTGGCAACCAGACCCAGAAGGATCAGAACACCGGTGAAGAACTTTCCCGCGTCCTCCCGCCGGCGACGGGAAGCACTGCTCCGGGAGGGTGAAACCATGTCCGCCAGCGTAGCTTGTCCGAGACGGTCAGATGCCCAGGTTGCCTGCGATTCCCGACAAAACGTTAGCTAAGATGTTGCCGCTTCGTCCGGGGGTTCACTCGGCGCGCGACAGCAATACTCCAGCCACAGCGCGGCGGCCACCAGCGCCGCACCGGCGAGCAGCCCCACCACCGCCCCCGGCGTATCCGCCTCCGCCGCACGCAGTTCCGACCGCTGCGGCAGCACCCAGATCAGAAAGCCCAGCCAAACACCCGCCACCAGCGATCCCACCTGCGCCGACGCCTTGGCCAGCGCCACCGCCCGCGCGGCCGTGATCGGATGCAGCTGCCGCGAATCGCTGCCGATCCGCCCGTCCCCCACCCGCGCCCGAATGATGAACGCCAACACCACCTCCAGCACCGCCACCGGCAGCAGGGACGCCCCCGCGAACACCGAGATGGGCGGGAAGCTCGAATAGGCCGCCCGCGTGGCGATCCAGGCCACGATCGCGGCCAGCAGCACATTCGCGACCAGGTCCAGTACGCGTGTCGGTCTCACAGCACCCGCCTCATCACGGCCACCCCAACGACAGCGCGGTCCTGCGGACCCCGTCCACGTCGGCGGAATCCAACTCCGCCAACCACTCTCGCACCGGACGCGCCTGCCCCGCGGCCTCGAGCACGGCGTCCGGCTCCACATCCAGCCACGGCACCAGTACGAAGGCGCGCTCATGCGCCCGCGGATGCGGGAGGGTCAGGCTCGGATCGGCGCTGCGCACGACCGCCGAGGCCCCGTCGCGCCGCCGTGCGGCCCAGACGATGTCCACGTCGAGAGTGCGTGGCCCCCAGCGGACTTCCCGCACCCGCTCGGCGGCCTGTTCCAGCTCCTGTCCCAGGCGCAGCCAGTCGCCGGGTTCCAGCGCCGGATCCTCGGCCAGCAGCACGGCATTCAGGTAGTCCTGCTGCGGCACACCGCCCCAGGGCGGGGTCGAGTAGACCGGCGACACCGCGAGCAGCCGGGGGCGCAGGGCGTCCACCACGGCGCGCAGGTGCGTCAGCCGGTCACCCAGATTCGAGCCGATGGACAGCACCACGCGGGTCACGACGCCTCCCGGCGGCGGCTGGTGACCACCCGCACATCCTCGAAGCTGTGCGGGATCGGCGCGGCGGGCTTGTGCAGCACCACCTCCACGGCATGGACGCGCGGGTCGGTCATGACCGCGTCGGCGACCTCGGACACCACCGTCTCGATGAGGTCGCGCGGCCGCCCGGACACGATCCGGACCACGCTGTCGGCGAGTTCGCCGTAGTGGATGGTGTCGGCGATGTCGTCGGATTTCGCGGCCGCCGAGAAATCGGTCCACAGCGTGAGGTCCACGACGAATTCCTGGCCGTCGCGCTTCTCGAAGTCGAAGACGCCGTGATGGGCGAACACCCGCAGCCCGCGCAGTTCGATGCGATCGGTGCTCATCGGACGCCCCCGTCCAGGCGGCGGTCCGAGAATCGTTCGCGCCGACGGGATTCGGCGCGCCGCCAGGCATCGGTGACGGCGACGGCGTCCAGTGAGGCGCGCACATCGTGCACCCGGACTCCCCAGGCGCCCTGTTCGGCGGCCAGCGCGGAAATGGTCGCGGTCGCGGTCTCGCGCCCGTCCGGCGGACGCGGGCCCGCGGCATCGGCCAGCAGCGCACCCAGGAACCGCTTGCGGGAGGCGCCGATCAGGATCGGCAGCCCGGTGCCCACCAGTTCGGAGAGCCCACCGAGCAGTTCCCAATTGTGGTCGGCGTTCTTGGCGAATCCCAGTCCGGGATCGAGAATCAGCCGGTCCGCACCGACGCCCCCGGCGACGGCCAACTCCACCTGGGCGCGCAACTCGGCCCACACCTCGGCGACCACGTCGTCGTAATGCTCGGCCGCCCCGGTGTGCCGGTAGTCGGCCTCGGCGCGCCAGTGCATGAGAATCCACGGCAGCCCCGCCGCGGCGACGACCTTCACCATATCGGCGTCGGCACGGCCACCGGAGACGTCGTTGACCATGGTCACGCCCGCCTCGACGGCGGCCTCGGCCACACTCGCCCGCATGGTGTCCACACTGGTCGGCACCCCGGCCGCCGCGAGCCCGCGGATCACCGGAACCACCCGCGCCGCCTCGGTCGCCGGATCGATCCGCACCGCCCCCGGCCGGGTGGACTCCCCACCCACGTCGACGATGTCGGCCCCGAGTTCGTACAGCGCCACCCCGTGCGCCACCGCCACCTCGGGGTCCAGATAGCGCCCCCCGTCGGAGAACGAATCGCTGGTGACGTTCACGACCCCCATCACCACGCAGGACCGACCCCCGCGCGGCTCGAGCAGCCGTGCAGTCACCACGCCTCCCGATCCCAGCACTCACCATTCACCGCCGCAGCACCAACCCCCCGCTGGTTCGCGGCGCGTCTCGGTTCTGGACCGACCGGAGCGGGGGAGCGAAGCGGAGGAGCGGAGGGAGGGAAGAACCGAGACTTCCAGCGCCGCGAACCCGCCCGGAGCGAAGCGGAGGGCAAATCAAACACAGCTCACTTCCGGAGGATCAGATCGAGGGCCTCCGCGCGGGAGGAGGGGCTGCTCTGCAACAGGCCGCGCACCGCGGAGGTGGTGGTGCTGGCTCCCGGCTTGCGGATGCCGCGCATGGCCATGCACAGGTGTTCGGCCTCCACCACCACGATCGCGCCGCGCGGGTCCAGCTTGCGCATGACGGCGTCGACGATCTGGCTGGTGAGGCGCTCCTGCACCTGCGGGCGTTTGGCGTAGAGGTCCACCAGGCGGGCGAGCTTGGACAGGCCCGTCACGCGCCCGTGCGGGCCCGGAATGTAGCCGACGTGGGCGACGCCGTGGAAGGACACCAGGTGGTGTTCACAGGTCGAGTACATGGGGATGTCGCGGACCAGCACGAGTTCCTGGTGGCCTTCGTCGAAGGTGGTGTTCAGCACCGCGTCCGGCTCGGTGTAGAGACCGGCGAACATTTCCCGGTACGCACGGGCGACGCGTCCGGGGGTGTCGATGAGCCCCGGACGGTTCGGGTCCTCGCCGACCGCGATCAGCAACTCGCGTACGGCGGCTTCGGCGCGCTCCTGGTCGAACGGCCGACCGGTGTCGAGCGCGATCGGGCCGGAGACGACGCGGTTGTTGGCCGACAATCGGCACCTCCTGTGTTCAAGGTCCGCGCCTGACCGGCACGGCCGGTTCGCGGTCTCGGTGTCCCGGGCCGGATGAACCGAGCCCGGGACCGCGAACCCATCGAGAGTATCCAAGCGGCCGTCAGCGACGACCGTTCGGTCCGTCCCAACCGTTGTCGTCGTCCTCGCTGTTCCCGCCGGGCTGCGGGGCGGCCTGACCGGGCTGATAGCCCTGCTGCCCGTACTCCGGCTGCTGCGGGGGCCGCTGGTAGCCGTACTCCGGCTGCCGACCGCCCGCGGGCGCCCAGCCGCCGACGGCGGGCGGCGCGGAGGGCTGTCCCTGCTGCGGCTCGTCCTGGGGCGGCCAGCCCGGAGCGGACCATCCGGCCGGGGCGCCGTAGTCGGGCCGCGAACCGTGCGTCCCGGTCTGGCGGCCGCCGTAGGCGGGGGCGGGCGGGGCCGGGTAGCCCGCGGGGGCGGGCTGCGCGTAGGGCTGTCCGGCCGGATAGCCGGCGGGCTGCGGGTAGCCGTTGCCCGGTACCGGCGCGGGCGGCTGCTTGGCCAGATCCGGCGTCTCCTCCGGCCACGGCTCGCCACGCTCGGCGGCTAGTTCGCGCGGGGTCTTCACCGGCGGGCGATCCGAGGGCACCCGCTCGCCGAAATCGTTGAAAGCGGTGATGCGCGGGCGCTTGTCGACCGTTTCCAGCACCGCCTCGAGATCCTTGCGGTGCAGGGTCTCACGCTCGAGCAGGGCGCTGGCCAGGGAGTCCAGTTCGTCGCGGTACTCGTTGAGCACCGACCACGCCTCGGTGTGCGCGGCCTCGATGAGGTTGCGCACCTCCTCGTCGATCTCGCGGGCGACCTCGTGCGAGTAGTCCGAACCGGTGCCCATGGACCGGCCCAGGAACGGATCGCCCTGCTCCTGCCCGTAGCGCACCGCGCCCAGCCGGGCGCTCATGCCGTATTCGGTGACCATGGCCCGCGCGATCTTGGTGGCCTGGTCGATATCCGAGGACGCACCGGTGGTGGGCTCGTGGAACACCAGCTCCTCGGCCGCCCGGCCGCCCATGGCCATGACCAGCCGGGCGATCATCTCCGAACGGGTCATCAGACCCTTGTCGTCCTCGGGCACGGTCATGGCGTGGCCGCCGGTCCGGCCGCGGGCCAGGATGGTGACCTTGTACACGGGCTCGATATCGGGCATCGCCCACGCCGCCAGGGTGTGCCCGGCCTCGTGGTAGGCGGTGATCTTCTTCTCGTGCTCGCTGATGATGCGGGACTTGCGCCGCGGGCCGCCGATCACGCGGTCCACGGATTCCTCCAGCGCGGCACTGGTGATCAGGTTGCCGTGCTCACGCGCGGTGAGCAGCGCGGCCTCGTTGATGACATTGGCCAGATCCGCGCCGGACATGCCGACGGTGCGCTTGGCCAGCCCGTCCAGATCGGCGTCGGGCGCGATCGGCTTCCCCTGCGAATGCACCCGCAGAATCGAGCGGCGGCCAGCGAGATCCGGGTTGCTGACCGGGATCTGACGGTCGAAGCGGCCCGGACGCAGCAGCGCCGGATCGAGGATGTCGGGCCGGTTGGTGGCGGCGATGATGATGACGCCGGTGCGCTCACCGAAGCCGTCCATCTCGACCAGCAGCTGGTTCAGCGTCTGCTCGCGCTCGTCGTGGCCGCCGCCCAGGCCCGCGCCACGCTGGCGGCCGACCGCGTCGATCTCGTCCACGAAGATGATGCAGGGGCTGTTCTGCTTGGCCTGGTCGAACAGGTCGCGCACGCGGGAGGCGCCGACGCCGACGAACATCTCGACGAAGTCGGAACCGGAGATGGTGAAGAACGGCACCCCGGCCTCGCCCGCGACGGCACGCGCCAACAGGGTCTTGCCGGTGCCGGGCGGGCCGTAGAGCAGCACGCCCTTGGGGATCTTCGCGCCGAGGGCCTGGTAGCGGGCCGGGCTCTGCAGGAAGTCCTTGATCTCGTAGAGCTCTTCGACGGCCTCGTCGGCGCCCGCGACATCGGCGAAGGTGGTCTTGGGCATGTCCTTGGACAGCTGTTTGGCCTTGGACTTGCCGAAGCCCATCATGCCGCCGCGGCCACCGCCCTGCATGCGGGCCATGACGAAGATGAACAGGCCCAGCAGCAGGATCATGGGCAGCATGAACAGCAGGATCTGGCTCAGCCAGGAGTCCTGTTTGACGGAGGTGTTGTACTTCGCACCGGTCTCCTGCACCTCCTGCAGGATCTGCGCGGACACCTCACTGCCGCCCGGATACTTGGCAATGATCTTGGTCTGGCCGTCGGTGGCATCATTGCCGTTCTTCAGCGTGATGCGCAGCTGCTGTTCTTTGTCATCGATCTGGACCTGATCGATGTTGTCCTTGTCCTGGAGCTGGGAAAGCGCCACCGACGTGTCGACGTTCTTCCAGCCGCGCGTGTCGTTGCTGAAGTAGCTGACCAGGTAGATCACGAGCAAGAAGCCCGCGACTATGGCCAGGTTGCGGAACACAGTCTTGCGGTTCATAGAGCGTCGGCCGGCGGGCCAGTCCTTTCCGGTGATTCCGGTTTTTGCCTGCGATGCTGTAGAGCTTGCGTCACGAGCGCGCCCGTTTCCATACGGAACGGATGCGGACATGCCACGTTACCGCGTACGGTCTACATCGTTACATCGCGAGGTTCGGCAGCTTGTGCAGTTCAACAGGTAAACGGCCGGAGAACGCGGGTGGTTCCCCAACCATCTGCCGCAAAACCCTTCGGGCGAGCATGGTGAGCGTCGGCCCAAGTGGCCACAATCATGGCATGTTCGCCCTATCGTGACCGACAACACAACACGAGCGTAGGGGGTATGGACATCGTCGAGCTACGGACACCCACAGCGATAGTCCGTCACGGCAACGGGCGGCTGACGGTGCTGAGACCAGGAACAGACGGCGAGCGCGTTCTCGATGTGCCGGTAGGCGACCTTCTCAAGGTCAGGTTGAACCGGCGCGCCGACGACGCCGTCGTCATAGAAATCTATCTCAGGTACCCCACCCCCGTACTGACGGGCGTCCCCGCCGACCGCACTCCCCTACCCGTCCTCATCGCCGAACACGATGTGCCCGCGGCCACCGTGATCGTGGAGCGGATCAACAACCAGATCCTGGCCACCCAGCGCCTCGAGGTCGCCGCCCCCGACCTGACACCGCCCACCCCGGCCTGGGGACGCGGCGGACCGGCGCGCGCCGACGTGGACCGCGCGGCCCGACGGATGGCTCCCAAGCGGGAGGCCAAGACCGCGGTCGCGGCGCTGAACCGCTACGTCACGCCCGGCGAGTACGTGCTGGAGACGGCGGTGGTGACGGCCCAGCCGCCCGCGGGCCGGGGAGCCGGACTGCTCGCGGTCACCACCGATCGGATGATATTCATCTCCACCGGCTCCGGACGCCGGTACGCACACGAGATGCCCATCGCGGCACTGCTGTGGGCGCGCACCACCGACGATTCGGAGACCACGGGTGCCGCGCCCGGTGAATACGGCGTCGATATCCACGACGGCAATGTGACGCTTCACTTCACCGGCAACGACCGGGCGGATACCGAACGGATCACCGGCGGGCTGAATTTCGCCATTCAGCGCGAATCGGCCGACGGTGCGGCCGGACCCGCCGATCCGGGGGTGGCGAAGCTGTACGCCGAATGGGAGCTGCTGGTCGAGCGGCATTCCCTGGGCATGGTCGACGACGCCCAGTTCCAGCGGTACGGACGCGGCATCCTGCGTTCGCTGCCGGACTGAAAGCACCGGGACCGAATTCACCGGTAGCGCTGAGTTTTTCGTGCCCGCCGCGCCGACGCGCGGCGGGCACGATCGTCGATACGGAGCCCTCAGTCCTCCGGTTGCAGGGTGATGCGTCGCCAGGGGCTGCTGGGGCGGTTCCACAGGCGCAGCAGTTCCATGCGGCGGTCGACGCCGCCGGATTTCAGTTCGGCCAGGTCCTCGCAAGCCTGCCAGTAGGTCCAGCCGGTGAGGTAGGCGTCGCCGAACTGCCGCCAGTTGCGGTATTTGCGCTGCGCCAGCGGGAGGGCCCGCAGCAGGTAGTCCCAGGCCACGTCGGCGTCGAGGTAGCCGGCGGTGTAGGCCATGCGGGCCACCGCGACCACCCGGGCCAGGTCCCACGCCTGGATATCGGTGGGCAGCGGGCGCACCAGATGGTCGGTGAGGCCGAGTTTGATGGCCTGGGACCAGATGTCGTAGTCGCGGACCAGCGCCTCGGTGTTCTCCATACCGCGGAAGGCGCCGACCTGGCGGAGGAAGGCGCGGTGGCGGTCGGCGCGTTCGCCGAAACGGTCGCGTTCAGGCGAGTTGACGGCCGCCATGACCAAGGGGTGCACCAGGGCGTACAGCGGGCCGTGCATACCGTCGAGCAACTGTTCCATGGAGGCCATGGCCTCGGTGCCGTCGGTGATGCCCCAGGCTCCGGTCAGGGTGTCGATGGCGAGTTCGCGGCGGTCGCCGAGGGGATGTTCGCGTTCGGGTCCGAGCAGCAGCGCGTCGTGGAAGGCGTCCCAGCGCGCCGAGTAGAAACCACCGAGAGCCAGGGCGCGCAGTTCGTCGTCGTTGACCTGCGCACCGGACCAGTGGTCGTCCTCGCGCTGGTCGAGTTCCGGGTAGGGGAAGGTCGTCAGCGTGGGCACGTCGCGGGCGGGCATACCCCGATTGTTCCGCATGGATCTCGAGACGTCCGCTATTCGCCACAGGGCGTGGGAAGGTTCACCTCGAATCCCCAGCGTACGCGCCGGATCGCGACGCCGCGCCCATGATGTTCACGGCGTGTGTCCGCCGAGCAAATGTCTGATTCATGCCCTGTCACACAACGAAATCGGACGCTACCCTCTGGGCCATGAGTAGGAATATCACCCTGCTGCGCGGCCTGGAGCCCCCGGCCACTGAGCAGGAAATCTTCGCCGCCGCACAGGAATACGTGCGCAAGGTGGGCGGAGTGTCGGGTTTGACCACTACCACGAAACCGGCGGTGGACAAGGCGGTGGCGGCCATCGCCGCCGCCACCACGCAATTGCTGGCGGAATTGCCCGCCCGCGGCGCGATTCCGGAGACCGAACCGCAACCGGTGCGCGAGGCCGCCAGCGGCGAGTAACCCGGCGAGCCGCTACACCCCGTACACCGCCACGCAATCGAGCGCGATCTCCAAGCGGGGGCCGGGCCGGTCGACGGGGTGGCCGAGGAGTTCCTCGATGCGCTGGAGGCGATAGCGCACCGTGTTCTTGTGTACACCGAGCGCTTTCGCGGCGGCATCGGGGCTGCGGCGGGCCCGCAGGTAGGCGTGCAGGGTTTCACGCAGACGGGCCGACTGGGCGTCCGGGGCGGCGAGCACGCCCAGTTCGCGGTCGATGAGGGCGCGCATGCCGGGTTCGTCGAGCCCGGCCAGATAGGCGACCTCCACCTCCCGATAGTCGAGCACGCGCGGCAGCCCGGGCCGGGCGCGTTCGGCGACGTGGCGGGCGGCGACCGCCTCGGCATGGCCGCGGCGGAAGCCCGCCAGCTGGGACCCGGGCAGGCCGACGGCCACCCGAACCGGCGGTTCGACCGGCCAGTCCGCCACCGACGGCACACCGTCGTCGGATACGGCCAGCCAGGCCCACAGCGCACTGGCTCCCGCCGGAATCGTGAGCACGCTGCCGCTGCCGACCGCGGCGGCGCAGCGGGCCACCACGCGGTCCAGCCGGTCGCCGACCTCACCGGTGCCGTCGGCGGAGCCGAGCGCGACCGCGTCCGCATCGGTCCACAGCACCAGGGCCAGATGTCGGCCCGCCAGCCGATAGCCGATCTTGGCGGAGGCGTGCTCGATATCGAGGTCGGCGCCGTCGAGCAGGGCGCGCACGATCTCCCCGCGCTGGTTCAGCGCCGCCCGCAGGCCGCGTTCGCGTTCGGTGATGTAGGTGTCGGTGAGCGTTTCGACGCAGGTGCTGACCCACCGGGTGGAGCGGTCGAAAAGCCGCAACAGCACCGACCTTTCGATATCGGGCGGCAGCCGGCGCTCGTCGATGGTCTCGCTCATGTACTCGATCACCGCCTCCTGCCCCACGTGGTAGACGCGCAGCAGCACCCGCAGATCATGGCCGCGCCGCGCGATGGTGCGGGCGAAGGCGTGCGCTTCCGCCGGGATCGGATAGTCGGCATGGTCCTGGGTGAGGGTGCTCAGCACCTCCAGGGCGTGGGCGCGGGTGCTCGCGGCCAGATCGCGGCGCATATCTCGGTCGGCCAATTCCGGCACACGGGCGATGATGGCATTGTCGAGCCGCGTCACCACCTGGTCGAGGGTGTCGGTGCGCAGGGTTTCGGCGACGAAGTCGGCGATCCACTGCCGAATGACCGCGGGGGTGGCGGTGGTCGCCACGAGCACCTCCGAGTTTGTGCTTCCGGTACAAAACCGGCCGAATTAGTTGACCGATTGGGCCAAGAATGTCCTTGTGGATTGTGTCACGATCATAGTTCGTGAGCTGTCACACAGCTCACGGCCGCAACGTAGCGCACGTGGGAGAGCAATCGTGACCAATTCCGAATCCGGGGGTGCCCGCAAGGCCGCGCCCCGCAAATCCACCGGCACCCGGCGCACCGCCAAGGCCGCGTCCACGGGGAACGCGGAGCCCACCAAGGCCACCGGGACGGCCAAAGCACCCGGATCGGCCAAGAAGGCACCCACGAAGCAGACGACAGCCGCGAAAGCCACCGCGGCCAAGGCAGCGCCCACGAACACAGCGCCCACGAACACAGCGCCCGCCGACACCGCGGCACCCACCACTACCGCGACCGCCACCGCGCCGACCGAATTCGAGGTGCGCAATCCCGCGACCGGTGAACTGGCGGGCGTCGTGCCCGTCCACTCGGCCGACGAGGTCGCCGCCAAGGTGCGCGAGCTGCGCCTGTTCCAGCCGGAGTGGGAGGCCATCGGGCCGGAGGGCCGCAAGGAGTGGCTGCTCAAACTCCAGGACTGGCTGGTGGACAATACCGATCACCTCGCCGACGTCCTGCAGTCCGAGACCGGCAAGGCGCGCATCGACTCCCTCATCGACCCGGCCTTCGCCGTCGATCTCACCGGCTACTACGCCCGCCGCGCCGCCAAATTCCTCGCCGATGAACACCCGTCACCGCACAGCCCGCTGGCCCGGGTGAAGACGCTGACGACGGTGTTCCGCCCGTACCCGGTGGTCGGCGTGATCACGCCCTGGAACTTCCCGCTCGCCATGCCCGCCATCGACGTCATTCCGGCGCTGGCGGCCGGGGCCGCGGTGCTGCTCAAGCCGTCCGAGGTGACGCCGCTGTCGGCGCTGGAGCTGGCGCGCGGCTGGGAGGCGATCGGTGCGCCCCCGGTGTTCGCCATCGTCACCGGCGCGGGCGAGACCGGCAAGGCCGTGGTGGACAACGTGGACTACGTGCAGTTCACCGGTTCCACCGGCACCGGACGCAAGATCGCCGCCGCCTGCACCGAACGGATGATCCCGTTCAGCCTGGAACTCGGCGGCAAGGATCCGGCCATCGTGCTGGCCGACGCCGATCTGGACCGCGCCGCGCACGGTATCGCCTTCGGCGGCCTGTTCAATGCCGGTCAGGTGTGCATCTCGGTGGAACGGGTGTACGTGGAAGCGCCGGTGTACGACGAGTTCCTGGCCAAGCTGACCGCCGCCGTCAAGGAGATCCGCCAGGGCGTCGACGGCCGCGTACCCGAATACGACATGGGCGCGCTGGCCAACGAGAACCAGGCGCAGATCGTGCAGCGGCATGTGCAGCAGGCCGTCGACGCCGGCGCCCGGGTGCTGACCGGCGGCAAGCGCACCGGTGTCGGCACGCTGTTCGAACCGACCGTGCTTGCCGATGTCGATCACTCCATGACCTGTATGACCGAGGAGACGTTCGGCCCCACACTGCCGGTCATGAAGGTGTCCGACGAGGCGGAAGCCGTTCGGCTGGCCAATGATTCGATCTACGGCCTGTCGGCGTCGGTGTGGAGCGGCGACAAGGCGCGGGCCGAACGCGTGGCCCGGCAACTCAACGCGGGCGCGGTGAATATCAACGACGTCTTCTCGAACATGTTCAGCTTCGCGCTGCCCATGGGCGGCTGGGGGCTGTCGGGCGTGGGTGCGCGCTGGGGCGGCCCCAACGGGGTGCGCAAGTACTGCCGGCAGCAGGCGATCACCAAACCGCTGCTGCCCACCCAGACCAAGGAACTGCTCTGGTTCCCGTATTCGCCCACCAAGCTCGCCATCGCCATGTCCGCCATGCGGGCGGCGGGCTCCCGCGGTATGCGGCGGCTGAGCGTCCAGGCCGTGTTCAACACCTTCTCGGGAAAGAAGTAGATGACCGACTTCAGTTCTGTCGCAGGCAAAATCGTCGTCATCACGGGCGGCGCGCGCGGTATCGGCCTGGCCACCGCCACCGCGCTACAGGCGCTCGGCGCACGGATCGCCATCGGTGACATCGACGAGGTCACCGTGAAAGAGTCCGGCGTGGCACGGGGTTTCGACCTCTACGACCGGGTGGACGTCACCGATCAGGCATCGTTCGAACACTTCCTCGACGAGGTGGAACGGCGACTCGGCCCGATCGACGTGCTGATCAACAATGCCGGAATCATGCCCACCGGCAGGCTGGTGGACGAGCCGGACCAGATCACCCGCCGGATTCTCGACATCAATGTGTACGGCGTGATTCTCGGCTCCAAGCTGGCGATCGCGCGCATGCTGCCGCGCGGGCGCGGGCACGTCATCAATATCGCCTCGCTGGCCGGTGAGACCCATATTCCGGGTCTGGCCACCTACAACGCCAGCAAGCACGCGGTGCTCGGCTTCACCGACACGCTGCGCGAGGAGTATCGCGGCACCGGCGTGCGCTTCTCCTCGGTCCTGCCGACGCTGACGAAAACCGAACTGGGATCCGGCGTCTCGGCACCGCGCATCCTGCGCCCGGCCGAGCCGGAGGAGATCGCGGACGCCATCGCCGAGCTGATCGTGGAGCCACGGTCCAAGGTCCGGGTGACGGCGGTGGCGGGTGCCATCTCCCAGGTGGTCGGGCTGCTGCCGGAGGCGGTGGGTGATTTCATCGCGCGGTCGCTGGGCGCATCGGATGCCTTCCTGGGTGATGTCGACGCCCAAGCGCGCAAGGCATACGAGGATCGGGTGCGCGGCGGCTCCGAGTAGCGGCCGGGCAGTCGTCGCGCACGCCACGGCGGCAGGATTCGCTCCGGCCGTGGGTAGGGTCGACATATGGGTAGCGGTGCGGCCTTCGTCGGCCTGTCCACGCTGGATATCGCCTATGCCGTGCAGCGGTATCCAGACGAGGACACCAAGGTGCGGGCGGACGGCATGTTCCTGGGGGCGGGCGGTCCGGCGGCCAATGCGGCGGTGGCCTACGCCGGGCTCTCGGGGCAGCTTTCGACCCTGATCACCGCGCTGGGGAAACACGTTCTGGCCGAGCCGATCCGCGCGGATCTGCGAGCGCACGGGGTGACGGTGGTGGATACCGCCCCGGAGCGCGCGCAGCGCCCGCCGGTGTCGTCGATCGTGGTCGCCACGGGTGCGGGCAGCCGCACGATCGTCTCCATGGACGGTTCGGAGCAGCGCGACCCGCTGCCCGCGCCGGACGCGGCGCACTGGGCCGATGCGGCCGTGGTGCTCGTGGACGGCCACTATCCGGAACTCGCCCTGCACACCGCCGCGTCGGCCCGGCGGCACGGCATACCGGTGGTGCTGGACGCGGGCCGCTGGCGCGATGTACACCACGAGCTGCTGCCGCTGGTGGATATCGCCATCTGCGCGGCGGCCTTCACCCCGCCGGATACCGCGCCCGGCACCGACGCGGTACTGGATCGGCTCCTGGCGCTGGGGCCGCGAGCGGTCGCGGTATCGCGTGGGGCGCGGCCCATCCGCTATGCCACCGCCGCGGGCCGCGGGGAGATTCCGGTGCGCGCCGAGCGGGCCGTGGACACGCTCGGCGCGGGCGATATCCTGCACGGCGCGTTCTGCCATTTCCATTCCGTGGAACCGGATTTCGTCACCGCGCTGCGTCGCGCCGCCGATATCGCGACGCTGTCCTGCCGATATCCGGGCACTCGGGAATGGCTACGCCACCTGCCCGCTCAATCCACCCGATAACCGCGCCCGGATTTGCGCAGCACCAGATCGGCGGTGGAGCGGGTGCGCTCCACCAGCCGCGCATTGGCCAGATCGCTGTGCTGCACTTTGAGCTTCGCGTCCGCCGCGCTGCGACCGCCGCGAATATGGCGGCGCACCAACCGCTTTTCGATGATCGGGCGCGGCACGTCCAGATACCAGCTCTGGTCCAGCAGCGGCCGGACGGCCGCCCAGGCGCCGGTATCGAGCAGCAGGTAATTGCCCTCGGTGACGACTATTCGCTGTTCGTCGAACACCACCCCGCCGGGTACCGGTTCGTGCAGTTCCCGGGAATAGGTGGGCCACGCTATCGCCGGTCCCGGCGGTGTCTCCCGCACGGTGCGCAGCAGGTTCACATAGCCCTCGACGTCGAAGGTGTCGGGTTCGCCCTTGCGTGCCAGTGCGCCGTCGGCGCGCAGCCGGGCATTGCTGAAGTGGAAACCGTCCATGGGCGCGACCTCGGCGATACGGCTGGCGGCGTAGCCGTTCAACTCGTCGCGGACGCCGCGCGCCAGGGTCGATTTCCCGGCCCCCGGCGGTCCGGCGATACCGAGGACGAACCGCCGATCGGCGCGGCGGTCGACACTGGCGGCCACCCGCACCGCGAGCTCCGCCAGGGACGTTTCGACGCCGGTGCGGGCCATCCCAGCACCCTACTGCGGCAGGATGCCGAAAATCGTTGCGGGCGCGCCCGACCCGCCGCGATAAATCGGTCCGCCCGCCAGCACCCACGCGCCGGTGGTCGGCAGTTCGGACAGATTGGCGAGGCATTCGAGACTGATGCGGTGCTCGCGGTAGAGCAGTTTCGATACCGCGTAGGTGTCGTCGATGCCGCGATCGGGGCCGAAGGTGTCGATGCCGAGCGCACCGCGCCGCCCGAGGCGGCCGGTCTCCAGCAGCCACGCGACGGTATCGACCGCGAATCCGGGTTGGCGGCCGTGCGCTTCGCCCTCGCCGAGGAAGTCCGGCCCGCCCCATTTGGCGTCCCAACCGGTCCAGGCGATCACGGCGGCCTGGTCGGGAATGCGGCCGTACCGCTGCTCCCACGCCCGGAGATCGTCGACGCCGAGGGCGTAGTCGCGGTCGGCGGCGCACTGCTCCCGCACGTCGATCTTCACGGCGGGCAGCAGCAGATCCGCCGTATCGAGTTCGTCGGCGGCGAGCCCCCGCGGATCGAAATGCACGGGTGCGCCCCAATGGGTTCCGGTGTGCTCGGCCTGATGGACGTAGCGCAGCAGATACCCGTCCGCGGCCACGGTGGCCACGGTTTCGACGGTGAAGGCCGGATCACCCGGGTACAGCGGTGTCCGCGCCGGATCGTGCACGTGGGAGAGACTCACGAGCCGCCCGAACGGCGGCCTCACCGCACGCCTCGCGGGATGGCGCGTACCAGGGCGCGCAGATCCGCTTCCAGGAGCCGGAACAGCCAGTAGGTGATCACGAACGCCAGAATGCCACCGACGCTGAGCCAGCGGACCGGGACGATCACCGATTCCAGGTCGGTGGCGGGTACGAAGGTGGCGCTGGCGGCCCCCAGCAGCGGCACCGAGGCCGCCGCCGCCAGATAGAAATTGCTGCGCCGCGCCAGCGCCCACAGCTGTGCCCCGTCGGTGGGGCCGATGCCGCCACGCACCAGTAGCTGCGGATACAGCGACCGCACCGCGAACAGCGTGATCAGGAAGAACGGATACGCCAGCGCGATGGTCGCGCACACCACCTGCGCGGCGAAGAAGTGCGCGAACTGGCCGGGGGCCAGGGGTACCCCCGAGCCGGCCAGGGCCAGCGGCCAGATGATGCCGGCGAGCAGCCACATGGCGAAGGGCACCAGCACCGCGCGGTCGCCGACGGTGAGCGTATCCGCGCGAGCGCGGGCGAGTTCGGCGGCGCTGTACTCGTGTCCGCGTGCCAGCCGGAACGGGACGGTGAGCGGGCGGCGGCACAGCCAGATCAGCAGCAGCGCGGCCAGCGGGAAGGCGATGGAGTTGTTCACCAGTGCCACCGTCTCGAACCGCTGCTGGTCGGCCTCGGCCAGGCGGTCCACGATGAGGCGCTGGTTGAGCCGGATGTTGTACACGCTGGCAAGCACATTCGGCACGCCCACGCAGAGGGCGGCAATGGGCAGCGCCCAGCCGCGTGCCCGGTGCCGGAGGCTGGTGGGCGGCGGATCGACCAGATCGCGGGCGCGGGCGTCCAGGGTCAGATCGAGTTGCCCCGCGAGTTCCGCGCCGCTGCGCCAGCGCCGGTCCGGATGGGGATGCAGGCACTCCAGCAGCACCCGGCGCAGGGTGGCGGGGGTGTCGGCGGGCAGCGTGTCCAGCGCGGCGGGCGGCACCCCGGCACTCCGCTGCCGCAGCATCGCGGCGATCAGGCGTGGACGATCCGCGTCGGGAGGCGTGACCGTGTCGTTGTCGCCAGCGTGGTTGTCGCTCTCCGGGTCGGCGAAGGGCAGTGTGCCCGTGAGCATTTCCCACAGCAGCAGCCCCAGTGCGTAGATGTCGCCGCGCGTGTCGGGCATCGGGGCTGCCGGATCCAGGAGTGCGGTGAGGTATTCCGGTGAGTGGTAGCGCAGCCGAACCGCGTCCGCGATGGAGTCGTCGAAGTCCGGATACCGCGACGCCAGTCCGAAATCGGCCAGTTTCGGCACGCCCTCGGCGGTGAACAGCACGGTGCCGGGCCGGATGTCGCGGTGCGGCACCCCGTGCCGATCGGCGTAGTCGAGCGCCACGGCGAGCCGACGCCCCACCCACGCAACGGTTTCCGGCCAGCTGAGGGCGGCCAGTTCGGTGCGCACGCTGGAATCGGCGGGCCGGATCTCGCCCCTGGCCTCCATGACGGCGTCCACCGCGCCCAGCAGTGCGGTCCCGCTCGCGGGTCGCTGCCCGTTCCGGCGCAGCCGCGCCAGCAGATCCGCCACGGTGCCGCCCGGCAGGTACTGCATGTACAACAGCCGCAACGGCTTTCCGCCGTCCTCGAGGTGACGCTCGTCGAAGACCCGGACGATGTACTGGTGGTCCAGGCGGGCGACGGTCGCGGCATCCGCGTCGGCTCCGGTGTCCACGCGGACGGCGACCAGGCGCTGCATGGACAGTTGGCGGGCCAGGAAGACCCGGCCGCGTTCGTCGCCGCCGAGATCGGTGAGCAGGTCGAAATCGTCCAGCCGATGCCCGATGTCGATGTGCGCCGGGAGGCTCGGCGGGGTGTAGGCGCTCCGATCGGCGAACCGCGCCCGGATCTCCGCGGCCAGCTCCGGATACTCGGCGCTGAAGGTCTCCAGGTCCACCTGCCGGTAGCGGCGGCGCACCAGGTACTCCTCGCACACCAACTCCACGAAGTGCGGGCTGTCGGCCACCTCGGGAAATTCGGTGCCGTACTCGGTGATTCGCTTACCCGTCCCGGTGCGCCGCCAGCGCTGCCGCATATCGACGCGCACCAGATCCGCCAGCACCGCCAGGCGCACCTCGGTGCCGTCGGGTACGTAGCGGTGCAGCGGTGGGGGTTCGAAGCCGCCGCCGCGCAACACGGCCTCCCAGTCGGCGACGAACCGGGCCACCGCCTCCGCATGGAAATCGTCCACGATCACGGTGCCGCCGCGCCCCGAGCGGGTGACTGGTCGGCGTCCATGCTCCGGTCCGGGTCGACCACCCGCTCCAGCGCGCGCAGATCCGCCTCCAGCGCCCGGAACAGCCAGTACACCCCGACGAACGCGACGATCCCGCCGACACACAGCACCCGCACGGCGACAATGATCTCCGGAATGTCGGAGGGCTGCAGGAAGGTCACGCCCGCCACCGCCAGCAGCGGCACCGAGGCGGCCACCGCCAGATACCCGGTGCAGCGGCTGCCCAGCCGGTGCAGCCACACCGCGTCGTCGGCGCTGATGTCGCCGTGGCGCAGGAACATCGGATAGATGCAGCGCACCAGGTAGAAGGTGACCAGGAAGAACGGGTACGCGACCGCGATCGCCCCGCACACCACCAGCGATACCAGGAAGTGCACCATGCCGCGCGCGGGAATCTCACCGGTGGCCAGGCGCAGCGAGATCGGGAAGGTGATGCCCGCCAGCACCCACAGTGTGAACACCACGAAGGAGGCGCGCTCGCCCAGCAGCAGCACATCCTTGCGGGCCGCCCGCAGCGTCGCGGCGTCGAAGGCCCGGCCGCGTTTGAGCCCGTGCGGCACGGTGATCACATGGCGGCCCAGATAGCAGATCACCACGATGCCGATCGGGTAGAACAGCCCGTTCACGGTGGCGGTGACCAGAGTGAAGGTGCGTTGGGCGTCGTCGGTCAGGCGGCTCACGATCAGCATGTCGTTGTGGCCGATGTTGTACAGGGAGGCAAGCACATTCGGGATGCCGATGGCCAGCGTGATCACCAGGATGCGCCAGGAGCGCAGCCGGAGCCGCCAACTGTGCGGCGGTGGGTCCACCAGGTCGCGGGCCCGCTCGTCCAGGCACATGTCCAGCTGTTTGGCCAGCACGCTGCCGCTGCTCCAGCGCTGGTCGCGGTCCGGGGCCAGGCAGGTGAGCAGGACACGGCGCAGCGCGGCCGGGCAGTCGGCCGGCACCCGCTCCAGGGCGGCGGCCTCCACCCCGCCGCGTCTGCGGTCCAGCATGGCCTCCAGGGTGGTGCGGTCGCCGTGGTGGTCGGGCCCGGCCGTGGTGTCGTCGAACGGCTTCGCACCGGTGAGCAGCTCCCACAGCACCACCCCCAGCGAGAAGATGTCGGCGCGGGTGTCCAGGTCGGCGGCGCTGCGGGCGCGTCCGGGGTGGCACGCCTCGAGTTGTTCGGGGGACATGTAGGACAGCGAGCCGCCGAAGTAGGAGACCGGGCTCGCGCCGTCCAGATTGCGGCTGAAGCTGATATTGAAATCGGCCAGCTTCGGCACCGCCTCGGCGGTGAGCAGCACATTGGCGGGCTTGACGTCCCGGTGCAGGACACCGTGGCCGTCGGCGTAGTCGAGCGCCTCGGCGAGTCTGCGGCCCAGCCACGCCACCGTTTCCGGCCAGCTCAGCTCGGCGATCTCGGCGCGCACGCTGGAATCGGTGGGACGGATCTCGCCCTTCTCCTCCATGGCGGCGTCGACGGCGTCGAGCAGCAGTTGGCCGGAGCGTTCCGCGGGCGGGGTGGCGCGCACCCAGCGCAGCACGCCCAGCAGGGTGCCGCCGGGGAGGAACTGCATGTACAGCAGCCGCAGCCGACGGCCCGACTCGGTCATCAGCCCCGACATCAGGCGCTGGTCGAAGACCCGCACGATGTAGTCGTGATCCAGCTGGGCCAGGGTTTGCGGTTCGGTGCCGTGGTCGGCGGAGATCTTCACCGCCACCAGGCGTTGCAGGGAGCGCTGCCGGGCCAGGAACACCCGCGCGAACGCGCCCGAGCCGAGCCCGGTCAGCAGGTCGAACTCGTCGATGCGCTGGCCGATCTCGATGCGGTCGAGCAACTCGCCGGTATCGGGGGCGGCGGCGGGATCGAACCGGGTGGTGGTGCCGTGCGCGGTGGTGCGGGTTTCGTCGTCGAAGCCGAACAGGCCGGTGGAGTCGGGCGGCCGGGTGGCCTCGCCGGTTGCCTCGCTGGGCCTGCGGGTGCTCTCACCGAGATCGACACCGGCGCGGGTGGACTCGTCCAGCCCACTTCCCGGCCGATCCCGACCGGTGCCTCCGGATGTCGGCCGCGCCGGATCGGCGGCGGTCGCATCCGGATCGGCGCTGCGGCGGGAGTCCTCGAAGGCCGAGCGGCGGGTGCTCTGATCCTCGTCGTCGGCATTGAGCAGCTTGCGCAGCTCGGTCGCCTGGTCGGGATACTCGCGCAGACAGTCCCGGGGGTCGATGCGCTCGCCGCTGTGGCGGCGGACGACGAACTCCTCGTAGACCAGGCCCGCGGGCAGGTCGCGGGGGGTGAGTTCGGGGAAGTCGGAACAGTATTCGGTGAGCCGTTTGCGCAGGTGCCGACGGGGGTCGGGGCCCGGGCGGCGCAACCAGCGGTGCCGCATGTCGACCCGGATCAGTTCGATCAGGGCCCCACGGCGCAGGGTGGTGGCGTCCGGGAGGAAGTCGGCGATCCGCGGTGGCTCGGCGGCCGCGTCCCAGGCCGCGGCGAAGGCGGCGACCGCCGTGAATTCCGTTCCGGCCGTACGCTGGCCGGAACGGTGATCGGAATCAGAAGTCATGCCCGCACCTGCCTGGCTCGGCACGGATACCCATCGAATCCGCACTGGTCGGTTGGTGGGAGCGGCGGATAGAATCCGCCACACCCGACACCATCATCCCCCGAGCAACTGCCGGAAATGATAACTTGCGGCTGCACAGCGGATCACCCGATTTCGACGACCAGGCGACGGGGGAACACCAGCATGTACAACGAGGGCACCGCGCTAGCGGACGGCATCTCACCTGTGGAAACCGATTCCGACCGGCCGGAAGCCACCCCGACCCCCCGGCCCGAACCCGCCCCCGGGCGCGACCCCGCCCCGGCCCCGAATCCCACCACCCCGGCAACCGCCGAGCACACCACCCCGAACCGGTCCACCCCGCCGTCCCCCGCCACGCCCGGTCAGGAGAAACCCGTGGCCGCGAACAATCCGGCGGACGACACCGAACACGACGCAGCCACCACGGCACAGCCCGACACCACCGCACCGACCGGCGCTCGCGCCCACCGGACCGAGGTGAGGGCGGACAGCACACCACGCACGGACGACGGCCCGAGTACGGCAGGGACCGACGCGCACGCTTCCCACACCGAGGGCGGTACGCACGGGGACGCACGCGATGACCGCACCGCCGACACGGCAAGCGCCGCCGCCCCGAGAGCGGAGGTCAGCCAGGCGGCCGCGGACCCCGCGGACAAGACCTCCGCCACGACGAGCACGCATACGCCCGACACCGCGCAGGACACCAGCACCCCGGGAGCGATGGCCGCAGCGGTCAGGACCCCCGCCGCGACGAGCACGGGTACGCCCGGCACGGCACGAGTCGACACCAGCACCGCGGGAGCGATCGCGGCAGCGGTGCGGGACGGGGTGTTGTCGCCGCTGCTGCTGGTGGAGGAGGCGTTGGCGCGCATCCAGGCCCGGGATCGGAATATGAACGCGTTCAGCGTGGTTCGGGCCGAGACCGCGCGGGCGGAGGCGCGGGCGGTGGCCGAGCGAGCGGATCTGGATGTGCTGCCGCTGGCCGGCGTGCCGGTCGCGGTGAAGAACAATGTCGATGTCGCCGGGGAGGTGACCCGGGCCGGGTCGCTGGCGGGCCGGGATCAGGCGGCCGCGGCGGATCATCCGGTGGTGCGGCGACTACGGTCGGCCGGCGCGGTGGTCGTCGGCCTCACCGCTGTTCCGGAGTTCGGCCTGTGGGGCACCACCGATTCGCCCGCGGGTGTCACCTGCAATCCCTGGAACCCCAAGTTCAGCGCGGGCGGTTCGTCCGGCGGGTCGGGCGCGGCGGTCAGTTCCGGCATGGTGGCCGTCGCGCACGGCAACGACGGACTCGGCTCGGTGCGGATTCCGGCGGCCTGCTGCGGCGTGGTGGGGGTCAAGCCGGGGCGCGGGCTGGTGCCCGCCGAGATCGGCGTGGACTCGTGGGGCGGGATGACCGAGAACGGCGTGCTGGCAACGACTGTCGCCGATGCCGCGCTCATGCTCTCGGTGCTCGCCGACCGCCCGGACCTGGCCGACCTGGAGTCGCCGCCGTCGCTGCGGATCGGCCTGGCCACCGCGCCCCCGCTACCGTTGGGCCGCGTGGACCGGCACTGGGACGCCGCCGCCCGCAAGGCCGCCTCCGCCGCCGCGACGGCGGGCCATCATGTCGAATCGGCGGAATTGCCGTATCAGGGCGCGACTTTCGCGCTGATGCTGCGCTGGGTGGCCAATGCCGCCCGCGAGGCCGCGACCGTCGCGTATCCGGACCGCCTGCAAGCACGCACCCGCGCTCACATCGCGCTGGGCAAGCTGGCGCTGCGCTCGGGGCTGCTGCGCCCCGCCCAGGTGGATCGCATCGAGGCCCGGCTGCTCGACCACTTCGAACGCTACGACGTGGTCATCACCCCGACCCTGGCGACCGCGCCGCCACGCGCCCGCCGCTGGCACAAACTCCCGTGGCTGGCCAATGTCGTTGCCAATGTGCGCTATTCGCCGTTCACGCCGCTGTGGAACCTGGTCGGCTGGCCCGCCCTCAGCATCCCGATGGGCATCCACCCCCGCACCGGCACCCCGGTGGCGGCCCAGCTGATCGGCCAACCGGGCAGCGAGGCCACTCTGCTGCGCCTGGCCGGACAACTGGAGTCGGCGCACCCGTGGCGGCGCACCGCGCGCTGACTCGCTACCGCGACGATCGGTCCCGGCGGCCATGCCTCCGACTCATGGCCGCCGGTCCGCACCGCTGTACTTCCGCGGTGCGTGGCCGGGCTCAGCTCTGCGCTACCAGTCCCGAGGCCGCGGGGGCGGCCGCGAAGCCGCCCTCGAGGACGCGGGTGGCGAATTCGAGGATGGTGGGGCGGTCGTCGTCGGCGCGCCAGGCCACCGCGAGTTCGCACGGGGGCAGGCCGTTGACCGGGCGGGCGGTGAGGCCGGGCCAGCGGTACATGGGGACGTTGTTCTCGGCGAGCAGGCAGACGCCGAGTCCGAGGCTGACGGCTTCGAGCCGCTCCTCGGCGGTGGCGGCCTCCGCACCGATGCGGGCCTGGCGGCCGCCGCGGGCGTCCGCGCCGAGCCAGAACTCGCGGGCGGCGCCGGCTTCGGCGGGCATGGCGATGAACGGCTCGTCGAGCAGATCGGCGAAGTCGATGGCCTCGCGGTTGGCGAGGGCATGGTTCTCCGGCAGCAGCACCCAGCGCGGCTCGGTGCGCAGCACCTGCCAGCGATACCGGGCGGTGTCGGGGACGGGCAGCCACATCAGCGCCAGATCGGCCTGGCGGCCGGCGAGGCCGCTGGAGGGGTCGGTCCAGGACGCCGAGTGCAGGGCCAGCCGGTGGCCGCTGGCGGACTCCAGGTCGGTGATCAGGCCGCGCCCGATGGAGGACTGGATGCCGACGCGCAGCACCTCGCCCGCCTCCTGGAGCGCCACGTTGGTGACCTCCCAGAGTTCGAGGATCTTGCGTGCGCCCTCGAGCAGTTCCTTGCCGGCCACGGTCAGGGCGACGCTGCGCTGGTTGCGGTCGAACAGGACCACGTCGAGCTGGCGTTCGAGCTGACGGATCTGCCGGGACAGGGTGGGCTGCGCGATGTGCAGCCGCTGGGCGGCGTTGGTGAAGTGCAGTTCCTCAGCGACAGCGACGAAATACCGCAGGTCGCGCAAATGCGGGTCCATAGCCCCTTGCTATCAGAATCGGTCTTGGATTTCCAGCCGTATTCAACCCCGGAGTTTGAAATCCACGACGAAAACAGCCATCAGGTTTGTTACAGACAGCATATGACGCGCGGCGAACCGCGCGGTAACCACCTCCGCGAACGCCCGGCGACCGCCAAAGTGGTCGGCCGACCAAGATCTATAAGGTCAGTCGACCAGCAGTAATTCAGACCACGCCCCACCGTCGACCGGGCGGCGCGCAACCACTCGCACACGGCAGCAACAACCGACTCTCCCAGGTCGACCGGCCACCGAAGAGAGTTGGTGATTTTCCTCACAGTCGACTGAAAGCCGCCCGCCGGAAGCAATTCGGACAGACCCCAGGACGAGGGGGTCGGATCAGGCTCCGCCGTACACCTTCGGATGCAGGGTGCCGATGTAGGGCAGATCGCGGTAGCGCTCGGCGTAGTCCAGGCCGTAGCCGACCACGAACTCGTTCGGAATGTCGAAGCCCACATGCATGACGTCCACCTGGGTGCGCAGCGCGTCGGGCTTGCGCAGCAGCGTCACCACCTCCAGCGAGGCGGGGTTGCGGCTGGACAGGTTGCGCAGCAGCCAGGACAGCGTCAGGCCGGAGTCGATGATGTCCTCGACGATCAGCACATTGCGCCCGGCGATGTCCTTGTCCAGGTCCTTCATGATCCGCACGACACCCGAGGACGAGGTCGAGGAACCGTAGGACGAGACGGCCATGAACTCCATCTGGGTCGGGATGGAGAGTTTCTTGGCCAGATCGGTCATGAAGAAGATCGCACCCTTGAGCACGCCCACCAGCAGCAGATCGCCCTCCGGGGCGTCGGCCGGATAACGCTTGGCTACGAGATCGGCCAGTTCGTCGACCTTGGCCGCAATCTCTTCCTCGCTGATCAGCACCGACGCGATGTCATCCCCGTACACGTGCGCTGGTTTCCCTTCAGTGATGTGTATCCCGAATCACCTGGGCTCGTATTCGGCCAAGCTCAGTATCAGCCTGCCATGCTCGCGCCCGGCAACCAACCTGGTCCCGGCGACTCCGCCGCCGACCGCGATCGCCCCCTGCCCGCGCCAATCCGTGACCAGCGCGTCCACCGCCCGTAAATGCTTGTCGGTCAACGCTTTCGCGCCACCGGCGAGCAACCACGCCCGGATCGCCCGCCGCCGCAACGCGGGCGGGGCAGTGGCGAGCGTCTCGACCGACAGGCCCTCACCATTGCGCGCGGAGTCCAGCAACTTCTCGGCTATACCGTCCAGGGCCGTGCCGTCCTCACGAAGCTGAGCCGCTGTTCTGGCCAGTGCGGTCGCCACCCCGCCGCCGAGCACCTCCTCCAGCAGCGGCAGCACCTCGGTGCGCAGCCGCACCCGGGTGAACTCCGGGGAACTGTTGTGCGGATCCTCGTACGGGGTCAGCCCCAACTCCGCGCACAGCCGCCGAGTCACCTCCCGCCGCACCCACAGCAGCGGCCGCCCCCACGGCTCGGCGAAGGCCGCCATGCCCTGGATGGACCGCGCCCCCGACCCGCGCGCCAACCCGAGCAGCACGGTTTCGGCCTGATCGTCGAGGGTGTGCCCGAGCAGCACCGGGGCCGCGCCCCGCGCCTCGTCCAGCGCGGCGTACCGAGCCCGGCGCGCCGCCGCCTCCATTCCCCCGCCGCCGGATACCTCGACCGTCAGCACCCGAGCCGACCGGCATCCGAGCCGCATGGCCACGGCCGCCGCCTCCGCGGCCACCCGCGCCGACCCTTCCTGCAAACCGTGATCCACGACCAAGGCGTCGACAGCATCGGCCTCGACCACCGCCGCGGCGGTCAACGCCAGCGAATCGGCACCGCCCGACACCGCGACCGCGACCACCCCGTCGACCGCGTACTCCCCCAGCCAATCCCGTACCGCACGGCGCATTTCCAACGCCGCCGGCGTCTCGGGCAGCCGTGGACTGTTCATGTCCCCGATGGTCGCACGCCGCATCGCCGCACCAGCTCAGCGCCCGCTCCGCGCGGCTCTCGGGTGCGGTCGGGGGCGATCACGCCAGGACGCGATCCACCCACCGGCGCGGTTCGCCGATCTCGTCGGTGCGCGGCAGGGTGTCGCGGTCGGTCCAGATCGCGTTGAACTCGTCCATGCCGACGATGCCGACCACCTCGTCCACGAACTTCTTGCCACGCACGTACTGCGCCACCTTGGCATCCATGCCGAGCAGGGCGCGCAGCAGCCGCTGGATCGGGTTGCCGGGGCGGCGGCGACGCTGATCGAAGGCCGAGCGGATGCGCGACACCGAGGGCACCACGGCGGGGCCGACGGCATCCATGACATGGTCGGCGTGCCCTTCGAGCAGGGTGCCGAGCATGAGCAGGCGGTCCAGCGCCTCGCGCTGCGGTGCGGCCTGGGTGGCGCGCAGCAGGCCGATGACGCCGCCGGACGACGGGTCCTCGATACCGCGGCGGCGCTCCTTCACCGCCTCCACCAGCCGGGCCAGCACATCGGCGAGAGGTTCGTCGCCGACCTCGCCGAGCAGTTCCACATTGCGCTTCATGTAGTCGGCCAGCCAGGGCGCGGAGGAGAACTGCACCCGGTGCGTGACCTCGTGCAGGCACACCCACAGCCGGAAGTCGCTGGCCGGAACGCCGAGCGCCCGCTCCACGCCCATGATGTTGGGCGCGACCAGCAGCAGCGTGCCGTTCGGCCCGCTGAACGGGTCGTACTGTCCCAGGATCGCCGTGGACAGGAAGGCCAGCATGGCCCCGGCCTGCACCCCGGCGGGCTTGCCGACGAACCGCCCGCGATCGTCGGCGCCCGGCTCGTTGCCGGTGAGCGCCGCCATGGAGGCGGCGGCGGCCTGAATCCAACCGGGCCGGTCCACGACCCGCGCCGCGGGCACCACCGAACCGTCCTGCAGTCGGCTCACCTCGCGCACGGGCGCTTCGGCGCGCACCGAGGCATCGGCCAGTTCGGCCACCGCCTGCTCCGCCGAGTACCGCGTGGTCCGCGGCCCGGCCGGGACCAGCAGGGCTCCGGTGCGGGCGGCCAGCTGCCAGTCCACGGCGCCGGTCAGCCCCGGCTTGGATTTACGGCTCAATTCCCCGGTCTTCGGGTCGATCACCAGTTGGGCACGGGACTCACCGGTACCCGGGTTGGCGGCATCGGCCGAATGGTGTTCGGGTCCGGTCATAGTCATCCACCCGTCAGGAGCATCCACAATTACGCAGTGTTGCCGCGATGGCGTCCAACGCGGGGCGGCTCGCTCCCGGCAGCCGCTCGTTCGACATCAACGCGAAGGTGAGTACGCGCCCATCGCGATCCAGCACATACCCCACCAACGAGCTTGCCACGTCCAGAGTTCCGGTTTTGGCACGTACCCAGCCCGCGCCGGCGCGATCGCGCACCGTGTAGCGGTCGGTGAGCGTCCCCGTCGCACCGGCCACCGGCAGGTAGTCCAGCAGCGCCGACAGCGGTGAGGCGGTGACCGAAGCCGCCCCCTGCACACTCGAATCGTCTTGGCTCCCCGCGCTGTTCGGGAGTGTCGCGACGGTGATGATCCGGTCGAGCACGCGCGCCGGAATACGGTCGTCGACCGAGAGTCCGCTGCCGCCGTCGGCCAGGGTGACGCCGGTCAGGTCGAATCCGGCGGCGCGCAGGGTGGTGGTGAGACCGGTCACCGCACCCGTAAAGGACTGTTCCGCACCGGTGGCGGCGGCGATCTCACGGGCGATGGTCTCGGCCAGCACATCGTCGGAGTCGACCATCATGTCCCGCAGCCGGTCGCGCAGCGGCGCGGACTGGACGGCCGCGACCCGCGCCGCCCCGGCGGGCGCGGTACCCAGCCGGACCCGCGCCGGATCCAGGCCCAATTCCACGGCCAGCCGCCGCCCGGCATCCAGCGCGGGCGTCGGGGTGCGCGGCGAGTACGCGCGCAGCGGTTCCAGGCGACCGCCGTCGAGCATGACCGGGTCGATGGGCGCGATGGAGCCGCCCGCGATGTCCTCGGTCAGCCAGCCCGGGGCCATGCTCGGCCCGGTGTAGCGGGAGGTGTCCACCACGATGGTGTCCGGCGTCCGCCCGGACGCCCTGATCTGCGCCACCAGATCCGAGAGCTTCGGCCCGTCCTGGTAGTAGCCCTTGCCGTCGGGCTGCGCGGTCAGCGTCGGATCGCCGCCGCCCACCAGCACCAGCTCGTTCGGCGCGGCCCCGGTGACCACCTCGGTCGTCACCCGCTGGTCCTGCGGCAGCGCCAGCAGCGCGGCGGCGGCCAGCAGGATCTTGGCATTGGAGGCCGGGATCTGCGGCTTGTCCGGGTCCAGGCTGAACAGCACCTCACCGGTATCGCCGTCGGAGACCACCGCGGCGAACACACCCAGGTCGGGGTTGTTCACCACCGGCCCCAGCGCCGCCGCCAGACCGGCCTTCGAGGGTGCGGGCGCATCGGCGGGGGCGGGCGCCACCCGCGGCGACACCGTGGCGGGGGCGGGCGCGGCGGCGACGGTCAAGCCCCCGTGCCGGAACTCCTCGGTCCACGGCTTCAGGATCAACGCCACCGATGTCACCGCGACCAGCACCATGACCAGCACGGATGCCACGATGATCCAGTTTCTGCGACGCCGCTTGGCGGCCAATCCACCGATGTTCTTCTTGTCCGCACCGACCACGTGCCGCTGTCTCCCTGGTACCAGTGGTGGGATCGTCCGGCGTCCCTGCCGCACCCACACGCTCGCGCACCACACTATCCTCGTTGCGCAGTCGTTCCTTCGAACGAGCTGGCGAGTCGGCAGCCATAGGCACCAGAAAAGAGGAGATGACGTGGAGTTCGACGTCACCATCGAGATCCCCCGGGGTCAGCGGAACAAGTACGAGGTCGATCACAAGACCGGCCGCGTGAAGCTGGACCGCTACCTGTACACCCCGATGATGTACCCGGCCGACTACGGCTTCATCGAGGACACCCTCGGCTCCGACGGCGATCCGCTCGATTGCATGGTGCTGCTGCCCGAGCCGGTGTTCCCGGGCGTCATCGTGGAGGCCCGTCCGGTCGGCGTGCTGCTCATGAGCGATGAGGCGGGCGGGGACGAGAAGGTCGTGGCGGTGCCCGCCGGTGACAAGCGCTGGGATCACATCCAGGACGTCGAGGACATCCCGGAGTTCCAGCGCAAGGAGATCGCACACTTCTTCGAGCGCTACAAGGACCTGGAACCCGGTAAGTGGGTCAAGGTCGAGGGCTGGGAGGGCCGTGAGAAGGCCGAGTCGCTGGTGACCGAGGCGTACGCCCGCCTGAAGGAGCAGGGCGGACACTGAGGTTCCGGTTCGGCATCGCCGACAATGACGAAGCGGGTGGCACGGAATTCCGTGCCACTCGCTTCTCGCTTTCGTGCTCGGCCAGCGCCGAATCACGACAGGTACAGGTCCCAGTTGCCCCAGGCATCCTGCTCGCAGGACCAGTAGTAGTAGTAGTAGTAGTAGTAGTACGGCGTGTAGGCGCTGTCCACGATGGCCTGTCCGGCCGACATGCAGCCGTCCTTGGTGTAGTAGGTGCCCTCGTAGTCCGCGTGCGCCACGGCCGCTCCCCCGGCAACGATCCCGGCCGCCAGCAGACCGCCGAGAACGATGGACTTGATTCGCATAGCTGTTCTCCTCATCGGTGGAGCGGTCCTCCCAACCGCTCCGAATCTCAACGAGAACGACAGTAGGAGAGCAGGACTCGCGAAACAGCTCACCCTGAGGTGAATCGACCCCCACCCTCTGGAGGGTGAAATCCCGCGTCAGGTGGTGGAATTCAGCGGGTCACCGACCCCGGAATTCGGGCTCGCGCTTCTCGAACACCGACTGGATGGCCTCGGTGAGGTCCTCCGAGGGCAGGAAGGCGGCGTTCCAGGCGGAGACGTAGCGCAGGCCGTCGGCCACGCGGCCCGCCTTGGGCTGGTCCAGCACATCCTTGATGCCCTGCACCACCAGCGGCGGATTGGTGGCGATCTCGCGAGCCATGGCGTGCGCCGCGTCCAGCACCGCGTCCTGGTCGGGGTACACGTCGTTGACCAGGCCGATCTTCTCGGCGCGGGCGGCGTCGATGTCCTTGCCGGTGAGCGCCAGCTCGCGCACGTGGCCTTCGCCGATGATGCCGGGCAGGCGGTGCAGCGAGCCGATGTCGGCGACGATGGCGACCTTCGCCTCGCGCAGGCTGAACTTGGCCTCGGCGCTGGCCAGCCGCACATCCACGGCGGCGATGAGATCCAGCCCGCCGCCGATGCACCAGCCGGAGACGGCGGCGATGACGGGCTTGCGGCAGTCCGCGACCGCGGTCACCGCGGCCTGCATCTCGCGGATGTGCCTCATGAAGTTGGTGCGCGGCGCGGCCAACGCGCGCTCGCCGAGCAGCGGACCGAACAGCGGGCTCATGGCGGGCAGGTCCAGGCCGTAGGAGAAGTGCTTGCCGGAACCGGTGAGGACGATGGCCCGCACCTCCGGGTCGGCGTCCAGCCGACCGAAGATCAGCGGTAGCTCATGCCAGAAGTCCGGTCCCATGGCATTGCCCTTGCCGGGTCCGGTCAGGGTGACTCGAGCCACCCGGTCCTTGCTCTCGACTGTGAAAGCCTTCCATTCAGTCATTCGCCCAGCGTATCGGGGGCGGCGGCGAGCCGACAGGGCAGCGTTGCGGCGAGGCTGAATCCGATGCGCCGCACCGGGTTCCGCACTGTTTCCGATCGCCGGGCACATTCACCGCAACCGCTCTACCCTGGTGCCATGCGCAGGTCCTTACCGCCCGTCGCTGCCAAAGTCTCCGACACGCTGATCGCGCGCGGCCATCACGGCGTGATCATCACCCAGGCCGAACCGACCCACACCGCGCAGGCCGCCGCCGCGTCGCTCGGGGTGTCGGTGGGTGCCATCACCAAATCGCTGGTGTTCCTGCTCGACGAGGATCCGGTGCTGCTGCTGGTCTCCGGCGCGCACCAGGTACATCTCGATCGCACCGGCAAGCGGCTGGACGGCGCGCTGACCCGGGCTCCGGCGCCCATGGTGCGGGAGGTCACCGGCCAGCCGATCGGCGGGGTGGCTCCGGTGGGCCATCCCATCAATCTTCCGACCTATATCGACAACGCACTGGCCGGGCATCCGGAGCTGTGGGCGGCGGGCGGCCATCCGAATACGTTGTTCCGCACCACGTTCGGGGAGTTGGTGCGCATTACGGCGGGACTGGCCATCGACGTCGACTGAGACCGGCGGCCCCGCGATCCGGGTCGGTTCGGCCGTCGCCGCGCTCGCCGGGTGTTCCGCTCGACTCGAGCGCAACCGGAATACCTCGGGCGCTCGGGGCGTACCTTGCCTATGTGACCGATTCTCCATCCGAGCTACGGGTCCCCGATGATCTGAGCGGTATCGCAGCTCACCAGTACCGCGCCGCCATGCGTCACTATCCGGCGGGCGTCACGGTCGTCACGCTCATGTCCGACAACGGACCGGTCGGCTTCACCGCCACCTCATTCGCCTCCGTATCGCTGGACCCGCCGCTGATCACCTTCAATATCGCCGAGACCTCCTCCAGCATCGACGCCCTGCTGCACGCCGAATCCGTGGTCGTGCACTTCCTCGGCGAACACCAGCGCCACATCGCCCAGCGCTTCAGCCGCGCCGCCGCCCAGCGCTTCACCGACCGCTCCCTGTGGACCACCCTCGACACCGGCGAACCGGTCCTGCACGGCACCCCCATCTGGGTCCGCGCCGCCATCCACCGCCTCATCCCCATCGGCGACCACACCCTGGTGGTCGGCCTGGTCACCCGCGTCCACGACGACGCCGAGGAAGAACCCAGCGCCGCTCCCCTGCTCTACTACAACGGCGGCTACCACCGCCCCGAACCCCTGCGCTGACTCAGGCCGCGGGTCAGTCGCGGGCGAATTCCTCGGCCAGTTCCCCGAACATGTCGGTGTTCATGGCGAAGGCGCGGCGGGCCTCGTCGAGTACGCGTTCGGTCTCGTCGCTGCCGATGGGCAGGGCGTCGAGGAGTTCGCGGTACTCGCGTTTGAAGGCGGCCGGGTTGGGGATCTGGTCGAAGACGTAGAAGCGCACGCCGTCGCCCTTCTTGGGCAGGTCCCACAGCCTTTCGGCGGTGCCGCGGATGACCTGGCCGCCGGAGAGGTCGCCCAGGTAGCGGGTGTAGTGGTGGACGACGTATCCGGCCGACCAGTCCCGGGCGCATTCGGCGATGCGGTCGGCGTAGGCGCGGGTCGAGGGCAGGGGGCGCAGGTCGGCGCGCCAGTCCGGGCCGCCGAGATGGGCGAGGTCGGTTTCCAGGGCGGCGAGGCGGGCAAGGCCCGGGCGAACGAACGGTCCGGCGACGGGGTCGGCGGCGAGGTCGGCGGAATGCCGCTCCAGCGCCTCGTAGACGAACCACAGCTGGGCGGTGTAGCGGTAGAACGCCCGCACGCCGAGGGTGCCGGTGAGCATGTCGCGCATGAACGAGGAGTGTTCGGCCTCGGTGTGCTGCTGTTCGGTCGCGGTGCGGATGAGGGTCGAGAACGGCGTCGCGGTGTCCAGCATGGTCGTGCTCCCTCGTTGTCGATCCCGGGCCGCCCATACTTTGGCTACCCTAACTTCACAGTCGAGATTACCGGCCCCGGCGAACCCCCGGTTCCTACTTTGCGGCCCACCCGATCCAACTTTCGGATGATTCTCGGCGCGGGGTTGACAAGTTCCGCGCCCGTCTGCCAACCTCTGCAATCAGGTCATGAGTACCAGCGCTAAGCCCCGGCTAGCTGGTCGGCAACCCTCCTCCGCGGTGGGGTGCTCCGGGTGACGACCGGGCCGTGATTCATACGAACACGGCAAGCGCGGACTCCGATCACCTCACGATCACGAGTCCCTGAGCCGACGGGATTTCGTCATGACTGCTTTCGCCGATCAAAGCTGCGCCGCCCTCGCCACCGTCTCCGGATGCGATCTGCGGGTGCCGCTCGTGCAGGGCGGCACCGCCACCTACGCCAACTTCGACTACGCCGCCAGCGCGCCCGCGCTCGAACAGGTCACCGAGCGGGTGCGGGATCTGCTGCCCTACTACGCCAGCGTGCACCGCGGCGCGGGCTACGCCTCCCGCATCTCCACCGAATGCTACGAATCCGCGCGAAAGTCGGTGGCGCGCTTCGTGAATGCCGCCGACGACCAGTGCGTGGTCTTCACCCGCAACACCACCGACTCGCTGAATCTGCTGGCCGCCTGCGTCCCCGGCGACACCGTGGTGCTGGATATCGAGCATCACGCCAACTTCCTGCCGTGGACCCGGCACGGGCGGCGCGTGGTCCGGGCCGCCGACACCGTCGAGGAGACCATTCAGCGCGTCGTCGCCGAACTGTGCACCAAACCCGCTGCGTTGCTTGCCATTACGGGTGCTTCCAACGTGACCGGGGAACTGCTGCCGATCGAGCGACTGGCCTGGATCGCGCACCAGTGCGGCACCCGAATCCTGGTGGACGCTGCCCAACTGGCCCCGCACCGGCGGATCGACCTGTGCGCCAGCGATATCGACTACGTGGCATTCTCCGGCCACAAGCTCTACGCCCCCTTCGGCGCGGGAGTGCTTGTCGGCCGCCGGGATTGGCTGGATGCCGCCGACCCGTATCTGGCGGGCGGCGGCGCGGTGCGGGAGGTCACCGCCGACGACACCGAGTGGGCGTGCGCGCCGCAACGGCACGAGGCCGGTTCCCCCAACGTCCTCGGAGTGGCCGCCCTGGCCGCCGCCTGCGACGCACTGGCCGCGCTCGACGAGACCACGGTCACCGAACACGAGCTCTACCTCGCACACCGCCTGCGCTACGGACTGAAAACCGTTCCGGGCGTGCGGTTCCTGCGCATCTGGCGGGACAGCACCGACGCCGTCGGCATCGTCGCCTTCACTCTCGACGGGTTCGAACCCGGGCGGGTGGCCGCCTACCTCTCCGCCGAACACGGCATCGGCGTGCGCGACGGACGCTTCTGCGCGCACCCGCTGCTGGCCAAGCTCGGGGTGGACGGCGCGCTGCGCGCCAGCATCGGCCTCGGCACCACGTCCGCCGATGTGGACCGGCTCGTCGACGCCGTCGCCGCCCTGGTCGAGCGGGGGCCGGGCTGGGAGTACGCCTGCACCGACGGACACTGGAACCCGGTGCCGGAGACGCGGCCGTTCGACGGTGACGCGGCCGGGGCAGCGCCCTGCGTCTGAGCACCCGAAAGCGACTCCGTCCCCCGAGCCGGGCTCGGGGGACGGAGTTTCGGGTTCACGGCACGTAGTACCGGGCGGCGAGTTCCTCGACCACGGGGTCGTCCTCGGCCACCGCGTCCAGTAGTTCCAGGTCCGTGAGTACCGATACCTGCCGGGTGTCGTCCTGGTCCGGATCGGGCGCACCGTCCTCGTTCAGCTGCCGCAGCAGCTTCTCACGCACTCGTTTCTTCAGCGAATCACCCATACCGACAGCATGCCCCGATCGGCGACTTCCACCCGTTCGGCCACGCCGCCGGTCACACCGGAACCAGCCAACTCCCCCACGGCGTATTGCGGAACACCGTGTAGGCCACCAGGAAGCCCAGCGTCACCCAGAGCAGGGGGCGCGGCAGCCCCCGCGGCAGCAGCCGCGCCGGTTGCCCGCGCCAGCTGCGCACCATCCAATACCCCCACCACGCAACGAATCCCAGCAGTAGCGGGAACAGCAGCAGATTGCTCTGCACCGCGTCCAGCACCCGCCCGTCGGTGAGATTGTGCAGTCCGCGCAGGCCACCGCAGCCGGGGCACCAGAAACCGGTCAGCTCGTAGAAGGGGCAGATACCCCACGACCCCTCCTGATGCGGGTCCCGGAAGTGCACGGCGGCGGCGATTCCCGCGACCGCGCCACCGGCGAGCAGCGGCAGCCCCATGGCCCGCCACCGGGAGCGGGGCGGTGTTTCGGGCGTATGCGCGAGGGTGGCGTCCACGCGCTCAACGGTAGTGGCGTGGCACCGGGTGCGCCAGGCACGCCCACCCGAACAGAGTCGGTGTCGACACGCCCGTGTCACTTACCGGCCACCCATCACCGCAGGTGACACGCTGTCGCCGTGACCGATTCGCTGATGATGGCCGCCATCGACGCCGTCTCCGACCTGGTGAACTCCCGTGCCGCCGACACCGCAGGCGAACCACTCCCCCCGGCGACCTGGCTGTGGGATTGCTGCGCCCGCTTCACGGCCGCGCACCAGCCGGAATTCCGGGGAACCATCCACCCCGACCTGTCCGCCGCCGAGGCGAACGCGCACCTGTCCCGGTGGGCCCGAGCCCTCGACATGGTCGACACCACCACCCCCGACGAAGCCGCCGAAGGTCGCCGCTCCTACTCCGCCACCCTCGGCGCGGCCACCATCCGCCTCACCGCCGCCATCGACACCCTGGCCTCCGCCACCGAAACCCAGCCCCTCCCGATCCTCACGAACATGTCGTAGCCCTCCCCTACTATCGAAAGTTTGTTCGACTCGAGGTAATCTCCCCATCCATGCCGGAACTGTCCCGCCTCGATTGGGCTCGCATGAACCTCGACCAGGTCCGCAGACAACTCCTCGACGCGGCGGCCTTCGGCAAATACATCACCCCCGAACAACTCGAACACGCCGCCGGCAAAATCGCCGAAGGCATGCGCATCTACCTGGAGGAAACCCACCCCACCCCCGCCGACCCCCCACCGGACCGCTCCACCTTCCACGGACGCATGGACGAGTGGCCCGGCTGATTGCCGACGTCGACCGTCAGCGATAGCCGCGCACCCGGACACCGGCTGGATCGGCGACCGGCGCGGTAAGCGCCCCGGCGAGCATGTCGATGATCTCTCCCCAGGCGTCCACATCCCCGGAGCGCACCTTTCCGGCCTCGACCGCGCGCTCGAAGTCGGCCAGCAGCGCGAAGAGCATCGTGGTCACCGCGCGCAGCCTGCGCACCCGTAGCCGCGGCGGCAGGTCGGCGAGCTCACGGTCCAGGCCCTGCATGATGACGCGCACAGACGTCCGCGCGGCGCTGTCGAGATTGGCCGCGTCCGTCACCGCCGGATGGGTGCGAATCTGGGTCAGGAACCGGGCGTAGTGGTGGACGCCCTGCCGCTCACCGAGTTCGAACATGGGGATCACCAGCGCTTCGAGCAACCCGTGCACACCGGGCGGCGTGCCCGAACCCGCCTGCTCGGCAAGTAGTTCCAGCCGCCGCGCCTCCAGCGTGGCCAGCCGCATCTCGACCACGGCCGCGATCAGTCCGTCACGCGACCCGAAGTGGTACTGGACCGCCGAATTGTTCCGCTGACCCGCGGCCGCCGCGATATCCCGCAGCGGCACCTCCTGCCCACGCTCCGCGATCAGCCGCTCCGCCGCGAGAATGATCCGTTTCCGCGCATCCGCCGCCGCCATGCTCCGCCCTCCCTACTCGCCTGCCAGCACAGTAGCGCCCCACCAGGGGATAAAGAAATTCTTCTTGACAGTTAAGTACTAATTCTTAAAGCTGCTGGTGACTACAGTCACAACGGTCAGCTCGGAGAGGGACTTTCTCGATGATCCTGGACACCTTCCGCCTGGACGGCCGCGTCGCCGTCGTCACCGGTGCGGGCCGCGGCATCGGCGCGGCCACCGCCCTCGCGCTCGCCGAAGCGGGCGCGGACGTCGCCATCGCCGCCCGTACCAAAGAACAACTCGACGCGGTCGCGGAACAGATCCGCGCCCTCGGCCGCCGCGCCGTCACCGTCCCCTGCGACCTGTCCGACCTGGACGCGGTGCGGGCCTTCGCCGACACCGCCGCCGCGGAACTCGGTCACCTCGACATCGTGGTCAACAATGTCGGCGGCACCATGCCCAACACCTTCATGACCACCGACACCGACTTTCTCGAAGAGGCATTCCGTTTCAACGTCTCCACCGCGCATGCCCTGACCCGGGCCGCGGTCCCGCACCTGCTGCGCGCGGGCGGCGGATCCGTGGTGAACATCAGCTCGATGATGGGGCGCACCGCCGGTCGCGGCTTCCTCGCCTACGGCACCGCCAAGGCCGCACTCGCACACTGGACCCGGCTGGCCGCGACCGACCTGTCCCCGAAGATCCGAGTCAACGCCATCGCGGTCGGGTCGGTTCTCACCTCCGCGCTGGATGTCGTCGCACGGCAACCGGAGATCAAATCGGCCATGGAGTCGGTCACTCCGCTCGGACGGCTCGGCGAGCCCTGGGAGATCGCCGCCGCCATCGTCTATCTCAGCTCCCGCGCCGGCGGCTACATCACCGGCAAGGTGCTCGAGGTGGACGGCGGCATCGAACGGCCGAACCTCGAACTCGGCCTGCCCGACCTGTGATCACCTACAGCACAAGGACATCGATATGACCTATCGCGTAGTGCAGTGGAGCACCGGCAATGTAGGACGGCGCGCGCTGCGATCCATCATCGCCCGGCCCGAACTGGAACTGGTCGGCGTCTGGGTGTCCAGCCCGGAGAAGGCGGGCCGTGACGCCGGCGAACTCGCCGGGCTCGACCGCGAGATCGGCGTCACCGCCACCGAGGACGCGGCGGCACTGCTCGCCCTGCGACCGGACTGCATCGTCCACACCGCCATGGCCGACGACCGGCTCATGGAGGCGGTCGAAGACCTGAAGAGCTTCCTGCGCGCGGGCATCAACGTGGTGTCCAGCAGTCCGGTCTTCCTGCAGTACCCCTACGGCGTCCTCCCCGACGAGGCCATCGCGCCGATTGCCGCCGCGGCCGAGGAGGGAGGAGCTTCGCTGTGGGTCAACGGGATCGACCCCGGTTGGGCCAACGACTGGCTGCCGCTGGTGCTGTCCAGCGGCTCCGAGCGCATCGACCGCATCGTCTGCTCGGAGATCATGGACTACTCCACCTACGACAACCCCAAGGTCGTGTTCGACATCATGGGCTTCGGCAGCGACCTCGACGACCTGCCCATGCTGCTGCAGCCCGGTGTACTCACTCTCGCCTGGGGCAGCGTCGTCCGGCAGCTGGCCGCCGGTCTCGGCGTCGAACTCGATTCCGTGACACAGCATTTCGAGCGGCTCCCGGCGACGGAGAAACTCGTCGTCGGCAACCGCGCTGTGGCCCCCGGAACGGCGGCGGCGCTGCGTTTCCAGGTGCACGGCGTTCGCGCGGGCCGCGAGATCCTCACCCTCGAACACGTCACCCGGCTCCATCCCGACCTCGCCCCCCACTGGCCCCAACCGGCCGGAAAGGGTTGCTATCGAGTCGAAATCGAGGGCGATCCCGACTACCGTCTCGACCTCCAGCTCTACAGCGACGGCGACCACGCCCTGGCCGGCGTGGTCGGCACCGCCGCCCGACTGGTCAGCGCCGTCCCCGCGGTGATCGAAGCACGCCCCGGCCTGCTTTCCGCCCTCGACCTGCCGCTCACGACCGGTCGCGGACTGCTGTCCTGAGCCGTATCGCCCGGCCCGGAACCGCCCTGTAGCGAGACGCGACGGAGGATCAACTGCCCCAGGCCGGGCGGATTGCACGCACACGCCGATGACCGCGTGCTCACATGGTGTCGGCGGACCGGATATGAACGATCGCGCCGATTGCGCGAAGAGGAGCCGCTAGGGCTTCCACCTCGACCCGCGTTCCTTCCAGCCCCGGTTCGCCGAGCTTCGCGGCCAAGTTCCGGGCCTCGACGAGCGGCAGAGTTCGAACTGTTCGAAGTGCGCGCATTAGGACCACGAACGGCTCACCGGGACGCAGCCACTCGCCCCACTGGAAGCCGGTGTCGAGAATGTAGCGCTCCTTCGTGCCGGCCCGTTTGCGCAGCCACCGCGTCGGGGAGCGTTTCGTCCGTGCGGCGTGCTCGAGATGGCCGACCCACTGCCGCATGCTGTCGTATCGGTGCCTCAATACCTCTGTGTCGCCGTAGTAGCGGTAGATCGTCCACGGCAGCATGACCGCGACATCACCCCAGCCGACAGCGGTCGCGGTGATCCGGGCGAGGCGGCCCGGCCCACCGCTGAAGTTGGACGCTTCGCTGGGCACGAACGGCGGGACGGTACCGTCGGGAAACTGTTCGATCGCCAGATTGCGCAGATACCGGTTCAGGAAACCGTACGCGTCGATCGACAGGGCGGCGGTGGGCGCGAAAACCTGGAGGTCACCGGTCCAACCGGACCGTTCACGGGTGGGACAATCGGTCGGGGTGTCGGTGAAGTTCGACCGCAGACTCCACAACACATTGCGTTGCAAGCGGTTCAGCCGCTCGTCGGAGCATTCGAAGGTGCCGGTCACCGGTAGGTCGGAGGACAGCACCACCCCTTGCACCTCATCGGTCTTCAGGTCCGGTTCGAGTCCGTCGACCTCGAGGTAGCGGAATCCGTGAATGGTGAACCAGGGCTGGAACCACTCGTCGCCGCCCCCGAGGATCACCTCGTCACGTTGCGGAGCGACTTTCGTCATGAGCGGTGCGTCGAGATAGGTCAGATCGAGTTCTCCGGTGGGCGTGAGCAATTCACTATGGGTGAGCCGTATTCGAGATCCGCGACGACCGGACAGCTTGAGCCGGACCACCCCGGCGAAGTTCTGACCGAAATCGACGATCTGCGCACCCGACGCCGTCCGGGTGATCGTCCGCGGGACCAGCCTTTCGATGGCACGCACCGGTGGGAGCTCCTCTGCCACCAGCGCACGAGATGACCGCGGCAGTACCCGAACCGGTGCCATCCGCGGGGGCGGACCGGCGTCGTGGAGCCAGTCGTCGTCGGGAATCCTCAGGTCACAGAGCTCGCCGTGCATCGGGCCCGCGGCGCGGATACGTCCGGGACCGCCGTACCAGGTTTGATCTGTCACGACGGTGACCGTGCGACCATCGGCCAAATCGAGCTCGAGCTGGGCGAATCCCGCGAGCCGATCGCCGTAGACCGCACGCCGGGCACTCATCCCGATGCGTCCCCGGTAGCGCCCGTCGCCGAGCGCCAGCGCGATGATGTTGCGTCCGCGCCGGAAGTCGTGCGTGACATCGTAGGTCCGATACTCGACGATCGAGTCGAATGGTGTCCACCGCGGAACGAGCGCGGGGCCGGTCAGATCGCGACCGTTGACAAAGAACCGATACCAGCCCAGCCCGCTGACGTAGGCGCGGCCGCGCACCACCTCTTCGGCCAGTTCGACCGTACCGCGTAGATATACGGCCGCATCCGGGTCGGGCAGTGTCGCGGGCGCCGCCGAAATCCACTGCGCCGCCCACAGTCCCGGATCCAGCACCCCGGTTTCGAACCAGGACGGCTCGCTCCACGGTCCGCTCCGACCGTGCGCGTCCGCCAGACGTACCCGCCAGTAATACCGGCACCGCGACCGCAGCGGTGGGCCCTGGTACCGCGCCCCGAACGGCAGCGCCGACTCCACCCGACCACTGCGCCACACCGTATCCGTACCGAAATCCGCGGAGGGAGATACCTCGATCAGGTAGGCCGCTTGGCCGACATCGGCAGCAGCCGGGAGCCAGGAGAACTCGGGCATCGGGTTGTCGATGCCCATCGGAGCGACCCGGCGGTCGGTGCGGAGTTCGGTGGCGGACGCAAGCACGGCCTTCTCTCGCGACATCGATCATTCCTCGGTGACCAAATCGGCCATCATGGACATGTCCTCGTGTTCCAGGTTGTGGCAGTGCAGCATGTAGGTACCGGGATGGTCGGTGAATCGGACGGCGATCTCGACGGCTTCGGCGGGATTCATATCGATGGTGTCCTTCCATCCGGAATCGAACGGCCCGGGTGCGCGATTGTTGCGGGCAAGCACCACGAACGGATCCAGATGGATATGCACCGGATGGCGGAAATCGCTCACCAGACGCCATATCTCGGTGGTGCCGAGGCGCGGCCGTGCCAAGATCTGCCCCGCTTCGTACGGCCGCCCGTTGATGGTCCAGCCGTGGTCGGGCCGGAGCTGGAAATGGAAGTCCCGGGTGGTCACTGCCCGGCGGGGATCCAGCGAGGGGTCGCTGCTCAAACGGACGGGCAGCGGCGGTGAATCACGGACCGGGCCGGAGATCTCGAAACACATGATCTCGCCGGTCGGACCGCTGCCGAGCCGGTTCACCAGCCGTACCCGGGTGCCCGGACGGTACCGGGCGAAGTCGACGACGATATCGAACCGTTCGGCCGGGGCGGCGTCGATACGGTCGCGCGGAAGCGGGCGCGCGAGCAACCCGCCGTCGCTGCCGATCTGCACCAACGCGGCGCCGCCGGGTGGCGGCGGGTCCAACTCCAGGCGGTAGCGCCGGGCGTTGGAGGCGTTGAGCAGCCGGAACCGGTATCGGGTCGCTTCCACCCGTGCTACGGGCCAGGGTGCGCCGTTGACCAGGATGACATCGCCGAGCACACCGTTCATGTAGGTTTCGGTCACACCGTGGGTGTGCAGCTGCGGGTCGGCGAGCGGGTAACGAAACGATCCATCGACGGCGAAGGAACGGTCGGTGATCATGAGCGGGATATCGTGCTCCCCACCGGGCAGGCCGAGCGCGTCTTCCTCCTCGTCGTGCACCAGATGAAAGCCTGCCAGCCCGTGCCACACCATGTACCCGGTGGCACCGTGACCGTGATCGTGATACCACAGCGTCGCCGCACGCTGGGAATTCGGATAGCTGTAGTCGCGGTGGCCGTGGGCGACCGACCGGAAGCCGGTATGCCCGGAATGCGCGGTGGATCGCTCGTGCCCCGCGGGGACCGTCACGTCCATCGGGTATCCATCGCTGTCGGCCGGGGTGTGCCCGCCGTGCAGATGGACGACCGTGGGCCGGGGTAGTTCGTTGCGATGGCGCACGACCGTACGGCGGCCCGAGCGGGACACGATGGTCGGTCCGGGGAAGCTCCCGTCGTAAGTCCAGGCCGGGGTCCGGTACCCGGGGATGATCTCGAGTTCGGCGATCCGCTGGGTGATCTCGTAATAATCGGCATCTGCCGCCCGCCGGACCGGGTCGAGCACCCGGGGTATCGGGAGCGGCGACCGGAACCGGGGAGGTAGCGGTAGCTCACTCGGCAGGAAGAGTTCCGGCCGCCCGGGTGCCAGCAGATGGGCGCCGCCGACCCAGCCGGCTGCGGCCACACCGGCGACCGTCGCTGCCGTACCGAGGAACCCACGCCGCGTCATCCGCCGCGTCATCGCGATCCTTCCGGTTCCATCGGGGTCCGCAGCCAGGCGGTGTAGGTGGTCTGCAGCACGCCCACGGTGAGCAGTACCGCCAACGGCACGTGGGCGACCAGAATCCGCTGCTCGCCCAGCGGAAACAACACGCCCACGATCACCAGCTGCACCACACTCGCCAGCACCGGTTGCCGATTCGCCAGTCCCATCCGGGCACAGACGATCGCGGCGATCGTCTGCACGACCAGCAGCAGCCCGGCGAGACCGCCGTTCCGGGCGTGCGCGGCCAGCGCTTCGAAGCCTCCGGACAGGAAGCTGCCCGCCAATGCGGCCTGCATCAGGACCAGGACCGCCACGCCGGTCGTCGCGGCGCGCAACAGATGAACCGGCCACCGTGCGGGGGTGCGCTGCGCGGTGGCCGGGGACGACACGGCGGTCACCGGATGCCGCTCAGCTTGTCCGGGTTGGTGATCGAGTAGATGCCGATGATCCGGTCGCCATCGGGCACGAGGTCCACCACGACCACCGCGAGCGGACTGTCCCCGGTGAATACCAGCGCACACGGATCGTCCCCGGCCCGGCGGTAGCGGATGTCCAGCCCTGCGGGCAGAGTCGCGGCGACCGCTACGAACAGTGCGGCGACCGCGTCGCGCCCGCGGACCGGCTGCAGGCTGGTCGCCGGGCCCTTACCTCCGCCGTCGGTCCACAGCGTCACCTCCGGCGCCAGCACCTCCAACAACGCCGGTAGGTCACCGCCCAGAGCCGCGGCAGCGAACCGCTCGGTGACCCGTGCGTGCACCTCCGGCTCAGCCTTCCGGCGCGGCCGACGGGCATGGACGTGGCGGCGCGCGCGGCTGGCCAGCTGCCGGACAGAGACCGGGGTGCGGTCGAGGATCAGCGCGATCTCCGGATGCCCGAATCCGAACACGTCGTGCAGGACGAATACCGCACGTTCCAAGGGTGACAGCGTCTCCATCACCACCAGCAACGCCATCGACAGCGACTCCGTGCGCTCGAGACCCATGCTCGCGTCGTCGACACCGGCCACCAACGGCTCCGGCAGCCACTGGCCGACATAGGTCTCACGCATGCGGTTCAGTTCGGCCCGCCGGGCCAGCGCGGTGTTCGCCGCGACCCGCACAAGGTAGGCGCGGGGGTTCTCGACCGGCTCGGCATCGGGACTACGGTGCCGAGCCGCCCACGCCAGCCACACCTCCTGCAACACATCCTCGGTGTCGGCAACACTGCCGAGCATGGTGTAGACCACCGAGAACAACAGCTCGCGGTAACCCAGAAAGCGATCCGTCAGCTCATCGTCGACAGCGGGCCGCGGCACAGGTGCCATGGTGGACCTCCTCAGTCGTTCCATTGTGTTCGCGACCGAAGAGGTGCACTACCGGCACCGTGTGACATAACGGATGTGTTTGTGACCTACACAACACTGCGCTCGAGCTTCGTCACTGACACGAGCGGAGCGGCAGAAGCACAGTCGAGTGACTCTGTTGGGATTCGAACCCCGAAACGCCAGCAGGTGGCGAGAGAAAACTACTCGCCACCTGCTGTTCTGGAGCCGCCTGGGGGAATCGAACCCCCGACCTTTTCATTACGAGTGAAGCGCTCTACCGACTGAGCTAAGGCGGCGTGCCTTTCGGCGGTGCGAGTCTATCGTCTTGCGGCTGGATCGCGAAAACCGGTGGTCGGGGGCTAGGTGGAGCGGGCGGCTATGAGGGTGGCGACCATGGCGGCTACGGCGAAGCGGGGTTTGACGTTGGTGTCGAGGGCTTCGCGGCATTCGAGGACGGCTTGGATGGAGCGGAGTAGGCCCTCGGGGCGGACCTCGGTGGCCAGGTCGCGGATCTGGTCGGACATGTCGGGGTGGGTGAGAGCGACGCCTTGGGCGTCGGGGGTGGTGGCGCGCAGGCGGACGGCGAGGGCGTCGCGGTAGAGGCCGGCGACGTCGATGAGGGCGCGGTCGAGGGCGTCGCGGCCGGTGCGGGTGGCGCGGGATTTCTGGCGGCGTTCCAGGTCCTTGAGGGCTCCGGCGGAACCGCGGGTGGCCGAGGCGGTGCCTTTGCCGGTGCCACCGGCGCCCATCGCGGTGGCCAGTTCCTCGCGTTCCTTCCCGTCGCGTTCGGCGCTGACTTGCTTGGCTTCCTCGTCGGCGGACTTCACCAGGGCATCGGCGGCCGCGTAGGCGGCACCGGGTCGTGCGGTCGCGCCGACCAGTGCCAGCGCCCGCTTGCGGCGGCTGCGCGCCTCGTCGTCGGTCGCCAGCCGACGTGCCCGGCCCACGTGACCGCCGCTGATGGACGCGGCCCAGCCGGCCGTCTTGGCATCGAGCCCGTCGCGTTCCACCAGGACCCGGGCGATGGCGTCCACCGACGGGGTGACCAGATGCACGTGGCGGCAGCGCGAACGCAGCGTCACCGAGATGTCCTCCGGATCCACCGAGGGCGCGCAGAGCAGGAAGACGGTCCGCTCCGGCGGCTCTTCCACCACCTTGAGCAGGACGTTTCCGGCGGCCTCGGTCAGGCGGTCGGCGTCCTCCACCACCACGACCTGCCAGCGCCCGGTACTCGGCCGCCGCGAGGCGACCTGCACGATCGCGCGCATCTCCTTGGTGCCGATACTCAAGCCCTCCGGCACCACACGCCGCACGTCACCGTGGGTTCCGGCCATGGTCGTGGTGCAGGCATGGCACCTCCCGCAGCCGGGACGCTCCGGATCGGTGCATTGCAAAGCGGCGGCGAACGCCAAGGCCGCCACCGACCGGCCCGAACCGGGCGGCCCGGTGAACAACCAGGAGTGCGTCATGGCCGAGGACGATCCGGTCCCGTTCCGTGCTGCCACGGCCGCGGCCGTCAGCTCGGACTCGACCGCATCCTGGCCCACCAGTCGATCGAAGACACCCGCCACGTCGTACACCCTAGCGGCTGGTGCCGACAGCCTTCGCCGTCATCGCGGCACACGGCGGTCAGACCCGCTGATACGTCGTATTCGCCCCGTCCAGCGCCTCACGGATGATGTCGGCGTGCCCGCTGTGCTGGGCGATCTCGCGGAAGATGTTGAACAGGATATTGCGCACCGGCCAGTACTCCCGCTCCGGCGCCCAGGGTGCAGTCGGAATCGGGATCGGGGTGTCGAAGCTGTCCACCTCACGAATCAGCTTCTCGGTGCGCTGGGCGACCACATCCCATTCGGCGAGCAGCCCGGCCACCGTCTCGTCCGGCCCCAGCCGATACCGCGAATCCATGTCGGACAGATCGAATTCCGCGTTCTCGTCACGCTCGACGGCGACCGTGACCCAATGCCGTTCGGTATCGACGAGGTGATGTAGCAGCCCGCCCAGGGTGAGCTCGCTGACCGTGGTGCGCTGCCGCGCCTGGTCGTCGTCGATACCGCGCAGGGTGATGCCGAACAGCCGCCGCTGCTCGGCGAGATTGGCGATGAGGTCTTCACGCTCGCGGTCGACGGTCATTCGAGAGTCCTTCCGGTGGTGCGCTTCGGCGTGCTCACACGCTACGGGAACGCAGCGACAGCGAGAACCCCCCGAAACGAGGGGTCAGGACGCATCGGTCAGGACTTCGTGGCAGCCGTCGCCTTCTTCGCCGGAGCCTTCTTGGCGGCGGTCTTCTTCGCGGCCGTCTTCTTGGCCGCCGCACCCTCGCCCGTCGTGGCCGCGGCCTTCTTCGCGGTGGTCTTCTTGGCGGTGGTCTTCTTCGCCGCGGCCTTCTTGGCCGTCTTCTTCGCGGCCTTCTTCACCGGCCCGCGCGCCCGCCGATCCGCGAGCAGTTCGGAGGCGCGTTCATCGGTGATGGACTCGACCTCGTCGCCCTTGCGCAGGCTGGCATTGGTCTCGCCGTCGGTGACATACGGACCGAACCGACCGTCCTTGATCACCATGGGCTTCTGCGACGCCGGATCGACACCCAGCTCTCGCAGCGGTGCCGCACTCGCCGCCTGCCCGCCGCGCCGCTTGGGCTCGGCGTAGATCTTCAGCGCCTCCTCCAGCGTCACGGTGAAGATCTGCTCCTCACCCGCCAGCGACCGCGAATCCGTGCCCTTCTTCAGGTACGGCCCGTAGCGTCCGTTCTGCGCGGTGATCTCCTCGCCGGAAGCCGGATCGACGCCCACCACGCGCGGCAGCGACAGCAGCTTCAGCGCGTCGTCGAGGGTGATGGTGCTCAGATCCATCGACTTGAACAGCGACCCGGTGCGCGGCTTCGGCGCGGCCGCCTTTTTGGTGGGTTTCTTGCCGCCGGTGTCGATATCGGCCTCGGGCTCCGGCAGGATCTCGGTGACGTACGGCCCGAAACGTCCTTCCTTGGCGACGATTTCGTGTCCGGTCTCCGGATCCTTGCCGAGGCGGCGGCCCTCCTGCGGAGTGGCGAACAGCTTCTCCGCGACCTCGGGGGTCAGCTCGTCCGGCGGCAGCTCGTCGGGCAGATTCGCCCGCTGCGAGACCGGATCCCCTTGCGGGTCATCGGGATTGGCGACCATGCGCTCCAGATACGGCCCGTACCGGCCGACCCGGACCACCACGTCGCGGCCCTCGGCATCACTGAACAGCTTGATGGAGTTGATCAGTCGCGCGTCGATGTCGTCGAGCTGCTCGCCCACCATCTTCTTGAGCCCGCCGCTGCGCGCGACCGAACCCTCGACACCGTGATCGCCGCCGAAATAGAAGCTGGACAACCAGTTTCCGCGCTGCTCCCGCCCGCCGGCGATGGCGTCGAGATCGTCCTCCATGGCCGCGGTGAAGTCGAAATCGACCAGACGGCCGAAGTACGCCTCCAGCAGGCCGACCACCGCGAACGCCACCCAGGACGGCACCAGCGCACTGCCGCGCTTGTACACGTACCCGCGATCGAGAATGGTCTTGATGATCGACGAATAGGTCGACGGGCGACCGATGCCGAGCTCTTCGAGCGCCTTGATCAGCGAGGCTTCGGTGAATCGCGGCGGCGGATTGGTGGTGTGCCCGTCGGGGTTGAGCTCGACGGCCGTGACGCCCTGCCCCTCGGACAGCGCGGGCAACCGCGATTCGGCGTCGTCGGACTGACCGCCCGCCTCCTCGTCGACACTCTCGACATACGCCTTCAGGAAGCCCGGGAAGGTGATGGTGCGGCCCGACGCCGAAAACACGCATTCCTCACCGGTATTCGCGACACCGGTGATGCGGACCGTCAGCGTGGTACCGCGTGCGTCCGCCATCTGCGAGGCCACGGTCCGCTGCCAAATCAGTTCGTACAAACGGAATTCGTCATTGTCGAGCCGCGAATGCAGCTGCCCCGGCGTGGCGAAGGTGTCGCCCGACGGGCGGATGGCCTCGTGCGCCTCCTGCGCGTTCTTGACCTTCCGGTTGTACTGGCGCGGAGTAGGACTCACGAACTCCGCACCGTACAACTGCGTGGCCTGCGCCCGCGCCGCGTGAATCGCCGACTCCGACAAGGTCGTCGAGTCGGTACGCATATAGGTGATGTAACCGTTCTCGTACAGCCGCTGCGCCACCCGCATGGTGCGCTCGGAGCCGAAGCGCAGCTTGCGCGCCGCCTCCTGCTGCAGGGTCGAGGTCATGAACGGCGCGTAGGGCTTGCGCGTGTAGGGCTTGGATTCGACGGAGGTGACCGCCAGGTCCACCCCCTGCAGCCCCTCGGCCAGCCGGCGCGCGTGATCGGCGTCGAGCACGACCACGCCGGAGGCGGTCTTGAGCAGACCGTCCGGCCCGAAGTCGCGACCGGACGCCACCCGCGCCCCGTCCACATTCACCAGCCGCGCACCGAATACCCGGGGGTTCCCGGCCTCGCTCTCGCCGCCGGCGTCCAGCTTGGCGGCGATGTCCCAGTACTCCGCGGAGCGGAACGCCATGCGCTCCCGCTCGCGCTGCACGATCACGCGGGTCGCCACCGACTGCACCCGGCCCGCCGACAGTTTCGGCATGACCTTCTTCCACAGCACAGGGCTGACCTCGTAGCCGTAGAGGCGGTCCAGGATGCGCCGCGTCTCCTGCGCGTCGACCAGATCCTGGTCCAGATCCCGGGTGTCGGCGGCGGCCGCGCGAATGGCGGGCTCGGTGATCTCGTGGAACACCATGCGCCGGACCGGAACCTTCGGCTTGAGGGTTTCCAGCAGATGCCACGCGATGGCCTCGCCCTCGCGGTCGGGGTCGGTGGCGAGGTAGAGCTCGTCGGCGTCGGCGAGCAGGCTCTTGAGCTCGCTGACCTTGGCCTTCTTATCCGGGCTGATCACATAGATGGGCTCGAAGTCGTTGTTGACGTCGACGCCCAGGCGCGCCCAGTCCTGTCCTTTGTATTTGGCGGGCACATCCGCCGCGCCGCGCGGCAGGTCCCGAATGTGACCGACCGACGCCTCCACGACATAGTTGCGACCGAGGTAGGGGGCGATCTTGCGGGCCTTCGTCGGCGACTCGACGATCACGAGACGACGCAGGGGGCGCCCCTGGTCGGGCGCTGCGTTGGAGTTCGGCGCTGCACCGCGGTCTCGTGTTGCCACCGGCGAACACACCTTTCCTGTCGATCCGCGTGGCGCTGGTGCGCGCGATACGCGGCTGGGGCAAGCGGCTGCGACTACATATATCGCTGCCAGCAACGTTTATACCGTGTTGAAGCGCTGCGTCTCGGGCGCAGCGGCGATGTGGCCCCGGGTTGTGATCGAGTGTAATGGGTCCGGATATGGGTCGTCCCCCACCGCCGGGTGGCGGTGGGGGACGGATACCTGTTGGGTAGGCCCGCTCAGATCAGAGCGCGCGAACACCAGTGGCCTGCGGGCCCTTGGTGCCCTGCCCGACCTCGAACTCGACCTTCTGGTTCTCCTCGAGGGTGCGGAAGCCCGAACCCTGGATCTCGGAGTAGTGGACGAAGACGTCAGCGGACCCGTCCTCGGGCGCGATGAAGCCGAACCCCTTCTCCGCGTTGAACCACTTCACAGTTCCCTGTGCCATTCTGTTCCTTCTCTTTCCATACCGGAACGGCGGACAACGAGGTTCGTCCACCGGGTCCGTTCCGAGCGCTGTACTCTTGTTCCCCCTGCAGGAAAGCACCAAGCACACCGTTCGCAACATCGATCCTGCTGATGGTTTGGACTTTGGATCCGTCCCTCGAACACAGAAGCTTGCGACCAGGAACCAGTGAACCATGTCTTCGGTGAATTCGACAGCGGAGTTACCCACAATTTGCAAAAAAGTTGATCTTGCGAATGCGCAGGTGAGGGGCATAATGCCCAAATCCGTACTTGAAGTAGGTTTGCTTCGTGATAACCGAGCGAGCATCCGGCAAACGGGCTGTGACGCGGGTCGCTACTCTGTAGTGAAATGGCAGGTAGACCCACAGACGTACACACCGTTCGCACCCCGCCCGCGTGTCGCGGGGCATGTTCGATGAAACCGGCAGCTCGAGCAGTGCACATCGACGGTACGAGCTACGGTAGATCGTTGCTGAATCGTGTCCTGATCGGCTTCGAAAACGGTGACGCCAGACTCACCCATATCAGCGAGCTACCGTCCCGTGCGGCACAGGTCACGGAATGGCCGCAATGGTCATCGCCGGACGTGGTCGAAGCGCTACAGGCATCCGGTGTCGACACGCCGTGGACCCATCAGGCCGATACCGCTGAGCTGGCCTTTTCCGGTCGAAACGTGGTCGTCAGCACCGGCACCGCCTCCGGCAAATCGGTCGGATACCAGCTGCCCGTCCTGACCGCGCTGCACGCGGACCCCAAGGCGACGGCCCTGTACCTGTCCCCCACCAAGGCGCTCGGGGCCGATCAGCTGCGCTGCGCCACCGAGCTCACCGACGGGCCGCTCCGCCATATCCATCCCGCCGCCTACGACGGCGACACGCCGGGCGAGATCCGACAGTGGGTGCGGGCGCACAGCCGCTGGGTCTTCACCAACCCCGACATGCTGCACCTCGGCGTCCTGCGCGGACATCAGCGCTGGGCCCGGCTGCTGCGCAATCTGCGCTACGTGGTGATCGACGAATGCCACACCTACCGGGGTGTCTTCGGCTCGCACGTGGCGCTGGTGCTGCGGCGGCTGCGGCGAATCGCCCAGCGGTACGGGTCCGATCCGGTCTTCATCCTGTGCTCGGCCACCGCCGCCGAACCGGCCGCGACGGCGGCGCGGCTGATCGGCGCACCGTGCGCGGCGGTGACCGCGGACGGCTCGCCGCAGGGCGCTCGCACCGTGGCGCTGTGGGAGCCACCGCTGATCGAGGGCGTGACCGGGGAGAACGGGGCCGCGGTGCGGCGCTCGGCGGGCGCGGAGGCGGCGCGGGTGATGGCCGAACTCGTGGCCGAGGGGGCGAGCACGCTCGCCTTCGTGCGGTCACGGCGGTCCGCGGAACTGGTCGCGATGGACACGCGACACCTCCTCTCGGAGGTCGATCCCCAGCTCACTTCGCGTGTCGCCGCCTATCGGGCCGGTTATCTGGCCGAGGATCGGCGGGCGCTGGAGGCCGCGCTTTCCGACGGCTCACTGCTCGGCGTGGCGACCACCAATGCCCTGGAACTGGGCGTCGACATCGCCGGGCTGGATGCCGTGGTGGTCACCGGCTATCCGGGCACGGTGGCCTCCTTCTGGCAGCAGGCCGGGCGGGCGGGGCGGCGCACCCAGGGGGCATTGGTGCTGCTCATCGCCCGGGACGACCCCCTCGACACCTATCTGGTGCACCATCCCGAAGCGCTGCTGGGCAAGCCCATCGAGGCCACCATCACCGACCCGCACAATCCCTACGTCCTCGGGCCCCATCTGCTGTGCGCGGCCATGGAACAGCCGCTCAGCGATGCCGAAGTCCATGCGTTCGGAGCCTGGGAACTGCTGTCCGACCTGGCGGAACAGGGGCTGATCCGGCGGCGCGCCCGGGCGGCGCGCGATGGCGGCGCCCGCTGGTTCGTGACCGCCGACGCGCATCCGCACGACGCGGTCGACGTCCGCGGCGGCATCGGCACCACGGTGGCGGTCGTGGACGGGGAGAGCGGGCGGCTGCTCGGCACCACCGATGCCGGACGCGCCCCGGCCACCCTGCACGAAGGGGCCGTTCACCTGCACCAGGGCGAGAGCTACGTGGTGGACGAACTGGATCTCGACGGCGGGGTGGCGCTGGTGCACGCCGAGACGCCGAGTTGGACCACCAGTGCCCGGGCGGTCACGACCGTCGAGGTGGAAGCGGTCGATGACCAGCGGGTTCACGGTGCGGTGACGACCGCGCTGGCGCGCGTGCTGGTCACCCGGCAGGTGGTGGGCTATCTGCGGCGGCTGCCCAGCGGCGAGGTGCTCGACATGGTGCCGCTGGATATGCCCGCGCAGCCGCTGCCGACACGGGCGGTGCTCTACACGGTCACCCCGGAACTACTGGAACACGCCGGGATCGACGCCGGGCGTGTCGCGGGGGCGCTGCATGCCGCCGAGCATGCGGCGATCGGCATGCTGCCGCTGGTCGCGACGTGCGATAGGTGGGATATCGGCGGCGTGTCGACCGCGGAGCATCCCGATACCGGACTGCCGACGGTCTTCGTCTACGACGGTCACCCGGGTGGGGCGGGCTTCGCCGAGCGCGGGTTCGCGCGGCTGCGGTACTGGCTGACAGCGACGCTGGAGGTCATCCGGTCTTGCGGATGCGCGAGCGGATGCCCGTCCTGCGTACAGTCTCCGAAGTGCGGAAACGGCAACAACCCGCTGGACAAGGCGGGGGCCGAGCGGCTGTTGGCGGCAGTGCTGGCACAGCTGCGCGATGGTGACGACGGTCACACCGAATCGTGATGCGGCCGTCGTCGGGGTGAGATCGTTTCGCCACCTGCACGCTTCGGCGTGTCGTGGCGGCGAGTCGGGGCCGGGGCGGACGATCCGGACGGTTCGCCGCGAGTCATGCACAGCGGAGCCCGCATGTGAATAAAAAGGGGTGTGATCCTGTTAACTGACCCGTTGCTCTCGGTCTCGAATGTAGACGGGTATTCACCTGTGCATTTATTCGAATCGCGGTTTGCGCATGTAATGCGTTCTGATCATTTCCAGCATTAATGAACGGCACGGCCGGACCGGAATTAGAGATTGATCATGAGCTTGTGTCGTGCACAACAGCGCCGGATGTGATGGTGATCATCAATTTTCCATCACCAACCGTTCGGTATTTGTAGACCAACCTCCCGGTATTGCGACCGCCGGGCGGTCGCCGAGCTAACCCGGGCCCACGACCGGACCCGCACGAGCCGAGGCCCGCAACATCCGCGTACCCAGCGGGCCGAGGGTTATCCCCGACTCCACGGTGACCGTCACATCCCAGCCCGCGACCACGCACCCCCGAATCCGTACCCCCATGCGCTGCCCGACTCGGTCCGCCTCCGCACAGCCCGCGTCCGTGCCCCGGTCCAGCCCGCCCGCCGCGGCCAGTGCGGCCAGGTCCGCCGCCGATTGGGCCTGATGTCGCGCCACCACGACCACACCGAGCTGCGCGAGCAGCAGCGTCACGGTCAGCAGCGCAGCCAATGCCCAGGCGGCGGTGACCGTGGCCGAGCCCGCATCGGCTCGAAGTCGGGCGGGCGATACGTCCGTCACGACCGAACTCCCGGCTCGCTGACCGCCACCGCCGTGGCGCGCAATTCGAGGCCGGGTAGCAGCGGCAGGTGGGCGGTCACCGTCGCGACGATCAGATCCGTGTCCACGCGCACGGTGACGTCGGCTCCCGGCGGGGCCACGCGCCGGGCGGTCGGGACGGCCTCGGAACCCGCACCCCGGGCGGTGAGGCGGGCCGCCTCGCGCGCGGCGTCCACACAGCGCACCTGAGCCGAGGCGGCCAGCAGCGCACCGATGCACAGCGCCATGCCCAGCAGGATCGTCGCCAGGGCGAGCGCCGCTTCGATCGTCGCCATCCCGGCGTCGGCGCGGCATCCGCGGGGATTCGGGCGCGAAACCCCCGAGGACGCCCGCGATCTCGTCAACCGACCGAGGTCTTCAACGCCTTGTCGATGATCCGGGTGAGCGCGTTGACGATGCTGTCGCCGGTGACCACCGCGTAGAGCACGGCCCCGAACGCGGCCGCGGCGATCGTTCCGATGGCGTACTCGGCGGTGCTCATCCCGTTCTCGGCCATCGCCGCCAGCAGTAGGCGAGTTCGCAAGCGCAGAGTCATGTTTCGAACCGTGGATCGCATGCGGTGTTCCTCTCCTCGGTCCGGTGCGGCGAATCCGCACCGGCACAGTCGTGGTGTTCACAGCAGTCCGCCCGCCATGACCCGACCGGCCAGCCCGATGACGACCGGCACGATGCCCAGACAGACGAAGGCGGGCAGGAAGCACAGTCCGAGCGGGCCGCTGATCAGCACGCCGGCCCGCTCGGCCCGCGCGGCCGCGGCGTCCTCCACCTCGCCCCGCCGCTGCTGCGCCAACTCGCCGACGGCGGCGGCCAGGGAAGCTCCCGAGCGCGCGGACCGGCGCGCCAGCCGGGTCAGGGCCGTCACCGCCGCATCGCACACTCCGGCATCCGCCCGCTCCCAGGCCACCGCCGGATCGGCTCCCAGCGCGAGCAGATCCGCCGCCCGCCGCAAGACCGTGCGCACCGGCTCGGGCGCGCTCACCGCCACCGCATCCGCGGCCGCCGCGGTCGGCAGCCCGGCCCGCAGGCACGCCGCGAACAGATCCAATGCCGCCGCCACCCCCAGCGGGTCCGGCCGCGCCCGTACCGCCGTTCCCCGATCCGGCCGCCGCCGGTCGACCAGCCCACCCAATCGCCGCCGCCCCATATCCCGGCCCGGGAGCAGCACCAAGGCGACGGCCACGAGCAGGAGTGGCGTCGAGTACGCGCTCATGGCAGTGACTTCCGTCCAGGGCGGTCTGCCGCGGGGAAGTTCGAAGCCGCGACGAAGCACGGGCCTGCGGGTGGACGGGATGTCGGGTCGGGGCAGGGTTCGCCGACCCGTTCCGGATGGCGCGAGGGGAGCGTGGTCATCGCAGGACCTTTCGGGTGATGGCGTCCGTCCAGAGGAGCCCGGTGCAGGTGAGAGTGGTGCCGAGCGGGAGGAGGAGTTGGCCGGGCGGGGTGGTGAGGAGGATGTGCAGCGGGGCGGCGCCCATCAGGTGGCCCAGGGCCAGGCCCAGGAGGGGCAGGGCGGAGAGAACGGCGGCGGTGGCGTGGGCTCCGGCCAGGGCGGCACGGGTGCGGGCCTGGAAGCGTTTGCGGCCCAGCAGGTCCGTGCGGGCGGCGGTGAGCAGTTCGGCGAGCGCCAAGCCGTGGGATTCGGCGACCTGCCAGGCATCGGCGACCCGGGAAAGGTCATGGGCTATGGCGCTGTTCGGTTGGCGGAGGCCGCTGGCGCCGCTGCCGCCGAGGCGGCTGCGCGCCGCGCTCACCGCGAAGGCGTGGCTGGCGTCCCCGGCGGTCTCGCGGGCGGCGATCTCGGCGGCGGCGCTGGGGTGGGCTCCCACCCGCAGCTCACCGATGATCACCTCCAGGCCGTCGAGCAGGTGGGCGAGTTCGGCGGCATGGCGGCGGGCGTGCCGGCGACGGTGATGGCGGACCGCGAGAGTCGCGGCGAGTACGGCCGCGGCGAGCATGGTGCCGAAACCGACCAGCCACAGGCTGAGCGGGATCAGTGGCACCGCCACCCGGAGGACGGACGGCGACAACACTTTCCGCTTCGGTACCGGTGGGCCGAAGAGCACCGCGCACCTACGGCGTGCGGGTGGCGGCGGCAACGTCACGAGCGCGAGCGCCAGGCATGCGAGCGCCGGGCTCGGATAGGCGAGCAGTTCACGCATCGGATCGCTCCGTCCGTCGTCTCGCGACCGACCACTCGTCCCGTGCCGGATGGCATTGGGTCGGACGCCGTACCGGGGTGCTCATCGATCGAGACGTTCGTCGATGAGCCGGGTCAGGATGGGAGCCGCGGGGGCGGGGCGGGTGGTGGCGGTCCAGGCGGGCTCGATGTGGACGGTCCCGGAGGGGGTACGGGTGACGACGCCGATCTCCCGGAGGGCACGGGAGCCGTCGGGGCGGCGGTGGACGTGCAGGACGACCTGAATGGCGGCGGCCAGCTGGCTGTGCAGCGCGAGGCGGTCCATACCGCCCAGGGCCGCCAGGGCCTCCAGGCGGGCGGGGACCTCGCCGGGCGAGTTGGCGTGCACGGTGCCCGCGCCGCCGTCGTGGCCGGTGTTGAGCGCGGTCAGCAGGTCCACCACCTCCGCGCCGCGAACCTCGCCGACGACGATGCGGTCGGGGCGCATGCGCAGCGCCTGGCGGACCAGGTCGCGAACCGTGACCTCGCCCACCCCTTCGACATTCGGGGTGCGCGCCACCAGCCGGACCACGTGCGGGTGCGGCGGGGCGAGTTCGGCGGCGTCCTCCACGCAGACGATGCGCTCGGCCGCGTCCACCTTGGCGAGCAGTCCGGAGAGCAAGGTGGTCTTCCCCGCGCCGGTACCGCCGACCACGAGGAAGGCCAGGCGGGCGCGGATGATGTTCTCCAGCAGGCGTTTCGCATCGGGCGGGACGGCACCGGCAGCAGCCAGGGCATCGAGGCCCTGTGTCGCCGGGCGGAGTATGCGCAGCGACAGGCAGGTGCCGCCGTGGGCGATGGGGGCCAGCACGGCATGCAGCCGCACGCCGAAGGAATTCCCCACCGCCGCCTCGCTTCCGGGGAGCCGACCGTCCACCCACGGCTGCGCGTCGTCCAGTCGTCGCCCGGCCGACAGCGCCAAGCGCTGCGCCAGCCGCCGCACCGCGGCCTCGTCCGGAAACCGCACCGAGGTCCGCCGCAGCCCCTGCCCGCGGTCCACCCACACCGCATCCGGTCCGGTCACCAGCACATCCGCCACCTCGGGGTCGTGCAGCAGCGGCTCCAGCACCCCCGCTCCGGTCAGTTCCGTCTGCAGCAAGCGCAGCGCCCGCAGCAGATCGGTATCCCCGAGCACCCCGCCCGCCTCGGCCCGAACCGCCGCCGCCACCTGCGCCGGATCCAGATCTCCGACCTCGTCCGCCAGCCGCTCCCGCACCCGCTCCAGCAGTTCGGCGGTCACCAGCGCGCTCATCGCCGCCCCGGTTCCGGCATGAGTGGTGTGACGGCAGGCCCGGCCGGGACATCGTGTGGTGCAACAGGATCGACCGCGGTTTCGGGCGGTTTCGGCCGCTGTGCCGCGAACGCGTGCCGTATCGGCTCGCGGGGCGCTGTGCACCCGGATCGCGGTGGGGCGCCGGTGGAGGTGAGCACACCGAGGACGGCGGTGGCGGCGCGGTGGAGGGGGTGGCGGGCGTGCAGCGGCAGGCCGCCGCGTTCCAGCTGATGGGACAGCGCGGGGAGGGCGCGCATGGTGTGGAGCAGCGGGAGGTCGAGGGCGGTGGCGATGTCGGCGGGGCGAAGGCCGCCGGGGGCCGGCCCGCGAACCAGCAAGGCGAGGTTCGGATTTCGGGTGCGGAGGCGGGTGGTGGTGGGTTCGGCGGCGGCTACCGCGCGGAGCTGGGCGGGGGCGATGAGCACCACCAGGTCGGCCGCGTCGAGAAGTTGGTCGGCGTGTGCGCCACGTTCGGTGGAGAGGTCGCAGACGAGCAGATCCCCCGCGCCGCGCACGGCATCCAGGACGGCGCGCACGGCCGTCGGCGGTGGAGCGGGCGCGGATCCGTCTCTGGTACAGGCGAGTACGGTGATGCCGCCGATGCCGGGCAGTGCCGCGTGCAACGCGTCGGCGGCGACGCGGCCGTGCTCCACGGCCAGGTCGGGCCAGCGGGGTCCGGGTGCTTTCTCGAGGCCGAGCAGCAGATCGAGCCCGCCGCCGAAGGGTGCGGCGTCCAGCAGCAGCGTGCGCGGCCGGAAGCGACGGCGCGCCGCCGTGAGTGCGATGGCCGCGGCCAGGGTGGACGCACCGGCCCCACCGCAGGCTCCGGCCACCGCGACCACCACCCCGCGACCGCCGCCACCGTGAGCATTCGCGGCGAATGCCGCGATCAGCGCCTCGGCCGCATCGGGTAAGGCCAGCACCTGTTCCGCACCGACGGCGGTGGCGGTCTGCCAGTCGGGCAAACCCGGTTCGTCCTCGGTGACCAACAACACCCCGGGCCGCCGCGGGCACCGCGCGGCAGCGCATTCGCGGGCGGCGGCAGTATCGAGGAGGACCACGGACGCCCCCATCCAGTCGTGCCGCCCGACCGGTAGCGCCCGCTCGTCCACGCGCCGATCGGCAGCGGCGGCGATGCGGCGGATCTCGGCGCGCAAGCCCGGCCGGTCGACGACCATGAGCGCGGGCGCGGCGGCGACAACAGGGTTCATGCAGGTCAGGATCATGGGTCGGGATGACCGACGACAGACCCGCATCGGCGAGTGTGGATAACACGCGGCCTGTGGAGAACTACGCACCGCAGGCTCGAGGCGAATCGGTCCGGAAATAGAGGACGGCCCCAGCCGGGGGGGGAGGAGGCTGGGGCCGTCGGGGTTCAGCCCCGGGGGGTCGGGCTGAACGCGCCTGGACCATGTCCAGGTAATTGCGATACTACACCCAAGCCCCGCCCGGAATGCAAGTCCGTCGCGCGAGTCGTTTTCCGAACCGGACATGCCGGCTTCCGGCTGGCAAACCCGTCCGGACCGACCGCCCGCCACCCCACCGCCCCGGAAAACCTATTCTGGACGGCGTGACAGCCGAACGCGGACGAGTCGCCGCCTTCTTCGATCTCGACAAGACCGTGATCGCCCGATCCAGCGCCTTCGTGTTCAGCAAGCCGTTCCTGGATCAGGGTCTGCTCAGCCGCCGCGCGGTGCTCGAAAGCAGTTATGCCCATTTCCTGTTCCTGCTCAGCGGCGCCGACCACGACCAGATGGAGCGGATGCGCGCCCATCTCACCAGCATGTGCGCTGGTTGGGACGTCGAGCAGGTGAAGGGCATCGTGGCCGAGACCCTGCACGAGATCGTGGACCCGCTCATCTACGCCGAGGCCGCCGATCTCATTGCCGACCACCGCATCCGCGGCCACGACGTGGTCGTGGTGTCGGCCTCGGGCGAGGAGATCGTCGCGCCGATCGCCGCCGCGCTGGGCGCCGATCATGTGGCCGCTACCCGCATGGTGGTCGAGAACGGCAGGTACACCGGCGAGGTCGAATTCTACTGCTACGGCGAGGGCAAAGTTCAAGCGATCGAAAAGCTTTCCGCGAGTGAGGGTTACGACCTGTCTCGCTGCTACGCCTACTCCGACTCGGTGACCGATCTGCCCATGCTGGCGGCGGTCGGACACCCGACGGCGGTGAATCCGGACCGGGCGCTGCGGCGGGAGGCGCATCAGCGCGGCTGGCCGGTGCTGACCTTCGAGAACCCGGTGTCGCTGTGGTCGCGTATCCCCGCCCCCTCGACCACCACGGTGGCCGCGAGCGTGGCCGTCGGACTCGGCGCGGTGGCCGCCGGGGCGCTGAGCTACCGACTACTGCGCAAGCGGCGCTGAGCTGGCGTGAAACGCCGCACGACACACCGCTCGAGGAAAGTTTCCGCAGCTCTTGCTGTGAGTGCGGTCACAGAGTAACAATGGTGACAAGGAAGGACGGAAGGCCAAGATCGGATCGGAAGAGAAGGTCCTATCTCCCATCCCACCCTTCCCAGCACGGACACCAGGCACCCACGCGGAGCACGCCGCGACAAGGGCACGAGTGTTGTGGGCCTGCGTTATCCGTGATTCCGTCGATGACGGCCCCGCACACGCTGTGGGGATGAATCGGCGGGGTCCGGAGAGCTCGCCGAGGCCGAATCACACAACCCGATACAGCACGCTTGGTAACCGGGTGGTCCGTGCTAGCGGGCGGTGAGGTCGCAACAGCGACAACGCCGCCCGCTCTGATGTGCGGGGACTTCGTGCGGGGGACTTTTCAGCCGGATGCCGCATCGGCGATCGAACGGGCTTCGCGGGCACCGTCTTCCAGCGCCCCGGAGTGGAAGATGACCCAGCCGCCCACCGCGTTCGGGGTACCGGTGCCGAACGCGGCCACCGCATCCAGATACGCCTGACGGCGGCGCAGCAGGAACACCTCCGGCACGCCGAGGCTGTGCGGATCCAGCCCGCTGGACACCGCGACCAGCCGGGAAGCCGCCCGCGCCACGATGCCGTCGGCGGTGCCGAACGGTCGCAGCGTCAGCAGCTCCCCGTGCACGACGGCCGCGACCACCGGGGCGGGGGCGTTCGTGGTCAGCACCGTCTGCGCCAACAGGTCGAGCCGTTCCGCCACTCCCGGCACATCCCGCGGACGTCCCAGCGACTGCTGGTCGGCGACCATATCGGCGGCGGCCAGCAGATGCAGCCGCGCGAGGGCTTGCAGCGGCGCGCGCTGCCATACTCCGGCGAGCGTGCGCAGCGCCTCCCCGTCGAGGGCCTGCCCGACCCGCAGCGATCCGGCGAGCACCGGGTCCTCCACCCGCCCGTCGGCCGGAATGTCGATGCTGCCGCCGTCGATGGCCGCCGACGACCGCGCCGCCCGCACCGCCGCCTCGGCCGCCGTGGTCGGCCAGCCGCGCCGGTTGGCCCGGTGCCGGTGCACCTCGGCGAGCGCGTCGCGGGCCTTGTCGGCGGCCTCGCGCACACCGGGCAGGTCGACTAGGGGCTGGAGCGGGTCGGTCACGGGTTATGAGGCTACTTGTCCCGGGTGACCGGGCCGCCCGCCCCCTCGACGCAATCAACTCGCCAGCAGTTCCCGCCCCGGGATGGCGTCGAGCAGGCGGCGGGTGTAATCGGACTCCGGATCGTCGAAGACCTCCGTGGTGGCGGCGGCCTCGACCACCCGGCCCTGCCGCATCACCACCACATCGTCGGCGATCTGGCGGACCACGGCCAGGTCGTGGGTGATGAACAGGTAGGACAGGCCCAGCTCGGCCTGCAGGTCGTTGAGCAGGGTGAGGATCTGCGCCTGCACCAGCACGTCCAGTGCCGAGACGGCCTCGTCGCAGACCACCACCTCGGGTCGCAGGGCCAGAGCGCGGGCGATGGCCACGCGCTGGCGCTGGCCACCGGAGAGCTCATTGGGGTAGCGCCGCATGACCGAAGCGGGCAGCGAAACCTTGTCGAGCAGGTCGCGGACGGTGTCCTCACGCTCGGACCGGGTGCCGACGCCGTGCACGCGCAGCGGTTCCTCGATGGTGCGGTAGATGGAGTACATGGGGTCGAGCGACCCGTACGGGTCCTGGAACACCGGCTGCACGCGTCGCCGGAATCCCATGGCCGACTTACCTTTCAGCGCCGCCACCGGAGCACCGTCGAACAGCACCCGCCCGGCGGTCGGGGTCAGCAGCCCCAGCACCATGTGCGCCACGGTCGATTTCCCGGACCCGGATTCGCCGACGATGGCCGTGGTGGTGCCCCGCCGCAGCCGGAAGGAGACATCGTCGACAGCCGTGAAGTCCGTCGACTGCCACGGTCGCTTGCCGCGGATTCGGAATCGCTTGACGAGGTTCTCCGCGATCACGACATCATCGGGCAGGGTGGCGGTTTCGGCCTCGGCGACCTCCACCGCGTGCTCACGGACCTCGACGCGGTGGCGCACCGTCGAGATCCGCTGCGAGGCCAGCGAGGGTGCGGAGTTCACCAGCTTCTTGGTGTAGGCGTGCTGCGGATCACGCAGAATCCGCAATGCCGGACCGGATTCCACCACCCGCCCGCGATACATGACCACCAGGTGTTCGGCGCGTTCGGCGGCCAGGCCGAGGTCGTGGGTGATCAGCAGGACCGCCGTGCCGAGTTCGGTGGTGAGCCGGTCCAGGTGGTCGAGGATCTGCCGTTGCACGGTGACGTCGAGCGCCGAGGTGGGTTCGTCGGCGATGAGCAGTTTCGGCCGGCAGGACAGTCCGATGGCGATGAGGGCGCGCTGGCGCATACCGCCGGAGAATTCGTGCGGGTACTGGTTCATCCGCCGCTCGGCGTCGGACATCCCGGCTTCCTCGAGCAGTTCCATGGCGCGGCGGCGCGCCTCGGTGCCCTTGGCGATGCCGTTGGCCGCCAGGGTTTCCCGCACCTGGAAGCCGATCTTCCAGACCGGGTTCAGGTTGGACATGGGATCCTGGGGCACCAGTCCGATGCCGCGCCCGCGCACGGCGACGATCTCCGGTGCCGACGCCCGGGTGAGGTCCTTGCCGTCGAATCGGATGGATCCCGAGGTCACCTGTCCGGTGCCGGGTAGCAGGTCGATGATGGCGTGTGCCGTGGTGGACTTCCCGGAGCCGGATTCTCCGACGATGGCGACGGTCTGCCCCGGGTACACGGTGAGACTCACATCCCGCACGGCGGGCACCCGCTTGCCGTCGGAGGTGAAGCAGACATTGAGATCGCGGATGTCCAGCAGTGGCGTGTCGTCAGCGGTCACGGCGCTCACCTCTTCCGGGCTTTGGGATCGAGGGCGTCACGCACGGCATCGCCCAGCAGGATGAAGCTCAGCACCGTCATAGCCAGCGCCGCAGCGGGATAGAACAGGATGGCGGAGGTGCGCAGGTCGTTCTTGGCCTTGGCGATATCGCCGCCCCAGGACACGATGTCGGGTGGCAGGCCGACGCCGAGATAGGACAGCGTCGCCTCGGTGACGATGAAGACGCCCAGCCAGATGGTGGACACCACGATGATCGGCCCGGCCGCGTTGGGCAGCACGTGCCGCAGCAGAATGCCCAGCCGCGACACCCCCAATGCCTTTGCCGCCGTGACATATTCACTGCTCTTGGCCTCGATGACGGCGCCGCGGGCGATACGCGCGGCCAGCGGCCAGGTGAACGAGGCGAGCACCAGGATGACATTCCACATGGTGGTGGGCCGCAGCATCTGCAGTAGCACGATGGCGGCGAGCACCATGGGGATGGCGAAGAAGATCTCGGCGATGCGCGACACCACCGAATCGAGCAGCCCGCCGAAGAATCCGGCCAGCGCCCCGAGCGTGCCGCCGATGAACATGAACAGCGCCGCCGCGCCCAGCCCCACCATGACCGACGCGCGCGCACCGTAGATGGTGCGGGCGTACACATCGCAGCCCTGTTTGTCGAAACCGAAGGGGTGCCCGGGCCGGGAGGGCGCCATGCTGTTGTCGATCACGCATTCGCGCGGGTCCTGATCGCTGAACAGCCCGGGCCACAGCACCACCACGGTGACGATCAGGATGAGCAGCATCGCGACGATGAAGATCGGGTTGCGGCGCAGCCGTCGCCAGGCGTCGGTCCAGATGCTGGTCGGCTCACCGGTTTCCACCACGCGGTCGGTGGCGAGCACCTCCACCTCGTCGGGTGGCGCGACGTAGTGCCCCTGTCCGGGCCGGGTACCGGCCTCGGATTCCTTGACGAGGTCAGACATAGCGGATCCTCGGATCGAGTGCGGCGTAGAGCAGGTCGATGAGCAGGTTGGACAGCAGGAAGATCACCACGAGCACAGTCACGAACGACACCACCGTGGGCGGTTCCACGCGGGTGATCGCCTGGTACAGCGTCCCGCCGACGCCCGGAATATTGAAGATGCCCTCGGTGACGATGGCGCCGCCGATGAGCGCGCCCAGATCCGCGCCCAGGAAGGTGACGACCGGGATCATGGAGTTGCGCAGGATGTGGACGGTGACCACCCGCCGTCGTCCCAGCCCCTTGGCGGTGGCGGTGCGCACGTAGTCGGCGGACATGTTCTCGGCCACCGAATTCCGGGTCAGCCGCAGCACATACGCGAACGACAGCGACCCGAGCACGAAGGCGGGTACCAGCAGTTCGGCGAAACTCGCGTCCCCGGTGACGGTGGTGGGTGCGATCCCCCATTTCACGCCGAGCAGGAACTGCGCCACATAGCCGACCACGAAGACCGGCACGGCGATGATGACCAGGCTGGCGACCAGCATGGTGGAGTCGAACAGGCGGCCCTTGCGCAGGCCCGCGACGAGTCCGAACAGAATGCCGAACACGCCTTCGATGAAGACGGCCATGAAGGCGAGTTTGATGGTGATCGGGAAGGCACGGGCGAGTTCGTCGCTGACCGGCCGACCGGAGAAGGCGGTGCCGAAATCGAGGGTGAAGATACCTTTCAGGTAGAGCAGGTATTGCGTGATGAGCGGCTGATCGAGGTGGTATCGGGCGCGCAACTGGGCTTCGATGGCGGGGGTGAGGGGTTTCTCACCGGCCAGCGCCGCGATCGGGTCGCCGGGGATGAGGAAGACCATCGCGTAGATCAGGAAGGTCGCGCCGAGGAACACCGGGATCATCTGGAGTAGGCGCCGCAGGACATACCAAGCCATATTTCCTCCGGAGAGTGGTGCGCCGGGCCGATGTGCTCGACCCGGCGCGGCGGCGGCTACTTCTCGATGTTCTCGAAGTCGAACAGCCCGTTCCAGGCGAGTTCGGCATGGCTGACCTTGTCCGAGACACCGGCCGCGGCGACGTAGTCGAGCACCGGGATGTCGGCCATATCCTGGATCAGCAGGGTCTGGGCCTGGGCGACGAGCCGGTGCGATTCCTCCTGGGTGGGCGCGGCCAGGGCGGCGTCGAGCAGGCGGTCGAACTCCGGATTGTTGTAGTTGACGTTGTTGGTCTCGGAGAAGCTGTAGTACTGCGAGGTGAGGAACTGCAGCATGGTCGGGTAGTCGCCCTGCCAGCCGTACCGGAACGCCTTGCCGATGGTTTCGGCGTTCACCTCGTCGCGAATGTTCTTGAAGGTCGGGTACGGCACCGCGATGGCGTCGATGCCGAGGGTGTTCTTGACGCTGTTGGCGACGGCCTCGATCCACGCCTGGTGGCCGCCGTCGGAGTTGTAGGCGATCTCGTACCGGCCCGACCACGGGGACATGGCATCGGCCTGCGCCCAGAGTTTCTTGGCTTCGTCGGGGTTGAACTTCAGTACCTCCGAGCCCGGCAGGTCACCGTCGAAACCGGGCAGGGTGGCGGCCGTGAAGTCGCGGGCCGGGAGCCGGGTGCCGTGGAAGATCTTGTCGCAGATGGACTCCCGGTCGATGGCCATGGAGATGGCGCGGCGGCGCAGCAGGCCCTCCTCGCCGCCGAAGTGCGGGACGTTGGACTGCACCCCGATGTGCTGGTTCTGCGCGGTCGGCTTGGTGATCGCGCGGTCGCCGAGGTCGTTCTGGTAGACGGTGAGGGCGCTTTCCGGGATGGTGTCGAGGGCGTCGAGGTTGCCCGCCTGGAGGTCGGCGTAGGCGGTGTCGAAGGACTGGTACATCACGAACCGCAGGCCCTTGTTCTTGGCCGGGCGGCCGCCCGGATAGTCCGGATTGGGCACCAGGTCGATCTTGCTGTTGTGCTCCCAGGCGCCGGGTCCGGCGAACATGTAGGGGCCGTTGCCGATCGGGTTCTGACCGAAGGCCGTCATATCGGCGTAGGCGGACTCGGGCAGCGGATAGAACGGCGCGTAGCCGAGGGAGTCCTCGAAGTCGATCGAGGGGGCCTTCAGTTCGATGGTGAAGGTGCGGTCGTCGATCACCTTCAGTCCCGACATGGTGCGCTGGGTCGGGTTCTCCTTGGCGACCTCGTCGAATCCGGCGATGGGGGTGAACACGTAGTTCTGCAGCTGGGCGTTGGTGGACAGCGCGCCGTAGTTCCAGGCGTCCACGAAGGACCTGGAGGTCACCGGGCTGCCGTCGGTGAATTTCCAGTCCGGTTTCAGGGTGACGGTGTAGTTCTTGCGATCGGTGGTCTCGATGGATTCCGCCACCTCGTTGTGCGCCACCCCGTCGGCGTCGTAGTACTTGAGACCCGCCCACAGTCGGTCGACCACCCGGCCGCCCATATTCTCATTGGTGTTGGTGGGCACCAACGGATTCTGCGGTTCGGCACCGTTGACGGTGACGATATCGGCGCTGCCGCCGCTGTCGGATGAGCAGGCCGTCAGGGTCAGGCTCGTGGCCAGCAGTGCGGCCGCCGCCGCGGCAATCATCTTCGCTCTCAAGGCATTCTCCCGATCGCAGGAAGACGGCACGGCGCGCGCCGGGGTCCACCGAAGCACACCGCGGGGTCGTCTCAGGTGAAACGGACAGTAGCCACCCTGTCCGCCGTTGTCAGCGATTCGATGAGGGATTGTTCACCTTGTTAGCAATGTGGCAACATGCCCGACTCTTTGCCACGTATCCGCGTGACACATTGCACATCCGGGCACCCTTCGAGACAGCCGAATACGACGCAGGTCACAGTCGGATACTGTCGAACGTGGCCGCGGTCACCCCCGCGGACCGCCGCGGGAAGATGTCGAGAGAAGAAGAGAGATGACCGAACCCACCGCTGATCACCTGGACGCGTACCCGCCGAGCGCGGCCTTCGCCGCCGCGGCCAATGCCGATGCCTCTCTCTACGATCGGGCCGACGCCGACCGCGAGGCGTTCTGGGCCGAACAGGCGCAGCGCCTGCACTGGCAGCAGCCCTGGACACAGGTCCTGGACTGGAGTGATGCCCCGTTCGCGAAATGGTTCGTGGACGGCAAGCTGAACGTCGCCTACAACTGCGTGGACCGGCACGTCGTCGACGGGCACGGGGAGCAAGTCGCCATCCATTGGGAGGGCGAGCCCGGCGACTCCCGCGACATCACGTATGCCCAACTGTTGGCCGAGGTGTCACGGGCGGCCAACTATCTGACCCAACTGGGCCTGGTGGCCGGGGATCGGGTGGCCATCTACATGCCGATGGTGCCCGAGGCCATCGTGTCCATGCTGGCCTGCGCCCGACTCGGACTGACCCACTCCGTGGTCTTCGCGGGATTCTCGCCGAGTGCGCTGCGGCAGCGGGTCGACGATGCGCAAGCCCGCCTCGTCATCACCACCGACGGGCAGTGGCGACGCGGCACCGCCGCCCCGCTCAAAGCCGCCGTCGACGAAGCCCTCGCCGCAGACGGCGGCGCGACCAGCGTCGACCACGTCCTCGTCGTCCGCCGCACCGGCATCGAGGTCCCCTGGACCGACGACCGCGACCGG
>NZ_BAGD01000027.1 GCF_000308635.1 Nocardia otitidiscaviarum NBRC 14405 | reverse complement strand
TTGACCGGCTTGTCGAGCAGTACGGTACTCATCCGTTCACCTTCCCGCCGGCCGCGAGCCGTGCCAGGGCGTTGACCACGAAGGTCAGCGCGAACAGTACGAAGCCGGCCGCGATGTAGGCGCCCGTGGGCAGCGGCTGGCTGAATTCCGCCGCCGCCGAAGCGATCTTGGACGCGAAGGTGTAGCCGCCGTCGAACAGCGACCAGTTGCCTGCCTCCGCCGCGGTGCGCAGCACCACCAGCACGGCGATGGTCTCACCGAGCGCTCGGCCCAGGCCGAGCATGGAACCGGCGATCACGCCGCTGCGGCCGTAGGGCAGCACGGTCATCCGGACGACCTCCCATTTGGTGGCGCCCAATGCCTGCGCGGCCTCGATGTGCGCGTACGGGGTCAGGCCGAACACCTCGCGGCTGACCGAGGTGATGATCGGCAGAATCATGACCGCGAGCACCACGCCCGCGGTGAAGATGGTGCCGCCGCCCGAGATGCTGACATTGCCGTCGGAGAACAGGAAGAACCAGCCGAGGTTGTCATTGAGGAACCGCTGTACGGGTTCCAGCTTCGGCGCGAGCACCAGGAAGCCCCAGAGGCCGAAGACGATGGAGGGCACTGCGGCCAGCAGATCCACCAGCACCGCGAACGGCCGCGCCAGCGCCTTGGGCGCGTACTGGGTGAGGAACAGCGCGATCCCGACCCCGATCGGCACCGCGATCACCAGCGCCATGAGCGAACTCAGCACCGTGACCATGAACAGGTCCTTGATGCCGAAGCGCAGGTGCTCGGCATTGGAGGTGTTGAACTCCGTGCTGGTGAAGAAGCCGACCTCGTTCGCCTGGATCGACGGCACCGCCCGCACCAGCAGGAAGAGCGCGATCAGGGCGATCGCCGCCACGATGACGCCACCCGCCGTGGTGGCGGCCGAACGGAACAGCCATTCGGCGTTCAGTGCCGATCCACGGGATGCGGCGGCCTTCGGTTTCGTGCTGGGGTCGGTCGGCATGAGCGAAGTATCCCCCGACGGGTGAGCTGAGCCCGGCTGCGGGCCCGCCGATTTCGACAGGCCCGCAGCCGAGACGTCATCGTGAACGGTCATCGGCCGGCAATCAGGAGATGGCGTTGATCGCCGTGGTCAGCTTGGTCTTGAACTTGTCGGGGATCGGGATGTACCCGTTCTCGTCCAGGCCGTTCTGACCGTTGGTGATCGCCGAGGTCAGGAAGGCCTTCACGGCGGTGGCGGTCTCGCCGTCGGCGTACTTGGAGCAGACGATCTCGTAGGTCGGCATGACGATCGGGTACGCGCCCGCCTCGGTCGGCTTGTAGAACGAGGAGACGTCCAGCACCAGGTCGTTGCCCTCACCGGAGATCTTGGCACCGTCGATGGCCTTACCGGCGGACTCGACGCTCAGCTCGACCGGCTCGGGGCCCGCCGAGGTGACGATCTGCGCGATGGACAGGTTCTGCGCCTTGGCGAACGACCACTCGTTGTAGGTGATCGAGTTCTTGGTGCCCTTCACCGCGGCCGAGGTGCCCTCGTTACCCTTGGCGCCTTCGCCGACACCGCCGTTGAAGACCTTGCCCGCGCCCTTGCCCCAGGCACCATCGGAAGCGGCGTCGAGGTAGAGCTGGAAGTTGTCGGTGGTGCCCGACTCATCGCTGCGGAAGATGACCGCGATCGGCTCGGCCGGCAGGCTGGCGTTCGGGTTCAGCGCCTTGATCTCGGGAGCATCCCAGGTCGTGATGGCACCGCTGAAGATCTTGCCCAGGGTCGGGCCGTCCAGCGCGAGGTCGGTCACGCCGTCGATGTTGTAGGTGACGGCGATCGGACCGAACACGGTCGGCAGGTTCCACGCCGGGCTGTCGCAGCGAGCGGCGGCCTGGGCAGGCTCGTCCTTCTTGGCGCTCAGCGGCGAGTCGGAGCCGCCGAAGTCGGTCTGGCCGCCGAGGAACTCCTTCACGCCGGCGCCGGAGCCGCTGGAGGTGTAGTCGAGGGTGAAGCCGTCGCAGTTGGCCTCGTAGGCGGCGATGAAGCGCTCCATGGCGTTCTTCTGCGCGGACGAGCCACTGGCCTTCAGCGAGGTCTTGCCACCACAGGCGACATCGGAATTCGCGGACACCTGGCTGGTGTCGGTGTTGTCGTCGCTGCCACAGGCGGACAGCGTCATGGCACCCGCGGCCAGCACACCGATCAGGGCGCTACTACGCTTGAGATTCACCTAATTCCTCCGGGAATCATCGTTCTGCACGCCCGACCCCTCAACGGCCGGACGGGCGCATATTGGTGGCTGTTCGCTGCGAACTCGCGCACCGGGCAGCCTGGTACCGCCCACATAGCAACGTAGGGGCGGTACGTAGACAGTTGGACCTGGGCGGGTGAACGCAAGGTGAACAACCTCGTGCGATCTCGGCCGATAGGTGTGACATTAGCCGCAGATTAGCGGGGTGACTGGATAGCCACGCAGTAGCCGCCCGGTCGGACGGTTGCCGGACCGTGACCGAAAACACTGGGATGGAAGTCACCGAGCGTAGGCGGCGTCCACGTGAGCGGGGGTGAAGGCGAGGCGGGTGTAGGTGTGGACGGCGGCGGTGTTGTCGGCCTCGGTGTAGAGGAGCACCTCGGGCAGGGCGCGCTCGCGCAGATGGTGCAGTCCGGCCAGGGTCAGCAGGCGGCCGAGCCCGCGCCCCTGGGCGGCCGGGTCGATGGCCACCACGTAGACCTCGCCGATCCGCGGGTCCTCGTCGAGATGCACCTTGGTCCAGTGGAATCCGAGGATGCGGTCCGGATCGGCGGGGTCCGCGGCGATGAACAGGCCCTTCGGGTCGAACCAGGGTTCGTCGCGGCGCGCGGCGATCTCGCGTTCGGTCCAGCCGCCCTGTTCCGGGTGCCAGGCGAACGCGGCATTGTTGACGCGCAGGAGCTCGGCGTCGTCGGACGGACCGGCGTAGGTCCGCAACAGCACGTCCTCCGGCACCGTCAGCTCCGGTAGCTCCGAATTTGCAAGGGGGCGACGCATTTGCCAGAGCTCCCGGGCCACGGTCAGGCCCAGCCGGGACGCGACCGATCGCGCCGCGGCCAGATTCCCGTGCGCCCACACCCGCGCGCCGTCGCCGCCCGCATCGAGGGCGGCGGTCACCAGCTCCGCGCCGACTCCCCGCCCGCGATGCTCCGGATCGACGGCCACCTCCGCCATGGCGGGATGCTCTCCGTGCGCGGCAACCAGATTCGCGTAACCGATCACCGTGTCACCGGCGCGGGCGAGCAGATGCCACGCCTCGGCGTCCCGGGTGAGGGAAAGCACGGCCTGTTCGGAGACGGGGGCCACACCATCGGCGGTGGCGGCGCGGTCCAGCATCTCGCGCACCCGCCCGGGGGTATCGTCGGCCAACCGGTCGGTCCAACCCAGTTCGCGCATGCGCCGCGCTTCGACCTCCACCGCTTCCTCCCATCGCGGGACGCCGCCGACTTCGGCTCCCAGTCCATGCCGCCGGTAAGCGAGACCGTCGGCGAGTTCCGTTCCGACCCAGCGCGGGCCGACTCGACCGCGTCCCACCCGCTGTCCGCGGTCGACGCGCTCCCGATCGGCCACGCTATCGGCCCTACCGGAGGAGTCCAACACGGCGAGGTCAGCCGATCATCCCCGGCCGCGCACCGGACCGCCGTCGCGGACGGTGCGACATCGTGCGTCACGGCGTCGGAGAAAGCCGCGCCGCACCACTCGCCGAACTCGAGGGGCGGTCGACATCGGCATCCCCGTCGGCCAGCCGGTGACGCACCCGCGACCGGTATCGCGTCGGGTGTCGGCATCGCGGGCAGTATCGGCACCGCGGGCGGACACAGCAGCGTGCGTAGTCGGGCACAGCACCGCGGGTAGGCCATAGGCACCGCCGGTGACATCGGCACAGCGGCGACATCAGCACAGCACTGCGCGGGCGTCGGGATCGCGGCCGCTGTGGCAGCGCGGATATCTTCGCGCGGCGTGAGCTACTGGACGGTGCCGTTCACCGGAGCGTATTCGTCGTCGCTGCTCTCGGCATCCGGGAAGGTCACCGCATCGCTCTTGTTCGCGCTGCGCGCGGGGCGCACGGCCTTGTAGCCGACATTGCGCACGGTGCCGATGAGCGATTCGTATTCGCTGCCGAGCTTGGCGCGTAGTCGTCGCACGTGCACGTCGACGGTGCGGGTGCCGCCGAAGAAGTCGTAGCCCCACACCTCCTGCAGCAGCTGGGCGCGGGTGAACACGCGGCCCGCGTGCTGGGCGAGGTATTTGAGGAGTTCGAATTCCTTGTAGGTCAGGTCGAGCGGGCGGCCGCGCAGACGCGCGGTGTAGGTGCCCTCGTCGATGACCAACTCACCGAGTGTGATCTTGCCGGTGTTCTCCGGGCTGGCCGCGCCGCCGTTGCGGGCCACCAGCAGCCGCAGCCGCGCGTCCAGTTCGGCGGGGCCGGTGCCGGGCAGCAGGATGTCGTCCAGCCCCCAGTCGGCGTTCACCGCGACCAGTCCGCCCTCGGTCAGCACCGCCACCACCGGCACCGAGGAGCCGGTGCTGCCCAGCAGCCGGCACAGTCCGCGGGCGGCGGCCAGATCGGTGCGGGCGTCGACGAGCGCGACATCGGCCGACCCCGCCTCCAGCAGCGAGGCGACCTCGGTCGGCGCGGGTCGCACGTGGTGGGGCAGCAACGCCAGCGACGGCAGTACCGACTCCGGATTGGAATCGGAGGTCAGCAGGAGCAGCTCCATGGGGGCTCTCCTCCCATCTGGCATGTGCGCGGCAACCTCATCGTCCGCCACGACGCCATGCGCGTCATCACAGGTAAGTCGCGTCATACCTTAGCGCGTATGTCCGCGTGACCACGTATAGCAGCCGCCCAGATCACTCCGGCTACCCCAAGATCACAACGCACCCGATCCCCTCCGACACCCAGCGCACCCCCGTTCGGTTCGCGGCGCATCCCGATTCTGGACTGACCAGAGCGGAGGAGCGAACCGGGGAAGCGAAGCGAGGGAAGGACCGTCACCCGCGGGCTCACCACCCGTCCAGCCACTCCCGCAGCACAAAGCGCCACCCTCCTGGGTTCGCGGCGCGTCCCGGTTCTGGACTGAGTGGAGCGGAGGAGCGAAGCGGGGGAGCGGAGGGAGGGAAGAACCGGGACCTCCAGCGCCGCGAACCCCGCCCGGAGCGAAGCGGAGGGCAAATTCAACACAGTAGGGTGCCTGTCATGAGTTTCCGCAGGGTGATCATCGGGCTGCTCTGCCTGGCGGGGCTGGCGGTCGTGCTCGATTTCGGGACGGCTGCCTACTCCGAGTACCGGGTGTCGCGGCTGCTGCGCGAAGGCTCGGACCTGAGCGCGGACCCGGAGGTGACCTTTCGCGGGTTTCCGTTCGTGGCGCAGGCGGTGGACGGGACCTACGACGACATCTATATCCGGGCGCGGGCCCGGCGGCCGGATATTCCGGGCGAGATCCAGATCGAATCGAATCTGTACGGGGTGCGGCTGCCGCTGAGTGATCTGGCCGACGGCCGGGTGCGCATGGTGCCGGTGGACGAGGTGCAGGCCAGCATGCATATCGAGCCCATCGAGCTGGGGCGGCTGTTCCGCATTCCGGACCTGCAGGTGTTCGGCCCGCCCGCCGACAAGTCGGACGGTTCCGGCGGTTCCGGCGGCACCGGCATGACCACGTCCGGGGCGATCATCCTCACCGGCACCGTGCCGCCGCGCGTCGACACCCCGCCCGGCTCGTCCAGCACCGAGAAGGGTCAGCTGGTGAGTGTGCTCGCCGATCTGCGGCTGGATGCCGACGGCCAGATCCAGATCGTGGCGACCGAGATCTATCACGGTGAGGAGGCCACCGCGACGCCCGTGGCGGTGCTGCCCGCGGTGCCGACCGAGATGATTCTGGGCTGGTTCACCCGCACCATCGACACCCGTGATCTGCCGTTCGGCATCCGCCCCACCAAGGTCGAGGCGGTCGGCGGGCAGATCGTGGTCGAGGGCCGCGGCCGCGACGTCACCATCGACCTGGACCATCTGCAGCGGCAGCAATGATCGAGCTCGCCGTCCTCGCCGCCGCCGTGGCCGCCGCTGTCGCAGTGGGAATTCTGCTGCGGCGCAACGAGGGTCGGGTTCGGGCCAGCGCCGCGGCGCAGCCGGATGCCACGTCACCGCGCCGCGAACTGCTTGCTGCCGCCGGACTGGTCGCGAATCGGCCTGCGGTGCTGCACTTCTCGGCCGACTGGTGCGGCCCGTGTGCGGCGGTGCGGCGGGTGGTGGCGGGCACCGTCGCCGAGTTCGCCGACGCCCCGGCCCCGCCGCTGGATCTGGAGATCGATATCGACGCCGATCCGGCGCTGGCCAAGGAGCTGTCGGTGCTGTCGCTGCCGACCACATTCGTCTTCGACGCCGACGGCCGTGAGCGCTTCCGGATCTCGGGCGTACCGAAAGCCGCCGATCTGCGCTCCACCCTGGCCCCGCTAACCAGGGCAAATGCCGAAGAGTGACCAGCATTACGGACCCCGGGTCCAATTTCCCCCGAAAACCGGGTAAACTCCGAATCGTGCAATCCAACCGCGAGCTGATGCTCACCCGACGCCGCACGGTAGATCTGTGCCGCCTCGGTGGTTGTTGCTGCCTGTGCCGCTAGCCGGTCGGCCTTTCGAATCCTTCTGTCGCCGACCGGGATTGACCCGCCGTACGAGTGATGTCCGCATCCTCCGGCGCTCTGGCCAACCGAATCCTCTTTCCGCGCAGGAGCACTGATATGTCGCATACAACTACCCCCAACCTCCAACCGGTCGGTACTCGAATTCCTTCCGGTCAGGTCGATGTCCGCGGCCCCCGTTTCGCTGCCTGGATCACCACCGCCGTCCTGGTGCTGACCCTGATCCTCTCCGCCTTCTCCCCGCTCGCGGCCGGCATCCTGCTGGCCGCCCAGGCCGTGGTCTTCGCACTCGGCGCCCTGCGCGGCCCGAGTGGTAGCCCCTACGGTCTGCTCTACAAGAACCTGGTGCTGCCCCGCATCGGCCCGGCCCCCGCCGTGGAACCCGTTGCGCCACTGCGGTTCGCCCAACTGGTGGGCCTGATCTTCGCTGTCCTCGGCGTCATCGGGTTCGCCGCCTCGACCCCCGTCGCCGGTGCGGTTTTCACCGGTTTCGCGCTGTTCGCAGCGTTTCTCAACGCGGCGTTCGGCGTCTGCCTGGGCTGCAAGCTCTACCCCCTCGTCTCCCGGCTGGTCCCCAAGGCCGCGGCGACCAACCCCCATCCCACCGCCTGACCCCGGCAAACATCTGAAAGGAACAACATGGCTCGCTCCGATGTCCTGGTCTCCGCTGACTGGGTCGAAGAGAACCTCAACGCCCCGGGCGTCGTCCTCGTCGAGGTCGACGAAGACGCCTCCGCCTACGACACGGGCCACATCGAGGGCGCCGTCAAGCTGGACTGGAAGACCGACCTGCAGGATCAGGTCCGTCGCGACTTCGTGAACCGGGAGCAGTTCTCCGATCTGCTGTCGGCGCGCGGTATCGCCAACGAGGACACCGTGGTGCTCTACGGCGGCAACAACAACTGGTTCGCCGCCTACGCCTACTGGTACTTCAAGCTCTACGGCCACCAGGACGTGAAGCTGCTCGACGGTGGCCGCAAGAAGTGGGAGCTCGACGGCCGCCCGCTGTCCCGCGACGCCGTGAACCGCCCGGCCACCTCGTACAAGGCCGGTGAGCAGGACCTGTCCATCCGCGCCTTCCGCGACGAGGTCATCAACGCCATCGGCACCAAGAACCTGGTCGACGTGCGTTCGCCCGACGAGTTCTCCGGCAAGATCCTGGCCCCCGCGCACCTGCCGCAGGAGCAGTCGCAGCGTCCGGGCCACGTCCCGACCGCCATCAACGTCCCGTGGTCCAAGGCCGCGAACGAGGACGGCACCTTCAAGAGCGACGCCGAGCTGGCCGAGCTCTACAAGGAAGCGGGCCTGGACGGTGAGAAGGAGACCATCGCCTACTGCCGCATCGGTGAGCGGTCCTCGCACACCTGGTTCGTGCTGCAGGAGCTGCTGGGCCACAAGAACGTCAAGAACTACGACGGGAGCTGGACCGAGTACGGCTCCCTCGTCGGTGCACCGATCGAGTTGGGAGCGTAATCAGTATGTGTGCAGCACCTACCCAGGGTCAGGCCATTCCCGCGGGCGTCGACGTGGAGAAGGAGACGGTCATCACCGGCCGCGTCCTGACCGCCGACGGCCAGACCGTCGGCGGCGCGTTCGTGCGCCTGCTGGACGGCAACGGTGACTTCACCGCCGAGGTCGTGGCCTCCGGCACCGGTGACTTCCGTTTCTTCGCCGCGCCCGGCGCGTGGACCGTGCGGGCGCTGTCGTCGTCCGGCAATGGTTCGGCCGAGGTGAAGCCGGAGGGTGCGGGCATCCACGAGCTGGATGTCGTCGTCGCCAAGTAACTCACCGATCACCCTGTTCAGGGGTGAGGGATCGTGGAAACGGCCCCGGGAATCGTTTTCCCGGGGCCGTTTTCGCATCCGAAATACGGTGCCACTAGACTCCGCAATCGTGGTGCTTGCCTTCGAGATTTTGCTGGTTCTCGTCTCCGTGCTGATCGCGTGGTTCGGTCTGTACGTCCTCTACCGGCTGTTCACCGAGTCGTGACAGAGTCGGCGAGCGAGAACACCGACAACGGCGCGTCGAACGGTTTCGTGCCGGAATCCGCCACTGCCCGGCGCAGTGGTGATCAGGCCGTGGCCGAGGCTGCCGAGAAGGCGAAGTCCACCGGCGGCCTGAACATCCCCTCGCTCTCCGGTCTCCCGCTGCCGGAGGACACCGCCAATCTGCGTCAGGGTCCCGACCTGAGTTCCTCCATGCTCGCGCTGCTGCCGCTGGTCGGCGTGTGGCGCGGCGAGGGCGAGGGCAACGACCCCGAAACCGGCGACTACCGCTTCGGCCAGCAGATCGTGGTCTCCCACGACGGCGGCGACTACCTCACCTGGGAGGCCCGCTCCTGGGTCATCGGCGAGGACGGCTCCTACAACGGCCCCGATCTGCGCGAGAGCGGTTTCTGGCGGGTCGGCATCGACGGCGACGACGAGGTGCTGGAGCTGCTGCTCACCCACTCGTCCGGCATCGTCGAACTGTTCTACGGCCAGGCCCTCACCCAGTCGTCCTGGGAACTCGCCACCGACGTGGTGATCCGCAGCCAGTCCGGCATCGTGGTCGGCGGGGCCAAGCGCCTCTACGGCATCGTCGAAGGCGGCGACCTGGGCTACGTGGAAGAGCGCATTTCCGCCGACGGTGCGCTGGAACCCCGCCTCTCGGCCCGCCTCCAGCGCTACATCGGCTGATCCGAAACCAGCCCGGACTACTGCCTCGGTCCGGGCTGCCGCGTCATCGGCGTCCGAGCACTGCGGTCAGGTCGATGTCCACCGGATAGGGCACCGCAAGCCGCAACCTGTTGCTGAATATGCCGGTAGGCACATAGCCGCTGGTCAGCGGATCGATTTCATAGGTGTAGACGACGGTTTCATCGGCACGACGCTCGATGCGCCAGTAGTACGGGATCTTGGCCTTCGCGTACTTACCCGGCTTCGTCTCCCTGTCTCGCTCCACCGAATCCGGCGAAACCGCCTCCACCGCCAGAACTACGTCCTCGGCGAAATAGTACGTCGACGGGTCATCGCGGTCGTAGGCGTCCTTCGTCACCACGACGACATCGGGTTCCGGCATCTGTCGCTTACCCAGCTTCACCGCCATCTCCCGCTCTGCCCGCAGTTCGGGTGGCGCTTGTAGGTCGAGCTCGCGCTGGAAAAGTGTGATGACACGACCGTGCCACTTCTCCTGCGGACTCACGAAGACAAGCCCCCCGTCGATCAGTTCGGTGTGCCGAGGCAGGTCACGCAACCGCAAGAACTCCTCGACGGTGTAACCCCCTGGCGGGTTCACCCAGTCGGGCAGCGGCTCTACGGTCATGGCTTCAGCGTAACTCCTGATCAGAGCAGACTCGCCGGAAAAGGTACGGCCCCCGAGCCATATCCGCGGATGCAACGTTCACGCGGATCCGATCGGACGGATCGGGACTCGGGGGCCGGGTGACTGCCTGGGATTCGCGAGGCGCTCGCGCGAACGGAATCCGTCTGCAGCGGTAGCGCCTAGCTGGCAGCCACCTCACGCGTCCTAGAAATAACCATTTCTCGAACCACCTCCTTTCCCGTGTACCGATGAATCTAGTGGGGGTGCGCGGTGGCGGCAATGTATTTTCTCGGACGGCGAAATCGCAGGTCAGGAGGGAATAAACCGGTCTATTGCCACGGTGCCGTCGGCGGCCACCCGCACCACGGTGTCGGCACGGTGGTCGGGTGGGAGCTGATGGGTGACCACCACGACGACACGGTCGGGGGCGACCAGGCCGCTGGTGCGGTCCAGCAGGCGGCGTTGCAGATCCGCGCCCGCGGCGGCCTCCAGGTGTTCGGTGGGCTCGTCCAGCAGCAGGACGCGGGCGGGGGCGAGCAGGGCGCGGGCGAGCAGAATGCGGCGGCGTTGACCGCCGGATACCGCGGCCGCGCCGCCCACCAGTTCGGTGTGCACGCCGTCGGGCAGGGAGTCGAGCCACGCACCGGCTCCGACCGCGCGCAGGGCGCTTTCGGCCTCCGGCTCGGTGATGTCGCCGCGCGCCACCCGCAGATTCTCCAGCACGGTGGTGCCGAACAGGTGCGCGTCCTCGGCGAAGAAGGTGACGCCGGGGCGCGGGGTGTCGAACAGGCCCGCCCACGCCATGAGCAGCGTGGTCTTGCCCGCACCGCTCGGGCCGACCACCGCGATGCGATGCCCGTCCGGCAGATCCAGCGAATCCGTTCGCACAGCCGTGGATTCGCCGCGCTCGAACCGGCCGATGCGGCGCAGCGCCGCCCGCCCGTTGGTGAGCGCCTGGGCGGCGGCGGGCAGCACCCCGACCGCTTCGAAGGCCGACAGCGGCACCAGCACCAGCACGGTCAGCGCCATGGGCGAGATTCCGCCCGGCTCGACCGTCTGGAATCCGGCCGTCGGCGTGCCGGTTCCGGTGCCGTACAGCACGATTCCGATGAGCAGCGCGCCCAGCACGCTCACGCCGATCGACAGCGGTGTCGCCGCGGCCGCCCACGCACTGTGCGAGGCCGCGCGGTCCTCGGCGGCGACCGCCCGCTCCCCCGCCGCCCGCGTGCTCGCCACGGCACGGTCGAGCCGCCCCGCGACCCGCAGTTCCGGGGCATGGTCGAGCACGGTCAGCGCGGCCGCCGTGAACTCGGTGCGATCACCGCGCACCGCCTCCTCGGCCTCGCGCGCCGCCCGCGCCGAAAGCCACGGCGCGACAACGCCCGCCACCACCAGCGCCACCGCGAGAATCAGCGCCGCCGGTATCGAGATGAACGCCAACAGCACCACCGCGCTCAGCGACAGCACCACCGCCACGGCCATCGGCACGAACGCCCGCACCACCACGGCCCCGAGATCGTCGATATCCCCCATCACCCGCCCGAGCAGCTCCCCCCGCCGCAGCCGCGTGGGATCCGCGACACCTGCCGTAGCGATCGCCCGCGCCGGTGCGTCCACTCGTCCGGCATCGCCCGCGCCCGGCGGTTCGGACGCCTCGCCGCCGAATGCCGAGCCTTGGCCGCGTCGTGGCCGCCAGATGTCGGCGGCGGCCAGCCTGCGGTAGGTGGTGGTGCGCGCGGTCGTCATGGCCCGCAGCGCCACATCGTGGGTGGCCAGCCGCTCCAGATACCGGCACAGCCCGCGCGCGATACCCAGCGCCCGCACCGACACCACCGCGATGGTCAGATCCAGCACCGGCGGCATCTCCCAGGCGCGGGCGATCAGCCACGCCGCCAGGGCCGCCAACGCCAGACCGCTCCCCAACGCCAGCGTGCCCCATCCGATCGACACCGCCATCCGCCACCGCGACAGCTCCAGCAGCTCCCGAATCCGCCGGAAATCGGCCAGCATCGCCCTCACCGCCCCACCACCCCGGCGGTCCCGGACACTCCGGTCGTCCCAGGCAGCCCGGCCGCCCCGGACGGCCCGCCGTACGCGGCATCACCGGCGGGTCCGGATGGTACGGGGACATCCGCCGAGGTGTTCGCGTCGCGCTCGTCATCCGGCTGTGCGACGAGGGAATCGGACTCGCCGTCCGGCTGGGTGGCGTGCACCTCGATGACGTGGCCGGCGATGGCCAGGATGGTGGGGCGGTGGGCGACGATCACCACGGTGGCTCCGGCGCGGGCGCGGGCGGTCAGCGCGGTGAGGACGGTTGCCTCGCTGGCGTCGTCGAGGTGGGCGGTGGGCTCGTCGAGCAGCAGGACCTGGCGTTGGGCGGCGAGGGTTCTGGTGAGGGCGAGGCGTTGGCGTTGGCCGAGGGACAGGCCGATGCCGCCGGTGCCGACGACGGTGTCCCAGCGGTCGGGGAGTTCGTCGAGGACGGTGTCGAATCCGGTTGCGGCGCAGGCGGCGGCCAGTTGTGCCGGGTCGGCGGGAGCGCCGAGGAGTTCGAGATTGTCGCGCAGGGTGCCGGGGACGAGCACGGGGCGCTGCGGCAGCCACGCCACCCGGGACCACCAGCTGTCGGGGTCCAGGTCGGCGACGGGTGTGCCGTCGATGCGCACCACACCGGTGTCGGGGACGATCAAGCCCAGAATCGCCTGGAGCACCGTGGATTTGCCGCAGCCATTGGGTCCGGTCAGCACCGTCACCGCGCCGGGCGACAGTGTGGCGGAGAGTCCGTCGGGGGCCGCGCCGTCGCGGGCCGCGACGCTCAACTCGGCGATCTCGATGTGGCCGTGGAGCTCTCGCGTTTCCACGCGGGACGGGCCAGGCGAGCTGCCGGACGTGCCGACCACCACACGGGTCGATCCGCCCAGCGGTTCGGCCTCCACCGCGAACACGCCCGCGTCCTGCTCCCGCCCGTCCTGCTCCCGCCCGTCCGGCTCGAGTACGGCGAAAGCCTTGTCCGCGGCCGCCATTCCGTCCTGCGCCGCGTGGAACCGCTCCCCCACCATGCGCAGCGGTAGGTACACCTCCGGGGCCAGGATGAGCGCCACCAGCCCGCCGTAGAGCCCCATGTGCCCGTACACCAGTCGCATGCCGATGGATACGGCCACCAGTGCCACGCACAGGGTGGCGAGCATCTCCAGCACCATGGACGACAGGAAGGCGATGCGCAGCGCCGACATGGTGCGCTTGTGCAGGGCCTCGCCCAGATCGCGCACCCGGCCCGCCATGGTGGTCCGCGCCGACTCATCCGTAGCCGACACACCCGATCCGTGCACCGCGTCCCCGCGCCCGGTAGCCGGTTCCCCAGTGCCGACAGCGGTGTCGATCGCGGCGTCTCCGCCCGCTCCGGGCCGCGACCCCGTCTCCCGCCCCAGCGCCCGCAGTGTCGGCATGCCCGCGAACAGGTCGAGCAGCTGATCCGACAGCCGGGTGGTCGCGGCGAGGGTCTCCTTGGACTTCCCCTGGGTGAGCAGTCCGATGAGGATCATGAAGATCGGGATGAGCGGCAGGGTGACGGCGATGATTCCGGCGGAGACCAGGTCGTGCAGCGCGATGACGGTCAGCAGGACCGGGGGCACGAGCACGGCCAGCAGCAGGGCGGGCAGATACCCGGCGAGGTAGGCGCGCAGGCCGTTCAGTCCCGTTCCCGCCACCACCGCCAATTCGGTTCGGCGGCGCTCCAGTTCGCGCGGCGGCAGCTGGGCTCCGGCGACCACCACCGCGGTCTCCAACTCCGCCACCACCTGCGCTCCGGCACGGTGCGCGAGCCGCGACTGCCACCAGGTGGCCGCCACCCGCACCGTGACCGCGACCGCGAAGACCGCCAGTTCGGTTGTCCAGGAGTCGATGTCACGGCGTCCCGGATCGGTGATGACACCGGACAGCACCCGCGCCAGGGCCAGGGCCGCGACCACGATGCACACCGTGGTCACCAGCGACAGCGCCACGCTCAGCACGAGATACCGTCGTGCCGAGCGGGCGTGCCGCCACAGGCGCGGGTCGACCGGTCGAGCCATGGGTCAGTTCTTCGCCTTCTCCGGGAGCAGGCCGATGGGGTCGGGGATCTGCTCCATGGTGAGCCGCTTGCGGAACACCCAGTACGTCCAGCCCTGGTAGATGAGCACCATCGGCACCATGACCACCGCCACCCAGCTCATGACCACCAGCGTGTAGTGCGTGGACGAGGCGCTGACGGTGCCGTCACGGCCGTCCACGGTGAGGCTGAAGGCCGGGTCGATGGTCGAGGGCAGCACATCCGGGAACAGCGATCCGAACAGCAGGGCGGTGGCCGACAGGATGGTGAGCGCGGTGCCGGTGAAGGCCCAGCCATCGCGGCTGCGGCTGTGCGCCAGCCCGGCGACCACGATCCCGATCACGGCCAGCACCAATGGAATCCAGGTCCAGCTCTGCCCGTAGGACAGCTGGGTCCAGATGCCGAATACCGCCACCACCGCGGCGGTGGGCACGAAGATCTTGCGCACGATCGCCTCGGCGTCGTCGCGCACCTCGCCGCCGGTCTTGAGGCAGATGAAGATCGCGCCGTGCAGCAGGAACAGCAGCAGCGTGGTGAGCCCGCCGAGCAGCGCGTACGGGTTGAGCAGGTCGAACAGAGTGCCCTCGATCTGCCGCTTCTCGTTGAGCTGGACGCCGCGCACGATGTTGGCGAACGCCAGGCCCCAGGCGAGCGCGGGAATCCAGGAGCCGAGCCCGATGCCGATATCGCACCAGCGCCGCCACTTGTCGTCATTGATCTTGCTGCGCCATTCGATGGCGCAGGCCCGGGTGATCAGGCCGACGAGGATGAGCAGCAGGGCGAGATAGAACCCGGAGAACAGGCTCGCGTACCACTCGGGGAAGGCCGCGAACATGGCGCCGCCCGCGGTGAGCAGCCACACCTCGTTGCCGTCCCACACCGGCCCGATGGTGTTGAGCACCACGCGCCGCTTCACCTCGGATTTGCGCCCGATGATGGGCATGAGCATGCCGACGCCGTAGTCGAAGCCCTCCAGCACGAAGTAGCCGATGAAGAGCACGGCGACCAGCAGAAACCAGAACACTTGCAGAGTCATCCGGAGTCTCCTAGTAAGCGAAGGAAAGCTTCTCGACGGAATCCCCGGTCATCTTCGGGGCGTCCTGGTCGGTGGCGGCCGGTTCCGGCCCGGCGACGGTGTAGCGCCGCATCAGGTAGAACCAGGCGACCGCGAGCATGCCGTACAGCAGTGTGAATACGATGAGCGAGGTGAGGATGGTGCCCGCGGACACCCCGGAGACGCCCTGCTGCACCGTCATTCGAATGCTCTGATCCCCGGTCGGATTGGGCACCACCACCCAGGGCTGCCGCCCCATCTCGGTGAACACCCAGCCGGAGATATTGCCCAGGAACGGTGTCGCGATGGCGAGCAGCGACAACCAGGAGAACCACTTCTGATCCGGCACCCGCCCACGCCGCGTCACCCAGAACCCGATGAGCGCCAGCAGGATCGAGCCCGCCATGAAGGTGATCATGGCGCGGAAGGACCAGTAGGTCACGAACAGGTTGGGCCGGTAGTCGCCGGGGCCGAACTTCAGGACGTACTCCTCCTGGAGGTCCTGCACACCGCCGAGGGTGACGCCGCTGAATTCGCCCTTGGCCAGCCACGGCAGCACATAGGGCACCTCGATGAGGTGGCTCACGCTGTCGCAGTTGTTGTGCGTGCCGACGGTGAGGATGGAGAAGTTCGGGTCGGTTTCGGTGTGGCACAGCGATTCCGCCGACGCCATCTTCATGGGCTGCTGCTCGAACATGAGCTTGCCCTGCACGTCACCGGTGTAGACGAGCGCGACGGCCGCGACGGGAATGATCCACAGGCCCATGCGCGCGGCGGGCCGCCACATGGTGCGGGCCTCCTCGACGCCGACGGCCTCCCCCTTGCGCATATTTCGAACCATCCACCAGCCGGCGATGCCCGCGACGAAGGTGGCGGAGGTGAGGAAGGCTCCCGCGACGACGTGCGGGAAGGCGGCGAGGGTCGTCACATTGGTGATGACCTCCCAGATGCTGGTCAATTCCGCGCGTCCGGTCTCGGGGTTGAAGGTCGCGCCGACCGGGTGCTGCATGAAGGAGTTGGCCGCGACGATGAAGTACGCCGAGGCGTTCACGCCGATGGCGACCAGCCAGATGCACGCCAGGTGCACCTTCTTGGGTAGTCGGTCCCAGCCGAAGATCCACAGTCCGAGGAAGGTCGATTCCATGAAGAAGGCGACCAGGGCCTCCATGGCCAGCGGTGCGCCGAAGACGTCACCGACGAAGCGGGAGTATTCGCTCCAGCCCATGCCGAACTGGAATTCCTGCACGATGCCGGTGGCGACGCCGAGGGCGAAGTTGATCAGGAACAGTTTGCCGAAGAATTTGGTGAGGCGCTTCCAGTGCTCCTTGCCGGTGATCACCCAGGCGGTCTGCATGCCCGCGACGAGCGGCGCCAGGCCGATGGTCAGCGGCACGAAGATGAAGTGATAAACGGTGGTGATACCGAACTGCCAGCGCGCGACGTCGACGACGTCCATCCGACCTCCCTGCCGATCTACGACATGACGTAGTACCGGACACTACGCCTGCTGGGTATCAGATGACCATGTGACGCGCCACAACATGCTGGTCGTTTGCCAAGCGGTGACCGAAGTCCCCGAAGGTGTGCCCCCAGGTCCCCGCGCGAGCCCTTCCGAAGGTCATCCGAAAGGCCCGCGGCACCCTCACCAGTCGGCGACGCTGCCCGCCCGCGCCACCCCGCGGTTCACCAGTTCGATGATCTCGGGAGCGTGGTCCGGCGCCGACATCCGCAGTCCGTCGAGCGAGTTCACCCGGGCGGCCAGGGTGATGCTGGAGAGCATCCAGATACTGTCCGCGGTGATCAGTTCGGCGACGAACATCGGCTTGTACAGGCATTCCCAGCCCGCCTTCTCGGCCTCGGCGAACAGCGCCCGCTGCGTGGTGCCGGGCAGGACGCCGACCTTCGGCGGCGGGGTGATGAGCTGCTTGTCGCGCACGATGACCACCGTGGAGCGCGGGCCCTCCAGCACCTTGTGCTCGGTACTGGTGAAGATCACGTCGTCCGCGCCCATGCGGTGCGCGAAACGCAGCGCCGCCATATTCGTCGCATACGACAGGGTCTTGGCGCCCAGAAGTTGCCAGGGCGCGGCCTGGGCCAGATCCACCGAGATTCCACGCGACAGTGTGATGACCGAAACACCCTCGGTGCGCGCGGTTTCCACCCGTTGAGGCACCGGCAGCACCAGTACGTAGCCGGTGGTCGCGGGCTCGGCCGGAGTCAGCTCCTTGTTGGCGGCCTGCCCGCCGACGCCCTGCTCGCTGTCGCGGCCGCGGGTGAGCACCATCCGCAGCAGCCCCTCGCGGGACTCCCCCCATTCCTTGGCCGCCTTCTGCACGGCGGCGCGCCAGGCGTCGAGATCCGGTGGCGGCAGCTCCAGGGCCTCCGCGGATCTGCGTAGTCGCGCCAGATGCGATTCGATCGCGCACGGCTGGCCGTCGCGCACCAGCACGGTCTCGAACACGCCGTCGCCGCGCAACACACCGATGTCGTCCGCATACAGCAACGGCGCGTCCGGATCCCGGATCGCGCCGTCGAGGGACACCAAAACTCGTTCCACCATGGCAAGTGAGCCTAGGACAGATCGTGCCCGGTTACGCGGGTTCTCCACCGCCGACGCAAGGCGGATCGGCCAACACCTATTGTGGGTATGTGTCCTCCGAGGTTGCACCCAGCCCGATCCTTTCCAATCCAGGGGCAGTCGCAGGGCTGCCCGAGTCTCCGGATTCGGCTGTCGCGTGGCATTACGGCGATCCCTTCGGCGAGCAGCGCGCGGCGGCGCAGCGGGTGGCGGTGGTGGACCGTTCGCATCGCTTCCTGTTCACCATCACCGGCAAAGAGCGGCTGACCTGGCTGCACACCGTCTCCAGCCAGCATGTGGCGGAACTGGGCGACGGACGGTCGGCGGAGAATCTGGACCTGGATCTCAACGGCCGCGTGCTCAACCACTTCGTGCTGACCGAACTCGACGGCACGGTGTGGATCGACACCGAGGCCGAGCGCGGCCCGGCATTGCTCGACTTCCTCGCGAAAATGGTGTTCTGGGCCGACGCCAAGCCCGAGGCCGCACCCGACCACGCCGTGCTGAGCCTGCTCGGGCCGCGCGTATCCGAACTGACCGACACCCTGGGTGTCGCCGCGCTGCCCGAGGTCAATGCGGCGGTGGCGCTGCCCGGTGGCGGGTTCCTGCGCCGCATGCCCTGGCCCACGGCCGATTCCTACGATCTGATCGTTCCCCGCGCGCAGCTGGGCGACTGGTGGGCGCGGCTGCGCGACGCCGGGGCCGAGGCCGCCGGAATGTGGGCCTACGAGGCGCTGCGGGTGACGGCGCTGCGCCCGCGCATCGGCGTCGACACCGATGAGCGCACCATTCCGCACGAGGTGCACTGGATCGGCGGCCCGGCCGAATTCGGCGCGGTACACCTGAACAAGGGCTGCTACCGCGGCCAGGAGACGGTGGCCCGCGTGCACAATCTCGGCAAGCCGCCGCGGCAGCTGGTGCTGCTGCATCTGGACGGCTCCGCGGATTCGCGTCCGGCCACCGGTGATCCGGTGACCGCCGGTGGCCGCGCGGTCGGCGTGGTGGGCACGGTGGTCGACCACTACGAATTCGGCCCGGTGGCGCTGGCCCTGATCAAACGCAATGTCCCGGTCGATACCGAGCTGGCGGCCGGACCGGTCGCCGCCTCCATCGACCCCGATTCCGTACGTGCCCACGACGAGCCGCAGGCGGGTCGCCTGGCCGTGGAGAGGCTGCGCGGCCGATGAGCGACGAACTCACCGCGGCGGCGGAATCCGTGCTGCCCGAGCACTCCGCGGCCCCGGCGGCGTCCAGCACGGTCGGCACCGTGCTGGCCGTGTGCGTGGTGCACGCCGATATCGAGGTGCCGGGCCGGGTCGGTCGCTCGGCCATCGATAAACGCCCGGTCACGCGGCGGGTGCGAGTGAACAGGCTCAGCCTCGACGGCGATCACGTGTGCAATACCGAACACCACGGCGGCGAACACCAGGCCGTGTACGCCTACGCCCAGGAGGACGCCGAACGCTGGGGCCGCGAGCTCGATCGCGAGCTGCCCTACGGCTGGTTCGGCGAGAATCTGCGCATCGGCGGCCTGCCGGTGAGCGATGCGGTACTGGGTGAGCGGTGGGCCATCGGCGACGCCCTGTTCGAGGTGAGCGCGCCGCGCGTCCCGTGCGCCACCTTCCAGCACTGGACCGGCGAGCAGCAGTGGGTGAAACGCTTCACCCTGCAATCGGATACGGGCGCGTACCTGCGGGTGCTCACCGAGGGCGCGATCGGCGCGGGCGACGAGGTGCGGCGGATCCACATTCCCGCCCACGGCATCACCGTGCGCGACCTGTTCGGCGGCCGCGATCAGGCACTGCTGGACCGGCTGCTCACCGAGGAGCCGACCATCTCCGACGATGTGCGCATGCAGATCGAGCGCCACCGCCGCCGCAACGACCGCGCTGCCGCGACGGGCGCGGAGCGGTCGGCATGAGCGGTCAGGCGCGGCGGCGGCAGCGGAGCGCGACCATGGAGCGCCCCGCCCATGCTCGAAGGGATGCAGCATGAGTGTGGAACTGGTCGAGGTGGTGCGGTCGGGTTTCCGCGAGTGCGTGCACCGCGGTTCGCTGGTGATCCTCGACCCCGACGGTGAGCCCACCGTGGAGCTCGGTGAGGTGCACGGCCCCATCTTCCCGCGCTCCACCAACAAGCCCATGCAGGCGATCACCCTGCTGCGCCATGGCTTTCATCCCGTGGACGACGCCGAGTTGGCCATCGCCACCGCGTCGCACTTCGGCGAACCCGATCACGTGGAGCTGGTGCAGCGGCTGCTGGACCGCTTCGGCTTCACCGAGGACGAGTTGGAGTGCCCGCCGGATCTGCCCTTCGAGGAGCAGGCCCGCGCCACCGCGCTCGCCGGGCACGACCGTGCCAAGGCGGCGCGCCGGATCTACATGAACTGCTCGGGCAAACACGCCGCCATGCTCGCCACCTGCCGGATCAACGACTGGCCGACCCGCGGCTACCTCGATGCCGGGCATCCGCTGCAGCGCGCGGTCACCGACACCATCGCCGATATCACCGGCGAGCCGGAAACCGATCTCGGCCTGGACGGCTGCGGCCTGCCGATCGTGCCGGTGTCGCTGGTGAACCTCGCCCGCGCTTACGCCACCATGGCCACCGCCCCCGCCGGCTCCCCGGAGCGCCGGGTGGCGGAGGCGATCCGCACCCATCCGCGAGTGATTTCCGGCACGGACGGGCCGGATCTGCGCGTGATGACGGCGACGCCCGGACTGGTGTGCAAGATCGGCGCGGACGGGGTGCACGCGGGTGCGCTGCCGGACGGTTCGGCCTTCGCCTACAAGATCGATGACGGGCACGACCGCGCCCGGGTACCGCTGACGCTGGCCATTCTGCAGCGTATGGGCGTCGACTGGACCGACGACCACGCCGAGCTGGCGGCTCCCGCCGTGCTGGGCGGCGGCGCCCGGGTCGGCGTGATCCGGGCAATTCCCGGGCTGCTCTGAGGTCTGCCGGAAACGGCGTCGCCCCGGTCGGAACGGCACTCGCGAGGATCTTCCGGCACTCATGGAAGCGCGACCGCCTGACACACGCTAAAGTGTCTGTCAGGAAGATATTAATTCGAACGGGGCCGCCAACCACCCCAGGCCGCCCCGCAGTGACGCGAGGGGGTCAGCCATGGGCCGTGGCCGGGCTAAGGCAAAGCAGACCAAGGTTGCGCGCGAGCTGAAGTACAGCTCGGCACCAACCGACTTCGCGAGCCTTCAGCGCGAGCTGTCGGGAAGTTCTTCCCCCAGCTCGCAGCGGAGTGGTGTGCTTTCCGACGAGCACGACGCGGATGAATCGTCGCGTTGGGAAGAAGAAGACACCTACGACGACTGGCGCCGCTGACTCGGATCGAATCGACGTGCTAAGGGGGAGGCCGTGACTGGCCTCCCCCTTAGCGCGTCGATTTTGCCGTGATTCACGGTGTCGAGGGCTCGAACTACATACGACACATCGGCGTCCCCGCGCAGTCGCGAAGGGGCGCTGGTGCGTTTCCCGCTACGCCCTAACGGGATTCGCGCTCAGGGTCGCTGTTCGTCGCGCACGATTCCGTCCGCGACGAACAGCAGCACCTGCCGTACGGCGCTCGCCAGTTCCGCGCCGTGCGCCAGGTGGAGCCGCTGCGTCTCCAGGCAGGCCAGGATCATGTCGGCCAGCCGAGCGGACCGCCGAATGCGAACCGCCCCGGCCACGGTGGTGGTCGGGGCGGTTCGGTGCGTGAGTGCTCAGGCGCTCAGAAGCGCGGGTGGTCTCCCACCAGCACCGCGCGGGCGGCGTCGGCGTCCTTGGCCTTCTTGACCGTGCCGAGGGTCCAGCATTCGATGTGGCGGGCGGTGAGGACGGCCAGCGCGCGGTCGGCGTCCTCGGGCGCGACCACGGCGACCATACCGACGCCCATGTTGAACGTCTTCTCCATTTCGACACGCTCGACGCGGCCGCGCTGGGCGATCATCTTGAAGACCGGGGCCGGGTTCCAGGTGCCGCGATCGAGTTCGGCGACCATGCCCGCGGGCAGCACACGCGCCAGGTTGTTGGCCAGGCCGCCGCCGGTGACGTGGGCGAAGGTGCGCACATCGGTTTCGGCGATCAGCGCCAGGCAGTCCTTGGCGTAGATGCGGGTCGGCTCGAGCAGTTCCTCACCGAGGGTGCGGCCGAACTCCTCCACGTGCCCGGTGAGGGACATGCGGTCGATGTCGAGCAGCACCTTGCGGGCGAGGCTGTAGCCATTGGAGTGCAGGCCCGAGGCGCCCATGGCGATCACCACATCGCCGGGACGCACCCGATCCGGGCCCAGCACCGCGTCGGCCTCCACCACGCCGACGCCGGTGGCGGACAGGTCGTAGTCGTCCGGACCCATCAGGCCCGGATGTTCGGCGGTCTCACCGCCCAGCAGCGCGCAACCGGCCTGGACACAGCCCTCGGCGATACCGGAGACCAGTTCGGCGACCCGCTCGGGCACCACCCGGCCGACCGCGATGTAGTCCTGCAGGAACAGCGGTTCCGCGCCGCACACCACGAGATCGTCGACGACCATGGCGACCAGGTCGAGTCCGACGGTGTCGTGCTTGTCGAGCGCCTGCGCGACCGCGATCTTGGTGCCGACGCCGTCGGTGGAGGCGGCCAGCAGCGGCTCGCGGTATCCACCCTTCAGCGCGAACAGCCCGGCGAAGCCGCCGAGTCCACCCTGCACCTCGGGTCGGCTTGCCTTCTTGGCCAGCGGTGCGAAGAGCTCAACTGCCCGATCGCCGGCTTCGATGTCCACTCCGGCCGCCGCGTACGACGCACCGGCACCGCTGGGGGTCTGTTCAGTCATTGTCTTCGGAGAGCTCCAAGCCGAATCGGTGGATAGATGCCTGCTCACGCTAGCATTACCGGCTCCCCGCGACTTCAGCGCACGGCTGAGAGCCGTCGGCCCGAGTTCCGATCAAGGACGGCTCAATGCGCTGGCATTGGCGTTGTCGGCCAGCAGTTCGGTTTCCGTCGCACCGGTGAGCATGCCCTCCAGCACGTTCTTGCCGATGGCGGCCTCGGTGGGGAGGGTGATGGGGTACTTGCCGTCGAAGCAGGCGCAGCACAGGCGGCTGCGTGGCTGTTCGGTGGCGGCGATCATGCCCTCGGTGGAGATGTAGCCGAGGGTGTCGGCGCCGATGGAGCGACGCACGCCCTCGACCATGTCCTCGAAAGAGCCCTCGCCCGCACCGTTGGCGATCAGCTCCGCCCGCGAGGCGAAGTCGATGCCGTAGAAGCAGGGCCACTTCACCGGCGGCGAGGCGATGCGAACGTGGATCTCCAGCGCGCCCGCCTCGCGCAACATGCGGATCAGGGCCCGCTGGGTGTTGCCGCGCACGATGGAGTCGTCCACCACGATGAGGCGTTTGCCGCGAATGACCTCGCGCAGCGGATTGAGCTTGAGGCGGATGCCGAGCTGCCGGATGGTTTGGCTGGGCTGTATGAACGTGCGCCCCACGTACGCGTTCTTCATCAGCCCCTGGCCGTAGGGCAGTCCGGAGCCCTGCGCGTAGCCGACGGCGGCCGGGGTGCCGGATTCCGGCACCGGGATGACCAGGTCGGCGTCGACGGGATGTTCGGCGGCCAGCCGGCGGCCGATCTCGACGCGGGTGGCGTGCACGGAGCGTCCGGCGATGGTGGAGTCCGGGCGGGCCAGGTATACGTATTCGAAGACGCAGCCCTTGGGTTCGGGATTGGCGAAGCGCATGGACCGCACCCCGTCGGCGTCGATCGCCAGCAGTTCGCCCGGCTCGATCTCGCGCACGAAGGACGCGCCGACGATGTCGAGGGCGGCGGTCTCGCTGGCTACCACCCAGCCGCGATCCAGTCGGCCCAGGCACAGCGGCCGCACACCCCACGGGTCACGCGCCGCGTACAGCGTGTGCTCGTCCATGAAGGTGAGACAGAAGGCGCCGCGCAGGGTGGGCAGCATCTCCATGGCCGCCTGCTCGATGCTCTTGTCGGCGGCGGCGTGCGCGAGCAGCGCGGTCATCACGTCGGAGTCGGAGGTGGCGCCCAGGGATCCGGCCAGTCGCCCGCTGATCAGGCCCAGTTCCCGTGCCCGCGCTCCCAATTCGGCGGTATTGACGAGATTTCCGTTGTGTCCCAGCGCGATTCCGGTGCCGACCGCGGTGGTGCGGAAGATCGGCTGGGCGTTCTCCCAGGTGGTGGAGCCGGTGGTGGAGTAGCGGCAGTGGCCGACGGCGACGTGACCGGGCATGGCGGCCAGGGTCTGCTCGTCGAAGACCTGGCTCACCAGGCCGAGGTCCTTGAAGACCAGCACCTGCGCGCCGTCGGCGACGGCGATGCCCGCCGCTTCCTGACCACGGTGCTGGAGGGCATAGAGCCCGTAATACGTGAGCTTGGCGACATCCTCACCCGGTGCCCAGACACCGAAAACACCGCATTCTTCACGCGGTTCGTTCTCGTCCTGGTCGGCTGCGGCGGCGGAGGGGTGCAGATTCACCGTTTGCTCCCTGTTCGGCGGGCTGGGGGCACGCACCAGTCTACGGGTAATCACGATGCAACCCGCCGTTGGGATAACCCGGGTGGCGCGGCGTTTGCTGTTAGCTTTCTCCGGTGACGACCAGCGATACCCCGGAACCTACGCCACGCCGGCATCTCACCCCGATCAAATGGGGTTTTCCGATCATCGTCGTCACGCTGCTGGCCTCGTTGCTGGGCGTGATGTACCTCGACTATGTCGTGGATCCGGAAGAGAATCTGCACGACTTCCCGATAGCACTCGTGAATCAGGACGTCGGCGACACCATCGGCGCGCCCGGCCAGGAAAAGCAGGTGAACTTCGGCGATCAGGTCGCCGCCGGACTGCGCGAGGCGGTGCCCGCGGACAAGATCGACCTGCGCGAGCTCGGCATCAACGAGGCGCAGTTGCAGATGCAGCAGGCGCAGGTCTACGGCACCATCATCATTCCCAGCGACTTCTCCAAACGGCTCGGCATTCTGGGCGTGGGAAGTGTGGTGCCTGGCGACATCTCGAAGCCGGTCATCACTCTGCAGACCAATCCGCGCACCGGCGCGTTCGCGACGGCTATCACCCAGAAATTCGGTGAGGAAGCTCTCAGTCAGGTACAGATCCAGGTCGGCAAGCAGCTGACCGAACAGGTCAACGCCCAGCTGGCGCCGCCACCGGACGGGCCGCCCGCGCCGGAGCTCACCGCGGCTACCCGGGTGGCGCTGGCGGAGCCGCTGAATATCGTGGTCGAGCAGTATCGACCGCTGCCGAACGGTTCCGGTGAGGGTCTGACGGCCTTCTTCTACAGCCTGCTGCTGCTGTTGGTCGGCATGGTGGGCGCGATGATCATCCATCAGCTGATCGATTCGGCGCTGGGCTTCCTGCCGACCGAATGGGGGCCCTGGTACGTGCATTTCCCGCGCGCCCCGATCTCGCGGACGCGGACGCTGCTGCTCAAATGGGCGGCGGTGGCGGTGATGGCGGTGGCGGTGTCGGCCGCGCTGCTCGGCATCGGCGCGGCGCTGGGCATGCCCATCGACAAACCGCTGCTGCTGTTCATCTACGGCGCGTTCGTGATCATCGCGGTCGGATTCACCTGCACCTCGGTGCTGGCGGCGGTGGGCACGGCCGGTCTGATCGTCAACCTGATCATCTTCATCATTCTCGGTCTGCCGTCCTCCGGCGGCACCGTGCCGATCGAGGCGACGCCGAAGTACTTCGGCTGGCTGGCCAATTTCGAACCCATGCACCAGGTGTTCCTGGGCACCCGCGCGATCCTCTACTTCAACGGCAGCGGAGTGGCGGGATTGACGCGCGGGGTGTGGATGGCGGCCCTGGGGCTGGCGATCGGCGTGGTGTTCGGGCTGGTGATCACGCGGTACTACGACCACAAGGGGTTGGAGCGCAAGCCGCTGGAGAAGGACGCGCGGGCGGCGGCGCAGGCGTAGCGGCGGCAGCGCAGACGTAGCGGCGGCAGCGCCGCTCGGCGGGGATCGTCGGCGGGCATGGGTTCGGCGTTCGCGCTCTCCGGGAGAGCGCGCTGCGCTTGCCCACCCTGCGCCCCTGGCGCAGACTGCCCACGCGGGTCAGTGCGGGCGGAGGATGGGGAGCCAGCGGGCGATTTCGGGGGCTCGGGTGCCCGAGGCGGTCAGTGCTCCGGAGTGCAGGGCCTGGTCGAAATCCAGGAGTCCGGTGGCGAGGAGGAGCCAGGTGCGAGGGTCGGTTTCGACCACGTTCGGTGGAGTGCCGCGAGTGTGGCGCGGGCCTTCGATGCACTGCACCGCCACGAAGGGCGGGACGCGGACCTCCACCGAGGCTCCGGGGGCATCGGCCGCCAGGGTGCGGGCGGTGCCCTTGACCGCCGCACCGAGTTCGGCTCGGGTAGGACCGGGCGCGGTCTCGTCGCGCAGCCAGGGTTCCAGCGCCGCCAGGGCCGCTCGCAGTTCCTCCGGGTTCACCGCCGCTCGTCGTGCCACCCGACGAGGCTAGCCGCTCCGGCCGACACCGGGATTCGGCACGCCGCCGCACACCGTCGGCAGACAGCGGGCGGCGGCGGGACGTCACTGCGCTCGCGGCACGGCTGATCGGGCAGTGGCGTCGGGATGTCACTCGCCGACCAGAATCTCCGGGGGCTCCGAAATGCGCCGGGCAAGCAGCGGTGCGAGCGCGCCGCCCGCATTGAGGGCGAGGTGGAGCAGGGCCGGTGCGGTGGCGCTGCCGGTGCGGTGCCGGAGGTGGTCGAAGAGCAGGCCCGCGGCGGCGGTGATGGCGACCGCGGCCGGGATCGGGTCGCCCGCCGCACGCGCCGGGTGGATGTGCCAGAGCCCGAAAACCGTTGCGCCGAGCCAGGTACCGCCGGTACTGAAGGTGTCGTCGAGCAGCGGGGTCAGGGTGCCGCGGAAGATGAGCTCCTCGCTGACGACGGTGCCCACCGGTATGTGCAGGCCGACCCATTCCGCGTGCGAGGTCTCCGGCACCCGCTCCGCGATCTCCCCCACCCGCTCGCGCAGCCCCGGAACGGCCAGTGCCACACCGTAACCCGCCAGGGTGAGCCCGGCGGCGGCCAGCCCGACCCGCCACCCGCTCGCCGAGAACCACCCCGGACGCCCCCGGAACAGCACGGCGTACCCGCCCGCGAAGGCCAGGTTGGCGGTGGTGCGCCCGCGCATACTCAGCGCCAGCGCGGGCAGCACCCGGTTACTCCACAGCAGCGGCAAGCCCATGGCCGCAGCGGCTTTCGGCAACGCCCGCCACCGCTTCCGCCCCGCTGCCGACCTCGCCCACGCGCGCGGCCCGAGCGCGGACAACTCCCGCGACCGTCCACCGGTACTCGACCTCGCGGATGCACCCGCAACGTACGCAATCCCGGACCCCGCCGCCGAGCCCGCCACCGCGGCCAGGGCGTCGCCCGACGACTTCCCGGCCATCCCGGCCGTCCGTGCTGTCGCGGCGAGCCCACCACCCGCCGACATTCCACGCACCACAGCAGGACCCGCCATCGCGGCCGAACCACTACTCGACGACACCCCGCGCACACCGGGCCGCGACGCCTGTTCAGCGCCGCGGCCCGGACCACGTCCGGACCGCGGCGAGGATTTCGCCCGGTACAGCACCCCGACCCCTACTTGACCGCTCGCTCGTAGTCCTCGGCCAGTTCGATCTGGGTGCGGATCTTCTCGCGCAGTTCCGGGTTCCAATCCGGCGGTGCGGCAATGGCTTCCCAGCCGTCGAGGACCAGGGATCCGTAGCGGTGGCCGTGGCCGTCACTGACGCCCTGGGCGTTGGTGAGGTCGGCCGCTACCTGCCAGAAGGTGACGAAGGGCCACCACCGCATCTGCGAGGACACGTCCGAGCCGCGCGGCTCGGACAACCAGTCCGGTTGGGAGAGGATGAGATCGGTCGACCACCAGACGATCGGGTCGGAGGCGTGCATGAGGTAGGCGATGCGGGGTTGCCGCCATTCCGTCGACGGCCGGGCGAGGTCGGCGGCGTCGGCGGCGAAGCGCACCACCAGCCCGTCGGCGTAGATGGGCGCGACCTCCCGCGTCCCCGGGTCCCGGCGCGAAACGAACTGCTCCCACAGCCGATTCGAGTTGGGTGGCCCCACCCACAGCGCGCCGTCGACCTTGGAGCGCAGGTCGGCCAGCCCGTCGAACGCGGCCTCGGAGCCCTGCGAACCCAGACTCTCCCCGTACACCAGCAGTTTCGGCCGCTCCTCCACCGGCCGCCGCGACCAGGCGGCGTAGACGGCGTCGAACATCTTCTTCCCCGCGGCCGCCACCTTCTGCCGGTCGGCGAGGAACGACAGCACACTGGGCAGGTACGAGTACTGCGACGCCACGATCGCGGTGTCCCCGCCGTACATGTATTCGATGGCGGCGGCGGCCATGCTGTTCACCCAGCCGGTGCCGGTGGTGGTGACGATCACCAGCACCTGCCGGTCGAAGGCCCCGGTGCGTTCGAGTTCGGCGACCGCCAACTCTTCCTGGGTGATGTCCTGGCCGGCGGATTCCAGCCCCACGTACACGCGAATGGGCTCCTTGGCCGGTTCGCCGGTGATCGAGCTGATGAGCAGCGGGTCCGGCCCGTGTGAGACGAACCAGCGACCCTCCGAGCCGAGGGTCTCCCACTCCGACAGCGACGCCGGGCTGCCCGAACGTTCCGGCGCGACCGGTTGGACGGCGTACGGCGACATCTCGTCGTTGCGCACGCTGAACGCCGAGTTGGCGACGGCGAAGAACGCCTGGGTGGCGACACCGTTGAACAGCGTGATGACCAGCACCACGAGCAGCAGCGTCCCGGCGGCGGGGGCGAGGTGCGGCGGCACCCGCACCCAGCGGCTGAGCTGGTGGGCGAAGAAGCGCACCACCTCGCGCAGCGTCCGATACGCCGCCACCACCAGCACGCCGACCAGCAGGCTGAGTCCACCGGTGCGCAGGTACGCCTCGGTGGTGGTGCCGTACATGCCCATGAGCGAGAAGATCTCGCGCTGCCAGTCCGCCGACAGCACCAGCATGTAGGCGGCGACCAGCGCGCAGGTGAGGACGACGGCGGTCTTCACGGCGTCGCGCACCCACATGGGTGGGGTGCTGATTTTGATCCTGGGCCGTACCCACCGCCGGAACACCCACTCCAGCACACAGCCGACGCCGTAGCCGAGCGCCGCGTTCACCCCGGAGATGAGGCCCTGGAACAGCCAGTCGCGCGGTAGCAGCGAGGGGGTGACGGACCAGGCGAAGAACACCGTGGCGACCACCAGTCCGACGTGATTGAGGTCGATGATCTCCTCGATCCTGCGCCAGACGGGGGCGGCTCGGCGCACCCATATCGACACGGGCCGTACCGCGACGGCGCTACCGGTGCGCAGCCGCGTCAGAGCGTCGGTCGTGTCGAGCACCCGTCAAGTATGGCGGTAGGCTGCCCGAATCAGGGGATTCGGTGGCGTGACGTCGCTCAATGGTGATGCGGGTAGGGTATCTACCCTGGTGGCTCGAGTAGAACTACGCGGGTCCGCGGGCGTCGTGGCCGACAGACTTCTCCGGTATGAGCAATACTCCCAACGCACAGAGCAAGAGCACCACGGCATTTCTCGCCCAAGCCGCCATCGCGTTCGGAATCTCCTTCTCCGCCAGCATTATCGGCATCCTCTATCTGCCGCTGGACATCTGGCAGCGCGGGTTCCTGGTGATGTCGCTGTTGTTTCTGGTCAGCAGCTCCTTCACTCTCGCGAAGGTGGTTCGAGATCAGCACGAGGCGTCGCGGGTGCACAGCCGTATCGACGAGGCCCGGCTGGAAAAGCTGATGGCCGAACACGATCCGTTCAAGGTGGCATGACAGCGCCCCGCCCGGAACGAGGGGTCCGGGCGGGGCGTCTCGCTGTCAGTGTTCGACGGCTCCGCCGAACAGCGCGGGCAGGGTGCCCTCGAAGGTGGTGCGCAGTTCGTCGAGCGTGACGGTGAACTGTCCCTGCACCTCGACCGAGTCGGAGCCCTGATCGACCACGCCGATGCGCGTCCACGGCAGCCCGCGGGCGTCGCACATCTTGGTGAAGCGGGTCTCCTCGGTGCGCGGCACGGCGACCAGGACGCGTCCGGCCGACTCCGAGAAGAGGGTGACGAACGGGTCGGCGTCCTCGGGCAGCAGGATGCGGCACCCGGTTTCGCCCGCCAGCGCGGCTTCGACCACGGTCTGGGCGAGACCGCCCTCGGACAGGTCGTGCGCGGCGCTGATCATGCCGTCGCGGGATCCGGCGGTGAGGATTTCGGCGAGCAGTTGCTCGCGCGCGAAGTCGACCTTCGGGGGTTCGCCGCCGAGGTGGTCGTGTTCGACCTGCGCCCAGATGGAGCCGCCGAATTCGTCGCGGGTCTCGCCGAGCAGGATCAGGGTCTCGCCCGGTTCCAGGCCGAGGCCGGTGGGAATGCGGCGGTGCACGTCGTCGATGACGCCGAGCACGCCGACCACCGGCGTCGGCAGGATGGCGGTCTGCCCGGTCTGGTTGTAGAAGGACACATTGCCTCCGGTGACCGGAATGCCCAGGGCCACACAGCCGTCCGCGAGACCGCGCACGGCCTGCTGGAACTGCCACATGACGCCCGGATCCTCCGGGGAGCCGAAGTTGAGGCAGTTGGTGACGGCCTTCGGGGTGGCACCGGTGGTGGCGACATTGCGGAAGGCCTCGGCCAACGCCAGCTGCGCGCCGGTGTACGGGTCGAGCTTGGTGTAGCGGCCCGACGCGTCGGTGGCCAGGGCGATGCCGCGGCCGGTTTCCTCGTCGATGCGGATGACACCGGCGTCGGCGTGCTCGGCGAGCACGGTGTTGCCGCGCACGTACCGGTCGTACTGCTCGGTGATCCACTTGCGGGAGCACAGCTGCGGGCTGGCCAGCAGCTTCAGCAGGGTGGCGCGCAGTTCCTCACCGGTCTTCGGCCGGTTCAGCTTGTCCGGGGTGTCGGCGATGAGCGCGTCCTGCGAGTCGGGGCGCTGCACCGGGCGCTCGTACACCGGGCCCTCGTGGGCGACGGTGCGCGGCGGCACGTCCACCACGGTCTCGCCGTCGTAGGTGATGACGAGCCGGTCGCCGTCGGTGACCTCACCGATGACGGTGGCGATGACGTCCCACTTCTTGCAGACCGCCATGAAGGCGTCCACGTTTTCCGGGGCGACGACCGCGCACATGCGCTCCTGCGATTCCGAGGACAGGATTTCGGCGGGCGTCATGTTGGCGGCGCGCAGCGGCACCTTGTCGAGTTCGATGTGCATACCGCCGTCACCGGCGGCGGCGAGTTCGGAGGTGGCGCAGGACAGCCCGGCTCCGCCGAGGTCCTGGATACCGACGACGAGGTCGGCGGCGTACAGCTCGAGGCAGCACTCGATGAGCACCTTCTCGGTGAAGGGGTCGCCGACCTGGACGCTGGGCAGCTTCTTGCGGCCCGCGCCGGACTCGTCGCCGGAGAAGGTGTCGGAGGCGAGCACGGAGACGCCGCCGATGCCGTCGAGGCCGGTGCGCGCACCGAAGAGGATGATCTTGTTGCCCTGGCCGGAGGCGAACGCCAGATGCAGGTCCTCCACCCGCATGACGCCCGCGCACAGCGCGTTGACCAGCGGGTTGCCCTGGTAGGAGGGGTCGAAGACGGTCTCGCCGCCCACATTCGGCAGGCCGAGGGAGTTGCCGTAGCCGCCGACACCGCGCACCACGCCGTCCACCACGCGCCGGGTGTCGGGGTGATCGGCCGCGCCGAAGCGCAGCTGGTCCATGACGGCGATCGGGCGCGCGCCCATGGCCATGATGTCGCGGACGATGCCGCCGACGCCGGTGGCCGCGCCCTGATAGGGCTCGACATAGGACGGGTGGTTGTGCGATTCCACCTTGAAGGTGACCGCCCAGCCCTCGCCGATGTCCACCACGCCCGCGTTCTCGCCGATTCCGGCCAGCATGGCGGCGCGCATCTCGTCGGTGGTGGTCTGGCCGAAGTAGCGCAGGTGCACCTTGGAGGACTTGTAGGAGCAGTGCTCGGACCACATCACCGAGTACATGGCCAGCTCGGCATCCGTCGGGCGGCGGCCGAGGATCTCCTTGATGCGGGCGTACTCGTCGTCCTTGAGGCCGAGTTCCTTGTAGGGCTGCGGCTGTTCCGGGCTGGCCGCGGCGGCGCTGACGGTATCGACGTGGTTGGTCACGGGAATACCAGAGTCCTTTCGGCCGGAACGAGACAGCGACCGGCAAGCTGGATACGGCGGGATTCGCCCCGAAGTCTAATGCCCGGCAAACCCACCCCAACCTGCCGGGTTGCCCGCGATGCCGCCCCGGGTGGCCGATGTGACGCGTCTCTCGTTTGACGGCCGGGCTGCCGGGGGTTCTGCGGCGGAACGGTTATGCACACCCGCTAGTCTGTCCCGGTGAACGATCGATCCGGGGTCGCGGATCCGACCGAGAAGCCTGCGACGACGCATGGGGGGCCCACGGGTTTGTCTCACCGTCAGGTCCGCCTGCTGGCGATCGCGGTCGCCCTGTTCGTCATATCGGCGCTCATCAGTCATTTCGGGAAGATCTGGCACGGCTACATCGATCTCCAGGTGTACCGCAACGGCCCCCGGGTGTGGATGGACGGCGGTGAGCTGTACGGCCCCATGCCGGAGGTGTTCGGGATCGGCCTGCCGTTCACCTATCCCCCGCTGGCCGCGCTGTTCTTCGCACCGCTGGCCCTCATGCCGCTGTCGGTGGCGGAGGTGCTGGTGCTGGCGACCTCGATCACCGCGCTGGGCGTGACCCTGTGGATCGTGCTGGAGCGCGTGCGTCCGGCCATGGACCGGCCGACGCGGCTGGCACTCGTCATCGGCGCGGTGGCGATCCTGCAATGGCTGGAGCCGATTCGCCAGACCTACGGTTTCGGCCAGATCAATCTGGTGCTGATGGCCGCCATCGCCCTGGATTGCCTGGTGCGCAAGCCTTTCTGGCCGCGTGGCATGCTGATCGGCATCGCGGTGTCGGTGAAGCTCACCCCCGCCGCCTATCTCCTGTTCTTCCTGCTGTGTCTGGACTTCCCCCCGCGCGGCGGCTGGCCCGACGCGGCGGGCTGGCGGCGCTACCTACCGCGCGGTGACTGGAAATCGCCCATCACCCTGGTGGTTTCGACCATCACCGCGGTCGGCCTGATGTTCGTCTTCTTCTGGCACGAATCGGTGCAGTACTGGTTCCACACCCTGTCCGACACCGGCCGCATCGGTCCCCCGCATTTCGCGGGCAACCAATCCCTGAAGGGTTTCGCCTTCCGCCTCGGCGTCTCCGACTCCACCGCCACCGCCATCTGGCTCACCCTGTCGGTGATCGCGGTAGCCCTGGCCGCCATCTGGATGAAGCGCCTCATCGACGCGGGCCACCCGGTCACCGCCCTGATGGTGAACGCCGGTGCGGTCCTGCTGGTTTCCCCGGTCTCCTGGTCCCACCACTGGGTCTGGATCGCCCCCACCCTGGTGATCGCCATCGACGCCATCCTCCGCGGCCGCCGCAACCCCCGGTTCGTCGGCACGGTCGCCCTGGCGACGGTCCTGTTCGCCATCGGACCCCAGTGGGTGCTGCCGCACGACAGTGACCGCGAACTCGCCTGGTCCTGGTGGGAGCAGATCATCGGCAGCAGCTACGTGCTGCTGACCTTCGCGATCTTCGTGGTCGCGGTGCTCACCTACCACCCGGAGCGGGTGCGGCGACTCGGCGGAGATGCCTCGGCTCATCAGAGCTGATGTCATCAGGGCTGACGTGTGCGGCGCGCATCCCCTTGCTGGGAGCTGCGACAGGTCACGAACGCAACAGTTCGGGCCGGTCTTCCGGACGGTGGGCTGCCGGGCAGTGGTCTGCCAGGCGGTGGTCTGCCGGAGGAGGTCCGCCGAGCGCCGTACCACCCGGGCAGGGGGCGCCCTCCGTCTTGCCACAGGCCCATGCCGTCGCGATCGTCCATCCACACTCACGGCGAATTCTCCTGCGCGGCACACGATCTTCCGCGCGGGCCGCCACCGATTTCCGTTTGTTATGCGGGATCGGAAGACGAAATCTACTCCCGAGCGCGGTGGGAGAGCAGTCGGGCGCGGCGGCGTTTCACGCTCTCGGCGAGTACCTGTTCGGGGTGATGGAACCGATTCACCCGCGGTCGGCGATGCGGATCCACCGAGGTCGGCGGGCAGAACGCCGTCCGCCCCGCATCCGCGCCACCGGGCGGGACGCGGTGCGTGGCCCACCCGCTCGGATCATCCGGGTCCGCGGCGATCTGCGCATGATGGGCATCGCACACCAGGGTGAGGTTGTCGATATCGGTCGGTCCGTGCGCGGCCCACGGGATCAGGTGATGCATCGCGCACATCGTCGCCGGAGCCGAACAGTCCGGGTGGGTGCAGCCACGGTCACGAGCGATGGCGGCCAACCGCTGCCACGGCGACGCGATCCTCGCACCCTCCCCCAAATACAGGGGCTTTCCCGCGGTTTCGTCGAAGAGCAGCAACAGCGGAATAGAGCCCTGCGCCATCCGCCACGCCTCCCGCACCGGGATCGTCGTCCCCGACGCCGCCCGCGCCACCCCCGCACCGCCCAGCAGGTCGGTGACCGACATCGTCAACACGATCGACACCGGCAGGCCACGATGCGCACCGAGCTTGTCCGGGCCACTGGCGGACAGGAACGCTTTCAACGCGTCGTGGCGCCGCTGCGCCGGAGTACGCCCATCTCGCCCGACCGCCGCCGCCAACCGGTTCGGGTCGAACCCCTCAGGGTCGTGCACGCCGAGTTGAGGGCTGTCGGGGTCGTCGGACATGCACATACCCGGCCGCGCCCACTTCGCGAACACGGTATCGAGCATCGCCCGCAGTTCCGGATCGAAACAGCCCTGGAACGGGCTCATCCCGTCCAGGCGTTGTTCCCCGAACGTCGCCGCCCGCAGGCGGGCGCGATCCTTGTCGGTGGTGAGTGTTCCGTCGGGGTCGAGGTAGCCCAGGATGCGGTCGCCGACCTTGCCCACCATCTCCGGCGTCCCGGCCCGCGCGGCGTCGGCGAGGTGTTCCTCGGCGATCGCGCGGTGTTCGGTGTCGACCGCGTCGGGGATGCGGTCCATCACCCGCATCACCGCCCGCGCATGATCTCCGGAGATCACCCCCTCGGCTTGCGCGGCGGCTGTATGCGGCAGGCGGGGTTCGCACTTCTCCCCGTAGGCGCTGGTCATCACTCCCAGGTGCGCGGCACCCTTCACTCGGGCGACGGCGTCGGCCTTCGCTAGCCGCAGGGTTTCCACCAGGTACCGGTACAACCCCACCGATCCGGTGGTGGTCCACAACCGGCGGTCGTTGATCTCGACCACGTGCCGATGCCCGACCGTCTCGAGGCGACGGCGACACGCCTCCAGTCCTTGCACGCGGGCAGCGAATGCGGTGTCGGTGAATCCGGTCAGGTCCTCGGCCAACAGCGCGTCGATCGCGGTCGCCAACATGGCGAGCGCGGGATCACGCTGCTGGATTTCCCCCTCCGAATTCATGCCCCTATTCTACCGCGAAACACATTGCCACAGAACAGAAGACGACATCTGAATCAGCCATCTTCAAATGTCTCAATCCACCATCTATGGCGTATCCGAGTCACTACCGAGTCTCCCGGTACCGCAATACACATCGGCCAGGCGCCCCTCCTATCGCGAGGTCGGAACCTTGATCGGAATCGCGGTGTCCTGGCGACCCACCTGGCCACCGTGACCAGCACCCGAATTCGTGTCATATCGACCATGCCACCCATGCCCGTTTCATTATCCGTGGACGACACCCGAGGGACTGCACGATGAGAATCGACCAGTCGAGCTGAACCCATTTCGGCTCGTGCCTACCGTGCAGCGCTGGCACCGGATCAACTGTCATAGACAGCTACCCCGACAAATCCCTTCGGGTCACAGCCCGTGAGTTCCGCGAGGCGCGACAGGTGAGCGGGCGACTGGCGGCTTACGTCCTGGTCGTAGCGCGTCGTGGGTGTGACACCGATATATATGGTCTGCGGCGGGGATTTCTCCGGGCTGGCGCAAATGGCTGTGGCGGTCAGTTGATCAGGGGGGAGCCCGTCGGTTGCCCCATCGTCAGGCACAGCGACCACCACCGGAGGCCCCGCGAGAGTGAGGGTGATCTTGCCGGTTGAAATGCCGAGCAGCCGTTCGACATCCGACAGCTGCTTGCCAAGAAGGTCATCGAACATCACACTATGGGCGGGCCGATCGGGTGCCGTCGTCCACGTAACCGATGCGCCCGGAGCGGCGGGCTCTGTCAACCGAATCCACTGAACCGACACATAAGCCGTCGTAACCACCAGCACGATGACACCGGCAACGATACCGGCGGTTCTAACGATACGACGGTGCGACGTGAGATTCCGTGGCTTGCTCATCTAGTTGCCGCCCTTCTGAGTGGGAAGCGCAGGCGCGTCGACATCGACGGACTGAAATCCCGCCATGGGGGCGTAGTAGACACCCGAAGCAGGTCCTGAATCCTTTTTCTTACAGATCCCGAAAGCGCAGTAATACAAGGTCCAGTGCCCCTTCCAGCGGTACTTATTGTAGTTCTGGTAGAACACACGTATCTTGCCCGGCTCGAGCGCATTCGCCTCGATTGATTCCTTGCAGTCGATCTCGACAGAACGTGTCGACTGGATCTCTTTCGATTCCGATTTCGAGTTGGACAAGTCCCCGCCACCCTCGAGTGGGCCGAGCGTTCCGGCCAGCGAGGCGTTCTGAGAACTCTCAGTGCCGGCGAATGCGGTCGAACTGAACTCCAGTGTGGGCTTCTCAGCAGGACTCGAGCAGCTTGCCGGTGGACCGACCTGGGATGGTGAAGCAACGACGCCATCCCAGGTCACTTCGTCGATAACCCAATGGTAGGCATAGCCACTCATCAAGCCCGGCATCCCGCCGACATCGCCTGTGAGAAGTGCACCATTCTCATCCTTCTTGCAGTGCGCGCAGCCATTGGCGTTGGGCCCCTCGTCGATTGACGGAGGGCCTTCCCGATCGGCCACTGTCTGCAGGCTTTGAGTACCCGATATCGACGAGGGCGCGGACGACGGACGCACCGGGATCGGCGAAGCTTCCTGTGACGTCCTGTCAGGTTCCGGCTTGGCAGGCGGATTATCCGTCGGCACCGCCCGGTCGGCTGGCGGCATCGCCGGGCTCGCGGTGGGCCCGGCGACGATGTCGGTGCCGTTGCCTTGTGGGAGTTGGCCGGGAGCGTTCCCGGCTTGGCCTTGGACTCCGTCACCCGGTGCCTGCGTTGGTTGCAGCCCAGGTGCTGTCGGTGCTGGCGGGGTCGTCGTGGTGGTGGGTTCGCCTGGGTCGTGACAGACGTAGGGTACCGGTGGCGGGGGTGGAGGTCCCGGGTTGCCGGGATGGCTTGCCCGCCAGGTCGATTCCCACGCCGCGTTGTAGGCCGCGGTCTCCCGCGCGCACCGTTCGGCCGGGGTTTCACCGGCCGCCGATCCGGCGTTGAGCGCGATCACGGCCGCCACCACCGTCACCGAGGCGGTGAGGGCGGCGACCGCGCGCCCTCGCCGTTGAGGTTCGAGAATATCTCCGAGTCGCATGTCCGGTCCCGCCCGATCAGATGGTGGTCGGGTCGGAGTAGACCGTGACCGTGGTGTCGGCGACATGGGTCGACATCGAGAACTGGGCGTAGACACGCACACTCACCGGACCCAGGCAGTTGTCCACATGCACCTGGATACCGGTCAGGTCCGACGCGCCGACCGCACCCTCGAGCACCCGCTCCGACAGCGGAATCGTGGTGATCGCACCGGGTTTGATCGTGGTCTGGATCGACGGCGACACCGTCGCACTACCACCCACACCGACCGACGGGCGTTCGGAGATGGTGACCGAGGCGTTCGGGCCGACCGACGCCGAGGAGCCGGTCTGCAACCCCGAGGACACATCGGTGTTGCAACCCAACTGCAACCCCGAGCGCAGCACCCCCGACTTCACACCGGTCGAACCCCGGCCGGTGATATTGCCGATCGCGGTGGCATCGACGAACGCCTCCCGCGTCCACGGGGATTGGGCCAGGTTCGGCACGGTGTTGACCACCACGTTCACCAGCCACGCTTCCGCGATCCAGCCGTCCACCGTCGGTTTGGTGACCACGTGATCGGGGCTGTGGACCAGCTCCGCCGACGCCACCCCCACACCCGACAAGACAACAGCCAGCAAACCCACAGGAACAGCGGAAACCCTCATCATCACAGCGAACCCACCCCGGAACTGTTGCGCGTGTAGAGCTTTTGACTGTTCGACCAAAGCAGAACAACCAGCCCAATAGCAATCTTCTAGCTAATTGTGGCGGAGGTCATAGCGAGGCGCGAGGTCCGGGTCGCCCCCGCTGTCCGGCTCCGCATCGGTGACCGGCCAGCCGTCCGCACCCACCGGCCACACCCCGTCATCGCGATGCAGGAACCCGATCGGGCCGTCGACCCGATCACGTCGGTGCCACGCCGACTCCGCGCCGGTCACCGCACCCGTCCCGAATCCGGCACCAGCTTCCCCTGCTCCCGCAACATCTGGTGCGCAACGGATTTCGTGACGCACACACCGACCTCACACTCGATGTGCACCTGCATCGCCCGGTGCGGATCACGCTGCGCCCATGCCGGACTCACGCAACTGACCAGCGTCGCGATGGAAATCGCATCGGCCCCAACGGGAATGCTGACAAGATCCACACTCACCACCCCCGCAGCGGAACAAAGGTGCCCGCGGACTCGGCCGCCAACCGCGCCTGAAGATCGGCGACAGACCGCCCGTACCGGTGGCGCGGCGGCCGGTGCTCGTGCGTGGTGAGGGCCGCTAGCACGCCCGCAACGATGAGAACGATGGCGAGAATGTCCATTCCGCTTCCCTCCGATGCAATCGATGATGTGGAGGCACCCTGCGCCGAGGCGTCGAGACCATCCCGGGATCGGGGCCACAAGCAGCCTCACACGCCCGCTACCAGCCGAAGTACCAGAAAAGTGCCAGCAACTTGCCCCACCGCGCGCCGCCGATTCCGGATACGCTCGTAGGCGTACCTGTACCCGCCCACTCGGAGCGAGGTTCTCGGCATGACCACCAACGGCATCGGCAGTCGTATCGCGGCGGAGCGCAAGGTCGCCGGTTTGACGCAGGAGGCGTTCGCGAACCGCATCGGCTACAGCAAGGGCATGGTCAGGGCGGTCGAACAGGGCCGTGAGCCCGCCTCGCCCGGTTACATCGCGAAGGCTGCTCTGGTCCTCGGTGTCGAGCCCGAACACCTGATGGGTACCCCGTACTACGACACCTTGGAAGAGGATGGGCCGCTCGATGGTCTGGCGGATCTGCGCGCCATCCTCGCCGAGGGGGCGTTCGTCCGGCAGGCGGAGCCAGCGCCGCTGCCCGAACTGCGGGCTCGCCTCACCACGATCGAGATCGCTCTTCGGAATGACAAGACACGCAAGGCTCTTGCGGAGCTGCCCGGTCTGATCCGCCAACTCTGCGGGGCCGCCCACACCGCCCGTACCGACGACGAACGCGATCAGGCATATCGCATGCTGTGCTCGGCGTGGATCGCGGCGGAGGGAGCTTGCACCCGCCTCGGCCACAGCGCGCTGACCGCGCTGATCCTGGACCGCCTCGATTCGACCGCCACGCATATCGACGACCCGCTGCTGACGGTACGCAGCCTGATGAAGCGCGCCCGCCTGCTCATGACGCACGGCTCGACCGAGGTCGCTATGTCGTTGGTGGAAAGAGGTATCGGGCTCGCGGCAGGTGAGAGCGAGGCCGAGCGAGTGCTGCGCGGCTATGGGCTGCTGCGAGGCGCGATCGTGGCCGGACGCGACCGCAATCTCGACCTGGCTCAGCAGTTCGTCGCCGAGGCCCGCGGCCTTGCTCGACCGATGCAACGCGAGAGCGACTTGTACACCACGGAATTCGGACCCGGCAACGTCGAAATCCATGCCTGTGCTGTCGAACTTGAAGCCGGGGATCCCGGCAAAGCAGCTCGCGAGGGTGCCGCCCTACGACTTCCCACCGATATCTCCGCCACCCGTGCCGGACACCACTGGCAGGACAATGCCCGCGCCTGGATCCTCGCCGGTCAGCCGGACAAGGCACTGCACTCGCTCACCATGGCCCGCCGCATCGCCCCACAGCAGACCAAGCTCCACCCGAATGTCCGAGAGTCTCTGTTCGCCATCGCGTCGGCGGAACGCCGAAAATCGGACAGCACAGGCGCATTCGCCCGCTGGCTGGGAGTAACCCTCTAGCGCGTGGCCCGATCCGCTACAACGGCTATGCCCGAGATGCTGAGCGAGCTGTCGAAGAAGCCGCCCACGGGCATGCGTACCGAGGTGCGCGAGCTCAGCCGCAAGGTCGGCGTCCGCGCCTAGCGAGCTATCGCCATGGATTGATGACCGGCACTCCGGCGGCTTCGAACGGTGCGGTGTCGCGGGTGGCGACGGCGAAGCCTGCGGCGGACGCGGTAGCCGCGATCATGCCGTCTGGGGGCGAGATTGCCAGTCCGGCGGCACGGGCGGTGGACATGAGATGCGCGTATTGGGCGGTAGCGGCGAGATCGTAGGGCAGTATGCGGCCGGAAAACGAAGGAATGGTGAGGTTTTCGAGCCAATCGGTGTACTCGTCGCGGCGGCGGCCGGCGGGCATGACGGCGATGCCGTACCGGAGTTCACCCACGGTCACCGCCGCCAAGAAGAGGGTTTCGGCGTTCTGGGCGTCGAGCCATGCCATTACCTGCGGATTGGGGGCCTTGGTCGAGGTCTCGCTGATGACGTTGGTGTCCAGGATGATCACTCGAACTCCATGGGCTCGGCCGGGGTTCGGTCGCGGCCGAAGTAGATTTCGCGTTCCTCGTCGGTCAGTTTGTTCTCTTCACTGATGCCGCCCGCTAGTAGTGAACCGAGCTTGATCCGCTCGGGTGGTTGCACGGCCTCGGCGAGAATGGCACGCATCTCCGCCTCGACGCTGCGACCGTGGGTGGCCGCGCGTTGGCGAATCGCGCGGTGCACCTCGTCGCTGAGATTACGGATCGTCACGTTCTTCATATGACACCACCCCTCCAATGTTGCCATCAATGATAGCAAGCATCGACTTTCGCCATCACAGAAATCAGCGCCCGATCTCCGGGGTGAGGAAGGCCGCCAGCGCCGCCGCGTAGGCGGGGACGTCCGCCGCGCCCATCATCTCCCGGGCCGAGTGCATGGCCAGTTGGGCCGCGCCCACGTCGACGGTGGGCATGCCGGTGCGGGCGGCGGTGAAGGGGCCGATGGTGGAGCCGCAGGGGAGGTCGGCGCGGTGGACGTAGCGTTGCAGGGGGACGTCGGCTTGGGAGCAGGCCAGGGCGAAGGCTCCCGCGCCGGTGGCGTCGGTGGCGTAGCGGAGGTTCTGGTTGACCTTGAGGACGGGGCCGCCGTTGACCTCGATGCGGTGCATGGGCTCGTGGCGGTCCGGGTAATTGGGGTGGGTGGCGTGGGCCATGTCGCCGGAGGCGCAGACGGAACCGGCCAGGGCGGCGAGGTATTCGGCCCGGCCACCGCCGCGGCTCAGGACGATGCGCTCGAGCACCGTGGGCAGCAGCGAGGACTGGGCGCCGCGATCGGATTGGCTGCCGACCTCCTCGTGGTCGAACATGGCCAGCACCGGAACGGCCGCGCCGGGTTCGGCGATGGCGGCGAGGAAGGCGCGCAGACCCGCGTAGCAGGTGCCCTGGTTGTCCAGGCGCGGCGCGCTGACCAGGTCCAGGTCGCGGCCGATCAGTTTGGCGGGCACCAGGTCGTGGGTCATGAGTTCCCAGCCGAGCACCGCCTCCGGGTCGATGCCGGAGCGTTCGGCGACGAAGGCCAGGAACGAGCGTGGTTCGACACCGACGCCCCAGACGGCATTGACGTGCCGCTGCGGGTCGAGTTTCACCCCGCTCCGGTCCTCGGACAGGTGGATGGCCAGCTGTGGCACCCGCAGGATCGGTTCGTCGATGCGAATCAGCCGCTCGCGCACCACGTTTCCGTCACGCACCGACAGGCGACCGGAGATGCCGAGGTCGCGATCGAGCCACGAGTTGAGCCAGGCCCCGCCGTAGGGCTCCAGCCCGACCAGCTGCCATCCGGCGGACGCCAGGTCCGGATGCTGCTTCACCCGCAGGTTGGGGCTGTCGGTATGCGCCCCGATCACCCGGAACGGCGCGGCCTGCCCGCCCCGGAATCCGGACGGCGCACCCGGCCCGCCATCGGCCCACGCCACCAGCGAACCGCCGCGCACCACGTAGTAGCGCCCCGCGCTGCTGGACGGCCAGGGCGCGGATTCCGACAGTCTCGTGAAGCCGTGATCGTCGAGTTCCGCCGCGACCGTGCGGCATACGTGGAACGGGGACGGCGAGGCGTCGATGAATTCGCACAGTCCGGCGGCGGTGGCAGCGGTCACGGAAACGGGCATGAGCCGATCCTAAGCACTGGCGCTTCGCATCCGCCGCCCGGCATACGAGCGGGGATACGACCGGCCGGGACATGGCAGCCGGTCTCCAGACCCATCGGATGCGCCCGGACCGGCCGGTACCCGCCGTGGGCACGAACGTCAGCCGCGAGCGCGGTCAGTCGGGTAGCGGGGTCTCCGTGACCTGCTCCAGCAGGCGCAGCAGCTCCTGATAGTTCGTCCCGCCGAGGCGGCGGCGGAGTTCGGCTTCGGCGCGCTGTTCCTCGGCGCGCACCTCCCCCACCAGATCGACGCCGCGGCGGCTGAGGCCGATGAGGATGCGGCGGCGGTCGTCGGCGGCGGCGATGCGGAAGATGAGTCCGCGTTCGGCCAGACAATCGGCGTGCCGGGTGGCGGAGGAGGGAGCGAGCTGGGCGCGGGTGGCGAGCTCACTCATGGTGATACCGGTGTCGGCGGATAGATTGGACAGCATGGACCACTGATCCGGGGAGAGCCGACGGGCGGCGAGCGCCTCCTCGAGGTGACGCAGCCAACTGCGTTCCGCGGCCCGCAGGGCTCCATGCAGCGTGTTAATGCTGCTTACAATTGTCGCCATATTGTCCGCCCATCAATTTCCGCTCAACGAGAAGCAGAGTAACCGATGGTACCGCCGCCGGAGAATCTCGATCACAGTATCGAGATCCTCAACATAGTCCCGCTCCAGGGGCCCGGCGGTATCTTCGCACCGTCCTGTGAGGCCGCCATTTCTCTGGCCGCCGAAGAAATCAACAGTGGCACTGGAATTCTCGGGCGGGAATTGCGCACGACACACATCGACGGGGGCCGCGATCCCGAGGAGGTGGCGCGGGAGGTGGAGGCGCTGCTGGCCACCGGCATGGTGCACGCCGTCACCGGCTGGCACACCTCGGCGGTGCGGCGGGCGGTGGCCCGGGTGACGGCGGGGCGGGTGCCGTACCTGTTCGCCACCGACAACGAGGGCCTGGATCAGGCCCCACCGGGGCTCTTTCTGGTCGGATCGGATCCGAGCCGCCAGATCCTGCCCGCCCTGCGCTGGCTGCGCCGTGAACTGGGAGCGCGCCGCTGGGCGATCATCGGCAACGACTACGTGTGGCCGCGGCGGACCGCCGAGGTGGTGCGCGCCGAACTGTCCGGGACCGGGCGGGAGCCGCCGCTGCCGCTGGAGATGTTCGTGCCGCTGGGCACCGAGGATTTCACCGAGTTCCTGGCCGATCCGCGTCTGGATCGCGCGGACGGCGTGATCGTGCTGCTGGTCGGGGCCGATGTGGCGCGGTTCAACCGCCAGTTCACCCGGGTGGGGCGGGCCGAGCGGCAGCTGCGGGTGAGCCCGGCGGTGGATCAGAACGTGCTGCTCACCGGGGGCGCACCGGCCAACCGGAATCTGTATGTGCCGTCGAGCTTTTTCATGAACGCGGGCGCGGACTCCGACCGGCTGGCCCGGTACAGACGGCTGCACGGTCAATTCGCGCCCGCCCTCACTAATTTCAGTAATACCGAGTACGAGGCGATTCACACCTTGGCGGCCATGGCGGACGCGGCGGGATCACTGGACGTGAAACGCGTGCACGCGGCCGTACAGGACGACCGCGTGCTCGAAACCCCTTCGGGGGAAAGGCGATTCGCAGGACAGCAGGTGGTGCTGCCCGGCTATATCGCGGCGGTCGACGGCGTCGATTTCGACATCCTGGACCGCATCTGCTGACTACGCCGAGACCAGGGTGTCCAGCACCGACAGGAACATGCCGAGCCCGTCGTCGCTGGGGCCGGTGAGCGCCTCGGTGGCGTGCTCCGGATGCGGCATGAGGCCGACGACCCGGCCGTTGGCCGAGGCGATACCGGCGATGCCGCGCTGGGAACCGTTCGGGTTGTCGCCCGCGTAGCGGAAGACCACGCGGCCCTCCCCCTCGAGCTCGTCGAGGACGGCCTCGGACGCCTGGTAGCGGCCCTCACCGGACTTGAGCGGGATGAGGATCTGGGCACCGGGTTCGTAGCGGGAGGTCCACGCCGTATCGGCGGTCTCCACCTGCAACCACTGGTCGCGGCAGATGAAGTGCAGCCCCTCGTTGCGGGTGAGCGCGCCCGGCAGCAGCCCGGCCTCGCACAGCACCTGGAAGCCGTTGCAGATGCCCAGCACCGGCATGCCCTGGCCGGCGGCCCGCACCACTTCGTCCATGACGGGCGCGAAGCGGGCGATGGCGCCGCAGCGCAGGTAGTCACCGTAGGAGAAACCACCGGGCACGATGACCGCGTCGACACCCTTCAGGTCGGCGTCGGCGTGCCACAGGCTGACGGCCTCGGCACCGGCAATTTTCACCGCGCGGGCGGCGTCGACATCGTCGAGCGTGCCCGGAAAGGTGATGACACCGATGCGCGCGCTCACAGCCGGACGACCTTCCAGTCCTCGATGACGGTGTTGGCGAGCAGCGATTCGGCGATCCGCTCGAGCTCGTCGTCGCTGACGTTGTCGTCGACATCGAGTTCGAATCGCTTGCCCTGGCGCACATCCGAGATGCCCGGGTGTCCCAGGCGCCCGAGCGCGCCGACGATGGCCTGACCCTGCGGATCCAGGATCTCGGCCTTCGGCATCACCTCGACCACGACACGTGCCACGTGTTGCTCCTAAAGCTGGTGGGGGTTTACCTGATCAGCGTAATTGCCACCGCTCGAGAACACCTCGCCGGGTCTGCTCGATCGTGCCGCTCACCACAACCTGCCGGTTCGCGGCGCGTCTCGGTTCTGGACTGACCGGAGCGGAGGAGCGAAGCGGGGGAGCGTAGGGAGGGAAGAACCGAGACTTCCAGCGCCGCGAACCCGCCCCGGAGCGAAGCGGAGGGGCAGTATATACAGCATGCGCATAGCCCATTTCGGACACTCCTGCATTCTCGTGGAACTGCACGGCACGAAGATCCTGTTCGATCCCGGCAACTTCTCGCACGGTTTCGAGGGCATCACCGGATTGGACGCCATTGCCGTGACCCATCAGCATCCCGACCATATCGACCCGAATCGGATAAGCGAACTTATCGAAGGCAATCCTAAGGCGCGATTGCTTTCCGATCCGCAGACCGCGCAGCAGCGGGCGGAACCGTGGGAAGCCGTGCATGCCGGAAATGTCTTGAAAGTTGGAAATGTACAAATAACCGGCGGCGGTGGCCGCCACGCCGTCATCCACCCCGAGATTCCGGTCATCGACAATACGGTCTTCCAACTCGGCACCCCGGATGATCCGGCCGAACTCGTCCACCCCGGCGACTCGCTGTGGGTGCCGCCGGTCCCCGTGGGCGTCCTCGCCCTGCCCGCCGTCGCGCCGTGGATGAAGATCAGCGAGGCCGTCGACTACCTGCGGGCCGTGAACCCCCGCACCGCGTTCCCCATCCACTACGGGATCATCGCGGACGCGGCGCAGGGCATCTACTTCGGCCGACTCAATGAAATGACGCCCGCCGGAACGGATTTCCGGGTCATCGAGCCGGAGGACCACACCGAGTTCTAATCCGCGTACGAGGCCAGGAACAGCGCCTCCGCCAGCGCCATATGCTCGATCTCGGTCGGATCCACGCTCTCGTTGGGCGCGTGGATCAGGCACTTGGGCTCCTCCACCCCCAACAGCATGATCTCGGCGTCCGGGTAGGTGTCGGCGAAGACATTGCACAGCGGAATGGCTCCGCCCTGCCCCTCCGTGGTGGCCGGACGACCGTAGGCGGCGGCCAGCGCGGCCGCCATGGCGGTGCGGGCCGATCCCCCGGCCGCCGACCTGAACGGCGCGCCGACGCCTTCCGTCTCGACCGTCACCCTGGCATGCCAGGGGGTGTGCCGCTCCAGATGCGCGGCGAGCAGCCGCAGCGCCTGCCCCGGATCGGTCCCGGGTGGAATCCGCAGGTTGAGCCGGGCGGCGGCGGTGGACTGGATGGCGGCCGACGACCCGACCACCTTGGGCGCGTCGATGCCGAGCACGGTCAGCGCCGGACGCGCCCAGAGCATATCGGCGGGCGTCCCGCTGCCGACCAGATCCACCCCGGGCAGCACGGTGGCGTCGGCCCGGAACTGCTCCGGCGGATACTGCACCCCGTCCCACACCTGGTCGTTGGCCAGTCCGTCCACGGTGGTGTTGCCGTGCTCGTCCCGCAGGGTCGCCAGCAGGTGGATGAGCGCCGCCAGCGCGTCCGGCGCGGCGCCGCCGAACATGCCCGAATGCATGGGGCTGGCGAGGGTTTCGACAGTGACGACGACATTCACGTTGCCGCGCAGCGTCTCGGTGAAGGTGGGCACGCCGACCGCGAAGTTGCCGGTGTCGCACATGAGGATGGTGTCGCTGCGCAGCAGGTCCGCGTGCTCCGGCACGAATCGCTCCAGCCCGCCCGTGCCCTGCTCCTCCGAGCCCTCCGACACCAAGGTCAAGCCCACTGGGAAACCCTTGTCCCCCAGAACTTCCCGTAGCGCCCGCAGGGCGGTGAGGTGCATGACGATATTGCCCTTGCAGTCCGCCGCCCCGCGCCCGTACCAGCGCCCGTCCCGTTCGGTGAGCTGCCACACCGGTGTATGCCAGGCCGCGTCGTCCAGCGGCGGCTGTACGTCGTAGTGGGAGTACAGCATGACGGTCGGCTTCCCGGCGGGTGCGGCGCGGCGGGCCACCACGGTGTCGGTGCCGTCGGGGGTGGTGTGCAGTCCGGCGTCGGTGAGCCCCTCGGCGACGAAGGCGTCGGCCACCCATTGGGCGGCCTTTCGGCATTCCTCGGCCGGGAACTGGCGGGGGTCGGCCACCGACTTGAACGAAACCAGCTCGGCGAGATCGGCTTTCGCCTGTGGCATGTGCTTGCGCACGGCGGCGCGCAGTGCGGCGATGCGCGGATCGTCTTCCGCCCCGGCGGTATCGGTCATAGCAAGCTCCTGACTTACTGGTTGCCTCGAGGTTTCAGCGTGTCACCGGTTCTCAGTGTTCCCGTCTCCTCCAGGTAGGCGGCGAGGCGATCCGGGCAAGTAGGTCTCGATGGCCAGGGCGGTGGCCGCCAGCAGATCGCGGTCCCAGGTGACCGGCCGCGCTCCCGGACCGGTCGCGCCATTGCTGATGGCGGCCTGGTAGCGCGCCTGGACCAGCGGTGACGACGGGTCCTGGCACACCAGCCCGCCGTCGGCGCCGAGCGAGTCGGCGATGACCCGCGGATCGGGCGCGGCCAGTCCCGCGGCGAGCAGCCGGGCGTGCAACCGCTCGGCCTTGGCGGTGGCGGCGTCAGCAGCGCTCCGGGTATCAGGGTGCCGATGACCAGTCCCGCACTCGACAGTCCAGCCACGGTTTTGGTGCCCTGCGAGGAGATGTACACCGCCGCCCAGTAGATGGTGATGATGACGATGGCCACGTACCCGCCGGTTGCGAGATCCCCTCCCCCACCCACCGGTACACCCCGACCGCCCAGCCGGACGCCAGCTCCGCCGCCACGAAGGCGGTGGGCAACAGGAACAGCACGGCGGGCAGCAGGTAGAGGAATACGCACACCAGTCCGTAGACCGCCATGGTCGGCGCGGCCCGCAGGCTCGCCACCGAGCTGGTGGTCATCAGGGCCAGCGTGATCCAGGGGAGGTAGTTGGTGGCCGTCGCGGCCCTGGTCGTCGCCATCATCGAACCACGCGCTCGCGACCGTGGTGATAGTCCATATGCAGGATGGTAATCGTCCAGCAACCGAATTTCGGATATGAAACGGTAAGCTGTCCAACGAGTTTCGGTAATGAACGCGTAAGTACTCGAAGAGTGGCAACTACCGGCCGCGAATCCGGAGGCAGCATGGCCGAGAAGTCCGAATCCCATGACCTGTACGCGCTGCCCGGCCTGCGCCACGGTGCGCCCAAGGCGGGCTTTCCGGAGCCGGAGATGCTGCCCCAGGTCGCCTACGAGATCGTGCACGACGAACTCATGCTCGACGGCGTCTCCCGCATGAATCTGGCGACCTTCTGCACCACCTGGGTGGACGATCAGGCCCGGCGGCTCATGAACGACTCCATCGACAAGAACATCGTCGACAAGGACGAATACCCGCAGACCGCCGAACTCGAGCGGCGCGCGGTCCGGATGGTGGCCGACCTGTGGCACGCCCCCGACCCGGCCACCGCTCTGGGCACCTCCACCACCGGCTCCAGCGAGGCCGCCATGCTGGGCGGCCTGGCCGCCAAGTTCCGCTGGCGCGCTCGCGGCGGCACGGGCACGCCCAACTTCGTGTGCGGCCCGGTCCAGGTGTGCTGGGAGAAGTTCGCCCGCTACTTCGACGTGGAAATCCGGCAGGTGCCGCTGCGCGGCGACCGCCTCACCCTGCATCCGGACGATATCGCGGGGTTCGTCGACGAGAACACCATCATGGTGGTGCCCACCTTCGGGCAGACCTTCACCGGACTGTTCGAGGACGTCGCCGGGATCAGCCGTGCGCTCGACGAGATCCAGACCCGCACCGGGCTCGACATCCCCATCCACGTCGACGCCGCCAGCGGTGGCTTCCTCGCCCCGTTCTGCGCTCCGGATCTGGAGTGGGATTTCCGGCTGCCCCGGGTGAAATCGATCAACGCCTCCGGCCACAAGACCGGGCTGGCCCCGCTCGGCGCGGGCTGGGCGATCTGGCGGGAGGCGGCCGACCTGCCCGCGGAGCTCATCTTCGACGTCGACTATCTGGGTGGCAGCATGGCCACCTTCAATCTCAATTTCTCCCGCCCCGGCGGGCAGGTGATCACCCAGTACTACGACTTCATCCGGCTCGGCCGGACCGGCTACCGGCGGGTCCAGCAGCAGATCTACCGGGTCGCGCGACACCTGGCGGCGGGGGTGCGCCACCTCGGCCCCTTCGAGCTGATCCACGACGGCGATCCGCGGCGCGGCATCACCGCCGTGTCCTGGACGCTGCGGGACGGCGATCCCGGTTTCAACCTCTACGACCTGTCCGATCGCCTGCGCACCCGCGGCTGGCTGATCGCCGCCTACCCGCTGCCCGCCGACCGCGAGCACGAGACCATCATGCGCGCGGTGCTGCGCCACGGCTTCAGCGTCGACATGATCGACCTGCTGCTCGCCGATATGGGGCGCGGTATCGCCCAACTGCGCGAGAATCCCCGATCCGCCCCGCTCACCCGGGCGGACGTGGGCGGCTTCACCCACTCGGCCACGGCGGCGGTGCCGACGTCGAATGCCCGCGGGTCCGGCTCGCGGCGATAGCGGAACGTGTTGTCGCCAAGGGGGGCACGGCGGTCCGGGCGACCGCCGTGTCCCGGTGCGACGGCTCAGCGGTCGGCCAGGCCGACCTTCTCCAGCACCCAGGCGAATTCGAACGCGACTTCCTTCCACTTCTCGTAGCGGCCGGAGACGCCGCCGTGCCCGGCGGTCATCTCGGTCTTGAGCAGCAGTTGGCTGTCGCCGGTCTTGGTGGCACGCAGTTTCGCGACCCACTTGGCCGGTTCCACGTAGAGCACACGGGTGTCGTTGAGGCTGGTGATGGCCAGGATGGCCGGATAGTCCACCGCCGCCACGTTCTCGTACGGCGAGTACGACTTCATGTACTCGTAGACTTCCTTGTCCGCCAGGGGATTCCCCCATTCGTCCCATTCGATCACGGTGAGCGGGAGCGACGGGTCGAGGATGGAGGTCAGCGGGTCCACGAAAGGCACGTTGGCCAGGATGCCCGCGAACAGCTCCGGCGCGAGATTGGCCACCGCGCCCACCAGCAGGCCGCCCGCACTGCCGCCGTCGGCGATCATGCGGTCGGGCGCGGTGACACCGGTGTCCACGAGATGCCGTGCGCAGGAGACGAAATCGGTGAAGGTGTTCTTCTTGGTGAGCGTCTTGCCGTGCTCGTACCACAGGCGGCCCATCTCACCGCCGCCGCGCACATGCGCGACCGCGAACACCATGCCGCGATCCAGCAGCGACAGTCGCGCCACCGAGAAGCCCGGATCGATACTGGCCTCGTAGGAGCCGTAACCGTAGAGCAGCAGCGGCTTCGGGCCGTCGCCGAGATCCTTGCGCTTGACGATGGACACCGGAATGCGGGTGCCGTCCGACGCCACCGCCCACACCCGATGCTGCTCGTAGTCGTCGGCCTGGAAGTCGCCGAGCACCGGCTGTTCCTTGCGCAGCAGCATCTCGCCGGTGGCCGGCACGTAGTCGAAGATCCGCATCGGCGTGATGAAGGAGGTGACCCCCATGCGCAGGGTCGGCTGCTCCCACTCCGGATTGGAGCCCAGCCCGGCGGCGAACAGCTCCAGGCCGAACTGGATCTCGGCGAGTTCGCCGTAGCCGTCGGCGGTCAGCGGCCAGACCGCGACGCGCGGCAGCGCCTCACGGCGGTAGGACAGCACCAGTTTGTCGGAGAAGGCGTCGACATCCTCGAGCCGCACATCGTCGCGGTGACCGATGAGGACGCGCTGATTCGCGGGATCGTCGACCGGGGCCTCGGCGAGTACGAAGTTCTCCGCCTTCACGCCGTCGACGACATCGTTGTGCAGGATGAGCAGCCGGTCCGCGCCGCCGATGACGGCGTGCTCGGCCGAGTACTCCACGCCTTCGCGGCGCGGCATGAGCACCCGGAACTCGCCCTCGGGCTGGTCGGACTCCAGGATCCAGCCCTCGGTGGTGATCTTGGAGCCGACCCAGATGACGAGGTACTTCTCCGATCGGGTGGCGCCGATGCTGACCCAGTAGCGCTCGTCGGGCTCGTGGAAGACCTTGACATCGGCGTCCTGGGCGGTGCCCAGGCGGTGCCGCCACACGGTGTCGGGCCGCCAGGACTCGTCGACGGTCTGGTAGAAGACGTGGGTGCCGTCCAGCGACCAGGTCGCGCCGGGCGCGGTGCCCGGGATCTCGTCGGCCAGCGCCTCGCCGGTCTCCAGATTCTTGAAGCGCAGCACGTAGCGCTCGTCGCCGACGGTGTCGACGGAGTAGGCCAGCAGATCGCCCGCGTGGCTGATGGAGAACGCGCCGAGGGCGAAGAAGTCGTGCCCCTCGGCCAGTTCATTGCTGTCCAGCAGCACCTGCTCGCCGGGGACCTCGGTATCGACCTCGAGTTGCGGCGGGGTCCAGTCGTCCCGGTCGCCGATCGGGCAGCGGCAGTGCACGCCGTACTGTTTGCCCTCGAAACTGCGCGAGTAGTACCACCAGTCGCCCATGCGCGTCGGCACCGACAGATCGGTCTCCTGGGTACGCGACTTGATCTCGTCGAAGATCTTCTCCCGCAGCGGCCCCAACTGCGCCGTCTGCGCGTCGGTATAGGCGTTCTCCGCCTCCAGATACGCGATGACCTCGGGATTCTCCTTGTCCCGCAACCATTCGTACTCGTCGGTGAACACATCACCGTGATGGACGCGCTCCGCCGGAACCCGCTTCGCGATCGGCGCGGTCACCACGGATTCGGAGGTCGTCGCTGCGCTACCACTGTCCAGAGCCATGCGATCCACCGTAGTGCGCAACTCCGCCCGCCCGGCGCGCACCCGGCCGTCGCGCTCAGGCTACGACGGCTCGGACCCGGAGTGCCGACGGCTAGCGCAGCCGACGACGGCCGTTACCGGCCAGATGGCGATTCTGCTCGTAGAGGTAGAAGACTGCCGCCTTGCGTCGTGCGCACTGATCGGTCGGACAACTTCGGTGGATTCGCAGAATGCTCTGTGCCAATTCGATGGTGAAGCGACCGGGCACTACCTCACAACTATCGGAGATGGGGGCTGCTCGCTGAGGGGACCATGGCGTGCGCACCATACCTCCTTCCTGCTGACACAAGATGGAATATCCGATCCGGGCAACCGGCAAACCCTGGCAGTATGAGTGCGACCCAAATCACCGTCCGGTACCACCACGCACAGGAGTTCGAGTGGAAGCCAAGAACCGCGAGATCGAGCCCGATGCCGTATGGCGGCGCAGCACCGACACCGGCGACGGTGTCGAGGTCGCCTTCCTGGCCAGCGGAAATATCGGATTGCGCAATTCCGCCGACCCGGACGGGCCCGTGCTGATCTTCACCCCGGGCGAGTGGGCGGCCTTCGTGGCCGGTGCCAAGGACGGTGAATTCAACCGCCCCCGAAACTGATTTCCGGGCGGATCAGGCCCCGATCGCCCCGGCGATGGTCGGCCACGAGGAGTGCAGCGTGTCCTTCCAGTACGACCAGGAGTGCGTCCCGACCGGGCTGTAGTCGACGCGGGCCGGAATACCGAGCTCCCGCAGGCGACTCTCGAACGCGGTCACGCAGGCGTTCACGCCGAATTCGATGGGACCGCCGAAGAAGATGTTCTCCGGCAGCTGGGGTTTGATCTCGAGTTCGTGCGGACCGGGCAGCCCGGTGCCGGTGGACAGGTAAATGGTCTTGCCCCGCAACCGGTCCGCCAGCAGTGCCGGATTGTGTTCGGCCCACGCGGGACTCGAGACCGGACCCCACATATTGAACGGATTGCCACCGCGATTGGCGATGGAGAACAGCATCGCACCCTGGGCGATGGAGGTGTCCGGGCAAGCGCTGTAGCCCGCCACCGCGCGATACAGGTCCGGCCGCCGCGTCGCCAGCATGAAGGCCGCGTTGCCGCCCATGGACAGGCCGCCGATGGCGTTCACGCCGTTGCCCGCGAAATGGCTGTCGATGATCGGCGGCAGTTCCTCGGTGAGGAAGGTTTCCCAGCGGTACCGGCCGAACTTCGGGTCGTCGGCGATCCAGTCGGTGTAGTAGCTGGCCTGTCCGCCCATCGGCAGCACGACATTGACGTTCTTGCCGCGGAAGAACGGTTCGGCGTCGGTGGCATTGGTCCAGGTGCTCTGCCCCGCACCGGGATCCAGGCCGTCGAGCAGGTAGTAGGAGGGCCGCGCGCCGCCGCCCGCCGGGTGCAGCACCTGCACCTGAATCGTGCGGTTCATGGCGGCGGAGTGGATGAAGATCGCCGAGCGGGTGGGAGCGAGGTCGTCGATCCGGACGACCTGCGCCGCGCTCGCGGTTGCCGGTTCGGCCAGCACCGGGCTGAGCAAACCGACAGCGATCGAAAGAACGGCCGCCGCAACGGCTCTACGATACATATCCCCACCTCCATCAAGCCCACCACAAGAGGGGTTACACGTTACCCACACGGATGCACGGAGGGGCGGAAACAGTCATACGGCGTGTCTTTGGCAAACCATGTGGTACGCATATGGTAATGCCGTGCCGCTATGAATTACAGCCGATCCAGCGCACCCCGGATCGAGCCCGCCAGGTAGTCCAGATCCGCACGCTGCGGCGTCGTCGGCCGCCCCCGCAATCCGAAGCCGTCGCCCGGCGTGCGGGGAATCACATGCAGATGCACATGGAACACCTCCTGCCCCGCCGTCACGCCGTCCGCGAGGAAGAAATTCACCCCGTCGCAGCCGACCTCCGACTCCCGCAGCGCCGCGGCGAGGCGCTGGCCGACCTGAAACAGCTTCCCGCCGACGACCGGATCCAGCTCCGCCAGACTCTTGGCCGGAACCTTCGGGATCACCAGCAGATGCCCGGGGGTGAACGGCCGAATATCCATGAACGCCAACACATCATCGTCGGAGTACACCTTGGACGAGGGTGCGCGGCCGGCGACGATATCGGAGAAGATCGTGTACGGATTCATGCCCGGCAGCCTAGAACCATTGCCTACCGAATACGTTCTCTCGCTTAGAGAATCGGCGACGGCGTGTAGCGCGCCGCCTCGGGGTTGGCGTCCACCAGCTTCTGCACCTGGGCGATGACGTCCGCCGTCTGCGCCTCGGCCGCACCGATGAAGGCGGTGCGGTCCGCCAGCGCCGCGTCCAGGGCGGCACGGTCCAGGGGCATCCGGTCGTCCGCGGCCAGGCGATCCAGCAGGTCGGGTTCGCGGCCCTGCTCGCGCATGGCCAGCGCCACCGCGACGGCGTGCTCCTTGATGACCTCGTGCGCGGCCTCCCGGCCCACCCCGGCCCGCACCGCCGCCATCAGAATGCGGGTGGTGGCCAGGAACGGCAGGTAGCGCTCGAGTTCACGTTCGACGACCGCCGGGTACGCGCCGAATTCGGCCAGCACCGTCAGGAAGGTCTCCATCATGCCGTCGATGGCGAAGAAGGCGTCCGGCAGCGCGACCCGGCGGATGACCGAGCAGAACACATCGCCCTCGTTCCACTGCGCGCCCGCCATCTCGGCCGCCATGGAGCCGTAGCCGCGCAGCACCACCTGCAGGCCGTTGACGCGCTCGCAGGAGCGGGTGTTCATCTTGTGCGGCATGGCCGACGAGCCGACCTGACCGGGCTGGAAGCCCTCGGTGACCAGCTCGTGCCCGGCCATCAGGCGAATGGTGTGCGCGAAGGACGACGGGCCCGCGCCCACCTGCACCAGCGCCGAGAGCACATCGTGGTCGAGCGAGCGCGGATAGATCTGACCGACACTGGTGAACACGGTGGCGAAACCGAGGTGCCGCGCCACCTTCTGCTCCAGCTGCGCCAGTTTCGCGGCATCGCCGCCGAGCAGGTCAAGCATGTCCTGGGCGGTGCCCATCGGGCCCTTGATACCGCGCAGCGGGTAGCGGGCGATCAGCTCGCGCAGGCGGGTGAGCGCGATGAGCAGTTCGTCGGCGGCGGAGGCGAAGCGCTTGCCGAGGGTGGTGGCCTGGGCCGCCACATTGTGCGAGCGGCCCGCCATCACCAGCGGCTGGTACTGCGTGGCCCGCTCGGCCAGCCGCGCCGCGACGGCCACGCCGTGCGCGTACACGTGCTCGAGCGACAGGCGGATCTGCAACTGCTCGACATTCTCGGTGAGGTCGCGCGAGGTCATGCCCTTGTGCACGTGCTCATGCCCGGCGAGGGCGTTGAACTCCTCGATGCGGGCCTTCACGTCGTGGCGGGTGACGCGCTCCCGCTCGGCGATGGACGACAGGTCGACCTGGTCGACGACCCGCTCGTAGTCCTCGACCACTCCGGCCGGAACGTCCACGCCCAGTTCGGCCTGGGCGCGCAGCACCTCCAGCCAGAGCCGCCGCTCGAGCACGATCTTGTTCTCGGGCGACCACAGGTGCACCAACTCGGGGCTGGCGTAACGGGTGGCGAGGACGTTCGGGACAAGACTCACGTCGAGTGAGTCTAGTTAGCTCGGCGACGGCCTCCGTACCCCGGCTCACCCGCGCACTCCGGCCCCGCGATCTCAGGGATGCGCGCGCCGATCCCGGGCTCGCGTCACACCGGCGGCGCGACGATGTCGATGAGTTCCAGCAGCGCTCCCCGGGCCGCCCGCCGGGGTTGCGGATCGAGTTCGCCGAGCGCGGTCACCACCGCGCCGTCGACCACCGACACCAGCCGTCGTATCTGTTCGGCCCGCACCACCCGATCGGACCGCCGCAGTACGTCGGCGAGCAGCTCGTCGAGCTGCGCGCGTAGTCGGAGCTGTACCTCGCGTAGCTCCGGGTGGCGGGCGGAGGCGACCGATCGCTCGTAGCGGGCGATCAGCTGGCCGCGCGATTCCGTGTCCTGGTCCTGCCCGTCCGGGCACACCAGCAGGTCGAGGATCAGTTCGACGGTGGCCTCCGCGCCGCGGCGGCGGTGGGTCACCTCACCGACGCGACGGCGCATGTTCTCGAGTTCGGCATTGCCGGAGAACTCGACCGCGCGCGCGATCAGATCCTCGAGGGATTCGAAGTAATACGTCGTCGAGGCGAGCGGCAGATCCGCGCGCGTCGCAACCGAGCGGTGTCGTACCGCTTCGAACCCACCCTCGAGTAGCAACTCGGCGGCAGCTGCAACCAGCGCTTGGCGACGCCGTTCGCCTTTCGGAGTCGTCGCGGTGATCACCACGTCATCGTGCCAGTCATCATCGGTTCATCTGTGCCAAATGGGTGCGATCTGTGTGTTTTCCAGTTCGGATGGGCTGCCGACGAGCCGTGCGGAATTCGCATTACAACGGTTGTACCGCATCGGCGAAGGATGGGGGGCGAGTCCGGAAAGTCTTTGCGGGACATCGCCGCTCGGCTCCGCTCGCCGGACCGGTCGGGATCGCTCCGGCAAACTCACGGCATCACTCCGCCGGGCCGCGCGTCAGCTCAGATGGGTTTCCAGTCGCGCCAACGCCTCTTCGATATCGGCCGTGGCTCCGGCGAAGGAGAATCGCACCGTGTGCCGACCGTGACGGGTGTCGAAATCGATTCCCGGGGCGAGGGCCACGCCGGTGCGGTTCAGCACCTCGGTGCACCACGCCATGGAGTCGTCGGTGAGGTGCGCGATATCGGCGTAGGCGTAGAACGCGCCGTCGGCCGGAGCCAGGTCGGTGATGCCGAGTTTCGGCAGCCCCTCCAGCAGTAGCCGACGATTCTCCGCATAGCGGCGGACATGCCCGTCGAGTTCGGCCTTGGCCTCCGCGCCGAAGGCGTGCATCGCCGCGTACTGGGAGATGGCGGGTGGGCAGACGGTCATATTCGAGGCCAGCCGCTGCAGCGCCGGGCGCAGGTGCGCGGGCGCGAGCATCCAGCCCAGCCGCCAGCCGGTCATGGAGAAGTACTTCGACACCGAGCCGATGACCACCGAATTCCGGGAGGTCTCCCAGGCCGAGGCGGTCGGCTCGGTGTCGGCGTAGACGATGCCGTGGTAGATCTCGTCGGAGATGAGCAGCGTGCCGTGCTCGTCGCACCAGCGGGCCAGGGCGGCCAGCTCCGCCGGATCGATCATGGTGCCGGTGGGATTGGCCGGACTGGCCACGATCAGGCCCGCCGGGGGCTGCGGCAGCGCCTCCAGCATGGCGACGGTGGGCTGGAATCGGGTTTCCGGGCCGCAGTCCAGCTCCACCACGTCGCAGCCCAGCGCGGTGAGGGTGTTGCGGTAGGCCGGATAGCCCGGCCGCGCCACCACCACGGTGTCCCCGGCGTCGAAGGCGGCCAGGAAGATGAGCGTGAACGCGCCCGACGATCCGGTCGTCACCACCACGTCGTCGGCCGTCGCCGCCACCCCGTAGGTGTCCCGGTGATGGCCCGCGATGGCCTCGCGCAGCGGCAGGATTCCGAATGTCTCGGTGTAGCCGAGCAACTCACGTTCCATGGCCGCCCTGGTGGCCCGCAGCACCGGTCGCGGCGCCGGAGTGGACGGCTGCCCCGCCGCCAGCACCAGCACATCCCCGTGTGTCCGGGCCCGCTCCGCTGCTGCTTTCCAGACGTCCATCACGTAGAAAGGTGGAATGGTCGACCGGCGAGATTCGATACGCACTCGACAGACGGTAGAGCACCCGCTCCCCCGTCGGTCCCGCAATCCCCGCCGGAATGACTGAGCAGAACACCGTGTCGGGGGGACACCACATCGACCAGGAGGTCATAACGCCCGTCGCAGCCGACACCACCGAACCCGGCGAACCGCACCCCGGGCGGGGCGACTCCGTGGTCGGCACCGAACGCACCACGGCGACGAACCACGCCGACCGGCCTGAATCCGAGGACGCGGGCAGCGCAGCCGTCGACGACAGCGCCGTGGCCGACAACGACGCAGCGGCCGACAACCACGCGACAGCCGACAACCACGCGACGGTTGACGGCGACGCGGCGGTTGACGGCGACGCGGCGGTTGACGGCGACGCGGCGGTTGACGGCGACGCGGCGGTTGACGGCGACGCGGCGGTTGACGGCGACGCGGCGGTTGACGGCGAACTCGCGGCGGGCGGGCGGATCCGGGAGTTCGGGGGCGGCCGGTTCGTGCCGGGGCTGCGGGCGGAGGTGGGGCGGCGGGCGCCGGGGGATCGTGCGGGTGGCCGCGGTGCGGCGGTGCGACGGCGGGCGGCGGATCGGGTGGCGGCGGGCGTCGCACGGATGGCGGCGGCGCGGGACGAGGTCGGACGGGTGGTCGAACCCGTCGGTGCGCGGGTGCGAGGGGCGAGCGCGCGGGTGTGGCGGGAGGTACCGAAGAACCGCGAGGACGTGCGGGAGTTGGGGCCCCGGGTGCGGCGGCAGGCGCCGGTGGTGCGGGCGTGGGCGGGGGCGCATCGGTATCTGCTGGCGGGGATGGCGGCGGTGCTGGTGTTCGCGGGGGCGGACAGTCCGCTGGCGATCATTCCGGTGGACGCACCGGCAGAGCCCGGGGTGGCGCTGCGGGTGCCCACGGCATATCCGCTGCAGGTGGCGGCGCCGGCGGCGTCGACCAAGCGTTACCTGGACGCCATCGACCACGGGGAGAAGCTGCGCGAGGCGGCCGTGGTGGCGGCGGCCGCGCGGGCCACGCTGGAGCGGGCCAAGGCCGAGGCGGCCGCGGCGGTGGCCGGTGAGACGCAGCCGTGGCTGAATTCCGGCGCCGATCCCGGCGGCGCGCTGCCGCCCGGGTTCGTGCTGCCCAGCATCGGCGGCTTCGCGCTCCCGGCCAAGGGTCTGTTCACCTCGGCGTTCGGCCAGCGCTGGGGCACCTTCCACAACGGCATCGACATCGCCGCGCCGCTGGGCTCCCCCATCTACGCCGTGGCCGCGGGCACGGTCGTCGACGCGGGCCCCGCCGCCGGATTCGGCCTGTGGGTGCGCATCCGCCACGACGACGGCACCATCACCGTCTACGGGCACATGTACGACTTCATCGTCTCGGTGGGCGAGCGCGTCCCGGCCGGAATGCAGATCGCCCGCATCGGCAACCGCGGCGACTCCACCGGCCCGCACCTGCACTTCGAGGTCATCCAGAACGGCCGGCACGTGGACCCGCAGCGCTGGCTCGCCCTGCACGGCCTGTCCCTGAACTGAGCCGGAAGGTTTCCGGGCGTCCTCAGACGGTGGTGGGCACCGTGATTCGGTTCTCGGTGGCCGCCAGTGCGATATCGGTGCGGAAGTGGCTGCCCGGCAGCTTGATTCCGGCCAGGCGGGCGTAGGCGTTCTCGCGCGCCGCCTCGAGATCGGCGCCGTGGCCGACGATCGACAGCACCCGGCCGCCCGCCGAGACCAGCGCCCCGTCGGCGCGCTGCGCGGTGCCCGCGTGCAGCACCTCGGATTCGGTTCCGGTACCGGCGGATTCGGCTCCGCTGATGACATCGCCGGTGCGCGGCCGCCCCGGGTAGTTCTCGGCGGCCAGCACGACGGTGACCGCGGCACCGTCCTTCCAGCGCGGTGCGGCGACCCGGTCCAGGGTGCCGGTGGCGGTGGCGTGCAGCAGTTCGCCGAGCGGGCTGTCGAGCATGGCCAGCACCGCCTGGGTCTCGGGATCGCCGAAGCGGCAGTTGAATTCGACCACCGCCGGACCGGCCTGACCGATGGCGAGCCCGGCGTACAGCAGCCCGGAGAACGGCGTCCCCCGGCGAACCATCTCGGCCGCAACGGGTTTCACCACCTCGTCGACGATGGCGGTGACGGTCTGCTCCGGCAGCCACGGCAGCGGCGTGTACGCGCCCATCCCGCCGGTATTGGGCCCGGTGTCCCCGTCGCCCACCCGCTTGTGGTCCTGCGCGGGCAGCAGCGGCACCACCGTCTCCCCGTCGACCAGGCAGAACAGCGACACCTCGGGCCCGTCCAGGAACGACTCCAGCAGCACCGGATGCCCCATCTCCAGGCATTCGGCGGCGTGGTCGCGCGCGGCCATCCGATCCGCGGTGACCACCACGCCCTTGCCGGCGGCCAGCCCGTCGTCCTTGACCACCCAGGTCGGCCCGAAGCGGTCCAGCGCCGCGTCGAGTTCACCCGGGCTGTCCACGACCTCGCTGTGCGCGGTCCGCACCCCGGCGGCGTTCATGACGTCCTTGGCGAACGCCTTGGATCCTTCGATCCGCGCGGCCTCGGCGGACGGTCCGAAGCAGGCGATCCCGGCCGCACGCACCGCGTCGGCGACGCCGAGCACCAGCGGCACCTCCGGTCCGATCACCACCAGATCGGCTTCGACGTCGCGCGCCAGCGCCACCACCTCGTCGCCGGAGCAGGGGTCGACCGACCGGATCTCGGCGTGCTGGGCGATGCCCGCGTTGCCGGGCGCCGCGTTCACCGCGGTCACCGCCGGGTCCCGCCGCAAGGCCAGGACGAGGGCATGTTCACGGGCTCCGGAGCCGATGACGAGTACGCGCACGGGCAACAGCTTAGGTGACGTCGGTTCGGTGCGGATCAGCCCTCCGGCAGGGATGATGGGGGTGACAGCCGCCACCGCGATCGCGCGAAGGATGTGCAGGCCGATGGGCTTGATCGACGGACTGATGGGCAATGCCGGACGCATCGATCCGAACTCCGCACAGCAGGAGTACGCGAAGCTGTTCGGTCAGGGGGAACAGGTGTACGCCGCGTACCTGCTGGTGCGCGACGCCATCCTGTTCACGAATCGGCGATTGATCATCGTCGACAAACAGGGCATGACGGGCCGCAAGGTGAGTTATCACAGCATCCCGTACCGGGCCATCACGCATTTCTCGGTGGAGACCGCGGGTACCTTCGATCTGGACGCCGAACTGTGCATCTGGATCGGTGGCTCCCCGGAGCCGGTGCAGAAGCGCTTCAACCGCCAGGTGGACATCTACGAGGTGCAGAGCATCCTCTCGCACTTCGTGGCGGTCTGACCGTCAGGCTTCGGCGGCGGCGGCGATGTCGTCGAGGTCGCGCTGCACCAGCTTGCGGGTCGCGCCCTCGAACAGCTTGCCGAGCACCCCGGCCAGCTTGCCCGCGAGCCCTCGGGCCTCCCCGCCGAAGGTCATGGCCAGCAGCGTGCCGTCGCCCTGCGCCGTGACGGTGATGACCGAGGTGACATGGGTGCCGTGGGAATCGGCTTCGACGGTGTAGGAGCGGCCGGGCTCGATGGCCGTCACCGCCATGGTCTCGGTGCTCTGCCTGCCGAACATGGTCCGGGTCTCCCGCCACGTGGTACCGACCTCGAATCCGGTGCCGCCGCCGACCCGCTCGACCTTGTCGATGCCCTTCATCACCTCGGCGGCACGGTCGATATCGGTGACCACGGCCCAGACCCGTTCGGGCGGCGCGGCGATTTCCCGGGTAACGCTGATGGTCGGCATGGCCTGGTCTCCTCGGCGCGGTGGCGGGATGCTCGAGGCGAGTGTAGGCGCGCGCACCGACGACCCGTGGCCGCCGCGCGTACGCTGCCGCTATGGCTTCTGTTTTCTCCGCAATCATCTCCGGCCAGCTTCCCGGCCGGTTCGTGTGGGAGGACGACGAATTCGTCGCATTCCTGACCATCGCCCCCGTCACTCAGGGGCACACGCTGGTGGTGCCGCGCAAGGAGATCGACCAGTGGCAGGACCTGGACCCGGAGACCTTCGCGCGCATGAGCGCGGTGGCGCAGCGGATCGGCAAGGCGGTGCGGGCGGCCTGGGACGCGCCCCGCGCGGGCCTGCTCATCGCCGGTCTGGAGGTGCCGCACCTGCACATGCACGTCTTCCCCGCCTTCGAGCTCGGTGATTTCGACATCTCCGGAGCCGACACCGACCCGAGCAAGGAATCCCTCGACGAGGCCCAGGCCAAGATCAAGCAGGCGCTGCGCGACCTGGGTTACGGGGCCAACGTCCCGGAGTAGGTGCGCGGCAGCCGCACCGTGAACGTGGTCCCGACACCGGGCGTGCTCGTCACCGCGACGGTGCCGCCGTGCGCGGCCACCAGCGCCTGCACGATGGACAGCCCCAGCCCGCTGCCGCCGCTCTCCCTGCTGCGGGAGGCGTCGGCGCGATAGAACCGCTCGAACACCCGCTCGGCCTGCTCCGGTTCCAGCCCGGGACCGGTGTCGGCCACCTCCAGCAGCACCGCGTCCGCGGCGGGGGTGAGGCGCACGGTCACCGCCGCCTCCGGCGGGGTGTGCACCAGTGCGTTGTGCACCAGATTCGTGAACACCTGCCGTAGCCGCGCCTCGTCCCCGGAAACCTCCACGGTGCCGGTGCCGTCGGCGACCTCGAGTTCGATCGGCCGGGCCGGACCGTCCGGCCGCCGCGCGGCGTCCACCGTCCGCGCGGCGTGCACGGCATCGCTGGCCAGCGTCAGCAGATCCACCGGCCGCCGCTCCACCGGGCGCTGCGCGTCCAGACGCGCCAGCATCAGCAGGTCCTCCACCAGCAGCCCCATCCGCTTGGACTCGTGTTCGATGCGGTCCATGAACACCGCCGGATCAGTCACGGCCCCTTGCCGATACAGCTCCGAGAAGCCCTGGATGGTGGTGAGCGGCGTGCGCAGCTCATGGCTGGCGTCGGCCACGAACCGGCGCATCTTGGCCTCCGAGCGCCGCGCCGCCTCCTCCGACGCCTCGGTGGCCGCGAACGCCTGCTGGATCTGGGTGAGCATGCCGTTCAGTGATCGCGAGAGGTGATCGACCTCGGTGTCGGTGCCGCGCACCGGAACTCGGCGGTGCAGGTCGCCGTCGGCGATGGCGGCGGCGGTCTCCTCCACCCCGCGCAGCGGGCGGAGACTGCGCCGGATGACCAGTCGCGCGACCACCGCCAGCACCGCCAGCACCAGCACACCGATCACGGCCTGGAGCACGATGAGCCGATCGATGAAGGTCTCGGTCTGTTCCAGCGGCACCGCGACGGTGCTGGTGCCCGACGGCCCCGACCACCGCAGCACCCGCCACGTCACCGCGGCGTCGCCCACCGAGCCGACGGTGATCGGTCCGCGGCCCATATCCGCGGGCACATCGGGCTCGTAGGATCCGGAATCGCCGTGCAGCAGCAGATTTCCGTGCGGATCGTAGACCCGCACATAGAACAGCTGCGGCGGCGAATTCTGGTCCGGTCGCACCGGCGGCGGGGTATCCGGTCGCGGTGCACCGGGCCGCGCCCAGGTGTGCACCGCCTCGTCCAACTGCCGGTCGAGCCGTTCGACGAGCACCCCGCGCATGGCCGAGGTGACCGCCACCCCTGAGATCAGCAATCCGAGTGCCGCCACCAGCACCAGTGCCAGGGTGAGCGTGGTGCGCAGCGGCACCGCGGCGAGCCGGTGCGAAACCCGCTGCCGCACAGCGTTCATCGCGCACCCGACCGGCTGCGCGATTCCCGCATCACGTAGCCGACGCCGCGCAGCGTGTGAATGAGCCGCTCCGGCCCGTTGTCCACCTTCTTGCGCAGGTAGGACACATACGTCTCCACCACCCCGACCTCACCGCCGAAGTCGTAGCGCCACACGTGATCCAGAATGCGTGGCTTGCTGAGCACGGTTCCCGCATTGACCATGAAATAGCGCAGCAGCGTGAATTCGGTGGGCGACAGGGCGACCGGCTCCCCCGCCTTCCACACCTCGTGGGTGTCGTCGTCGAGTTCGATATCGGCGAACCGAATCCGCGCGGACGTCCGCTCCGGCGCGGTGCGCCCCGCGCGGCGCAGGATCACCCGCAGCCGCGCCACCACCTCTTCGAGGCTGAACGGCTTGGTGACGTAGTCGTCGGCACCGAGCGTCAGCCCGGTGAGCTTGTCCTCGATATCGTCGCGCGCGGTCAGGAACAGCACCGGCGCCTCGATCCCGTCGGCCCGCAGCCGCCGCAGCAGCCCGAACCCATCCATCCCCGGCATCATCACATCCACGATCAGCGCATCCGGCCGAAACGTCCTGGCCCGATCCAGCCCCGCGCTGCCACTGCCCGCACTCGCCACCTCGAACCCCTGAAACCGCAGACTCACCGTCAACAGCTCGACGATCATCGGCTCATCGTCGACGACGAGAATCCGAGCCTCGGGTTCACGCTGCGCGGGCACACCTGTCATGTGATCATCGTCCGCCGCCCACCCCGGAACTCCCTGGACGTCGGCTGGGAGTTTCCTGGGAACGATCCGGCCGATTTGGCGTATCGGGTCCGGAACGCGGCGTGCCGGACCCTCCGGAAACCGTCACCCACGGTCATAGGCTCCAGTGCGTGACGTACAGCATCCTCGCCATCTCCGGCAGCCTGAGCGTGGGCTCGCACAATACGGCGCTGCTGCGCACGGCGCAGCGGCTCGGCACCGACCTGGATATCGAGATCTACGAGGGCCTGCGCGACATCCCGCCCTACGATCTGGATTTCGACGACCCGTACCGGCGTCCGGCGGTGGTGACCGAACTGCGCCGCCGGATCACCGAGGCGGACGGACTCCTCATCGCCACACCGGAGTTCAATCATTCGATGCCCGGGGTGCTCAAGAACGCCATCGACTGGGTCAGCACCGACTGGGCCGAGGTCGAGGGCCGCCCGCTGCTGCGCAAACCGATCGCCATCATGGGCGCGTCACCGAGCCGCTTCGGTTCCGTGCGCGCCCAGCTCGCCCTGCGCCAAGTGCTGCTTCAGACGCGCAGCGATGTCGTGGTCAAGCCACAGGTGATCATCGACAATGCCCACGAGCGCTTCGACGACGACGGCAACCCGACCGATCGGACCACGGTGGATCTGCTCGCGAACCTGCTGACGGCGCTGGCCGACAAGATCGACCGCGCCCACCGCCCGCAGCCGGTGGGCTGAGTCCATCGGGAACCGAGCCGCCGCCGCGCTCAGCGGCGCGGTGCCGGGTCCACGTCGTCGTCGGACAGCAGGGCGCTGCCCGCCACGCGGTCCTGGGCCAGGGCGTCGAGGAAGGCGCGGGCCCAGCGGTCGACATCGTGGGTGAGGACCTGGCGGCGCATGGAGCGCATCCGGCGGCGACGGGCGTCGCGGTCGTCGTTCACCGCGGCGAGGATGGCCTCCTTGACGCTTTCCAGATCGTGCGGGTTGCACAGGTACGCCTGGCGCAATTCGGCTGCCGCACCGGTGAACTCGCTCAGCACCAGCGCGCCGTTCAGGCCGCCCTGGCAGGCCACGTACTCCTTGGCCACCAAATTCATGCCGTCACGCAGCGGTGTCACCACCATGACGTCGGCGGCCACGAAGAACGAGATCAGCTCCTCGCGCGGAATCGGGCGGTGCAGATAGTGCACCACCGGGTGACCCACCCGGGCGAACTCGCCGTTGATGCGACCCACCTGGCGTTCGATATCGCCGCGCATCTGGATGTAGGACTCCACCCGCTCCCGGCTCGGGGTGGCCAGCTGCACCATGACCAGCTCGGCGGGGTCGATCTTCCCCTCGTGCAGCAGCTCCTCCAGCGCGGCGAGACGGATATCGATGCCCTTGGTGTAGTCCAGGCGGTCCACGCCGAGCAGGACGGTCTTCGGATCGCCCAGTTCCGCACGGATCTTCGCGGCCCGTTCGCGTACCGAGCGCCGACGCGAGTGCTCGTCCAGCTCGGCCGAGGCGATGGAGATGGGGAAGGCGCCGACCCGCACGGTGCGGAAACCCACCTGCACCACACCCATTTTCGAGCGCACGCCGACGGTGCCGCGGGACGTCGGCTGGCCCGCGAGACGGCGCGCCAGATACAGGAAGTTCTGCGCGCCACCGGGCAGATGGAAGCCGATGAGGTCCGCGCCGAGCAGCCCCTCCACGATCTCGGTGCGCCACGGCATCTGCATGAACAGTTCCACCGGCGGGAACGGAATGTGCAGGAAGAAGCCGATGGTCAGATCCGGACGCAGCATGCGCAGCATCTTCGGCACCAGTTGCAGCTGGTAGTCCTGCACCCACACCGTCGCGCCCTCCGCCGCCACCTTCGCGGTGTGCTCGGCGAAGCGGCGGTTCACCTGGACGTAGGCCTGCCACCACTGGCGGTCGTACACCGGCCGCACGATCACGTCGTGGTACAGCGGCCACAGCGTGGCATTGGAGAAGCCCTCGTAGTAGTCGGCCACCTCCTCGGCCGACAGCGGCACCGGGAACAGGTCCAACCCGTCCTCGGTGATCGGGTCCACCTCCACGTCCGGAACACCGGCCCAGCCGACCCAGGCGCCCTTGTTGTTGCGCAGCACGGGCTCCAGCGCCGTCACCAGACCGCCCGGACTGCGCTTCCAGCGGGTGCTGCCGTCCGGAAGGCGTTCCAGGTCGACCGGCAGCCGATTCGCGACGACCACGAATCCGGAACCGGCACCCTCATCGGGAATGAGTGCCCCCGGGCCGCGGTAGGCCGCGGGGACACCGTCGAACTCGTCGGGCTCGGTGTCCGGATCGTGCTGGGAGTCGTCGGTCTGGTTCATCGGTCCACTCGATTCCTTTGCCCGTCGCAGGGAGCCCGTTGTAGTTGTCGGTGGTCGAACCCGCCTCAGTCGGCCCGGTTGCTCGGGCCGATGCCGAGCATCGACAGCAGCATGCGGCATTCGTCGGCGTCCGCGGCGTAGGCGGCCACGACGCGCTGGGCCTGGCGGGCGGTTTCGTCGGCGAGCGGTTCGAGATCGTCGTCCGCGATGTCGTTGGCGCTGCTCTTCGCGGCCATCATCGTGTCCTCTCGGATGTCTGTGCACAGGTTATGAGGTGTCCATGGTATCCGCACCTCGGAGGTGAACCGTCCGCTCGGTGCAGATGGGCCTCCGACGGCCGGTGGTGAGAAACGTCGCGCGCCTCGCGGGCTATACGGTGGAGGTGCAGACGACAGGCGAATGCACGAGATCAATGTGATGAAGGGGTCGATGTCCATGCCGTTGGCCACGGTGAACGGAATTTCGCTGAACTACCAGGTCAAGGGCGACCGCGCCAAGGGCACCGACGTCAAGGGCGGGGGCCCGCTGGTCGTCATGATCATGGGCACCGGCAGCCCGGGGCGGGTGTGGGAACTGCATCAGACGCCCGCGCTGGTGGCCGCCGGGTACCGGGTGTGCACCTTCGACAATCGCGGTATCGCCCCGTCGTTCGAGGCCGCCGACGGCATGACCGTCGACGATCTGGTGCGCGACACCGCAGGGCTCATCGAATTCCTGGACGAGGGTCCGGCGCTGGTGGCGGGCACCTCCATGGGTGCGCGGGTCGCCCAGGAGCTCGCGCTCGCCCGGCCCGATCTGGTGCGTAAAGCGGTGTTCATGGCCGGGCACGGTCGGCTCGACCAGTTCCAGAAGACGCTGTCGCTGGGTGAGCACGAACTCGACGCCAGCGGGGTCACACTGCCCGCCAAGTACGACGCCGCCCTCACCGCCGTCATGAACCTCTCCCCGGCCACCATGGCGGACCCGAACGCCGCCCGTGACTGGCTGGACCTGTTCGAGTTCACCGGCGGCCCGGTGTCGCCCGGCGTGCGCGCGCAGCGCCGGATGGACCACGACTTCGACCGCCTGGCCGCCTACCGGGCCATTACGGTGCCGTGCCTGTCCATCGGTTTCGCCGATGACCGAATGATCCCCCCGTACCTGTCCCGCGAGGTCGCCGAGGCCATCCCGGGCGCGCGCTACCAGGAAGTTCCCGATGCCGGGCACTTCGGCTACCTGGAGCGTCCGGAGGCCGTGAACAAGATCCTGCTCGATTTCTTCGCGGCATGAAGGTAACCGCCAACGCGTAACGCTCGCCTTGCTAGGGTCGAATCAACGTCGGGGGTTCGTTCGACGCTCGTGGCTGACAACCGAGCGGAGCGCGTTCCACCAGCGTTCCCGTACACAGCGCCAGTATCCAGTGAGGTGAAATGAGCACCAATCCCTTCGACGACGAAGACGGCCGGTTCTTCGTCCTGGTCAACGACGAGGAACAGCACTCCCTGTGGCCGGCTTTCGCCGAGGTCCCGGCCGGGTGGCGAGTCGTGTTCGGCGAGGACAGCCGCGCCGCCTGCGTCGAGTATGTCGAGAAGAACTGGACGGATATGCGTCCGAAGAGCCTGCGCGACGCCATGGCGGCCGATGACGCGGCCCGTCAGGCCGCTCAGTCCTGACAGTCGGCGAACAGCCACGGCGGCGCTCGCACCGAGCGCCGCACCATGAGGGATACAGGGTTACCCGCGCAGAAACGGTTGAACCGGATGCGGCCGCATGACACTTCGGGTGGCATGCGGCCGGTTCGGTAGTCGTTCTCGCCCTTGGGCTATCCCAGCTGGAACCGGTTTCCGCGCAGCCGGTCCATCCAGTTATGATGTCCCCGCTTTCCCGCCTCCTTAGCTCAGTGGTAGAGCACTCGCCTTGTAAGCGAAAGGTCGTCGGTTCAATCCCGACAGGGGGCTCGTCGAGCCCTCACCCTCGATCGAAGGGTGGGGGTTCCTGCAAGCCAAGGTTCACGTAGCCGAAGGCCGTTGAATACCCGCTCGACATCCTCGTCTGAGCTGTATAGGGATTGACGGCGCGAATGAGGCCGGTAAGGTCGGCTGTGCCTTTCGCTGCAATATGGTGCTAGAAGGTCAACCGGAAGCCGATGGTGGCGTGAAGTGCAGCTTTGCGCCGGTCTTGCGAAGCATCGTGAAGGTATCGACGAATTCGACATTCATAGCTATGCATGCATCGGGTATGAGCACTCGTTTCCGTGCGTCCGGCTTCGGTTGCTCATGGGTGACCACGACATGCCCATTGGCCTTCGCGAACGCAATGAGATAGAAGTCGGCGGTGTTGCTGGTGAACTCCTCGATCGCGGCGGCGGTATACTGCCGTGAGTTGGCCCATCCTGCCAGCGTGGGGAAGTGCGCAGTGGATTGTGCGTCCATCGGCAAGAAGAGAGCACGATGCTGGTCGGCCCACACAGCGAGTTCGTCGTTGCCTTCAAGGAGCTCATCTCGGACTGCATCAATGCTGCAGATCGACCGGCTCATGTAGGCGTGATCCAGCCACGCCCAGAACCCAGGGGCGATGTCGAATGCGTAGTAGCGATTCTTCGCCTCGATCAAGACATTTGCGTCGATCAAGTACATTCAGGACATCCCCAGCTCGGCTGCGAGGTTGATGAACGTATCGTGCTTCTTGGTCCCGAGCAGTCGATACGCTTCTCGGAAGCTGGTTCCACCTTCGAAGGTGCTGGCGATAACCGCCGACGCAAACTGCCGACTCAGGCGAAGTGGTTGGGTGTAGTAGTAGTTCCCGCCGGGCGCCTGCCCGCGGGCAGCGATGATCTCGACGACTCGCGCCTGCTCGTCGGCATAGAGGCGGTCAAAGTGGTCCCATTGCAGAAAACCTGCGTCATAGAGGCGTTTGACAACCACAAGGGTGCTTACTCGGTAGCGGCGAGCCAGGCGCTCGAACTCCTCGACTATCGGCTCGCCTCGATAGTCGCGTCGAAGTGCGGCGATAGGTACGAGCACCTCGGCGGCAACCTTGTTACACCAGAGTTCGGCGCGGTGCCCGTTACGACTGTTCATCGCAGCATCGGACAACGCGCTCTCGCCAAGCCAGACATGGCCGAGCTCGTGCACGAGCGTGAAGATCTGAGCGGCCTTCGTGTCGGCGCCGTTGACAAAAATCAGGGGCGCATGCCGGTCGGCCAGTGCGAAGCCACGGAATTCTTCGGGGCGGAGCCGGCGATGGGTGTTGCTGCCGACGACTCCGTTGACCATGACCAGGACGCCGATCGCTTCGATTCGGTCGATGAGCCGACGCCGGGCGTCTTCCCAGCTTGCGAATACTCCGCGCTCGCCCAAGCCAAACTCAAGTCGTCCTCGGACCTCGTCAGCGACCAATTCGGGCGGTGTCTCGACCGATGCAGAACCTACAAATTCCAGTTCTGCGTACCCGTGCTCAACGGTGTAATCCTGGTACCAGTCCTGGCGGCTCTGGCATTGGTAGATGGTGTCAAGCAAGTCTGCCGAAGGGCGTCTGAGTCTGGCATTGCCCATCGTTCGTAGATCAGGGATCGGTATTTGCTCATCAGGGGGCTCACGCAAGAACAGCAGGCCGAGCGGCGTGTGTGTATCGTGCGCGAACTTCTCAAGCTGCTTCAGCGTGGGCCGAGTGCCGGTCAGCCACGCTTCCAGTCGCGGTGCGCGCTGATCGACTGTCTCGTCGGACCAACCTGCGCGCTCGACTGCCCAACGAAGGAGGTCGGGTGCTACGTCGACACGGGTCACCCGAATCACCTCCTCAGTAGGTCACACATCTCCATTATCCTGACCGCACTGATGCCTATCAGGAATCGGGCAGTACACGCCAGTGCTTGACGTTTTCTCCCGCCACGGTTGGCACAGAATGTCACGGTGGGCTGTGGGCCTACGTCCGGCAACTGCGGCGCCCATGGGTCTCCTCGGGCGTCACGGTAACCACGTCAACCCGTTCGACCAGTGAGTCGGGTATGCACCCACCCTCGAAGTGCTCCGGTCCCGGGACTATGACCGCCTCCGCGTCCAATCGGGTCACCTGCGCCTTCAACCGCGCCAGTGGCGGCCGGCCGAACTTCGGGTCGTAGACGATCATGTCGGCGAAGTCGTAGCCGAGGCGGGCTGCGAGCTGCCGAATCCGACTGTGGTCCGAGAGCAGGCGACCGCCGGATACATCAGTCCGCGAGTACCCCAATGCCGTTGGCTTGTAGCCCATCGCCTGCCTCTGCTCGTAGTGGTCCGCGCAGCCCTGGGCTCCACTGAACTCCAGGTAGATCCCTCGCGTGTCGTCCTGCTCGGTTCCGATGCCGCGCAACTCCAGTACGCCGCCCGGGAACAGATAGAACCGTGAACGCCCCATGGTCACCTCTCCGCGTCTCCAGCGATCGAACTGTCAGGAACCCCTGAAGTAGGCCAAATCAGCTGATGAACAGGCAATTACACGCGGGTGATCTCAGCTGCCGACCTGGTAATCTCATCGTGAGATAGTCGGCGGCTTCCTATGGGCAGCATGGGAGTGAACGATGGCAGGGCACGTTCTCGCTTCGATCACCGTTCCACGGGCGGTGTGGGATCGTGAACAGACCAGGACGATGCTGTGCCAACGAGATATCGCGGCACTTCTCCACACGGTCCAACAGCACACGGGTGCGAGCCAACATCGCCTGGCGATGGCCTTGGGAATGTCGCAAGGACGTGTGAACGAGCTGATCAACAGACGGCGGAACCTGACCAGCCTCACGTCTTTCGAGCGGTTGGCAGACGGCTTGCAGATGCCCGACAGCGCGCGAATCGCACTCGGGCTGGCCCCGAGAATGCCCGTCATACCCGATCTCACCGAAATCAGCGTCACGTACCGCTCACAGGCAGATGCCAGCGCGGATATTCGCGAACTCGCCGCGCAGGCCACCGCCATCGATGTCATGGCGGTACGCGGGCTCGGCATACTCGGCTTGAATGATTCGCTGCTTCGGGAGGCTTTGTCGTCGGATGTGAGACTTCGTGTCCTACTCCTGGACCCTGATTGTGAAGCTGCGCGATTCCGCGCCGAGGAAATCGGCGAGTCACCCGAGTGCTTCTCGGTGGGCATCAGCCTGTGCATCGCCCGCGTGCGGGAGCTCGCCCGATCGAACCACCCGGTCGAGCTGTACACCTATGACCGGATTCCGGTGTGGCGGATCCTCAAACTCGATGAGGTGCTGTTCGTTTCGGCGTTCACCGCCTACGGCGAGGGGCATTCGTCATCCACGCACCGAATCGACCCCAACCGACGCGGCATCCTGCATCATGCCTTCGTGCGGGTTTTGGAACAGTCCTTCGCCGATGCGACACGCCTCGCCCCGTAGTCAGGAACCGCTGTGATCGAAGCCGAATACAAGGCGCGCCTATCCGACGTCGGTTCCGTTCGTCGGCGGCTCGCGCGCCTCGCGACACCCGATGTGGTCCGCTATCACGATGTCTACTTCGACCAACCCGATGAGTCGTTGTCCAAGTCCGACAGAGAGCTACGAGTCCGAACGATCGTCGGCGCTCGCGGCTCGAAGCACTTGCTGACGTTCAAAGACGCGACGGTCGACCCGGAAACCGGCTCGAAACCCGAGCACGAGACCGTGATCGAAAACCGCGACGCGGCCGAGTCGATCATCGTCCGCCTCGGGTACCACCCCACCATCGCCTTCACGAAAGACTGCGAGAACTACACCTTCACAATGGCGGGACGGACGATGGTCGCGACCGTGGTGACGGTCCCCGAGATAGCCGGCGTCTTCCTGGAGTTGGAAACACAGGTGTCCGGTCAGGACGAGCTGCCGCAGGCGCTGGCGGATCTGCGTGTAGTACTCGCGAATCTCGGTGTGGGCGAGGACCAACTGACCACCGAGCTGTACACGAGCGCCGTCGCGGACAGCCGACGGCAGCGGTAGTCGTCCGGCGCGACCACTATGTCTGCCAGACGCGGTCCACTTCCACGACAATGGGTCGCGTGCTGACCATTCGTGGCATCTCGTACCTGGTCGACGGCGTTCCGGCGGAGGCCGCACGAGCGGATTTGGAGGTGATCCACGCGGAACTGCACTGCACGGCGGTGATGCTGATCGGTGCCGATCGGGTGCGGATGCTCGGGGCGGCGGAGGACGCACTCAAGATCGGACTCGAGGTGTGGATACGCCCGCAGGTGAGCGACCGGCCGTGGCGGGAGGTGTGCGGACGGCTGGGTGAGCTCGCGACGGGAGCCGAAGAACTACGGGGGCGGTATCCGGGGCGGGTGACACTGCTGGTGGGCAGTGAATTCACCCATACCGTGCCGGGGATGGTGCCCGGATGGTGGTCGTACGCGCGGCTCATGCTGATCGTGCGCGCGTACGGGGTGTTTCGGCGGCGGGCGACAAGGCGGCTGGACGCACTGTTGGAACGGGCCGTGCGGACGGCTCGGGAGCGGTTCGAGGGGCCGGTCGGGTACGCGGCGGCGGGGTGGGAGGACCTGGACTGGTCGCGATTCGATGTGGTCGGCGTCAATCTCTACCGATCCGGGCACGATCCCGACCGATACGCGCGGCGCGTCCGAGAACTGGTGACCGACAACGAGAAGCCGGTTGTCATCACCGAGTTCGGTTGCGGCGCTTTCGAAGGTGCGGACCGCCGGGGCGCGGGATCGTTCCGGATCGTCCGCTGGTTCAGCGATCGACCGCATATCCGCGGCGAGCATCCGCGCGACGAACATATACAGGCAGGCTATCTGGGCGATCTGATCGGCCTGTACGAAACCAGCGGTGTGCACGGCTGTTTCGTGTTCACGTTCGCCATGCCCGACTTCCCACACAGCACCGATCCCCGCTTCGATCTCGACCGAGCGGGATTCGGCGTCGTGAAATTCGCCGACGGCGCGGTCGGCGGCTGGACACCCAAGCAGGCGTTCCATGAGGTGGAGCGCCACTACCGGAGGGAGTGACCTGCCTCCAGATCGCCGACCGGCTCGGTGAAGCGGAAGCTGACGCCGGTGAGTTGCTCGGACTTCTCCCACAGCCGCGCCGCGAGTTCCGGGTCGTCGGCTCCGGGGGTCGGTGCCTTGCGGACCGGATAGCCTTTGAAACGCCCTGTGGGACCGAAGAACTCACCGCCGCGCACGCTCGGGTCGACGGCCGCGCGCACGGTGGGCAGCGCGCCCATTTCGGGAGTCTGCTTCAGCGAGTCGAAGAACCACTTGAAGGCCGGGCGGGACAGGAAGCGGACGACCGGGCCCAGGTTCTGTTCGAAATCGGATTGGGCGACACCGGGATTGGCCATGGTCGCGACCAGCCTGGCGTCGGTGCCGTTGAGGCGGCGCTGCAGCTCGGCGATGAAGAGCTGCACCGCCAGTTTGGACTGGGCGTAGGCGTGCAGGCCCCGGTAGTCGCGGCGCTCGAAGAACAGGTCGTCGACGTCCACGGTGTCCATGGTCTTGCCGAACGCGCCGCTGGTGACCGAGACGACCCGGGCGGCGGGTGCGGCCAGCAGGCGATCGAGCAGCAGGCCGGTGAGCGCGAAGTGGCCGAGATGGTTGGTGGCGATGGTGGTTTCGAAGTCGTCCTCGGTGCGCTCCGGGCGCATGACCGCGGTGCCCGCGTTGTTGATCAGGAGATCGATGTGCGCGAACCGGTCGCGGAGCTGCTGCGCCGCCGCGTGTACCGATGCCTGTACGGCGAGATCCAGTTCGACCAGTGACAATTCGGCCTCGGGAGCGCCGACGCGAATGGAATCGGCCACCAATTCCGCTTTTTCGAGGTTGCGGCAGGCCAGTACCACGTGCGCCCCGCTGTCGGCGAGCAGGAAGGCCGTGGCCACGCCGAGACCGGCACTGGCTCCGGTGACCACGGCGACGCGGCCGTGCAGATCCGGTATATCGGCCGCGGTCCACTGCGGCTGTTGTGTCTTGCCCACGCGATCTTCCTGGGTCCTAAGGTCTTTCGTTGACCTCAGCACTCTAGATCGGGTCGACGTCGGCCACCAGCCAGCGACCCCCCTCGCGGTCCAGTTGCACCTTCAGGCGGCTGGCGTCGTAGGTGCCCTTGGCGGGGTCCTTGCCGGTGCTGCGCTGGTTCAGGAAGATCATGACCTCGGTGTGATCGGCCTCGGCACTGATCACGCCGCTGCCGGTCACGGTGGCCTGCACCACGAGTTCCTTCTCCTTCGCGCCGGGCGCGAGGACGGTTTCGGTCACGTTCTTCCAGTCGGCCTTGAAGTCCTCGGTCATATCCTCGCTGACCTTGGCCATCTGGGTGTCGATGGTGTTGAAGTTGTAGCCGAACATGCCCTCCACGGCGCGGCGGGCAACGACCAGCGAATCCTCCCGGGCCTGTTCGGCCCGCTGATCCTGCCGATAGCCGTAACCAACCCACGAGCCGACCGCCACGGCGGCGACGAGCAGCAGGCAAGCGCCGATCAACAGGTAGCGGTCACGTGATCGCGCGGTCATATCACCATCTCCATCTGCGTCGCGGCCAAACCTCGCTCGGTGTGGGTGATGGTCACCCGGAACCGGAACTGCCGCTGCTGCGGACCTTCCGCACCGGCGTTGGTGAGGGTCTGCTTGACGGCCACCAGCACGATCGCGGAGTGGTCGTCGGAGCTTTCGATGGCGGCGTCGATGACCTCGCCCTTGGCGCGCACCTCCGCCTTCTGCACGATTCCGGCGTAATCGTCCTTGCGCTGCTCGTATTCGGCGGCCAGCTCACCCGAGGTCACCTCGAGCACCCGCTTGATGTCGTCGGACGCGGTCTCGGCGCTGATATTGGTGATGTTGAGCATGGCCTGCTTGGCCGTCTGCACGTAGTCGGCGCGCAGGGTGTTCTCCGCGGCGATCTCAGCGCGCAGGTGCACCAGGTAGCCGGTGCCGCCCATGAGCGCCACCGCCAGCAGCACCGCGGCCACCGCCACGATCCGCTGCCAACCGATCCCTGCGGCCGAAGGAGCTGCGGGCCCCTCGGACGCGACGGACGGCGGCGCGGGTGGAACCGGGGGAACCGTGTCCGCTGCGGCGGACGGCTGCGGAATCTGCTCGGCCCCATCACTTTCCGCGACCTTGTCGAGCAGCACCGGCTCAGCGGACGTCGGTTCACCGAGCTCGCCCGGCTCGGTCTGCTCGCCATGCGCGACCGGCTCGGCGGGTGCGGTCTCCTCATGCTTGCCGAGTTCGACGGGGGGCGGTGTGGCCGCCACGTCGTCGGCCCCCTCCGCTGTCGAAGCGGTGGCCGGGTGCACCCGTGCGGTGTCGGCCCCCGCTTCCGGCGGCGGCCCCTCCGAGCGCACCGCGCGCCGCCGGTTTCGGTTCGTCACCCCACCGGTATCACTCATCGCATCTGCTCCTGCACCATCGCTGTCAGACTCGTCGGGATCACCCCGGAGCCGTCGGGACCGATATTGGCCTGACGGTACATGCGGCCGTCGGGTCCGAGCACGGTCCCGGTCCGCGGATCGTAGGACCGCGTCTCGACCGACGCCGGTTGGGTCGCACCGGCCGGAGCGCCGGGCGCACCGCCCTGCGGCTGCTCACCGCCGGTATCGCCGGACGGCGCCACCGGATTCGGCGGTCCGAAGGGCGGATTGTCGCCCAGCGGCACGAACCCCTGCGGATCCCGGCAGAGTTCCGGCGTGGGCGCGCGCTTGCCCGGCACCTCCATACAGGGCGTATTGCGAATACCGCGCACCGCGAACGGCGCGTCCTGCGAGACCTTGCAGTACAGGCCGCCCGGTGTGTCCGGCACATCCCGCAGTGCGGCCGAACGCCGCTGATCGGCGGGCAGGAAGCCGGTGGTACAGCCCTGCGGATCGTTGACGCTGACCATGAAGTCGACCATGGCCCCGTACTCGAGCGGACCGTTGAGCGCGATCGTCAGCAGCGCTCCGACCAGCGGCGGGAAGACGACCAGCAGCTGTTCGATGCCCGGATCGTAGACGTAGCTGACCTGGCCGACGCTGGCCAGATTGCGTGCGAGCAGCGGCAGCGTCGGATTCAGGTCCTGGAACAGCCGGGTGGCGCTGCCGGCGGCGCCCGGCGTCTTGCTGAGCACATTGCGCAGCGCCGGATCGTGTTCACGCAGTTGATCGGTCAGCGTGGCCAGATCCGCGGTCCACGACCGGATCGCCGCATCGGATTCGATCTGGGTGTCCAGCAGCGGCCCGATCTGATCGATCAGGGCCTTGGTGGCCTCGGAGTTGTTCCGCGCCTCCTGGACGAGCAGGGACGCGGAGTCGAGGAAGCGCTGCAGATCCGGACCGGCACCGTCGAATGCCAGGAAGGCGTCGTCGATGACCTGCCGCAGCTTGGTGTCCGCGACACTGTTCAGCAGCCGGTCGGTCTGTTCGAGCAGGGTGCCGACATCCTGCGGCAGTTTGGTCCGCTCCACCGGGATGACCGAACCGTCGGAGAGGTTGCCGCCCGTGCCGTTGTCGACCGGGAGCAGGTCCACATACTGCTCGCCGACCGCCGACACACTGCGCACCCAGGCGTCCACATCGGAGGGGATCTTGTAGTCGCTGTCGATGGAGAGTTCGGCGTCGACACCTTCCGGCGTCAGCCGCACCGCCGTCACCTTGCCGACGGTGGTACCGCGATAGGTGACATTGGCGTTCTCGTACAGTCCACCGGTGGCGGCCAGTCGCACCGTGACGTCGTAGCGGCCGATCCCGAACATGGCGGGCAGCTGCACGTACGTACCGCTCATCACGGTGATGCCGATAACCGTCAGCACCGAGAAGATGACCAGCTGGATCTTGACGAAGCGCGTGAGTTTCACTGTCCACTCCCCTGCGGCACGGTGAGTCCCGGAATCGCGGGCAGCCCCGGAATCGGCGGCAGCCCGGGAATACTCGGCTCGGGTGCCTGCGACTCCGGCCGGGGGTTCAGTGGCGCGGTCCGCGGATCGACCGGCTCACCGGGGGTGCCGCCCAGCTGGCCGAGCGCTCCCTCGACGCCGCCGAAGCGCGGACCGAGCGGCGTTCCGGTGAGGAAGTTCTTGCTCAGGCGCGCGGCGGTGAGATCGTAGGTGATCTTCACGTTGAGGTAGTCGCCGCGCACCGCGCCGTCCAGGTTTTTCAGCGAGAACGGGAAGGTGAGCAGCATATCCAGCGCCGCACTGAGATTCGTTCCGGTATTGGCGATCTCCTGCAGCAGCGGCCAGAGGTTGGCCAGTTCGGCGGTGAGGTGATCGCCGCCGTTGTCCACGATGCGCGACACCACGTCGCTGAGCCCGCCCAGCGCGGTCAACGCACGGGTGATGTTCTCCCTGCGGTCGGCGAGCACGGTCAGCGCCGGATGGATGTTCTCGATGGCCGCGACCACCTGATCCTGTTGCTGCGCCAGGATTCCGGAGAACCGATCCAGTCCGCCCATAGCCGCGATGATGTCGTCGGTCTGCGCGTCGAGCGTGGTGACGAGGGTGTTCAGCTGCGGCAGCAGTTCGCGGATGGCCTCGGTGTCGGTGCTCAGCGCGGTGTTCAGTTCCTTGGTGATGGTCTCCAACTGGCTGATGCCGCCGCCGTTGAGCACCACCGAGAGGGAGGACAGCGTCTGCTCGGTGGTCGGGTACGCACCCGCCCGCTCCAGCGGGATGACATCGCCGGGCCGCAATTCGCCCTGTGCCGGAACATCGGTGGGCGCGGCCAGTTCGAGATGGTTGCTGCCGAGCAGGCTGGTCTGGCCGATCTTGGCGGTGGCGTTGGCGGGCAGCCGCACATCCGGTTCGAGGCTCACGGTGACCAGCGCGTGCCAGCCCTCCACCTCGATACCGGTCACCGAGCCGACCGCGACGTCATGGACGCGGACCGGCGAATTGCGGGTCAGCGTCGTGACATTCGGCATCTGGATCTTGACTTCCCACGCCCCCGCGCCGGTGCCCTCCGCACCCGGCATCGGCAGCGAGTTCAGTCCGTCCCACTGGCATCCGGTGGCGCCCAAGGCGATTGCGATGCCGATCGCCATGCCCGCCACCCGGGTGCGGCCGAAGATGCTGGTCATCAGTTGCCTCCCGGAACGGCCAGTTCGGCGATGCTGCCCGGCACCGTGACGCCGCCGGCCGCGGCCGCGACCTCCGGTGTGCTGTACACCAACTGCTCCGGATAGGCGGTCGCATTGGTCGGCGTGCTGAGCATGAGCGGCGGATAGTTCATGGCCATGCTGTTCAGCACCGGGCCGAGCATGGTGGCACACAGGTCCGCGCTCTTGTCGGAGTCGTTGGCTTCCAGCGCCTCGACCGACCCGCAGAGGAAGCTGATCGGGTCGGCGAAGTTGGTGAGCACCGGATAGCCGGTCAGCGACCCCTGGGCGGGCTTGTAGATCTGATAGAAGTTCACCAGGGCGGTGGGGCCGGAGTGCAGCACCCGCTCCACCTCGGGCCGCTTGTCCACCAGCAGCTGGGTGACCTCGCTGAGCCGCTGCACGCTCTCGGTCAGCGCCCCGCCGCGGGCGTCGATGAAGCGCTGCACATCCGCGACCGCGATATCCAGATTCTCCAGTCCCGCACCGAGATCGGTGGACACGCCGGCCAGCACCGAGGACACCGAGGCGAGCCGCCCACCGAACTGCACGATCTGGTCGTTGCTCTTGGAGAGCACGTCCACGAACTGCTGCAGGTTGCGAATGGTGGCGAACAGGTCGGTGCGGCCGTCGGACAGCGTGGTCAGCGCGCTGGACAGCTCCCGCAGGGTGTCGCGGAACGCCGCACCGTTGCCGTCGAGATTGTCGGCGGCGGTGTCGACGAATCGACCGAAGGAACCCTGTTCGTCATCGCCCACCGGGCCGAGGGTCGTCGCCAGTTTGGACAGTTCGGTCTTGATGTCGTCCCACTCCACCGGAATGGCGGTGCGCTCGATCGGGATGGTGTCGCCGTCGGCCAGTTTGTCGCCGCCGGTGTAGGCGGGGGCCAGCTGAACGAACCGCGCCGACACCAGCGAGGGCGACACGATGACGGCCTTGGCGTCGGCGGGCAGGTCCACGCCGCGGTCGATGGTCATCCGCACCGTGACCCGGTCGGCACCCGGATCCACGGAGTCGATGGTGCCGACCCGCACGCCGAGCACCCGCACCTGGTCACCGGCGTACAGGCCGCTGGTGGACGGGAAGTACGCGGTGATCTGGGTCTTGCCGATCCGGCTCACCGCCGGGTACGCGAGCACACCGACCACCGCGATCAGCGCGACCAGGGCGACGGCCCACGTCCACCGGGGCAGCTGTCCGAGGTTCTTCAGTGCGTTCATTTTCCGGGCTCCGTCAGTGCGGGATACAGGCCGGGAGGCTGCTGCGGACTGTTGTCGAGGTAGGAGCGCAGGTCCTCGGGCAGATGTTCGGGCCACACCAGGGCGTCGACCAGCGGCTGCAACCCCTTGCTGGTCGCGTTGGAGATGTACGCCTGGAAGTACGGGCCGCCGCCCACCTGCTCGCCCAGCGCGCCCGCGTACGGGCCGAGGGCGTCGAGGGCGTCGGAGAGGTTCTGCTCATTGCGCTGGAGCATCTCCAGTACCGAGTTCAGCCGGTCCAGCGTGGGTTGCAGCTGGGCCTCGTTGTCGTTGACGAACCCGCTGAGCTGCTGGGCCAATCCGTTGACGTACTGGATCATCTGGCCGAGCGCGGTGCGCCGCGCGTCCAGCTCGCCGAGCAGCTGATTGCCGTCGACGAGCAGCGCGCTGATCTTGGCGGCTCGATCGGACAGCACCTGGGTGACGCCCTGGGCCTTGCTCAGCAGCTCGGTCAGCGCCTGGTCGCGGGTGTTGATGCTGCGCGACAGGGCGGTGATGCCGTCCAGGGCCGACCGCAACGGCGCGGGCGTATCGGCGAAGGTGGCCGACAGCGCGTCGAGCGTGGTGTTCACCTGCTCCATGTCCAGGCCGTGCACGGTGGTGGCGAGGTCGCCGAGCGCGTCGTTGAGCGAGTACGGAGAGGTGGTGCGCTCCAACGGAATCGGCTGGTCCCGTCGCAGGCGGCCGTCCCCAGCCGGGGTGACCTCGAGGGATTTGCGGCCGAGCACCGTATTGGTCTTGATGGCGGCGCTGGTCCGGTCGCCCAGCGTGATGCCGCCGTCGATGCTGAACCGCACGAGCACCTTCGCGCCGTCCAGCCGCACGTCCTCCACCCGGCCGGACCGCACGCCCGCCACCTGAACCTGGTCACCGGGCACCAGACCGCCCGCGTCACCGAAATGGGCGGTGTACTGAATACCGGAGGCCAGGAACGGCAATCGGTCGAACTGGAGCGAGGCCAGTGAGATGGTGACCGCCAGCACGATGCCGACGATGCCCACATTGATCACCGATGAGCGCTGTCCGTTCACTTCGCACACCTCCCGGTGGTCTGCGCGCCGGGCAGTTTGAGGAACAGCGGCTTGCCGTCGGGGCCGTCGACCAGGAAATCGGTGCCGCAGACGTAGATGTTCAGGAACGATCCGTAGGAGCCGATGCGAACCAGCTTCTTGTAGGCGTCCGGCAGGTTCTGGATGATCCACTCGATATCGCCGGATTGATCGTCGATGCTCGTGGCGGTACGACCCAGCTGGTTGATGGTCTCCTTCAGATCCGGCCGGGCCTGGGTGAGCAGACCGGTGAGATCGCCTGTCGCCCCGGAGATCCGGGGGATGGCGTCCCCGATGGGGTCCTTGTCCGCGGCCAGGCCGCTCACCAACCGCTGCAATTCGTCCAGCGTGGTCGCGAATTCCTGATCACGATCGTCGATGGTGGCCAGCACCGTCTTCAGATTCTCGATCACACTGCCGATCAGGGCATCTCGCTCGGACAGCGTCTTGGCGAAGGAGCCGGAGCTGTTGAGCAGCGACACCAGTGTGCCGCCCTGCCCCTGGAAGATCTGCAGCAGCGCCTCGGTGAGGTCGTTGACCTGCGCCGGATCCAGGCCGCGCAGCAGGGGCTTCATCCCGCCCAGCAGCATGTCCAGATCCAGTGCGGGCTTGGTGCGGTCGGTGCCCATGGTCGCGCCCTCCCGCATCACCTCCGCCGTGCCGGGGCCCTCCAGCAGCTCCAGATACCGGTCGCCGACCAGGTTCTCGTAGCGGATGGCGGCCGTGGTGCTCTGGTAGAGCCGGTACTTGCGGTCCACGTCGAATTCGAGGTGTGCGAGATTGTCCTCGCCGACCCGCACCGAGGTCACCGAGCCGACCGGCACACCGGCGATGCGCACCTTCGCCCCCGGCAGGATGCCCGACGAGCTGGTGAACACGGCCTTGTAGCCGTACTCGCGGGAGAACCGCATCTCGCTGAAGACGATCCCGAGCATGCCCAGGATCAGCACCATGACGAGGGTGAACAGACCGAGCTTGACCGTGACCGCGTGTGGTGTGAAGCGCACCGCTACCTCACCCCCGGCAATCCGGCGAACAGCAATTCGAAGACGGTGCCCTCGTTGAGGCTCGGTTGGGTCGGCGGCTGCCAGACGTGCCCCTGCGAGGTGTCGGTGACCAGGTAGTTGGCCTTGTCACCGGTCTCCCAGCCGGTGACGTCCTCACAGTGTGGTCCGCCGGTGGCGTTCACCTTGGGCAGATCCTCCGGGTACTTGTAGGGCTCGCCGGCGGGCATGAGGCTGGCGTTCATGGAGACCGCCGGATACCGGCCGCCGAAGATCTCACCGTAGAGCGGCATCAGCGGGCCGAGGCCGTTGACCACGCAGGACACCGCGGTGCGGTACTCGTACAGGGTGTCGGTGGCCGGGTGCAGCAGCCGAAGTGCTTCCACCAGCGGCGATTCCGTCTCGTTCAGGATCGGGGTGGCGGTGTCGGCCAATCCGATGATGTTGGTCAGCACCAGGTCCAGGTCCCCGGCCCGCTCGGCCAGCGTCCCGCCGGTGACCACCAGATTGTCAGTGGTGCGCAGCAGATCCGGCACGGTGTCGGCGTAGAGACCGGTGACCTGGGTGGTCTTGCGCAGATCCTCCTGCAGGGTGGGCAGCGAGGGGTTGATGTCGCGCAGGAACGCCTCGCTGTCGACGAGCAGCTGGTTGATCTTCTCGCCGCGGCCCTGCAATGCCGAACCCACCGCCTGCAACGTGGCATTCAGCTTCTCCGGCTCGATTTTCGCGAGCACGTCATTGAGATGCTGGAACAGCGTATTGAATTCGACGGTAACCGAACTCGCCCGCACCACGGCGCCGGGTTGCAGCGATTCCTTCGAAGCATTCTGCGGCGCAACGAAATTGATATATTTCGCGCCGAATACCGTGGTGGACCGAATATCCACGACGGCATTGGCGGGCACCATCCGCAGCTGTTCCGGATCGAGTTCGAGATCGATGCGCGCACCGTCGGCGGTGTTGTGCACACCGGAGACCTTGCCGATTTCCACGCCGCGGATCTTGACCTTGGCGTCCGGGTCGAGCACCAGGCCGCTGCGCGGCGATTCGACGGAGACCTTGACGGTGTTCTCGAATCCGCCCGCGAACATGACCAGGCAGAGGGTGACCACGGCCACCACGCCCAGCACCATGCCGAGCCCGCACAGCCGGATCACCCACGGCTCTTCGAACCGTGATTGTGGTTTGCGTGTTTGCGTACCCATTCGCCGCCCTACCCGGAGAGATGGAAGTTGCCGGAGGTGCCGTAGATGGCCAGCGAGATCAGCAGCGTCACGGTGACGACCGCGACCAGCGAGGCCCGTACGGCGTTACCGACCGCGACTCCCACGCCGACCGGTCCACCCGCGGCATGGAAGCCGTAGTAGGTGTGAATCGCCATGACCGCCAAGGCCATGAAGATCGCCTGCGCGAACGACCACAGAATGTCGCTGGGAATCAGGAAGGTTTCGAAGTAGTGGTCGTAGACGCCCGCCGACTGCCCGTAGATCACCACGGTCGCGAAGCGACTCGCGATGAAGGAGGCGATCACGGCGAGCGAGTACAGCGGGATGATGGCGATGATGCCCGCGAGCATCCGGGTGCCGACGAGGAAGGGCACCGGGCGGATCGCCATGACCTCCAGCGCGTCGATCTCCTCGGAGACGCGCATGGCGCCCAGCTGCGCCGTGGTACCCGCGCCCAGGGTGGCCGCCAATCCGATGCCCGAGATCACCGGCGCGGCGATGCGCACATTGATGAAGGCGGCGAAGAAGCCGGTCAGCGCCTCGACGCCGATATTGCCCAGGGAGCTGTAGCCCTGCACGGCGATGGTGCCGCCCGCGGCGAGGGTGAGGAAGCCGACGATCACGACGGTGCCGCCGATGACCGCGAGCGCGCCGGTGCCCATGGAGATCTCGGCGATGAGCCGAATGGTCTCGGTGCGGTAGTGCACCAGCGCCCGCGGCACCGAGGCCATCGACTGCGCGTAGAACACGGCGTGCTTGCCGACGGAGTCGATACCCTCGCCAACACGCCTGACCCGCTTGGTGATTCGCGGGAATCTGGACTCGATCACGAACGCCATCAGATCACCGCGCCGTGAACTTGATGCCGACCGCGGTGACCACCACGTTAACCACGAACAACACCATGAAGGAGAAGACGACGGTCTGGTTGACCGCGTCGCCCACGCTCTTGGGGCCGCCCTTCACGTTCAGCCCCAGGTAGCAGGCGACGAGTCCGGCCGCGAGTCCGAACAGGGTGGCCTTCACCTCGGAGATGACGAGTTCCGGGAAGTGCGTCAGCAGCGTGATGCCGTTGACGAACGCGCCCGGGTTGACGTCCTGCAGGAAGACCGAGAACAGGAAGCCGCCGAGGATGCCGATGGTGCTGACGAGGCCGTTGAGCAGTGCCGCCACGAACATGGAGGCGAGCACACGCGGTACCACCAGGCGTTGGATGGGATCGATGCCGAGCACCCGCATGGCGTCGATCTCCTCGCGGATGGTGCGTGCGCCGAGATCCGCGCAGATGGCGGTGGCGCCCGCGCCGGCCACGATGAGCACGGTGACCATCGGGCCGACCTGGGTGATGGACCCGAAGGCCGCGCCCGCGCCGGAGAGGTCGGCCGCGCCGATCTCCCGGAGCAGGATGTTGAGCGTGAAGCTGACCAGCACCGTGAACGGAATCGCCACCAGCAGGGTCGGGATGATCGATACCCGAGCCACGAACCACGCTTGTTCGATGAATTCGCGGCGCTGAAATGGGGGCCGTACCGCGGCGCGAGCGACGCTTCCGGCGAGTTCGAAGAACCCTCCGACCGCCCGCAACGGCACGGCAAGAACGTCGTTCATTCCCGCGTTTCCTCCTGCCCCTGCCTTGCTTATAGCGCACGAGATCTGAATGTGATCTACGCCCCGCTGAATGATTAGAACACGTTCACTGTCGCTGCGTAAGACTTTCGCAGGTTTTGAACTGCTCTTTTTCTCCCTGAGAGCCAGGCGCTCGAGAACTTGTTCACCATGGGATCACTCTTGTGTCTGAGACAGCCCTTGTGAGGCGTCCCACACCGTTGAACCCCATTCCTACCAATAGTTGATCGCGTGATCAACCGGAGGCCGGACGTAACCCTCGCTATGGGAAACTCAGTCGAGATCCATCAGCGACGATGCCGAAAAGGTAGCGCCGGAAGGGCGTTCGGCAAAATACCCGCCGAGTGTCGCGGCGAGTCCCGCCGCGGTCCACTCCCCCTCGGCATCGAAACGCCGCTCGACGACCGGTGCGGCCATCAGGGCGACCATCGGGCCGTACACCACGAACAGCTGGCCGGAGATCCGCTCGGCCGCCGGGGAGGCCAGGTAGGCCACCAGGCGGGCGACATGATCCGGGGACAGCGGATCGGGCCCGTCCTGCGGCGCGGCCGAGAAGACGTTCTCCGTCATGGCGGTGCGCGCCCGCGGGGCGATGGCATTGGCCGTCACGCCGAACCGCGACAGCGCGCGGGCGGCCGAGAGGGTCAGCGCGGTGATACCGGCCTTGGCCGCACCGTAGTTCGCCTGCCCCTCCGGACCGAGCAGTCCGGCTTCGGACGAGGTATTGACGATGCGCCCGTACACGGGCGCGCCCGCCGCCTTGGATTTGGCGCGCCAGTAGGCGCCCGCATTGCGGGTCAGCAGGAAGTGTCCGCGCAGGTGCACCGCGACGACGGCGTCGAAATCCTCGTCGGACATGTTGAACAGCATGCGGTCCCGGGTGATGCCCGCGTTGTTGACCACGATGTCCACCCCGCCGAAGGCTTCGTCGGCGGTGCGGATGAGGGCGTCGGCGGTGGCACGCTCGGCGATGCTGCCCGCGACGAATTCGGCCTTCGCGCCCAGTGCCCGGATATCGGCGAGGGTAGCGTTGACCGCGTCGTTCTCGGCGAGATCGTTCACCACGACCGACGCCCCGGCGCCGGCCAGCGCCAGGGCTTCCGCCCGGCCCAATCCGGCACCGCCGCCGGTCACGATCGCAACCCGGCCCGCAAGACTCACATCAGAAACGCTCACCGGGCCGACTTTAGAACGTGTTACACCTTGCTAGCAAGGATGGTTTCAGACAAGTTTCAGGGCCGCCTTCGGGCACTGCGCCACGGCCGTGCGGACATCGTCCTCCTGATCGGCGGGCACCTCGGCGGCGGTGATGTGCAGGATGTCCTCGTCATCGAGATCGAACACGTCGGGGGCGATTCCGACACAGATGCCGTTCGCCTCGCACTGGTCGAGATCGACGGTGACCTTCATAGCCAACTCCTTTGCCACAGCTACGGGCCGAGCCTAACAAGACAGCCCCGGCCCAGGTACCCGGAAATGCCGGAACAGGCTCCCATACTGGAACAAGTTCCACTTTGTGTGCAATTATCGCCTCACCACCTCGGTTCGCGGCGCGAGCCTTCCAGGCCGCGAACCCGCCGCATCGCCAGGCGCGGCAGAAAGGACACCGCACTATGCGCATTGCGTATACGCCCGAGCAGGAACAGCTGCGCGCCGAACTGCGCGAGTACTTCGCTCGACTGATCACTCCGGAACGACGCGAGGCGCTGTCGGCCCAGACCGGCGAGTACGGCCACGGCAACGTGTACCGCGAGGTCGTCGCCGAGATGGGACGCGACGGCTGGCTGGCGCTGGGCTGGCCCAAGGAGTACGGCGGGCAGGACCGCTCCACCATGGATCAGCTGATCTTCACCGACGAGGCCGCCATCGCGGGCGCGCCGGTGCCGTTCCTGACCATCAACTCGGTCGCGCCGACCATCATGCACTACGGCACCGAGGAGCAGAAGAGGTTCTTCCTGCCCAAGATCGCCGCGGGCGAACTGCACTTCTCCATCGGCTACTCCGAACCCGGCGCGGGCACCGACCTGGCCTCGCTGCGCACCACCGCCGTGCGCGACGGCGACGAGTGGATCATCAACGGCCAGAAGATGTGGACCAGCCTCATCGCCTACGCCGACTACATCTGGCTGGCCGCGCGCACCGACCCGAATGCCAAGAAGCACAAGGGCATTTCCATGTTCATCGTGCCGACCACGGCCGAGGGCTTCTCCTGGACCCCGGTGCACACCATGGCCGGTCCGGACACCAGCGCCACCTACTACCAGGACGTTCGGGTCAAGCACAGCGATATGGTCGGCCCGGAGAACGGCGGCTGGGCGCTGGTCACCAACCAGCTCAATCACGAGCGGGTGGCGCTGACCTCGTCCGCGCCGCTGGCGCTGGCCGTGCGGCAGACCGTGGAGTGGGCGCGGGAGGCCAAGACCTCCACCGGATCCCGCGTCATCGACCAGGAATGGGTGCGGATCAACCTGGCGCGCGTGCACGCCAAGGTGGAGTACCTGAAGCTGCTCAACTGGGAGATCGCTTCCCGGGCCGACGCGGGTGGGGATGCCGCGCCGCGCCCGTGGGACGCCTCCACCTGCAAGGTGTACGGCACCGAACTGGCCACCGAGGCGTACCGGCTGCTCATGGAGGTGCTCGGACCGCAGGCGTACCTGCGGCAGGACTCGCCGGGCGCGCAGCTGCGCGGGCGATTGGAGCGCATGCACCGCGCCTGCCTGATCCTCACCTTCGGCGGCGGCACCAACGAGGTGCAGCGCGACATCATCGCCATGACCGCCCTGCGGCAGCCGCCGTCCGCGCGTTGATTTTGGAAAGCTAGGTACCCTCCATGGATTTCACCCTGACCGAAGCGCAGCAGGATCTGGCCCGGCTCACCGCCGAGGTGACCGGCAAACTCGTCACCGCCGACCGGCTGCGCGAACTCGACCGCACCACCGATGCCGAGGGCAACGACACCGTGCGCTTCGACGCGGCACTGTGGAAGTCGCTGTCCGAGACCGGCGTGCTGGCCGCGGCCCTGCCGGAAGCGGTGGGCGGCAGCGATTTCGGTGTGCTGGAGCAGACGGCCGTGCTGCGTGAGCTCGGCAAGTCGGTCGCGGCGGTGCCGTACCTGTGGTCGGTGGTGCTGGGTGCGGGCGCCCTGGCCGCCTTCGGCTCCCCGGCGCAGCGCGAGCTGGCCGCGGCCGCCGGACGCGGCGAGACCATTTTGACCGTGGCGCTGAGCGAGGAGCGCAACTGGGAGCCCGCCACGCCCGTCACCACCGCCGACGAGAACGGCTCCTGGCGGCTGTCCGGCGTCAAGATCACGGTGCCCTTCGCCCGGCAGGCGGCACGAATCCTGGTGCCCGCCACCGTGAACGGACAGGCCGCCGTCTTCCTGGTCGATCCCGCCGAGTCCACCGTGCACCTGGCCGACCAGCTGGTCACCGACCGCTCCCCCGAGGCCGAGGTCGAATTGGCCGGTGCCCCGGCGGAATTGGTGGGCACGCTGGAGCAGGGGCCGGAGCTCCTGACCTGGCTGCTGGAACGCGCTTGGCTGGGCCTGGCCGCCCAGCAGCTCGGGACGGTGGAGCGCGGCCTGGAACTGGTGGCCGAATACGCCCGCGAGCGCGAACAGTTCAACCGCAAGATCGGCAGCTTCCAGGCCGTGGCGCAGCGGCTCGCCGACGCCTACATCGACGTGCAGGGCGTGCGCCTGGCCGTGCAGCAGGCGGCCTGGCGACTGGCCGAGGGCCTGGACGCCGCCGCCGAGATCCACACCGCCAAGTACTGGGCGGCCGACGCGGGCCACCGCATCGCCCACACCGTCGTGCACGTGCACGGCGGCGTCGGCATCGACCGCGATCACATCGTGAACCAGTACTTCACCGCCGCCAAGCACAACGAGTTCGCCCTCGGCGGCGCGAGCGACCACCTGCGCGCCCTGGGCGGCATCCTGGCCGCCGGCTGAGGTCTCCGGACGGGGCGGCGGTACGGATTCCGTGCCGCCGCCCCGCGCTGTATCCGGCCTGTTCCAGGGCTGTATCCGGCCCTACCGCAGCGGCACCGATGAGTTTCCGATGTCCGCTTCGTCCTTACCTGTGATACGCAACGAGTACGCGCCGAGAGGACGACATCATGGCCAGCAAGATGATCTTCATCAATCTCCCCGTTTCCGATCTGGACCGGTCCAAGGGGTTCTACGAGGCGCTCGGCTGGAAGGTGAATCCGGACTTCACCGACAACAACGCCGCCTGCATCGTGGTGGACGACAACATCTGCCTGATGCTGCTGACCAAGGAGTTCTTCACCAACTTCAGCAAGCGCACCATCGCCGACACCAGCGCGACGGTGGGCGCGGCCTACGCCCTGTCGCTGGCCAGCGCCGCCGAGGTGGACAGCCTGGTGGAAGCCGCCCTGAAGGCCGGCGGCACCGAGGAGGCCGACGACAGCCGCCGCGAACAGGAGGCCGGGGCGGGCATGTACGGCCGCACCTTCATCGATCCGGACGGCCACCAGTGGGAGCCGTTCCACATGAACTACCCGGGCTGACCCCCGACGCCGAAGGGCCCGCCGAAAACCCGGCGGGCCCTTCGCTTTTCACGGGCACCACGACGGCCCGCCGAGCACTCGGCGGGCCGTCGGTCGATGGGGCTCCGGTCGACACGCAGGTCAGACGCCAGTGCTCACCCCTTCGCGGCGGGCCGGGGACCGGAAGGTCACCAGCGCCGCTCCGGCGGCGGCCACGGCGATCACGGCCGCGGTCACGAACGCGGCCGAGAAGCCGTCGGCCAGCGCGACCGGGTCGCCCAGTGCCTCGGCCCCCGCCGCGGCGGCGATCGCGGTGGCCACGGCCAGGCCCAGAGCGGATCCGATCTGGTAGCCGGTATTGACGATGCCGGAGGCCAGACCGCCTTCCTCGGGGGCCGCGGCCGAGATCGCGGTCTGCAGGGAGGGGATGAAGGCCAGTGACATGCCGAGCGCGGCGATCAGCGAGCCGGGCAGCACATCCACCCAGAAGCTGCCGTCGGGCCGGACGAAGGACAACCAGATCAGCCCGACCGCCAGCACCACCAGTCCGGTGGCGGTCATGGTGCGAGCACCGAAGCGGGCGAACAGCTTCGGAGACAGCGCGATCATGCCGATCATGATGAGTGCCGTCATGGGCAGCAGGGCCGCGCCCGACGGGAAGGCCGAGTAGCCGAGCACCTGCTGTAGGTACAGATTGAGGAAGAACCACATCGGCACCCATGCCGCGCCCAGCAGCACCTGCGCCAGATTGGCCGCACCGAGATCCGGAGCCCGGAAGATGGCCAGCGGCATCAGCGGTTCCGCGCGCCGCGCCTGAATGGCGACGAAGGCGATCAGCAGTGCGGTGGCCCCAACGAGGATCGCCCAGGTCGACACGGCCGCCCAGTCGGCTCGAACCACCGCGAACACCGCGGCCCCCAGTCCCGAGGTCGCGGTCAGCGCGCCCAGGATGTCGACCGATCCGTGCGGTGCCAGCGCACCGTCCGGCACCAGCGCGGGCGCGGCGAGCAGCGCCACCACCGCGAGCGGGATATTGATGTAGAAGACCCAAGGCCACGAGGCGTATTCGGTGATGAGCCCACCGAGGAAGACTCCCGCCGTGCCACCGGCCGGAGCCGCCGCGCCGTAGACGGCGAACGCCCTGGTCAGCTCTTTCGGGTTGTTCCCGAACAGCATCATGAGCAGGGTCAGTGCCGACGGCGCGATGAGCGCCGCGCCCGCGCCCTGCACGCCGCGCCCGATGAGTTCGACGGCGGCGTTCGACGCCAGCCCCGCCGCCAGCGAGCCGACGCCGAGCACCGCCCATCCGGCCTGGAAAACCCTTCTCGCCCCCAGGATGTCGGAGAGCTTGCCGCCGAGCAGCAGCAGCCCGCCGAACACCACCACGTAGGCGTTGAAGACCCAGGACAGGTTCTCCTGGGAAAACCCCAACTCCTCCTGCATCTTCGGCAGCGCGACACCGATGATCGAGGTGTCCATGATGACCATGAACTGTGCGAGGGCAATGAGCCCCAAGGCAACCCAGCGCCGCGACGCGGGCGGGGCCGATATCCGATCCGACATGGGAACCACTCCCTGACTACTCGCGGGACCCGTACTCGTGTCCCGATCAGTTCCGACCCGGATATGTATACCCCCATGGGGTATAAGGCCGACAGTCCTCGGAGCGGTGATCTACTTCATACCCCCTAGGGGTATGCGAGGTGTTGAAATGCGAACGGCCCGACGGGTATACACCCGGCGGGCCGTTCACGCGTGTCGTCGCGCCGACGTCGGACCACCCCGACGTCATCCACCATGCGCGCCGACAGGGTCTACGCGGTGGTCGAAACCTCCACCCCTTCGCGCCACTCCTGCGGCAAACCGAAGAGCGGGAACAGTTTATCGGTGTCGAGGAAGAAGTTGAGACCGGAAATACGATCTCCATCCAGTTCGAGCACGGTGATGGACCACGGCAGCCACAGGCCCGGTTCGTCGCTCGGCTTGTAGTGACCGAAGGCGGGCAAACCATTCGCACCCGCCAGCGGCACCATGCGCGAATCGCGGCAGGCGTGGCCGTGACCGAGCATGAAGGCCGCCACATTGTCCGGACCCGACACCCACAGTGAGATGGGCGGCATGGACAGTGCCACATCCTCTTTCAGCAGCGCGGTGAGCGCGTCCATGTTGTAGGACTCGAACGCCTCGACGAAATCGTCGACGAGTTTGCGCTGCTGCTCGTCGGTTTCGTCGAAGGTCTTGCCCTCGTCGGGCTGCACCTTGGACATGGTGGCGCGAGCGCGTTGCAGGGCGCTGTTCACCGAGGCCGGGGACATCATGAGCATGTCGGCGGTCTCGTTCGCGGAGAAGCGCAGCACCTCGCGCATGATCAGGATGGCGCGCTGGGTGGCGGGCAGATGCTGCACCGCGGCCACGAAGGCCAGCCGCAGCGTGTCCTTCACCGAGGCGTGGTCGGCCGGATCCGCGCCGAAGGCCAGCGCGTTCGGAATGGGTTCCACCCACACGTAGTCCGGCTCCGGCATGGGCAGCGGCGAGTCGGGCGTGGACGGTCCGTTCAGATCCATGGGCCGGGCGCGGCGCTGCGGCCCGTCCAGCATGTCCAGACAGACATTGGTGGTGATCTTGTAGAGCCAGGAGCGCAGACTGGAGCGCCCTTCGAAGGACTCGTAGGACTTCCAGGCGCGCGTGAACGCCTCCTGGACCGCGTCCTCGGCCTCGAAGGAGGACCCCAGCATGCGATAGGCGTAGGCACACAGCTCACGGCGGTGCCCCTCGAACGACTGCAACACCTCATCGAGGGAGGTGGTGGACCTGCCGGACTGCTTGCTCATAGGGCCACTCTGGCACACCCCACCGACATGTTGGGAGGATCGGAAAGGACTGCCTTCCATATCCTTCGGCTCTGGGCGAATCCTCGGATGATCCGGCGTTTTCCCTGGTCGAACGGATCGGAGCCGGTCGCGGCACGGATCGCGACCGACTCCGGAACCGGGCGCTACTTGCTGGCGGGCGCGGGCGCGTCCTCATCGGCGGGACGCTCCTCGGTCTGCGCCTTGGCCCACTTGTAGTCGGGCTTACCCGCCGGATTCCGCTTGATCTGGTCCACGAACCACAGCGCACGCGGCATCTTGTACGACGAGATCTCCTGCGTCAGCACCGGACGCAACTCCTCGAGCGTGGGCCGGTTCGCGCCGCGACACTGCACGACCGCCACCACCTTCTGCCCCCAGCGCTCGTCCGGCACGCCGACCACCAGCGCGTCGAAGATCTCGGGGTGGCACTTGAGCGCCCCCTCGACCTCCTCCGGGTAGATCTTCTCGCCTCCGGAGTTGATGCTCACCGAACCGCGGCCGAGCATGGTGACGGTGCCGTCTTCCTCGACGCGGGCGAAATCGCCCGGAATCGAGTACCGCTTGCCGTTGAACTCCTTGAAGGTGGCCTTGGTCTTGGCCTCATCCTTGTAGTAGCCGAGCGGGATGTGTCCGCTGCGGGCCAGGAAGCCGATCTTGCCGGAACCGGGCTCGCAGGGATTGCCGTCCTCGTCGAGCACCTGGGTGGAGGCGTCGATCTTCACGCGCGGGCCGCCGGTGTGGTTCTGCCCCTTGGTGACCACGGACAGACCACCGAAACCGGTCTCCGAGGAGCCGATGGAGTCGCTGATCATCCGGTTCGGCAGCAGCTCGAGCATCTTGTCCTTGAGCGTCGGCGAGAACAGCGCCGCGCTGCTGGCGATGACGTAAAGGCTCGACGCGTCATAGGGCTCACCGGTTTCCGGATTGCCCTCGAGCAGCGCGTCCACCATGGGCCGGGCCATGGCGTCACCGGTGATGAAAATCAGGTTGATCTTGTGCTGCTCGACGGCGCGCCACAGTCCGTGGCCGCTGAACTCCGCGAGCATGAGCGTCTTGCCGCCGCCGAACAGGCTCTGGAAGGTGGCCCACTGCGAGCCGCCGTGGATCATCGGGGCGACCGGGTACCGCACCATCTGCGGGTTGGCGGCGCCCAGCTTGGCGAGCTCCCACTCGTCGGTGACGTACTCACCGGTGAGGAAGTTGATTCCGCCGCCGAGCACCCGCCAGACATCCTCCTGTCGCCACATGACGCCCTTGGGCATACCGGTGGTGCCGCCGGTGTAGAGCATGTAGATGTCGTCGGGCGAGCGGTCCTCGAAGTCGCGCTCGGGCGAGCAACCGGCAAGCGCCGCTTCGTATTCCACCGCGCCCTCGGGTAGCGGCAGGTCGGTGCCGTCCTCCACCACGAGGACCGATTTCAGCTGCGGGGTGTTCGGCCGGACATTGGCGACCTTGTCGCTGTAGCGACGCTCGACCACCAGCGCGACCATATCCGAGTTGTCGAAGATGTACTGCAACTCGTTCTCGACATATCGGAAGTTCACGTTGACCATGACGGCGCGGGCCTTGAACACCGCCACCATGGCCTCGATGGCCTCGATGGTGTTCCGCGAGTAGATACCCACCTTGTCACCCGGTTGCACCCCCCGTTCCCGCAGGTAGTGCGCGAGTTGATTGGCTCGCCCCTCGAGCTCGGCATAGGTAACCGAGCGAGTGTCGTCGACCAGGGCGACGTTATCCGGCATGAGGTCGATGGCGTGTTCGACAAGGTCCGCTATGTTGTGGCTCACATGATGAAAATAGAACGTGTTCCTGTGTGTGACAAGACACGATTCTCAATCCATACCACGAGAAATTGTGGCTGCCACCACAGGGCGCATTGTGGCTGCCGCCACAGAGTACGTCGTTTACCGTGGGCGCATGGACTTCTTGGCGATCTTGCGCGACCGGCTCACGGCTTTCGGTGAGCTCATCACCGCGGACGTCGATCTCACCGCACCGGTGCCCACCTGCGGCGACTGGACCCTCCACGATCTGGTCGAGCATATGGGGCGCGGGAATCAATGGGTGGTGACGGCGGTCGCCGAATTGCGCGGAAACGACGACGGCGAACCCGCGCCGCACGATCCGGCCGAACTGCGAGCCTGGTTCGACCGGACCTCCGACGCCCTCGTCACCGCACTGTCGGCCGATCCGGCCACCCAGGCATGGACTTTCACGCGGCTGGCCCCGCGCACCGTCGGATTCTGGCGGCGCCGCCGCACCCACGAGACGGTCATGCACCTGTGGGACGCGCAGTTCGCGCTCGGCACCGCCGCGCCGATCGACGCCGCGCTGGCCGACGACGGTATCGCCGAGGTCTTCGACATGTTCGCGCAGCGCATGATCGACCGCGGGCTGGCGACCCCGCCCGAGGCCGCCGTACAGGTGCGGTCCACCGACACCGGGACCATCCGGACCTACGGCAAGGGTGAACCGACCGCCGAGATCGCCGCTCCCGCAGCGGATCTGCTCCTGCTGCTGTGGCAGCGCAAACCGAGTTCGGACCCGGCCTTCGCCTGGCAGGGCGACCGGGAGTCCGGCGAGAGCGTGCTGGCCGGGCCGCTCACGCCGTGACGCCGAGAATATAGAACTCGTTCTACGACTGCACGAGGGGGGTGAGGCGGTCCAGCTGCTCGGTGTCGCGAACCCCGACGAGCAGCATGGTCACGCCCGCGTCCTCCCACACCTTCAGCTGCTCGCGCACCTGCGCCTCATTGCCGACGATCATGGTGTCGAGCATGAGCTCATCCGGCACCGCGGCCGCCGCCTCGTCCTTGCGGCCGCTCCGGAACAACCGGGTGATCTCCTCGACCTGCTCGCCGTACCCCATCCGCCGGTACACCTCGGCATGGAAGTTCAGCTCCTCCGCGCCCATGCCGCCGATGTAGAGCGCCATGACCGGTCGCATCCGATCGAGCTCGGCCTTCGGATCGTCGGTGAGGATCACCTGGGCGGTGGCGGCGATCTCGAAGTCCGCCCGCGAACGCCGGGCACCCGCCCGTGCGAAGCCCTCGTCCAGCCAGGAGTTGTACATGTCCGCGAGCCGGGGCGTGTAGTAGATGGCCAGCCAGCCGTCGGCGATCTCGGCGGTCAGCGCCACGTTCTTGGGCCCCTCGGCCCCCAGCCAGATGGGCAGATCCGCGCGCAGCGGATGGGTGATGGGCTTGAGCGGCTTACCCAGGCCGGTCGCGCCCGGACCGGTGTAGGGCAGCGGATAGTGCGGTCCGTCGCTGGTCACCTTGGCCTCGCGGGCCAGCACCTGCCGCACGATCGACACATATTCGCGGGTCCGCTGCAACGGCTTGGCGAACGGCTGCCCGTACCAGCCCTCGACCACCTGCGGTCCGGAGACCCCGAGCCCGAGGATGTGCCGTCCGCCGCTGAGATGATCCAGGGTCAGCGCGGCCATGGCCGTGCCCGTGGGCGTGCGCGCCGACATCTGCACCACCGACGTTCCCAGTCGCACCCGGTCGGTGCTCGAACCCCACCACGCCAGCGGCGTGAACGCGTCGGACCCCCAGGACTCCGCCGTGAAGACGGCGTCCCACCCGGCCTGCTCGGCCGCGATGACCAATTCCTGGGCATTGCCGGGCGGCTGTGCACCCCAATATCCGAGCTGCAACCCGAACCGCATGATCGACTCCCTTCCCAACTGGCCTCTTGCGACCATAATAAGAACCTGTTCTACTCGATCTCGTGACTCTGGGGAACACCGAAGTACTCGCCGCACCGCTGCGGATGCAGTTCGATTACACCCGCTCCACCGGTCCGACCATCGGCCGCTTCCTGACCGGCCTGCGCGCCGGGCAGATCGTCGGTGTGCGTGGTTCCGACGGGCGCGTGATCGTGCCGCCAGCGGAATTCGATCCGATCACCGCCGAACGGCTGACCGAGTTCGTCGAGGTCGCCGATGTGGGCACCGTGCGGTCGTGGAGCTGGGTGGCGCAGCCGCTGCCGGGCCAGCCCTTCGACCGCCCGTTCGCCTGGGCGCTCATCCAACTCGACGGCGCGGACACCGCCCTGCTGCACGCCGTGGACGTGGCCTCGCCCGCGGACATCAGCACCGGGATGCGGGTGCGGGCGCGCTGGGCGACCGAGCGCAAGGGCTTCATTCACGACATCGCCTGCTTCGAACCAGGCGAATTCTCGGTCGCCGCAACGCCTGCGGAGGAGGCCGAGCCGATCACCGGCATCGTGACGCCGATCGACCTGAGCTTCAAGCACACCGCCGCACCGCAGGAGACCGCCTTCCTGAAGGCCCTCGTGGAGGGCAGGCTGCTCGGCGCGAAGGCGGGCAACGACGGCAAGGTGTACTTCCCGCCGCGCGGGGCGGACCCGCGCACCGGCGCACCCACCGAGGACTACGTCGACCTGCCCGATACCGGCATCGTCACCACCTACTGCGTGGTCAACGTGCCGTTCCAGGGCCAGCGCATCAAGCCGCCGTACGTGGCCGCCTACATCCTGCTGGACGGCGCGGACATTCCCTTCCTGCACCTGGTGCTCGGTATCGACGCCGCCGAGGTGCGCATGGGCATGCGGGTGAAGGCGGTGTGGAAGCCGCGCGAGGAATGGGACTACGGGCTGGACAACATCTCCCATTTCGAGCCCACCGGCGAGCCCGACGCCGAGTACGAGACCTTCGCGCACCACCTGTAGAGAGGCGCTGAAACCTTGAGCAACACAATGGATATCGCGGTGGTGGGCTTCGCGCACGCACCGCACGTGCCGGAGACCTTCGGCACCACCAACGGCGTGGAGATGCTGCACCCCTGCTTCACGCGGCTCTACGACGACCTCGGCATCAAAACCGCCGATATCGACTTCTGGTGCTCCGGCTCCTCGGATTACCTTGCCGGGCGCGCCTTCTCGTTCATCTCCGCCATCGACTCCATCGGCGCGGTGCCGCCGATCAACGAATCGCACGTGGAGATGGACGCGGCGTGGGCACTGTACGAGGCGTGGGTGAAACTGCGCTCCGGACAGGCGAAGACGGCGCTGGTGTACGGCTTCGGCAAGCCCTCGGCGGGCACCCTGCGCCAGGTCCTCACCCTCCAGACCGACCCCTACGTCGTCGCGCCGCTGTGGCCGGACGCGGTGTCCATGGCCGGTTTGCAGGCGCGAGCCGGACTGGACGCCGGCCGCTGGACCGAACAGGACATGGCCGCCGTCGCCGCCGACAGTGCCGCCGCCGCGGCGGCCTACGGCGAGGCGACCGAGACCGCCCGGACCGAAACCGATATCGAGAAGCTACTGGCCGCACCGTACGTGGCCGACCCGTTCCGAGCCCACGACATCGCGCCCATCACCGACGGCGCGGCCGCCATCGTGCTGGCCGTGGGCGACCGGGCGCGCGAACTGTGCGAGCGGCCCGCCTGGCTCACCGGTATGGCGCACTACATCGACACCCCGATGCTGGGCGCGCGCGATCTCACCGTCTCGGAGTCCACGGCCCGCGCGGCCCGCGCCGCCATCGGCGACGGCCCGGCCGGATTCGATGTCGCCGAACTGAACGCGCAGTACAGCCACGAGCAGATCATTCTGCGGCAGGCCATCGGGCTGAACGGTTCGACCCGCATCAACCCCTCCGGCGGGCCGCTGGCGGGCAACCCCCTGTTCGCGGCGGGTCTGGAGCGCATCGGCTTCGCCGCCACCGAAATCATCAACGGCAATGCGAATCGCGCCCTGGCGCACGCCAGCAGCGGTCCGGCGTTGCAGCAGAACCTGGTCGCCACTTTGGAGGCACGATGACACACCCCGCCGCCGTACTCGGCACCGGACAGACCAACCATGTGACCAAGCGGTCGGACGTGTCCATGGCGGGTATGTGCCGCGAGGCCATCGACCGCGCCCTCGCCGACGCCGAGCTCACCATGGCCGATATCGACGCGGTCGTCATCGGCAAGGCCCCCGACTTCTTCGAGGGCTCCATGATGCCGGAGTTGTTCATGGCCGACGCCCTGGGCGCGACCGGGAAGCCGCTGCTGCGCGTGCACACCGCCGGTTCGGTGGGCGGCTCCACCGGCATCGTGGCCGCCAATCACGTGCAGGCGGGCGTGTACGGCAAGGTACTCGCCGTCGCCTGGGAGAAGCAGTCGGAATCCAATGCCATGTGGGCGCTGTCGAATCCGGTGCCCTTCACCAAACCGGTCGGCGCGGGTGCGGGCGGCTACTTCGCCCCGCACGTGCGCGCCTACATCCGCCGCGCCAACGCCCCGCTGCACATCGGGGCCATGGTCGCGGTGAAGGACCGCCGCAACGGCGCCCGCAATCCGCTCGCCCACCTGCGGCAGGCCGATATCACCATGGATTCGGTGTTGGCCTCCCAAATGCTCTGGGATCCCATTCGTTTCGACGAGACCTGCCCGTCCTCGGACGGTGCGTGCGCGCTCGTCATCGGCGACGAGTCTTCGGCCAAGGAGCAGGAGGCCCGCGGCCGGACGGTGGCCTGGGTGCACGGCACCGCCATGCGCACCGAACCACTCGCCTACGCGGGTCGCGATCAGGTGAATCCCCTTGCCGGACAGGACGCTGCCCGCGCCCTCTGGGAGCAGGCCGGTATCACCAATCCGCTCGAGGAGATCGACGCGGCCGAGATCTATGTGCCGTTCTCGTGGTTCGAGCCCATGTGGCTGGAGAACCTCGGGTTCATGCCCGAGGGCGAGGGCTGGAAGCTCACCGACTCCGGCGACACCGCCATCGGCGGCAAGCTGCCGGTCAATCCGTCCGGCGGCGTGCTGTCGTCCAATCCGATCGGGGCCTCCGGGCTCATCCGCTTCGCCGAGGCCGCCAAGCAGGTCATGGGCCGCGCGGGCGACTATCAGGTGGAAAACGCCCGCAAGGCCTTCGGGCACGCCTATGGTGGTGGCTCGCAGTACTTCTCGATGTGGGTAGTGGGGAGTGAGCAGCCGTGACCACCACCACCGAGCATCCGGCGCGGGTCGCCGGAACCGCCTCGCAGGCCGCGGTCCGGGCGCGTGACAAGGCGGCCTGGGTCGCGCTCTTCGCCGCCGACGGCATCGTGGAGGATCCGGTCGGCCCGTCCTTCTTCGATCCGGAGGGCAGGGGCCACCGCGGCGCGGAGGCCATCGCGGCGTTCTGGGACAAGGCGATCGCACCGACCGAGCAGATCGAATTCCTCTTCGAGGACTCCTTCGCCTGCGGTCGCGAGATCGCCTTCACCGGGAAGATCCGCACCTACATGGGCGGCCAGGTGATCGACGCCGAGGGTGTCTTCACCTACAAGGTGGACGAGGACGGGAAGATCCTGGCCCTGCGCGCCTTCTGGGAGCAGGAGCGCGCCATGGCGACCATGAAACCGCCTGGAACACGCTAGAACTCGCTCGATGCGACCCGAAATGCGTGGCGGGCGTCCGGATTCCGGACGCCCGCCGCGATTTTCATATCGGCGCTGTCGATTCGCCTCAGTGCCGCACGGGGCAGGTCTGGTAGTCGACCTGGAACTCCTTGATGCCGTTGAGCCAGCCGGAGCGCAGTCGCCGCGGATCACCGATGCCGGTGATATCCGGCATGTGATCGGCGATGGCATTGAAGATGATCTCCACCTCGAGGCGGGCCAGGTTCGCGCCGATGCAGAAGTGCGCGCCGGTGCCGCCGAAGGACAGGTGCGGATTGGGGTCCCGCAGGATGTCGAAGGTGAACGGGTCCTCGAACACCTCTTCGTCGAAGTTGGCCGACCGGTAGAGCAACACCAAGCGCTGCCCCTTCTCGATCCGGACGCCCGACAGCTCCGTGTCCTCCAACGCCGTGCGCTGGAACATGCTGACCGGCGTGGCCCAGCGGATGATCTCGTCCGCCGCTGTCAGGGGCCGCTTCTCCTTGAACAGCTCCCACTGCTCCGGATTCTCGAGGAAAGCGAGCATGCCGTGCGTGGTGGCATTGCGGGTGGTCTCGTTGCCCGCCACGGCGAGCATCATGACGAAGAAGCCGAACTCCTCCGACGACAGCGACTCCCCGTCGATCTCGGCCTGCACCAGTTCGGTGACGATATCGCTGGCCGGACACCGCTTGCGTTCCTCGGCCATCTGGTACGAGTAGCCGAGGATCTCGGTGGAGGCGACCAGCGGGTCGGCATCGCTGTCCGGATCGTCGTAGCCGGTCATCTCGTTGGACCAGCGGAAGATCTTCTTGCGGTCCTCCTGCGGCACGCCGATCAGCTCGGCGATGGCCTGCAGCGGCAGTTCGGCCGCCACCTGCTCGACGAAGTCGCCGCGCCCGGACTCGGCGGCGGCCCGCACGATCCGCTCGGCCCGTGCGGTCAGCTCGGCGCGCAGGCCGTTGATCACACGCGGGGTGAAGCCCTTGGCGATGATCTTGCGCAGCTTGGTGTGCTCGGGCGCGTCCTTGTTCAACATCACGAACCGCTGCATTTCGATCTGCTCACGGGTGATGTCGTCGTTGAAGCGCGGGATGGCGGTGTTCTCGTAGTTGGAGAACACGTCGCTGCGCCGGGAGACCTCCTTGACGTCGGCGTGCTTGCTGACCACCCAGAAGCCGTCGTCGTGGAAGCCGCCCACGTCCGGTGATTTGGGGTTCCACCAGATGGGGGCGGTTCGCCGCAGTTCGGCGAATTCTTCGACCGGGACTCGGCTCTCCCACATGTCCGGGTCCGTGACATCGAATCCGTCCGGAAGATTGGGACGCATTGAGGTGTCGACCACCAGCAGTCTCCTTTGACCGACTGAAACACGTTCTACCATCATTGAAGCACAGGTGGTACGACTGAGGAAGACGAATTAGTAAACAGCTGTAACAGAATCCGAACCTGTTTCAGTTTGTACCCGAAAGGAACGACATGGGAACTCCCGTCATCGTCGAGGCCGCGCGCACGCCCATCGGCAAGCGCAATGGCTGGCTGGCCGGTCTGCACGCCGCCGAACTGCTCGGCGCGGCACAGCGGGGCGTGCTCGAACGAGCGGCCCTGGACCCCCTGCTGGTGGAACAGGTCGTCGGCGGCTGCGTCATGCAGGTCGGCGAGCAGTCGAACAATGTCACCCGCACCGCCTGGCTGCACGCGGGTCTGCCCTGGCAGACCGGCGCGGTGACCATCGACAACCAGTGCGGCTCCGCCCAGCAGGCCGCGGGCCTGGTCGCCGGACTCATCTCGACCGGGGCCATCGAGGTCGGCCTGGCCTGCGGCATCGAGTCCATGAGCCACGTGCCGCTGGGCGCCAATGTCGGCACCCACGCCGGGCCCCGCCGTCCGGCCAGCTGGGATATCGACATGCCCGACCAGTTCACCGGCGCGGAACGAATTGCCAAGCGGCGCGGCATAACTCGCGACGACACCGACGCCCTGGGTGAGCGCTCGCAGCGGCTGGCCGCGCAGGCGTGGGCGGAGGGCCGCTTCGACCGCGAGGTGCTGACCGTCAAGGGCGCGCCACAGGTGGACAAGGAGGGCAACCTCACCGGCGAGACCATGGACGTCAGCCGCGACCAGGGCCTGCGCGAGACCACCCGCGAGGGCCTGGCGAAGCTGAAGCCGGTGCAGGAGGGCGGTATTCATACCGCGGGCACCTCCTCGCAGATTTCCGACGGTGCCGCAGCAGTTCTACTCATGGACGAAAGGGCCGCCGCGCGCAATGGTTTGCGCCCACGCGCCCGCATCGTGGCGCAGTGCCTGGTCGGCGGTGAGCCCGAATACCAACTCGACGGGCCGGTGCAGGCGTGCGCCCGCCTGCTGGAGCGCAGCGGCATGAGCATGAGCGATATCGACTTGTTCGAAATCAACGAGGCTTTCGCATCCGTGGTGCTGTCCTGGGCCTCGGTGCACAAGCCCGACTTCGACCGGGTGAATGTCAACGGCGGGGCCATCGCGCTCGGTCACCCGGTCGGCAGCACCGGATCGCGGTTGATCACAACGGCTTTGCACGAGCTGGAGCGCTCGGGCAAGAGCACCGCCATGATCCTCATGTGCTGCGGTGGCGCACTCGCGACGGGCACGATCATCGAACGGGTCTAGTCCCCAATCATTTTCGGCCATGAGGTTGAACATTCATCCTACGACCGCTCAAACGTGGCGTACGCCACACAAACTTCGGTACAGACAAGATGATGACTCGTCAGCTATCTTATAGCTACTAGCGGCTTGTTACGGAAGACCTTCGCGACGGGCCAGAACCGGGGCTCTTAAGCCATCCGCAAGAACCGTGAGGGTGGCCCGCAAACGCCCAAGCCACAGCGGCTTCACCGGATCACCGCCGAGAAGGTTCAAGGAAATCGCGAATCAGGCGTAGGTTTTCAGTTACTGAGCCGCTAATATCAATGATACGTATCCGAGATAACGACTGTTAGTACAGCGAAGGGAATTGGGCGGCTCACAATGGCTGATTTCGCGGCGCGGCTGAACAAGCTGTTCGAAACCGTGCATCCCCCGGGGCGTAAGCCGCACACCAACGCAGAGGTGGCGGCGGCCTTGACGGCCTCCGGCCATCCGATCTCGAAACCGTATCTGTCACAGCTGCGGTCGGGACAGCGCACGAATCCGTCGGACGAGACGGTGGCTGCGCTGGCGAAGTTCTTCAAGGTCAAGCCGGACTACTTCTTCAACGACATCTACGCTGCCAAGATCGATCATGATCTGGAGCTACTGTCCCAGCTGCAGGGCTACGGACTGCGTCGGTTGTCGAGTAGGGCCTTCGACCTCTCCGAAGAATCAGAACCTCCTCACCTCCATGGCGGAGAAGTTGCGGGCATCAGAGGGGCTGCCCGAAATTCCTCCGGACGGCACGGAATAGGCCCTGCCTCAAGGCAACACAGTGCGGGTGACTCGGAACCGCACTGTGTTGGTTTGTCACAGGACTCTTCCAGCCGGTTCCACGAGGAGCGTTCGAACGATACGGCGCTGCTTGCAGGGCAGCGTCGCCATCGTGCGGCTGGCACGTGGGGTGTTGCACCGGTCTCAGGGCACAGGGACCATGTGGCGTACACCCCTGCGCGGAGCAGATATGCGCACTCCTGGCATATCGCTGCGCGGGGTCCGAGCACATATCGGTGAGACGACCTCCCCTGGTGTGCATCGCGCAGATTGTCGGGCGATGTACCGGATACGGCCACGGGGGGTCGTTTCGTTTTGCTGGATTTCCGATCGAGTTGTGCAAACCGCACACGCGATCTGTGCACAGTGCACTTTCAGATGCACACAACGGTCAGGACCATCGCCATTCCGGCGCACTTATGACCGGAATCCACCGAAAGGTGGACCCCGGTCGAATAGAGCGTTTCAGCGCTGCGCGGACGGCTGACCGGCCCCACTTTCCAGCGCCTCGTCGAAGGCGCGAGCAATGGCCTGAGCCCAGCCGCGTGGGCTCACGCCGGGGGGCGGGGCGATCCATCGACCGTCGACCACGGTCTCGCCGAAGGGATTCCGCGCCCACAACGCCACCCGCTCGGCCCGTTCGGCCACCGATTCGGGCGGCGCACCGGCATCGGCCAACTCCACGCCGCCACCGGACTGCAGGAACAGGGCGTCCATGATCTGCGCCACCTGATCGGACGCCTTGAGCTGGGTGGTGGACCCGGTCTGATCCTTGGTCACCACCTCCGGGAAGCGCGCCACCAGCACCCGGTGCAGGGTGCGAATCTCTCGCAGCAGCAGGCGAGCTCGCAGCCAGAGCTCGATCACGATCCACACCGCGCCCATGGCGATCAGCAGTGACGCGATCTGCCAGGCGGGCCAGAACCAGTCCGGCTGCTGCGGTTTCGGCATGGCGGCGTGATCGATCTCACGTCGCAGCGACAGCGTCGACAGCACACCGACCACCAGGGTGCCGGTGGTGTAGAGCGCGATGCCGCGGCCCAGGGTGGTCCAGTCCAGGTTGCGCACGCCGGTGATGACGATGAAGACGCAGCCGAGCAGGGCGACCACCCAGCCGAAGGTGGTGGACCACACCAGGGTGATGGTCATGGCGATGAGGCCGCCCGCATAGATCATCCAGGAGATCTGGCGCAGATTCCGGCGTGACACCACCGGCCACGCCGCCGCGGCCACCACCGAGGTCGCCGTCACGAACAGCGTCCAGAGCATGGGAGTGAGCCTGTCGGACAACCACATTCCGCGCACCCCGGCCGGCGCGATGTGATCGACCGCGACCGCCACATCCGGAATCGCCACGGTGGAGGCCGCCGCGACGGACGCCACCGCGATCACGATCGCCACCCGCGCGGTCGTCGCGGGTTTGACGAGCACCCGGCCCACCCGCGCCCCGGCCGCCATCCAGACCAGTAGAGCCGTCAACCAGAAGGTCATGCTGTGTCCTCCCGCTCGAGGGGGTGACCATGATCACGCACGCTGCCTCCTCCGGGCCCTGACCCGGTCAGCAGCGTCCGGCGCGGATGCCCGGGGGACCCTCCGTGGTTACGCACGCTGCCTCCTCCCGGCCCTGACCCGGTCATCCGAGTGCCTCGTCGAAGCGCAGGACCGAGACGCCCGCGCCGCGGCTGTTGAATACGCGCAGTCGGGTCATGAGCATGTTCGCGAAGGTCTCCGCCTCCCACTCGCACAGTTCGTCCTCGCCGAGATCCACGATCTGCTGGTGCGCGCGCTGGCTGAGCATGTAGGCGATGAGGTCCTCGCTGGCCTCCAGCGTGATCTCGGTCGCGGCCTCGCCCGGATGGTCGAACACGATATGGCCCAGCTCGTGCGCGAGCGTGTGCTCGCGCGTGGGTAGCGCGGCGGCCAGCACGATCACATCGCGGTCCGGGTAGCTGCGGCGCTGACCGCACACACCCGGCCCCAACTGCGCGCTGGCGATCTCGATGGGCCGCCGTCGCTCCAGCGAGATGGCGTCGACCACCTCGTCGAGGGTGGTGGCGTCGAAATCGGCGGCGACCGCGCACACCGCGTCGACGGCGGCCGCCACCCGACGGTAAGACCTGCTGGCGCTGCTATGCGCTCGACTCTCGGTCATCGCTGCCCCCTCACGCCCTCGGGCCGAAGAACTGGGCGCGCGCGGCATCGATCCGCGCCTGCGCCGCGGACGCGCTCTGCGCGCTCACCGCACCGGAACCCACGCCCGCGAGCGTGAGCGCAATGAGTCCGCCGATGACCGACAGCAGTTTGATCGGTGGCAGCAGACCCGAGTCGGAGGTGGGCCGCACCTGCGGATCCGGCTGTGCCAGCACCGGATCGGTCGCCGCCGGCGGGGCGGGAGGCGCGGGTGGCGCCGGAGCCGCCTCCACCGCGGGCGGCACGACCAGCGGAGCCACCACGGGCAGCGGTACCCGGGGTGCTGCGGGTGCGGGCGGTTTCGGAATCTCCAGCGGTACGGGCGGGGGCACCGGTGCGGGTGTCGGCTGCGGGATCAGCAGAAGCAGCAGCGGGGAGGCGCAGACGGCGGCCGAGCCGACCCCGGCCGATCCGAGCGCGCCCGAACCCGTCGCCGCCGAACCGGCACCCGCGGAACCGACCGCCGCCGAACCGATCCCGGCGGAACCGACGGCCGCCGAACCGACCCCGGTCGATCCGGTCGCGGCCGAGCCGAGCGCGGCCGACCCGGCACCCGAACCCGTCGCGGCGGACCCGGCGGCGGACCCCGCACCCGCGGAGCCCACCCCCGCCGAACCGACGGCCGCCGAACCGGTACACAGCGCGGCCAGCGCGGCCGACCCGGTAGCGGCCGATCCCACCGCCGCGGAACCCACAGCGGCCGAACCCGTCCCGAGCCCCGCCGAACCCGTGATACCCAGCAGCGTGGCGAGAGTCGCGG
>NZ_BAGD01000028.1 GCF_000308635.1 Nocardia otitidiscaviarum NBRC 14405 | reverse complement strand
CCCGCCGATCAGGAAGAACGAGATGGCGGTGAACAGGTACATCTGACCGAGCGTCTTCGGATCGGTCGTGGTGACCGCGTCACGCAGGAACCCGCCCTTCGGCCTGCCACGCCGGGGGAACGGCCGGGCGGCCTCGAGGTTCTGTTCGGGTTTTGGAGCTACGGCAGTCACGCACATCCTCCTCGGGAGGGTATTCGTTGCGAACGATCCGATCGGCACCACAGCAAACGCGGGCACAGCGTACCCACAGCAAATAGATCTTCGCGGAAAACACTCCGATTCGGAAGAAAAGCAACCGAACTGGAAGAAAGAGCCCCACGGCGGCCGATGCCGAGCGCGACGGCGCGGCACCGGCGCCGGGCGCTCAGGCGCTGAGGGGGCGCTGGAGGCGGTTCTCCGTGAAGCGGTCGGCGAGGAAGGAGAAGGCCCGGGGCGCGAAGCCGAAGGCCCCGGTGAGGTGTTCGAGCCGGGGCATGGTGTGCATGGTGACGTCCACACCGAGTTCACGCCAGTCCGCGTAGAGGTTGGCGGTCTGGCTGAACGGGACGATCTGCTCCCCCGTCCCCGCGCCGAGCAGGATCGGCGTGGCGGGCGGAATGGAACCCAGGCGGTTCTCACGCACCCGGGCGAGCACCTCCGGCACCTCGAGCGGGTGGCGGTGCACGAAACGCGCCGACTGGGTGGGCAGCACCGCGCCGTAGGCCATGCCGAACGCGAAACCGGGAACCACGTGGGCGCGGCGCAGCACCGCGGCCAACATCCTGGCCGAGGGCTTGAGGTGGGAGAGCACCTCGAGTTCGGGGTAGGCGGCGTCGATGCCCATGACCGCCCAGAACAGCAGGAAGGCGAACAGCTTTCCGTCGTGCGCCTCGAACATGCCCTCCAGATCGGCGGGCGGCGACCCCACCGCGCCGCCGACCAGCGGGAGATCGGGCGCGTAGCTGGGTTGCAATTGCAGCGCCCAGCCCGCCGCGCAGCCGCCCTCGGAGTAGCCGCAGATGGCGAGCGGACCGTCCGGATCCAGCTCCGCGTCGGCCAGCTGCCGGGCCGCCCGCATGCTGTCCAGCACCGACGGTCCCAGCGCCCGCCCCATCACGTACGGATGGGTGCCGTCGCTGCCGAGCCCGGGATAGTCGGTGATGGCCACGGCCCACCCGCGCCGCAGCGCCTGCGCGATGAACAGCGATTCGTACTCCAGACCGCGGCTCAGCTGCCACGACGCGGCGGCCACGAAATCGGCCAGGCCCTGGGTGCCGACCGCGTAGCCGATCAGCGGCCGCGGCCCGTCGGCGTGCGGGGTCCGCGGCACCAGCACGGTCCCGGTGACCTCGATGGGTGCGCCCTGCGCATTGGTCGACGTGTAGCGGATGTGCCAGGCGCGGGCTCGATGCCGCAGTCCGGGAAGCAGATACGCTTTCATCCGCCGCGCCTCGAGCAGTCGCCCGGGCGAATGCTGGTGCGCGGTGGCATCGGAGGAGCTCGGGAACGCGGTCATCGTCGATCCGCCTTTCACATCCCGGGCAGGCATGTTCCCCATGGCCTACCCGCCGTACTGCTGTCGCAAGGCCGCGCGGTCGATCTTGCCGGCGGCATTGCGGGGAATCTCCCCCGTGATCATGATGTCACGGGGTCGTTCGAAACGAGAGACGTTGGGATACAGATACTCTCGCAATCGGGTGACGGACGGTGACGATCCGGTCGCGGCCACGACATACGCCACCAGCCGCTGACCGTATTCCTCGTCGTCCACACCCATGACCGCCACATCCGATACATCGGGATGTGCGGCCAAAACGTTCTCCACGACTTGGGGATACACGTTCTCCCCACCGGAGACGATCATGTCGTCGGAGCGTCCGACCACGAACAGCCGCCCCGCGGCATCGAATCGCCCCAGGTCACCGGAGTCGATGAGGCCGGCGACCCGCTGCTTGTCGTGCCCGCTGGAATAGCCGGAGAACCCCTGTGCGCCACCGACGCAGATGCGCCCCGTGCGACCCGCCGGGACGGGACGACCGGCGGTGTCGAGCACGGCCACCGCGGTACCCGCCACCGGCCTGCCCACGGTGCCGGGCGCGGCCCGCAGCTCCGCGGGCGTGGCCAGCGCGGCGATGCCGATCTCGGAGGAGCCGTAGCCGTTGCACAGGACCTCACCGAAGTCGTCCATGAACCGGTGCGCGAGCGCGGGAGTCAGCGGGGCGGCACCGCACAGCACGGCGGCGAGCGAGGAGGTGTCGTACCGCTCGCGCACCTCCGTCGGCAGGTCCAGCACCCGCCGCAGCATGACCGGAACGACCGCCCAGGCGTCGGCGCGCCGGGCGGCGGTGGCGGCCAGCGCCGCTTCCGGATCGAATCCGCGGCGCAGCACCAGCGTTCCGCCCAACAGCAGCCCGAGCGCCAGCACGGCCAGCCCGAACCCGTGGAACAACGGAATCCCGACCACGATGGTGGTACCGCTGCGCAAACCCAGTCGATGCAGCGCGCTCAGCCCCGGGCCGAGGAAGGACCGCACCGACGGCCGCCGCGGCACACCCTTGGGCGCGCCCGTGGTCCCGGAGGTCAGAATGACGATGCGGCCCGGCCGAACCCGCCCCGGTGCCGGATACCCCAACCGGATCAACCCCTCGAGGCTCCGCTCCACCCCGCCCGCACGAACTCGGCCCGGATCCACACCATCGCACCCGGGTCGGGCGCTCTCGCCCACGCCCGCCCCTTCGACGGTGACAGGCCCGCCCGCTTCACAGGCACCGGCACGCTTGCTGGCACCGCCGACCTCCGCGTGCTCGCCAGGGCGACTGACATCCGCATCCGAGCCGGTCCGGCCACTCCTGGGCCTGCCGACGGACGGCGCGTCCTCTTGCGCGGGCCGCGAACGATCGCCGACCCGGCCGACCTCCCCGTGCTCGCTGAGGAGTGGCTCGTTTTCGCGGGCCGGTCGGGGGTTATCGCCGTCCGCTCCGGTCAGGATCGGGCCGGAATAGTCCGCGGCACGGACCTTCTCGATGAACTCCGCGTCGCAGACCAGGACGGAGGTGCGTTGCTCGGCCAGGGTGCGGCACAGCGCCTCGGTGTGGAACTCGGTATTGCACAGCACCATGTCCGCGCCGCAGAGCGCGGCGGCCAACGCCGCCTCCACGAAGGACCGGCCGTTGCGGCACAGCACCAGGACCGAATCACCGTGCCCGACGCCGTATTCGGTGTGCAATCCGCCCGCGAGGGCTTGCACCCGGCGGTGCAGCGTCGCGAAGGTGAGCGGGCTGCGCTCGTCCACCAGGGCGATGCGGTGCGGCCAGCGGGCGGCGGCGACGCTGAGCAGGGTGGCGATATTCGGACCGCGCCACACCGCACCGGCCAGCCGCGCCAGGGCGGGCGGGCTCACCGGGGCCAGGATGCCGGACCGGGTGACCACGGCGGCGACCTCGCGCAGCGGCGCGGTCACGACGACCTCCCCAGTGCCGCATCGGTATCGCGGGTGCACCGGACCCAGCCCCGCATCAGCAGGTCCATCGCACCCGGCGCGGCGGCCGAGGCCACCCCGGCGGGCCACACCCACCACGGCTCGATATCGCGTGGCCGTCGCACGATGGCCCGCGCCACGATCTGCGCGGCCTCGTCCGGGAACAGACCCGGCAGCGCGCGCATGATCGGCGTGGGCGCGCTCATGCGGGTGTAGATGAGCGCCATGTAGATGGTGGTGACGGCGACTCCGTCGCGCCGGATCTCCGGGCTCACGCTGCGCAACCAGGTGTCGAAGGCCCCCTTCGACGCCTGATAGGCACCCCAGCGCGGGCCGGGTGCGATGCGCACGCCGATGGTGGAGACGTTCACGATGTGCCCGCCGCCGCGCTCCCGCATGGCGGGCAGCAGCCCCAGCAGCAACCCGATCGGGCCCAGGTAGTTGATGTCGATGGTGCGTTCGAAGTCGTGGAATCGGTCGTATTGCAGGTGCAGGGAGCGGCGCAGCGATATGCCCGCGTTGTTGACGATCACGTCCAGCCCGCCGTGCCGCTCGGTGATCGTCTCGGCCAGCTCCGCCACCGCGGTCTCGTCGGACAGGTCGGCCGGATAGGCGACGGCCCGGCCGCCCGCGGCCTCGATCTCGGCGGCGAGGGCTGCCAATCGGTCGGCGGTGCGGGCGACCAGCAGCACCGTGGCACCGGCCGTGCCGAGCAGTCGCGCGGTGGCCGCGCCCAAACCGTAGGACGCGCCGGTGACCAGCACCGTCCGCCCGGACACCGCCGCGCGCAAGGCCGACGCGTCCCGCAGCCGCGGCGGGTTCACCACCCGGTCGGCCGCGCCGCGGGCGGTGTGGACGACGGTGTCCCACAGGCTCATCGCTTCTCCTCGACGACGCGCTCCGCCGCCACACCGGCGAGCCCGACGGCGAGGGTGCGCGCGGCGAACCGCACCAGCTCCTCCCAGCCGTAGGCGTGCAGGTACTGGCGGACGCTGGTGAAGTGATCGGCCAGACCGTTGATCGAGGACCACAGCAGCACCAGCGCCGGGCCGAATTCGTCCTCGGGGGTGTCGTGGCCGCTGAGCCGCACCACCGCCTGGCGGGTCACGGCGAGCACCCGTCCCGCCGCGGCGGCCAGCACGCCGCCCACCTCCGGGTCCAGGTCGACCTCCCCGGCGAGCACGCTCCAGACGTTCAGTTCCCGCCCGTACACCCGGTAGACCTCGAGGTATTCGGTGGCCACGGCGACATAGAGGTTCTCGGCGTCGTCCGCGACGGCGCAGACGGGTTCGATGGCGTCGGCGAATTCGTGCAGGCGCTGCGCGTAGAGCGCCGCGTACAGCGCTTCCTTGGTGGCGAAGTAGGTGTACACGGTGCCGGGGCTGATGCCAGCCCCCTTGGCCACGTCCCGCATCTGCAGGGCCCCGAAGCCGTGCTCGATCAGCAGGGCGCGCCCGGCGTCGAGAATGTCGCGCCGACGAGCGTCGCGGTCACCCCACTTGGCCATGCGAACTCCATTTTTGAACACGGTTCATATTGAACAGGGTTCAGAATGCCCGTAACCCGGGTTTACGTCAACCCCCGCGCCGGGGGCCGGTCCGCCCGTGCTCACGGGAAATTCTCATATTCCTTGTCGGGCAAGGAATTACCATTGGATTCGTGCACAGCACACTGGAGGCGGCACACCGTCATCTGCTCGGAGTGGATCCGGACGCACTGCTGCATTCGCGCAACCGGCTCGCCGAAACCGGAATCGCGCGTCTGGGATTTCTGCTGCCCCATCGCGTCAAGCGGGCACTGGCGGCGGAGGCGCTGGCCCTCGTCGAACACCATCGGCAATGGGGCGAGCAGCTGCCGATCGAGTCGGCGCCGCCGTCGCACGGCATCGACATCCCGCCGCGGACCATCGACGCGCACGCCGTGCTGATCCCACAGCTCTACGACTGTGATGCGTTGCGGCACAACCTTTCCGTGGTGGCGGCCGAGACGGTGCTGCCCCGCCCGGGCCCGCCCCGCTACGCGATCGTCCGGCGGCATCACGACGCGCCCTGCCAATGGCATTGGGACGACTACTCTTTCGCCTTCGTACTGGTGGTGGAATGTCCACCGCTGGCGGAGGGCGGATTCGTCCAGACCGTGGCGCACACCCGCCGCTCCCACTACCGCGAGGACATTCATCGCACGCTCACGCGAAATCCCATTCGCTCCTGGGAATTGCGGCCCGGCGATCTGTATTTCATGCGCACCGCCAGCACCCTGCACCGCGTGTACCCCTTCGAGCACGGCCACCGCACCATCGTCAGCATGAGCTTCGCGGCGCGCGGGGATCCGGAGCGGGAACGCACCGCGCGGGCGAACGCCGATCGCGTCCCCGACACGCCCGGACCAGGTTTGATCACGGGTGAAGCGGCTATGACGAATCAAGTACCGTGATAGCCTCGTTCACTGATACGCAGCGGGGGGCAGTGTCGCCGAACCGTATATACCTGGGCAGCATCTGCCCCACCGGCACAGGCGATGACACATGGATCTTCTCAACCCCATCGACGCGATCTTCCTGGGCATCGAATCCCGTGAGCACCCCATGCACGTGGGCGGCCTGCAGCTGTTCGAACCGCCCGCCGACGCCGGGCCGACCTTCACCCGTGACGTCTTCCGCCGGATGACCTCGGCCACCGACGTGCGCACCCGCTTCCGTCGCCATCCCAGCCGCGGGCTGTTCGGCGGATTCTCCAGCGTGTCCTGGCATCAGGCCGACGAGGTGGACCTGAGCTACCATCTGCGGCGCTCGGCCCTGCCCGCACCCGGCGGCATGTCCGAACTGCTGGACCTGACCGCCCGCCTGCACGGCCAACTGCTGGACCGGCACCGCCCGCTCTGGGAGGCGCGGCTCATCGAGGGGCTCGACGACGGTCGCTTCGCCGTCTACATCAAGATCCACCACGCCCTCATCGACGGCGTCTCCGCCATGCGACTGCTGCAGCGCACCCTCACCGACGATCCGCTCGATACCGAACTGCGGGTGCCGTGGACCATGGGCGCTCCGGCCCGACCGCACACCGAACCGGTGAGCCCGTGGCAGCAACTGCGAAAGGCGCTGCCGCGCACGGTATCCAGCGCCCGCGCCGCCGTGGGCCCGCTGCGCGGCGTACTCGACGGCCGCCTGGAACTGCCCATGACCGCGCCGCCCACCATGTTCAACGTGCCGATCGGCGGAGCGCGCCGGATCGCGGTGCGGTCGTGGCCGATGGAGCGGATCAACGCGGTGCGCACCGCCACCGGCGCCACGGTCAACGACGTGGTGCTGGCCATGAGCTCCGCCGCGTTGCGCGAATACCTCATGGACCACGACGCGCTGCCCGACCAGCCACTCATCGCCATGGTGCCGGTGAACATCCGCACCGAAGCCGAGACCGACGGCAATATCGTGGCCGCCTGCCTGTGCAACCTCGGCACGAATATCGCGGACCCGGTCGCCCGCCTGGAGACCATCAGCACCTCCATGCGCGACGCCAAGCAGATCTTCACCCAGCTCCCGCAGTTGGAGGCCATCGCGCTGTCGGCCCTGCTGATGGCGCCGCTCGGCGTCTCCCTGCTCCCCGGCTTCGACACCCTGCCCCGGATGCCGTTCAATCTGGTGATCTCCAACGTCCCGGGCCCGCGCACTCCCGTGTACTTCCAGGGCGCGCGCCTCGACGCCAACTACCCGCTCTCGATCCCCTTCGAGAGCCAGGCCATGAACATCACCCTCAACACCAATGGCGACAACCTCGATTTCGGCATCGTCGGCTGCCGCCGCATCCCCCACCTGGACCGACTGCCCGAACACCTGGAAAGCGGCCTGGCCGAACTCGAGAAGGCGGTGGCCTGACCCGGCGGGCGGGCGTCCCGCCGCCGCGATCCGGGCTCGCCTACGCTGTCCCGCGTGGATGTGGAGTGGGCTCAGCTGCGGGAACGGTGTCTCGTCACGGAGGACGACGCGGTGCTCGCGCTGAACAAGCCCGCCGGGATCTCGGTGACCGGGGAGCGGCACGACACCGACATGGTGGAACTGGCGGCGGCCCAGGGGGAGAAACTGTACCCGGTGCACCGGATCGACAAGGTGACCTCGGGACTGGTGCTGCTGGCCAAGGACCTGAAGGCGCACGGGCAGCTCACCCGGCAGTTCACCAAGCGCACCGCGGCGAAGGCGTACCTGGCGATCACCGCGACCACCGGTCTGCCCGAGCACGGGGTCATCGACCTGCCGTTGAGCGTCGGGCGCAAGAACCGGGTGCGGATCGCCGCGCCACGCGAGAGCATTCGGTGTGACGCGGACACCTGGACCGTCGATGCCGCGGATGTGCTGGCGGGCAAGAACTATCCCTCGGTCACCGAGTTCACCACGCTCGCCGTGACCGATGAGCACACGGTACTGGCGTTGCGACCGGTGACGGGACGGCGGCATCAGATCCGGGTGCATCTGGCGTGGATCGGGCATCCCATCGTGGGCGATCCACTGTTCGACCGGGCGGGCACGCACCGGCGCACCCATCTGCACTCGTGGCGACTGCGGCTGGACGCCGACTGGCGCACCCCGCCGGTGCTGGATCTGCGCGCCCGGCCCGGCGCGGATTTCTGGACGGTCGACGGCGCACCCGTCATCGCCGATCCCGAGGCGCTGTTGGCCCCGGAATAGCTCGACGACCATCCGATAGCAGACACCTATAAGCGGTGTCGAGGCTCACCGAGACCTGGGGAAACCGGGTCAACTACGCTGGAAAACGTGCCTCCCGCGGCACATCGGGCGCAATGGCGCGATCCAGGGACAGAAAGCGAATGCCGATGGTTCTGTTGGCACATCTCAGTGACACCCACTTCGATGGCGGAGGCCGCAACAGCGACCGCGCCGAACGGGTCATGGCCTTCCTCGCCGAGCTGCCGACGCGCCCCGACGCCATTCTCGTTTCCGGCGACATCGCCGACGAAGGCAGTGCCGAGGAGTACGAGCAGGCGCGCGCCGTGTTCCGGGGTGCCGATGTGCCGGTGCTGCTGCTGCCCGGCAATCACGACGACCGGGGCACCATGCGCGAGATCCTGTTCGACGCGGCCCCCGGCTACCAGCCCATCAACCAGGTGCATCGCGTCAAGGCGCTGACCGTGGCGCTGCTCGACTCCAGCATTCCCGGCAAGAGCGAGGGGCTGCTCGCGGACGAGACCTATGCGTGGCTGGAGAATCTGCTCGCCGCCACGCCCGCGGACGACACCGTGGTCATTGCCATGCACCATCCACCGGTTCCGATCAAATCCACGGTGGTGGACCCGATTCCGCTCACCAACCCGGAACGGCTGGCCGAGATCGTCGCCGGGGACGACCGGATCGTGGGGGTGTTCACCGGGCACGCGCATGTGCCGGTGCAGACGCTGTTCGCGGGCAAGCAGTTGGCGATCGCGCCGAGCGTGTCCTCCTTCATCGGGTGCGAATGGGAGGTCGGCGTCCCCGGTCAGGTGCCGATCGACTTCGCGCCGGAACCCTCGCTGTACTTCCACGCCATCGAGGACCGCCGCCTGCTGACCTCGCTGCGGCCGGTCCCCCTGGGCGGCGGACTCACCGAACCAGCGGAGTGACCCGGTTGCGGCGGTAGGCCGACGGCGTCGTGCCGGTCCAGCGCTTGAAGGCGTGAATGAAGGTGGAAGCCTCCGCGTAGCCCAGGCGAATCGCCACATCGCTCACCGACAGCGGTGTCGCGGTGAGCATCTCCTCCGCCAAGGCTCTCCTGACCTCGTCCAGCAGCGCCCGGTAGCTGGTGCCCGCCGCATCCAGATGTCGGCGCAGCGTCCGGGTGCTCATATTGAGATCTTTTGCCACGGAGTCGATTCCGGGCGGCGCGGCGAATCCGTCCACACCGCCGCGCGGCACCAGCCGCTCCCGCACCTCGGCGGCGATACCGGTGCGGGCGCGCCGCCGCGACACCAGATCCCGGCACTGCGCCAGGCACATGGCCCAGGTGGACTCGTTGGCCTGCGGCAGCGGCTGTTCCAGTTCCACCGGATCCAGTGCGAACAGGTTGTGCGGCTGCTCGTACGCCGGTGTCACCCCGTAGATCTCGGTGATCAGCTCGGCGCCCGCGGGTGCCGGGAAGTCGAACTCCGCCCGCACCAGGGCGACCTTGCGCCCCAGCAGATCGCAGAGCATCTGATGCATGGCGGTGACATCCCGCTGCACCAGAAACCGCCGCACATCCGCGGGCACCCGCTCGTCGTGGACCCGGGCGACGAACTCACCGGGCCGCCACCGCGCCACCGGAATGCAGAACGTGAAGCTCAACTCCAGATACCGCAGCGCGAACGAGATCGCCTCGCCCAGGGTCGGACTGCTGACGCAGGCGAACCCGAAGATCCCGAACGTGGTGATCCGATACCGCCGCCCCACATCCACCCCGAGCAGCGGCTCGTCCCCCAGCTCCCGCACCAGATTCCGCACCACCGCCAGTTCGGTCCGCGCGTCGATCTGCAGGTCCGGATCCGCCAAGGTCTCCGCGGTCAATCCGGTCCCGCGCAGCATCAGATCCTCCCCCACCCCCCGTTCCCGGGCATACCCCACCATCAAGGCCGCACTGGCGACTCCCCGTGGAAAGTCCCAGTCCCGAATCTCCGGCTCCTGCACCGTGCCCATCCGAGCATTGTGGCCGAAAGTCTCAATCAGAACCAGTTTCGGGCAGGTCACGCGAGGAGGGCGTCGGCGACTGCGTAGCCGAGCAGGGTCGCGCCCAGGCCGGTTGCGACGTTGACGACGATCGTGAGGGCCGCGTAGCGGTAGGCGCGGGTTTCGGTGAGGCGGAGGGTTTCGTAGGTGAAGGTGCTGTAGGTGGTGAGGGCGCCGCACAGGCCGGTGGACAGGAAGGCCGCCCAGGGGGTGGAGAGGGCGGCGGCGGTCAGGGCGCCCAGGAGTAGGCAGCCGGTGAGGTTGACCGTCGCGGTGCCCCAGGGAAAGGCGGTGGCGTGGCGGGATTGGACGGCGCGGTCGATGAGGTAGCGCAGGGGTGCGCCGAGCATTGCGCCGAGGACGACCAGCAGCGGGGTCACGGGGTCACCTGCCGTCGACGGGTGATGCGGTGGGCCCGGCGGGTCAGTGCGACGGCCGTGGCCGTGGCGGCCAGTGCGCACAGCAGGGTCAGGGCGAGGTAGGCGATGGCGGTCGGGACCGTTTCCGGGGTGAGCAGGGCGCGGGTGTCGTCGGCGTAGGTGGAGAAGGTGGTGAAGCCGCCGAGGACGCCGACGCCGAGGAAGGGGCGCAGCAGCGGGTGGGCGGGCCGGATCTCGGTGATGGCGACCATGAGGACGCCGATGAGGAAGCAGCCGAGGACATTGGCGGCGAAGGTCGCCCATGGGAAACCGCCCGGCGCGGTGGGCCAGAGCTGCGCCAGTGTGTAGCGGGCCAGTGCGCCGATCCCGCCGCCCAGGGAGATCACGGCCAGGATCGCACCGTGGGAGCGGGAGAGTTCGCGGCGCTGCTCGGGGGCACGGATGTCGACATCGGGGTCGATCGCGTCGTGGACGGTCAGCTCACTGGGCACAGGCGTCTCCTACTCCATCACCGCAGGGGTGCTTCTGGGGTAGGGACTGTTGGTGGAATCCACGGTTGTTCGGAACCGGTCGGCCCGAAGCGGCGAGCCCCACCGCCGCGTGCGCCCAGCGTACCGGTCAACCCCCCGCGTGGGGGATTGACCGTGGGTGAGATCACCGTGGTGCACACCCCGCCGGGCAGGTTGGCCGAAGATCTCGATCGGCTCGCACCGGGGCGGATCCTAGAGTGGAGAGCAACCTAGTGTGAGGAGCGCCACAATGCCGTCCGTGATCATCATCGGGGCCGGATTCGGGGGGTTGGGGATGGCGATCGAATTGCAGCGCAATGGCTTTCGCGAATTCACCATCCTCGAGAAGGCGCAGGATCTGGGTGGGGTGTGGCGCGAGAACACCTACCCGGGAGCGGCGTGCGATGTGCCGTCACCGCTGTACTCGTTCTCCTACGAGGCCAAACCGGATTGGCCGCAGCGCTATTCGGGGCGACGCGATATCCACGCCTACATGTGGGAGGTGGCGCGGCGGCACGGACTACTGGAATCCATCATGTTCGGCGCGGAGGTGACCGAGGCCGAGTTCGACGAGACCACCGGCCGGTGGACCGTGCTCACCGGCGACGGCGTGACTCGAACCGCCGATGTGCTGGTATCGGCGGTCGGGCAACTGTCGCGGCCCGCCTGGCCCTCGATACCGGGGATCGACACCTTCGCGGGGCAGTCGTTCCATTCGGCGCTGTGGGATCACGACGTGAACCTCAACGGCAAACGGGTGGCCTGCATCGGCACCGGAGCCAGTGCGGTGCAGTACATTCCGGAGATCCAACCCGCGGCGCGGCGGCTGACGCTGTTCCAGCGGACCCCGGCCTGGGTGCTGCCGAAGTTCGACACCGATTACACGCCGGTGCATCACCGGGTGCTGCGGCGGATTCCGGGAATGCCGCTGGCCGAGCGGGTTTCGTGGTGGCTGATCGGCGAGACGGTGGCGCTCGGACTGGTGGAGCTCCCGGGCATCGCGCGGGTGGTGTCGCGGATCGCGGAGAAACATCTCGCCGAACAGGTGCCGGATCCGGAGCTGCGCGCCGCGCTCACACCGGACTATCCCATCGGCTGCAAGCGGGGGCTGTTCTCCAATGACTACTACCCGGCACTGACCCAGCCCAATGTGGAGCTGGTGACCACACCGATCGCCGAGATCGTGCCGGAAGGCGTGCGCACCGAGGACGGCATTCTGCACGCCGCCGACGTGATCATCTACGGCACCGGATTCAAGGGCACGGAATTCCTGTGGCCCATGAAGATCCGGGGCCGGGGTGGACGGAACCTGGCCGATGTGTGGGCCGACGGGGCGCACGCCTACCTGGGGATGACGGTGCCGGAGTTCCCGAATCTGTTCCTGGTGTACGGCCCCAACACCAATCTCGGCGTGGGTTCGATCATCTACATGCAGGAGTCGCAGGCCCGCTACATCCGCGCCGCGATACAGGTGTTGGCGGAACATCCGGGCTGCACCCTGGAGGTGCGGCCGGAGGCCGAACGCGCCTTCAATATCGCACTGCAGCAGCGCCTGGCCCTGACACCGTGGAACTTCTGCACCAGCTGGTACCGGAACGAGGCCGGGAAGATCACCAACAACTGGCCGGGTACGACGCGCAGCTATCGGCGGCGGACCCGCAAGGTACAGCCCGAGGACTATGTCCTCACCCGGGTCCGCTAGTCGCCGACCGCACCGCCCGGCGTCACCACGACAGCTCGGCGCACCGGCGCGCCGAGTCCGCGCCCTCGACCTGCAAGGTCGCGTGCTCGATGTGGAAGTCGTGCGCCAGCACGTGCTGGGCGGCGCGCAGCACGTCGTCGCCGGTGTGCCCGCCCGCCACGGTGATGTGCGCCGAGGCCACCTCCATCCCGGAGGTCAGCGTCCACACGTGCAGGTCGTGCACATCGGCGACGCCGGGCACGGTGTGCAGGGCGGCGGCGATCTGCTCGACATCCAGGTTCTCGGGGCTGTGCTGGAACAGGATTCGCAGCGAACGGCGCGCCAGCACCCAGGTGCGGGGCAGCACCCACAGGCCGATGGCCACACCGATGATCATGTCCGCGTAGCGCCAGCCGGTGGTGAGGGTGATGGCCGCCGAGATCAGCACGCCCACCGAGCCGATGAGGTCGGCGAACACCTCGAGGTACGCGCCGCGCACATTCAGGCTCTCCTTCGCGCCCGAGCGCAGCAGCAGCGCCGACGCGATATTGGCGACCATGCCCAGCGCGCCCACGATGAGCACCGGCCAGCCCGGCACCTCCGGCGGCTCACCCAGTCGCGCGATGGCCTCGTACAGCACATAGATCGCGACGCCGAACAGCAGGACGGCGTTGGCCAGCGCCGCCAGTACCTCGGCGCGGTAGTAGCCGAAGGTCCGGGTGTAGGTGGGGCGGCTGCGCTTGGCGAGCAGGATCGCCGACAGCGCCATGCCGACGCCGACGACATCGGTCAGCATGTGCGCCGCGTCGGAGAGCAGCGCCAGCGACGAGGTCCAGAACGCGACCACGAATTCGGCCAGCATGAAGACGACCGCGATGCCCAGCGCCATCACCAGGCGGCTCAGATACTTGCCCGACGCGCTCTCCGGCGCGATGCCATGCGAATGATCGTGTCCCACGGTGATCCAAACTATGCATAGTTGCGCATGAATGCAACACCTACGCCCGAACGAGTTCGACAGACCCGTCCGGAGCGGCTCGCGACACCCGCCCCGGCCGCCGGTCCGCCGCGCGATGCCCGACCCGACAGTGTCGGTTGCCACCTCCGATCGCGCCGAAACCCGAGCGGCCGGTGGCATTCCCCACAGCGCCGCGCATTCGCTCGGGCTGATACGCCCCTCACCCTCGGCGGACAGGCCGGGCACGGGTCGGTACGTGCACACCCGTGCACACGGCAGACTGGGTGCGTGACTGTTTCGCCCGGAGCTTCCGTACCGCACGGCCCACTGCGCCCGATCGAACTCGCCACCGGTGCCGTGCTCGGCGGAGCGACGGTCGGTTTGGTGACCGTCGGGTCGGTGGTGCCGTTCGCCGCCGCGCTGCAACTGGTGGCGGCCGTACCGATGGGACTGCTCGCATACCGGCACCGGGTGCGGGCGCTGAGCACCACCACCGTCGCGGCCACCCTGGTGACCTTCGTGGCGGCCGGCATCGTCCCGGCGCTCAACCTGGCGTCGGTCGCGGTGATCGGCGGCATCATCGGCGTGGTGAAACGGCGGCGCGGCGGACTGCTCGCGGTGCTGGGACTGTCCACACTGGCGGGACTGGCTGGGGCATCGTTCTCCGTAGGATTGCTGCTGCTGTTCTCCCGGGCACGCCAACTGGTGTTCGACACTATCCGCAATACCGCCGCCGGCGTGGAGAAGATCCTCGCCAGCGAGTCCGCCCTGGCACCGCTCGGCCACGCCATCGCCGATCTCACCGATACGGTGCTGCGCTGGTGGTGGGCGTGGATCGCGGGCGGCGTGCTGGCGGGGGTCATCACCAGCGGTCTCATCTCCTGGTACGTGCTCGGCTCGGTGCTGGTACGACTGTCCTGGCTGCCCGGCCGCGACCTGCTGGACGCGCCCGCCGACGACCGGCCCGTCGCCCCGCTGCCGGTCGGCCTGCGCCAGGTGTCGTTCCGGTACCCGGGCGCGCGCACCCCCGCACTCCAGGACATCGACCTCACCGTGCGGCTCGGCGAATTCGTGGCGGTGGTCGGGCACAACGGCTCCGGAAAATCCACGCTCACCCGGATTCTCGCCGGACGGCCACCGACATCCGGCACCGTCACCCGCCCCGGCTCCGCGGGCCTGGGCGTCACCGGCGGCACCGCGCTGGTGCTCCAGCGGCCCGAGAGCCAGACCCTCGGGGTGCTCGCCGCCGACGACGTGGTGTGGGGCCTGCCCACCGAGATCGCCGCCACCGTCGACATCGAGGGACTGCTGGCCGAGGTCGGACTCGGCGGCATGGGAGACGCGGAGACCGCGACGCTGTCCGGCGGACAGCAGCAGCGCTTGGCCGTGGCCGCCGCCCTGGCCCGCCGCCCCACCCTGCTCATCGCCGACGAGGCCACCGCCATGATCGACCCGGAGGGCCGACGCGAGCTGGTCGCCCTCCTGGCGGACCTGCCGAAACGGCACGATATGGCGGTGGTGCTGGTGACCCACCACGAGGCCGACGCCGCCATGGCCGATCGTGTCGTGCACCTGCGCGACGGCCGCGCCGTCGACCACCTGCCCGCTTGGCCGCGTCCCGTCCGCGAGCCCCGGCGGCGGCCCATCGGCGAACCCATCCTGCGCCTGCGCGGTCTGCGCCACACCTACAATCGCCGAACGCCTTGGGAGGCACCGGCATTGCATGGGATAGATCTCGACGTGTACCGCGGGGAGGCATTGCTGATCGTGGGCGGCAACGGATCCGGCAAGTCCACCCTCGCCTGGATCATGGCCGGACTCACCGTGCCCACCGAAGGCACCTGCGTCCTGCTCGAGCTCACCGGCACCCGTCCCACCCATCGCCGAATCGGAGCCGTGCAGTTGGCATTTCAGCATTCCCGCCTGCAATTGCAGCGCCAGACGGTCGGCGCGGAGATCGAGGACTGGGGCGGGCACGGCACCCTCGCCATCGGCCGCGCCCTGGACGCCGTGCGGTTGGACCGCGCCCTGGCCACCCGCTCCATCGAGGAACTCAGTGGCGGACAGGCGAAACGGGTGGTGCTGGCGGCCATCGCGGCCAGTCGCCCACAGGTGGTGGTACTGGACGAACCGCTGGCGGGGCTCGACCCCGAGGGACGCGCGGATGTGGTGGAACTGCTCGGGCGGCTGCGGGATTCCGGCCTCACGCTGATCGTCATCTCCCACGATGTCGACGACATGGCCGTGCTGTGCGACCGCACCGTACACCTGAGCGGCGGGAAGCTGCTCGAACCCCCTTCTCCCCCAGCGCAATCCGCGCCACCGCAGCACCCCTATCCGACGAACCAGCCGGAGGCATGGCGATGAGCGGCCCGATTCTGCGCGAAGTCCCCGTGGCGAGCCCGGTGCACCGACTGTGGGCCGGTACCAAGATGATCGCCGCCTTCGCCGTCAGCGTCCTGCTGATGTTCATTCCGTCCTGGCCGGTGCTGGGGATCTGCGTGGCCTTCCTGGCGGCGGTGTGGATCACCGCGCGGCTGCCGCTGGGCACCCTGCCGCGCTTTCCCTGGTGGTTCTGGGCGGGGCTGCTGCTGGGCGCGCTGATCAACCTCCCCATCGGGAGCGCGGCGGTGCTGCGCTATCTCAATGTGGCGGTATTCGGACTCATCCTGTTGAGCGCGTCCTTCCTCATCGCGTGGACCACACCCATGGGGGAGATCGCGCCCGCCCTCGCCAAACTCGGCGCGCCGCTGCGGCGGATCGGGTGGACGCGGCGCGGCGTGCGGCACGCGGTGCCGGTGGACGAATGGGCGGTCGTGGTGGCGCTGACGCTGCGCGGGCTGCCGCTGCTGCTGGAGGAGATGCGGATTCTGCGGGCCTCCCGGAAACTGCGTCCGAGCGACGGAATGTTGCAGCGGGCCGCGAATCCCCTGGTGGACATTCTCACCGCGGCACTGGCGGTCTCCACGCGACGAGCGGGGGAACTCGGGGAGGCGATCACCGCGCGCGGGGGCACCGGAGAACTCACCGCGCGGCCCAGTACGCCGGGCCGACGGGATATATACGCTCTCGCTATCGTCGGGGTCGTATGCGCCGGAGCGATTCTGGTCGACGTGCTGGTCTGAGTGGGTTTCGCGGCGGCGCAGATTCCGCTGAAGCCCAAGCGGATTGCCTCCCGACCTCGGTCTGGGCCGAAAATCATACGGCGTGTCGGTGGGGCGCGCTACCGTTGGCGATTGAAGATCGGATGAGGGATCACGATGCGATTCGCATCACGGCTTCACACGCGCGAGGGGTGAGGAAATTTCAGCGTGTGCGGCCAGCGTTGACAGAACAACCTGATGAAGATTGGACAACCGCAGATGTACCGCAAGATCACGGGTGTTGCCGCACCGGTAATCACCGCCCTCGCCATCGGCACCGGTGCCATGGGGACCGCGCAGGCCGACTCCGTCGCTCCCGATATCGGATACGAGGCCAAGCTGGTCGGCAATACCGTCGTCACCAGCCTCACCAACGGAACCTTCCAGCTCGCAGGCAATTCGGTGAACATCAACGACAATGCCGGGCGCACCTGGGTGAGCCTGCCGCTGGCGTTCCAGCAGGACGGCACGGAATACTCGCTGCCGCACAACATCAGCGCCGACGGCGCCACGCTGTCGCTGACGGCGATCAAGGACGAATCGACGGCTCGACCGGCCGCGATCAAGCCGGTCGCCTCGCCGAAGGAGAACCTGCTGGCGCAGCAGACGTTCGCCAGCCAGTTCGGCATCGCCACCGCCATCGGGGCGTTCATCGGCACCGCCCTCGGAGCGGCGGTCGGACTCACCGGCATTGTCGGCGGCCCGACCGTGATCGCCAGCGTGATCGCAGGGGCGGCCATCGGCGGCATCATCGGCACCCTCGTGGTGGGTGGACCGACGCTGATCATCGCGGGGATCGATCTGATCAACACGCTCATGGCGCCTCCGGGGACCAGCAAGTTCGCCGGGGCCAACTGAGCCGGGCCAACTGAGCCGGGCCAACTGAGCCGGAGCCGACTCGGCCGGACGCCGGCCCTAGCCGACCGAGCCCGGACAGGGAGCGGTCGGGAAGCAACGATGGAGCGGTCAGGGTGGGCTCCGCGCTTGCCCACCCTGTGCCCTCGGCGCGGCCCGGCGCACCCGTACCACAGTCCGCCCAATCACGGACTGTCCGATCGCAATCGGTTCAGACCTCCTCGGGGGCTACGCGCCACACGGATGTACCCGCCCTGGCCACGTGTCCGGGTGCCTGCTCCGGCAGCACGTTCGCCGCATACCGACCACGGCACCGGTCGATCTGGGGGACCTCAGCGTCGGCCACCACGCCCGCCGCCCTGGGAACCCGCGCATCCGCCATTCGGCTCGCGCATCCTCCGCGCAGGCGTCATTCCCGCTCCCACACCGTTCGCGCACACCCGCCCCGGGTTCGCACGCACCGGTAGGCGAAGTCAGTTCTCCGCGCACTCGCGGGGAGCCGGACTTCCCGCGAATCGGTCCGACAGGTAGTTCATCGCGCCCACGGATTCCACCAGGGCCGCGGGATTGTGGCCGGGCACCCGCGAGTGCACCGAGACGAGCGTCGCACCACCCGCGCAGTAGCGATCCCGCAGCGCGGTGAATCCGGCTACGGGAATCACGTCGTCGGCGGTGCTGTGGTAGAGGTACAGCGGGACGTCCGGAATGGATCCGCCCAGCTCCTGGGGTTGCGCGGTGGCCTCGAACACCGGGTGCGACAGGAGGTTCGGGACCGCCGAATAGTTGTCCACACGGTCGAACGGGTGCCGCACCACCAGATCCGCGCCACAGGCTTCGGATTCCTGCGCGAGCGCCGCGTGGCCGCGGTCGTCGAGCAGATCGATCAGGCCCGAGGCGGGGTCGTTGCGGGCCAGCGACAACAGGATGAGCAGGGCCAGTCCGGCCTGGAGGCCGCCGTCCACGCCGCGGGCGACGGCCGGGATATTCGCGGGCACCCCGCCCGCCGTGACCCCGTGCAGCCACACATCGGGCGCGTAGGCGGCACGCAGTTGCGTGGCCCAGAGGGTGGCGAACGCGCCGCCCGAGTAGCCCCAGGCTCCGATCGGGCTGTCGGCGGTCAGACCCAGCGGGGCGAAGTCGCGAGCCGCGCGGACGCCGTCGAGCACACCGCGGCCCGAGGTCACCCCGTCGAAGAAACGCGATTGCGGCCCTTGATAATCCGAGACCACCACGGCCCAGCCGCGAAACAGCGCGGCGGCCAGGAACGGAATGTCCAGCAGGGTGTTCACGATGGAGAAGTCGCGGCCGCCGCGCAGGGCGTAGGAGGGCGCGCAACTGGTGCCGAGGCTGTCCTCCGCTATCTGATACGACAGCAGCGGACGCCCACCGGGATTCGTCCACGCTCCCGGCGGCAGCATGACCGTGGCGACATTCGCGATCGGGACCCCCAGCGAATCCGTGCTGCGGTATCGGAGCTGCCAGGCGGCCACCGGCAACGGCAGCCCGAAGACCGCGATGGGCCGCGAATCCAGCACGGCCCCATTGGCGTAGGCCGCCAGGTTCGCCGGGGGCGCGTAGAACGGATCGTCGTCCGGCACCGGAATCTGCGGTCTGGCCAGCGGCGCGACCGCCGCAGCCAGGGCGATCACCACCGCGATCAGGAATGTCCACCAGCCCCTGCCGCCCCGCGCGCATCCTCGAATCCGCGCGCCGCCCTGCCGCATTACGCCTCCAGCGTCGTATCCCACCGACGCTCCAGCTTCATCAGGCCCGTGATCGCGCCGTACGGACATCCGGCGCATCGGAGACCCCAAGGTACTGCCGACCATCCGGCCTGGTCAATGAACATCCGAACGCTATCGGCGCGTCCCGCGACCCGGGCGTGGCGTGCCCGCGCCGGGCAGCTGCCCACCACCGCTGCCACCGCACGGCCGCGAGATCGATGGCGCGTCCCCATCACCACGGCGACGCGGCACCCTGTGCACTTCGCAACCACGGCGGGCAGGACGTCCGGCAGGTCGGCGAGGCTGGCGTGATCGGCGTGCGTTTGCGGTGGATCAGGTGTTGCCGGTGTGGTGGCGGCGTGCGCTCGCAACCGCGGAATCGAGGGCGCGCCGCGCCTTCCGCTCCCGCGCACGACGCCGGGAGTTTGCCCCCGAGCTGCTCGCCCGCGGGTAGGGTTGGGGCGAAACGCATTGGGCGAGTGGAGGATAACGTGCGATACGGGAACGGCCTGGAGATTCCGGACTCGCTGGAGGAGCTGTGCGCACCCGAGCGGATGGCAGTGATCGTGTACGACATGCAGGTCGGGGTGCTGTCACAGCTGCCGGACGGCGACGCGATCACCGAGCGGGTGGTGCGGGTGGTCGAGGCCGCCCGCCGCGGGGGCTATCCCGTGATCTTCCTGCGGCACATGTTCCTGCCCAAACGGTTGAGCGGAGCATTCGCGCTGCGCATGGCCATGAACTGGCAGCGGGTGGATTCCGTGGACGAGGTGCATCCGATCTTGCAGCGCGATACCCCGGCCTTCGAATTGGTGCCGCAGCTGCGGCCGACCGCCGACGAGACGGTCTTCGACAAGACGGCCATGTCGGCGTTCGAGGGCACGCCGCTGGCGGCCACGCTGCGCGATCTCGGCATCGGGGCCTACACGATCGTCGGTGTGGCACTGGAGATCGGCATCGCCCCGACCGTCGCGCATTCCACCGATCTCGGCCTCATTCCGGTGGTCGTCAAGGACGCGGTGGGCGGACGTGACATCGAGGCTATGGACCGGGCCTGGGCCGACTTCGAATTCCAGGGCCACGCGGTGGTCACCGATATCGACACGCTCACACCGCTGCTCGAGAAGTCGGCCTGAGCCTGGGGGGCGAAGGGCTCAGTCCGAGGCGGGAATCCAGGCTGGATGCCAGAGACGTCCGGTCTCGGTCCAGTTCATGAACCGCACCGTGCCGGTGATCTTGGGCGTCACCCACACCGCGTCCTTGCGCTCCTCCCCGGTGAGTTCGTTGTCGAACGGGCTGGTCTTGCGTTCCAGGCGGCGCAGCCTCGAATCCAGCTCGCTCATCTCCTGTTCGCTGAAACCGGTGCCGACCCGCCCCAGGTAGTACAGCCTGCCCTCGTGCTCCACCCCCACCAGCAGGGAGGCGAAGCGGCGCACATCCGAGCGTCGGTAGCCGCCGACCGTCACGGTCAGGGTGCGCCAATTGCGGGTCTTGACCCAGGACTGCCCGCGCTTACCGGGCAGGTACACCGAATCCCGGCGTTTGGCGACCACCCCCTCCATCCCGTGCTCCTGGCTGTAGCGCAGCGCCCGCGCCCCGGAGCCGTCCAGGCGCGGCGGTACCACCAGCGAGGACGACCGCCCGGCCAGCGCCTCCAGCACCCGGCGACGGTCGTCGTAGCGTTTGCGCAGCAGTGAGGTGCCGTCCAGGTAGAGCACATCGAAGGCGACGAATACCGCCTGCCCGGCGTGGTTGCGCAGCAGTCCGAGGTTGGCGGTGCCGTGATCGTCGAAAACCACCGCCTCCCCGTCCAGCACGATCGAATGCCCGGCCAGTTCCGCGCCCAGCCGCGCGATGGTCGGATAGCGGCCGGTGACGATATTCCCGGCGCGGCTGCGCAAGGTGACTGCGCCGTCGTCGATTTCGGCGATGAGACGGAAGCCGTCCCATTTGGTTTCGAAGGCCCACTCGTCGGCCTCGAACGTGGAGACGTCCCCGGGGGTGGCGAGCATGGGGGTGAGTCCGCGCGGCAGCGGCACCGGTTGCCGTGGCGGCGTGAGCACCCGCCCGCCGTCACCGGCGGCCACGCCGTCGCCATCCGGCCGGTCGAGCTCCGGATGCTGATCCTTCATCAGGTGCATGAGCCACTGATTGCCATTGGTCTGGATGAGCGCGTACCGGCCGTCCAGGCGTTCGCCGTGCAGGCGCACGATCACCTCGTCGTCGCGCCACTTCTCGGTCTCGTAGGTGCCCGCATCCCAGATGGTCATTTCTCCGGCCCCGTACTGGCCCTTGGGAATCGTGCCGTGGAACTCCAGGTACTCGAGCGGGTGGTCCTCGGTGTGCACGGCGAGGCGGTTCTCGTGGGTGTCGGTCGGCGGACCCTTGGGCACCGCCCACGACACCAGGACGCCGTCCCGTTCCAGCCGCACGTCCCAGTGCAGCCGCCGGGCCCGATGCTGTTGCACCACATAGCGATTGCCCTCGGTGGGCGCGGGACGAGCGGCGGGCACCGGCTCCGGGGTGCGGTCCGGATCGCGCATGGAGCGGTAGCGGGTGAGCCGGTCGGGCTGATGCTCCGGCAGCGGCGCGTCCAGTGCGGCGATCAGATCGCCGTCGGACCGCCACCGTTCCAGCACCTCCTCGAAGCGTAGGTGCCGCAACTTCTTCCGATTCTCGATCTCGTCCCAGGTGCGCGGTGCGGCGACGGTCGGCTCGTCGCGGCCGCGCAGCGAGTACGGGGCGATGGTGGTCTTGGCCGGGTTGTTCTGGCTCCAGTCGAGCAGCACCTTGCCGTCGCGCGCCGCCTTGGCCATATTCGCGGTGACCAGATTCGGGTACAGCTGTTGCAGATTGGTGGCCACCTGTTTGGCCACGGTGGACGCGCCGCCCGCGCTCAACCGACGATCGAGCGGGACGTAGACGTGAATGCCCTTGCTGCCGCTGGTCACCGGGAAGGCGTCCAGGCCGACATCGCGCACCACATCGCGCAGCATGAGCGCCACCTGCGCACACTGCCGCAGCCCGGCCCCCGGCCCGGGATCCAGGTCGAAGACCAGCCGAGTGATGGGGCCGCGCGCGTCACCGTCGAATATCCACTGCGGCACATGGATTTCCAGGGCCGCCTGCTGCCCCAGCCACGCCATGCCCGCCACCGAGTCGATCACCGGATAGACGACGGTGCGGTCGGAATGCTCGAGGCGATGACGCTCGATCCACTTCGGTGCGTGGTCGGGCAGATTCTTCTCGAAGAACGAGGACTCGTCCACCCCGTTCGGCCAGCGTTTGCGCGTCACCGCCCGACCCGCGATATGCGGCAGCAAGGCCGGGGCGATGGCCGTGAAATAGTCGATGACCTCGCCCTTGGTGGTGCCGGTGGCGGGATACAGCACCTTGTCGAGGTTGGTCAGCGCCACCTCGACTCCCCCGAAACTCCGCCGGGACCCCATGACGCCAGTCTAGAGGTGGGCGGCGACAATCATCGGGATCCGAAAAACCAACGGACCGTTCGGGTCCCCGCGGGTCGCGGGAGACTCGAACGGCCCGAATGTCGCAACCGGCCGGGTCAGAGAGCTCCCCTGAACCACGAGCCACCCGGAACCGACGGGCCGTGCCCGCGTTCCGGGTCGGCCGACCTACGGGGTCGGAGGCTTCTGCTCCCCCGGCGGGTTCTCACCCGGAGTGGGATCCGGAGCGGGTTCCGGGGCAGGCGCGGCCTCCGGAGCCGCGGCCGCGCCGCCCTGCTCCGGAATGGCGTTCTTCACCGCCTCGGCACCCTTGTCGATCTTGTCGGAGTACTTGCCTCCGGTCTTCTGATCGATGAAGCCCCCGGCCTTGTCCACCGCGGACTCGATCTTCTCGGCGTTCTGGGCCGCCACATCCTTGCCCTTGCCGACCAATCCCTTGAGCGTGTCCATAAGACTCACAGCCCTGCTCCTTCACACTCGGTCTTCGGTCATCGGCTGACATCTTTCCACCAGGTCTGTCCTGGTGGGACGCCATTGCGGTCGATCCGCTGTCCCGGTTTCGGGACGGCGACGGCCGTACCCGCCGCGTCGGCCGCCGCCACCATCCGCTGTACCGGCTCCGACCAGCCGTGGAAGGCCAGATTGAAGGTCGCCCAGTGAATCGGCACCAGCAGTCCGTGCGCCGCGTTTCCCAGATTCAGATCGGCGTGTGCGCGCACCGCCTCCTCCGGATTCATGTGCACATCCGGCCAGGCGGCGTCGTACGCGCCGATGGGCAGCAGGGTCAGATCGAACGGGCCGAGCTTCGCGCCCGCCTCCGAGAACGCCTTGGTGTAGCCGGTATCGCCACCGAAGTACACCCGATGCCGCGGACCGGCCAGCGACCAGGACGCCCACAGGGTGGTGTTGCGCACCAACCCGCGGCCGGAGAAGTGACGGGCCTCCGTACAGGTGATCGTCAGATCCGTGCCCTCGTGTGCGCGCTGCAGCGTCGACAGCGAAACCGAGGTGCCCCAATCCATTTCGACGATCCGCTCATCCGGCACCTGCCAGTGCCGCAGATGCGCCCCGATCCCGAGCGGCACGATGAAGACCGCGCTCTGGCTCGCCACCAGACCCTGCACGGTATCGCGGTCCAGATGGTCGTAGTGGTCGTGCGAGATGATCACCGCGTCCAGCGGCGGCAACTCGTCGAGCCGCTGCGGCACCGGATGCTGGCGAGCCGGGCCGATGAGCGGCGACGGCGAAACGCGTTCGCTCCACACCGGATCGGTGAGCACCCGGTAGCCGTCGATCTCGACCAGTGCGGTGGCATGGCCGTACCAGGTGACGGCCAGGTCCGCGGCCTGTTCCGGCAGCTCGGGGGTGACCAGCGGGATCGGGCCGGGGGCCCGGCCCAGATTGCGTTTGGTCAGCACCGAGTTCAGCAGCGAGAAACCCGAACCGGAGGCGATCTGGCTGCTCGGCTCGGTGTTGTGGAACTGGCGGTTGCGGTAGCGGACCGAGGCGGTGGCGGTCGGCTGGATGGCCGAGATGCCCGCCCCCATGGCCGAGGGAAGCCCCCACGCCGCGCGGACCAGCCAGCCGATGCCCACGGCACCGGCCACCGCACCCACCACGGTGCGGGCCGCACCCGTGAGCCGGTCCCGCACCACCTCGATATCGGTTGTCCCGGTGTTTCGTTCGGCATTCATCGTCCGGTGAACCTCGCTGTGCGCTTCTCCTGGCGCGCCAAGCGCGCCTCCTGTGCGTCCTCGCTCGTCCATGCCGCCCTCAGCGCCTCTCGCTGCTCGATGGTGTCGGCCTCACGGGTGCCGTCGTCGTTGAACACCAGCTTCATATGCCGCAGCGACAGCGGTGCCAGCTCCGCGATGGATTTGGCCCACGCCTGCGCGTCGGCGAGGGTGCCGAGGCGATTGGCGAAGCCGAAACCGTAGGCGTCCGCGGCAGGGATCGGTTCCGCGCCCAGCAACATGGTGCGGGCCGGGCCGGAGCCGATCAGCGAGGCCAGTCGGCGCACCGTCCAACGGTCCACGGAGATACCGAGTTTCGCGGCCGGAATGGCGATGTAGGAGTCGGGGCTCAGCACCCGCAGATCGGAGGCCAGCGCCAGCTGCACGCCCGCGCCGAGCGCACCGCCGTTGATGGCGGCGATCACGGGCACCGGCACCGACTCGATGGTGCGCAACATGCCCATCAGGCCGTCCAGGAACTCGTCGGAATAGACGCCGTCCAGATCGGCCCCCGCACTGAAGATCGGCCCCTGACCGGTGAGCACGATGACCCGTGCGTCGGCCGCCGCCTCCTGGACAGCGACGCGCAACCGGCCCACCAGCTCGAGGTTGAGAGCGTTCCGGCGTTCCGGACGCTGCAGTTCGATGGTGACCACCTCACCATCGCGGCTGACTCCGAGCATCTGTCCCTTCCCCACTGTCGGCACCCTGGTCCCTTCACTCTAAGCGGGACCGACCGGCAGTTCCGCGCTCGACGCGGCCATGTGTACCGACCGGTAACGCACCGTCGGTACTGTCTGGACGGTGAGCGCGACACCCGATGTGGACATCCTGGTGATCGGTGCGGGCCAGGCCGGACTCTCCGTCGGCTATCACCTGCGGCGACTGGGGCTGCGGCCCGAGCAGGACTTTCTCATTGTCGACCACTCCCCCGGGCCGGGTGGCGCCTGGCAATTCCGTTGGCCCTCACTCACACTGAGTACGGTCAATCGTGTCCACGACCTACCCGGGATGGAATTCGCCGAAACCCTGCCGCCCGACGCGGCGCACGCGCAGGCGGCGACCGCGGTTCCGCACTACTTCGAACTGTACGAGAAGCGGTTCGACCTGCGCGTGCACCGACCGGTCTCGGTGGCCGTGGTGTGTGATCGTGCCACCGCCGCGACCTGCCCGAACGCTGAAGTGGACGGGCTGCTGCACGCCGAGACGCGGGTGGGTGGCGAGGCCCAGGAGGCCGGAGACCAGGTCGCCGAGGGCCGGGTACCGGAGGAGACAGGGGGCCGGGTGTCGGACAACCCCGGAGACCGCGGTGGCGGCGCCGCTGGTCCGGAAACCGACCACGCTGTCGATTCCGGTCCGAGCGACGCCGCCACCTCGCGCACCGGACGAACCGCTCCGGCCGCCGCCTCCGACCTCGGCGGGGGCGTTCCTCGTCGGGTGCCCACCCCAGGCGCCACGCTGCGTGTCCGTGGCTTGATCAACGCGACGGGTACCTGGGACAAGCCATTCATTCCCTATTACCGCGGCGCGGAAACATTCGCCGGACGACAACTGCACGCCCACGACTATCGCGCCGCCGCGGAGTTCGCGGGAAAGCACGTCGTCGTGGTGGGCGGGGGTATCACCGCCGTGCAGTTGCTGGATGAGATCTCGCAGGTCACCGGCACCACCTGGGTGACACGGCGGGAGCCGGTGTTCCGGGACGGGCAGTTCGCGCCCGAGGACGGCCGGGCGGCGGTGGCGATCGTCGAGGACCGGGTGCGCCGGGGGTTGCCGCCCGGATCGGTGGTGTCGGTGACCGGGTTGCGCGAGGACGAGCGGGTGCGGGCGATGCGGGCGCGGGGAGCGCTGCGCCGCCGCCCCATGTTCGACCACATCGAACCCGACGGGGTGCGGTGGGCGGACGGGGAGTTCCAGGCGGCCGAGGTGATCCTGTGGTGCACCGGGTTCCGCAGCGCCCTGGATCATCTGGCGCCGCTGCGACTGCGCGGGCCCGGAGGCGGGATCACCATGGACGGTCGGCTGGCCACCCGGGTGGCGGCGGATCCGCGGATTCATCTGATCGGGTACGGGCCGTCGGCCAGTACGATCGGCGCCAATCGGGCGGGGCGGGCGGCGGCGGTGGAGTTGACGGAGTTCCTGGGGTGGATCAGTCCGGGGCGCCTGCGGTGAAGGTTTCGGGGTCGGGGCCTACGCGGGAGCCCTTGTCCAGGGTGGAGATTCGCGACATCTGGTCGTTGGTGAGTTCGAAGTCGAAGACGGCGAAGTTCTCCGCGATGCGGGTGGGGGTGACCGATTTGGGGATGGCGATATTGCCCAACTGGAGGTGCCAGCGCAGGATGACCTGGGCGGGGGTGCGGCCGGTTTCCTCGGCGACCGCGACGATGGCCGGGTCGTCGAGCAGGGTGCCCTGACCGAGCGGGCTCCAGGCCTCGGTGGCGATGCCGTGATCGGCGTGGAAGGCGCGTAGCTCGGGCTGGGTCAACCGGGGGTGCAGTTCGATCTGGTTCACCACGGGGGTCTCGCCGGTTTCGGCGATCACGCGCTCGAGGTGCTCGCGGGTGAAGTTGGAGACGCCGATGGAGGTGATGCGCCCGGCGGCCTTCAGCGATTGGAACGCCCGGAAGGTGTCCACGTACAGGCCGGAATCCGCGATCGGCCAGTGGATGAGGTAGAGGTCCAGGTAGTCCAGGCCCAGGCGTTCCATACTGGCGTCGAACGCGCGCAGGGTGGCGTCGTAGCCCTGATCGGAGTTCCACAGTTTGGTGGTCACGTAGACCTGGTCGCGCGGCAGGCCGGAATCGCGGATGGCGCGACCCACCTCCGCCTCGTTGCCGTACACCATGGCGGTGTCGATGCTGCGGTAGCCGACCTCCAGGGCGGTGGTGACGGCGTCGACCGCTTGCTCGGGCGTCACCTGGAAGACGCCGAAACCGAGCTTCGGTATCACCTGCCCGTCGTTCAGCACGATCGAGGGGACGGCGCTCGTTTCACTCCTGAAGGTCACGTTCCGACCGTAGAAGCGGTTTGCCGCTTGGTCAATCAGCCCTTTCGCTGTGTTGGTCACCGCTTGACAGAATGTTGTGTTTTCACAACACTATGTTGTGTGAGTCCAGTGCGAAGGGGTAAAACCCTACCGATCTACAACCGCATCGCGGTGCTGCGGGCCGAGCACCGCATGAGCCGCGCGGCGCTCGCCGAGGCGGTGGACGTGAATGTGCAGACCATCGGGGCACTCGAACGTGGAGACCACTACCCGAGCCTCGACCTGGCCATGCGCATCTGCGACGTCTTCGGCGTGCCCGTCGAGGCCGTCTTCTCTCGCACCGAATTCACGCCGCTGTCCGCGGAGTTCTACTCGAAGGGGAAACCATGACCACCGCAACCGGTCTCATCGACCGCTACCAGGACTACCGGGTCCGCCGCTGGCTGGTCCACGAGCAGCGTATGGCCGGTATGTTCCCGAAATGGCGCACCCGGCGCCGGCGGCGGGCGCTGGTCGTCACCGTGGCCGTCAGCCTCGCCGCGCTCTTCGTCACCGGCGTGCTGTGCGCATTCGATCTGCAGTGGGCGACGCTGCTCATCCTGCCGGTGATCCTGATCTTCCTGGGCGCCTGGACCATGCTGCGCATCGTCTCCCAGGGCCAGGACAACGCACCTGCCGAAATCCTCGACGAACTCGAGATCGCGCAGCGGACGGCCGCCCGGTCCATCGGACTGTCGGTCACCCAGTGGCTCACGCTGCCGCCGCTGTTCTACGTGATCTGGGCACCCGCCCTCGCCTCCGAGATGAGTGCCTTCCAGACCTCCTACGCGGGCGGCGTCATGATCCTGGCGACGTTGCTGGCCGGTGGCTGCGCTCCGGCCATGATCCTGGCGTGGACGCGACCGGAGCCGGAGCCGGAGGGCTGAGCCGGCCGGTCGACGGGCATCAGTCGACGGCGGGCGGATTGCCGAGACGGCGGTACCGGAGATGTCGAGCCGCTCGCAGTTCCGCCACCGGGCGGGCGGTCAACTCGGCCAACTCCTGCGCGATGACCGCGACCATGCGGCGGGCGAACTCCACCGGTTCGGCCGCCGCATCCGGGCGTTCGGGAACGATGCGATCCACGATGCCGTCGGCGAGCAGATCCACCGACCGGATGCGCTGGGACGCCGCCAATTCCGCTGCGTGCTCGGTATCACGGAAGACGATGGCGCTGGCTCCCTCGGGCGGTAGCGGCGCGAGCCACCCGTGCGAGGCGGCCAGCACCCGGTCCGCGGGCAACAGCGCCAGCGCGCCGCCACCGGTGCCCTGGCCGAGCAGGATCGAGATGGTCGGCGTATCGAGGGTGACGAGATCGGCCAGGCAGCGGGCGATCTCGGGGGCGAGTCCACGTTCCTCGGCCTCGCGGGACAGCGAAGCCCCGGCGGTATCGATCACCAGCACCAGCGGCACCCGCAACTGCAGCGCCAACTGCATGCTGCGGCGTGCCTCCCGCAAAGCGGCCGGACCCATGGTCGTCTCGGTGGTCTGTCCGGAGCGGTCGTGGCCGAACACCACACACGGATGGCCGCGGAAGCGGGCCAGCGCGAGAACCACCGTCCGGTCGGATTCCCCCTGGCCGGTACCGCTGAGCGGCACCCGATCGGTGACCTGACGCAGCAGTTCGCGAATACCCGGCCGGTCGGCACGTCGCGAGTTCAGAACCGACTGCCAGGCTGGAACAGCTTCCAGCGAAGCATATTCCGCCGGAGAACAATCCAAAGTGGCTGGATCCCGCGAATATTCGGCATGCCCGACAGCGATTCCACTGAACACGTTGAGGGCTCGGTGCGCGATACGACGGAAAACCCGCACCGGGACCACACCGTCGATGACGCCGTTGCGATAGAGGTTCTCCGCCGTCTGCACCCCCTCCGGGAAATCGCGCCCGTACAGCGCCCGGTACACCCGCGGCCCCAGGAAGCCGATCAGAGCATCGGGCTCGGCGAAAGTCATGTGCCCCAACGATCCCCACGAGGCGAACACCCCGCCCATGGTGGGATTTCGCAGGTAGACCAGGTAGGGGAAGCCAGCCGACTTGTGCGCCGCGACCGCCCCCGCGATCTTCACCATCTGCACGAAAGCGACTGTGCCCTCCTGCATTCGGGTGCCCCCGGAGGTCGGCGAGGCCACCAGCGGCAGCCCCAGCGCGGTGGCCCGCTCCACGGCCGACACGATGCGCTCGGCCGCCGCCACCCCGATCGACCCCGCGAGGAACCCGAACTCGCACGCGATCACGGCCACCCGCCGCCCGCGCAACCGCCCCTCCCCGGTCAGCACCGCTTCGTCGAGACCGCTCGCGGTCGCGGCCGCCCGCAACTCGGCGCGATACTCGGCGGAACGGGGAATCTGCAGCGGAGGCCGATCCCAGCTCACGAAGGAGCCGGGATCGAGCAGACCACCGAGAAGTTCCCGCGCCGCTGTCCTCACGCCGCGAGAATAGCTGTGTCCGATTGCGTCGCCTTCGGCGATGCCCGGATCAGTACCCCTGCACGACCTTGCGCAGGGCGTATTCGGTGACCGCCACCAGGGCCTGCTTCACCGGCTCCCGGCGGCGGGCGTCCATCGACAGAATCGGCGTATCCGCCGGGACCGCGAGGGCCTGGCGGATGTCCTCGATCGGGTAGCGAGGCGCGTCGTCGAATTCGTTGATGGCCACCAGGAAAGGTAGGTTCCGCGCCTCGAAGTAGTCGACGGCGGCGAAACTGTCCTCCAGTCGCCGGGTGTCGACCAGCACCACCGCGCCGATGGCGCCGCGGATCAGGTCGTCCCACATGAACCAGAATCGGTACTGGCCGGGCGTACCGAACAGGTACAGCACCAGGTCATCGGCAAGACTGATCCTGCCGAAGTCCATGGCCACCGTGGTGGTGGCCTTCGATTCGACGCCACTGAGGCTGTCGACGCCGACACTGGCATTGGTCACCAATGCCTCGGTGCGCAGCGGAACGATCTCCGAAACGGCACCGACCAGGGTCGTCTTGCCCACACCGAAGCCACCGGCCACCACGATCTTCGCCGACGTCGGCTTGCTCGTGCGTGTGTCGACCTGTGTCGTCGAATCAAATACGCCGGAGTCCACTGAGAACCCTTTCGATCAGCTCGCGACGTTCATCGTCGCTGGAATCGTCTTTCAATGTCGCCGAAACCTTCACGTGGCCGGCTTCGATCAAGTCGGCGACCAACACCCGGGCCACCCCGATCGGGATGCCCAGGCGCGCTGCGACTTCGGCGACAGACGGCGATTCTCTGCACAACTCCACGATTGACGTCTCGATATTGGTGAGTTCGAACTGCCGCTCGAAGGCGACCGGATGCGATGCGACGAGCGCCTCCAACGCCAATTCCACCTTCGGCCGCGTGCGGCCGGCGGTCAAGGAATACGGGCGAACGAGGCTGGGCTCGGCGCTCCCCAAGCGCTGATTGTCTATGTCCATCCCACCATCAGGAACCCATCGTGACGCGAGGTGTGGCCTGGACTGTCTGGCCCACCCGCTCGACCAACAAAGCCATCTCGTATCCCACCTGGCCGATGTCACACGAGGTATTCGTGAGCACCGCGAGGTAGGAACCGTCACCAACGGCCATGAGCAACAGGTATCCGTGCTCCATCTCGACAACCGACTGCAGCACGGTGCCGCCCTCGAAGAGGTTGGACACGCCCACCGAGAGGCTCGCGAGCCCCGCGGTCACCGCGGACAGCTGTTCTGCCCGATCGACGGGCAGCTGCGCGCTGGCAGCCATCAGCAGGCCATCGGCCGAGACAAGCACGGCATGCGCGACGCCGGGAACCTCATTCGCGAAGTTCGAAACCAGCCAATCCAGCTGTCGCTTCGTACCACCTAGATCGGGGTTCATCGGTCTCCTTTATCTCCGGTTAGGTTCATTGCTTGCTGTGCACGGCCATCCCGGACGCCCTGCTGGTGACGACTCAGGCTGGACCTGATGGATTCCGGATCCCGGCGGGCGGTCCGTTCGGCGTTGCCGTTCACGCCGCCCGGCACCAACCGGTGCCCCGGATCACGCTGCGGCAGACCGGCTGCCGTGCGCTTCTCCGGCTGAGATTCCACCGCACGACGGGCCGCTTGCCAACCCTCGTCCCCCGGTGATTCGAAGGAGGCGGCCACCTGGGACCGGTCCGCGTTCGGATCCTGCAGCCACGCCGACATCATCTCAGCGAAGATCGGAGTGCCGAACGACGAGTCGTCTTCGCTGGCAGGCTGCAGTCGAGTCTGGAAGAACGACGCCGTCTTCTGCGGATTGGAGCGGAAGCTGTGCTTGCCCGGACCGGCGGGCGCCTCCTCGGTGGCACCGCCCGCGGCAGGGCCGCGCAGCCCCGGCACCGGAGCCGGACGCTGTGGCAGACCCGCACCCGGATCGCGCTGCGGCAGCCCGGACGGGCTGGGCCGCTGCGGCATACCGCCCGGGGCGGTGCCCGGCTGCCGCTGCGGCAGCCCGCCGTCACGCTGCGGGAGCAGGGTGTTGTCCCGCTGCGGCAGCGCCGATTCCCGCTGCGGCAGTACGGTATCCCGCTGGGTCAGGCCGGTGGACGCGGCATCGCGGCGCGGCATGGCGCTATCGCGCTGCGGCAGACCGTTGTCGCGCTTGGGTAGACCGCTGTCGCGCTGCGGCAGCCCACCCAGGGCCGAATCACGCTGCGGCGGTGCGCCGTTGCTTCCGGGCGCGCGCTGCGGCAGACCACCGGGCGCGTCACCCCGCTGCGGCAGACCACCGGGAGCCTCACCAGGCTGCGGCAGACCACCAGGAGCCTCACCACGCTGCGGCAAACCACCAGGAGCCTCACCACGCTGCGGCAAACCACCAGGAGCCTCACCACGCTGCGGCAGGCCCTTGCCCGGCTCCCGCGGGGGCAGGCCCTTGCCGCCCTCACGCGGCGGCGCACCATTGGCACCCGGATCACGCTGCGGCAGGCCGCCCGAGGCAGCACGCTGCGGCGGCAGCCCACTGGCGGACGGATCGCGCGGCGGGGCGCCGTTGGTACCCGGCTGCCGCTGCGGCAGCCCACCCGGACCGGCGGGCGCGCCACCCTCACGGGGAGCGAGGCCCGATTCCCGCTGCGGTAGCGCACCGGAGGCATCCCGCGGCGGCAACCCACCCGGACCACCCGGAGGCGGGGCGCCCGGCCCCGGACGCTGCGGCAGCCCACCGGGCGCACCCGGCGCACCGCCCTGGCGGCGCATCATATTGGCGGCGAGGCCGCCGCCCGGACGCGCCGGACCGTCGCCCGGTTGACGCGGTTGCAGATTCGTATTCGGCTGCCCCGACGGGGGCACCGGATTGTTCGCGCCGGGCTCACGCTGCGGCAGCCCACCCGGTCCGGGCGGAGCAGCGACGGTGTGGCGGACCGTCGGACCGCTGGTGCCCGGCTGGCGCTGTGGCAGCCCACCCGGTCCAGCGGGCGCGGCACCGCCCGGCGCACGCTGCGGCAGCCCCACCGCGGCACCCGCCGATCCCGGCGAACGCTGGGGTAGCCCACCGGAGGCGTTCGCGGCGGCGGGCGCGGGAGCACCGGCCCCCGATCCGGAGGCGGCCGGAATCGCACCGCTGCCACCCGGATCCACGGTCACCATGACATTGCCGGTGGCGGTGCGGGTCACCGCCCGCATCTGCATGGAGGACGGGGCCGACGGCTGCGGCCCACCCGGCTGCGGGGCCGGCTGCTGCTGCCCACCCGGCTGCGGCGGCACCGAGATCGCGCCGCCCGGCGCCATGATGAGCGCCTTCGGCACGTGCACGGTCACGGTCACACCCGGATCGCGCGCGGTGTCGAAGGTGGGACGCAGCCGCACGGTCAGGCCGTGCCGCTCGGCCAGCCGGCCGACCACGAACAGGCCCATGTGCCGGGCGGTGTCGGGACCGACCTCGGCGGTGGTCTCCAGTCGGCGGTTGATCTCGGCCATCTCCGCGGGCGGCATACCGATACCGCGGTCGGCGACCTCGATGAGCAGACCGGTGTCGTGCGCCTGCGCGAAGGTGAACTTCACGTCCGTCTCCGGCGGCGAGGCGCGCAGCGCGTTGTCGAGCAACTCGGCGAACAGGTGCGCGAGGTCGGAGGCGGCCGGTTCGACCAGGGCACCACGCGGCGTGGCGCCCAGCTTCACGCGCTCGTAGTCCTCCACCTCGGAGATGGCCGCGCGCAGCACGTCGGCGATCTCGACGGGGGCGGACTTGGACCGGCGCTGCTTGGTGCCGGCGAGAATCAGCAGGTTGTCGCCGTTGCGTCGCATACGCGCGGCGAGATGGTCGAGGCGGAACAGGTTTTCGAGAAGGCGCGGGTCCTTCTCGTCGTACTCCATCGCCTCGATGAGGGTGAGCTGGTGGTCGACCAGCGACTTGGAGCGCCGCGCCAGGGTTTCGAACATGTCGTTGACCTGAGTACGCATGGCGGCCTGGTCGGCGGCCAGGCGCAGCGCCTGACCGTGGATGTCGTCGACGGCGCGGGCCAGCTGGCCGATCTCCTCGTCGGTGTCCACCGGCATGGGCTCGAGCGGAACGTCTTCCGGATCGGCGCCGTCACGCAGCGCGGAGACCTCATGGGCCAGATCGTGTTCGGCGACGCGCAACGCGGCCAGACGCAGCCGGCGCAGCGGCACGATCATCGAGCGGGCCATCAGCACGGCCAGGGCGAGCGCACCGAGGATGGTGGCGACGACGATGACCGCGTAGCGGATGGCGTCGGTGCGCGCGGTGGCGGCCAGGGCGTCCACTCGGGACACGATGGCCTTGGTGGAGTCGGTCGCGATGGTCTGGTACTTGTCGACGCTGACGACCAGCGAATCCTTGAGTTCGGTCACCGGCAGCTGACCCACGCTGGCCTCGGGACTGCCGACCAGCTGGAGCCGGATGTTGACCTGGTTCTGCAGCTCGGAGATCAGCGGATCGCCGTCCGGGAACCGGTGCGCCAGCACGGCCAGCAGCTGTCGTTCGGTGCTGATGCCGATCTGGATGTCGCGGACGCCGTCCTTGGGGTTGTTGCGTAGCGCCTCGGCGAAGCCGGCGACCTCGCCGACCAGCACGGCACGGGAGTTCAGCGAGTCGACGAGCTGCAGTTTGGCCTGGTCGACGGATTTGTCGGCAACGGTGGCCACGATCGACTCCACCGTGTTGACGCTGCTGCCGCGGACTCGCTCGATCTGCGCGACCGTGTCGGGAACCGATTCCGAGGGGGCGAGACCCTGCGCCCGAATGGCCTTGGCGGCCACGATCATGTCGTCCAGCGCGGCGCGAGCGTTCGGCATATCGCTCAGCTTCGGCGCGGCCTTCTCGGCGAACTGGATGGCGGTGTCCAGCTGGGCGAGTTCGGGATCGGTCGTGAACGAGTTCCCACCGATCTTCACCATCTGACCACCGGCGACCTGCGACGCCGTCGCACTGAGGCCGGTGATGGCCGGAATCACGCTGACGTGTTCCACCGCTGTGGACAGCCGTGTCGACTCGCGGAACTCCGCCGAGATCCTGGAGGCGCCGAGCACCACCGCGACCAGTAGCGGGACGGCTAGCACAGCCGTCACCTTCCAGCGCAGGTCCCAGTTGCTCAGCGCCCAGCGCTTGCTGCCGGAACTAGCGGCGTCACGCATCTCCCACTCACTTTCCAAACTGGCCCTGGCCACGCGCTATCAGCGAGCCTCCACGATCGCACGCTGGGCTCGACAGGCAGAGCTGGCCGAGAACTGCGGCTGGCCGAGAAATTGCGTCCATGACGGCCGAAATATGTGACATGCGATTCTAACGGATCAATAACTTCTTGTGTGACCTCTTGGCAACCACCGGTCGCTGACCTGCCTGTTCCAGACAAAATCAAAGGTCGCGGCGTCCGCCCGGACGTCGCGTGAAGTCTGCCACAATCAGGCAGATCTATCGAGGCGGGCATCGACGGGGAGCTAGGGAGTCACGGGGTTGAACGCGAAGCAGGAGTACCGGCCGGCGTACCAGACGAGCCTGGTCGATCCTTCGGAGTTCTGGCTCGCGGCGGCCGAATTCATCAGCTGGGAGGTGCCTCCCACCCAGATCCTGGACCCGACAGCCCGCCCGACGGCCCGGTGGTTTCCCGATGCTCGCCTCAACACCTCCTACAACGCACTCGACCGCCATGTGCGCGACATCACATCGGACGATGACCAGTCCAACGGTCGCGAGGGGGGTCGCGCCGATCAGCCCGCCCTAATATACGACTCCGCTATGACGGGCGCCAGATGTGTCTATACATATAAGGAGCTGTTGGACGAAGTCGCCCGGTTTGCCGGATCCCTGCTACGCCTCGGCGTCCGGACCGGCGATCGTGTCGTCATATATATGCCGATGATCCCGGAAGCCGTGATCGCCATGCTCGCCTGCGCGCGCATCGGTGCGGTCCACTCCGTGGTCTTCGGCGGGTTTGCCGCCCCCGAACTCGCCGCCCGCATCGACGACGCCGAACCTGTGCTCATCATCACGGCCTCCGGTGGACTCGAACCCGGCCGCCGCATCGAATACCCGCCCATCGTGCTGCAGGCCCTCGATATCGCCGACACCACCGCGCCCCGGCTCGTCCTGGTGAAACAGCGCGACGGCTTCCCCACCATCCGCTTCCCCACCCCGCAGGCCGCCACCGAGAACCTGCCCGACTCCACCGAGACGGTGGCCGCACGCTGGCTGGACTGGGAAGACGCCGTCCGCGACGCCGAACCGGCCGACCCGGTATCCCTCGCCGCGACCGATCCGCTCTACATCCTCTACACCTCCGGAACCACCGGGAAGCCCAAGGGCGTGGTGCGCGACAACGGCGGGCACGCGGTCGCGCTGGCCTGGTCCATGCGCAACATCTACGACGTCGCACCCGGGCAGGTCATGCTGACCACCTCCGATATCGGCTGGGTGGTCGGACACTCCTACATCGTCTACGCGCCGCTGCTGGTGGGCGCGACCACCGTGCTGTACGAGGGCAAGCCCATCGGAACACCCGACGCGGGCACCTTCTGGCGGCTGATCGAGGACTACGGCGTCGATGTGATGTTCACCGCGCCGACCGCGCTGCGGGCCATCCGGCGCGCCGACCCCCAGGCCGCGGCCGCCAAGCGCCACGACCTGTCCCGGCTGCGCGCGCTGTTCTGCGCCGGGGAACGGCTCGATCCGGCCACCTACGAGTGGGTGACCACCACCCTGCTGGCCGACCACCCGGACTGCCCTGTCGTGGACCACTGGTGGCAGACCGAGACCGGCTGGCCGATCTGCGCGAATCCGCTGGGGTTGCAGCAGCTCCCGGTCAAGCCCGGCTCGGCCGCGGTGCCGGTGCCCGGATACCGGCTGCGGGTGCTGGACTCCGAGGGCAATGCGGTGCCCGCCAACACCGAGGGCAATATCGTGATCGGGCTGCCGCTGCCGCCCGGCACACTCACGACACTGTGGCGCGATGACGCCCGCTTCGAACGCAGCTATCTCTCCGCCTACCCCGGCCACTATCTGACCGGGGACTCCGGATACTTCGACGAGGACGGCTACCTGTTCGTGCTCGGCCGCACCGACGACGTGATCAATATGGCCGGGCACCGGCTCTCCGCGGGCGGGATCGAGGCCGCCATCTCGGGACATCCGGCCGTCGCCGAGACCGCGGTGATCGGGATACCCGACGAACTCAAGGGGCAGCGGCCCATCGGGTACGTGGTGCTCAAACAGGGTATGGACATCGACCAGGAGCAGCTGCGCGGCGAGGTGACCGAGCGGGTGCGCGACCGGGTCGGGGCCATCGCCACCCTCTACGACGTGGTCGTGGTGAGCGCACTGCCCAAGACCCGCTCGGGCAAGATCCTGCGCCGCACCATCCGGCAGATCGCCTCCGGCGAGGAGTACGAGGTACCGCCCACCATCGAGGACGCGGGCATGCTCGACGTGCTCGAACAGCAGGTGGGCGATGCCGCCGAACTCATGCGCAGCGGTGAACGCACGCCGCCGCTGCCCCTCGATCAGGACACCGCCGACGGCGGCGACGCCCCCGCCGATCCGGCCGTCACCAACTGAGCGGTTCACTCTTCAAGAACTTCTCAGAATCGGTTCATCGGGCTCTCGAGCGGGTGGCCTAGCGTCGGGCGCATGTCATCCACGCACAGCCGTCCGCGCCGCACCATCGCCGCCGCGGGAGCCTTCGGCGCTCTCACCGCGGTGTCCGTCTGGCTCTTCCCCGCGACGGCCGCCGCCGCGCCCGCCGATATGGTCGCGCCGCTGCTCACCTCCACCTGCACCTTCGACCAGGTCGATGCCGCGTTGCACGACAAGGCCCCCGCGCTGGCCCAGTTCCTGGACCAGAACCCCGACACCAAGGCCGAACTGCGGGCCAAGTTCGACCAGCCCGTCGAGGCGCGCCAGGCCGAATTCGACGCCTACGTCCGCGCGAATCCGGAGGCCGCCGCCCAGGCCGAGAACGACCCGCGGGCGGGTGGAATCGCCGCCGCCATCCAGGCCGTCGCGGAGTCCTGCCACAACTACTGACCCCGCCTGCGCCAAAATGGACACCGTGGCCGAACGCGGAGAGACCCCGACCGTGCTGGTAGTCGACGACGACGAGGATGTGCTCGCCTCCGTCGAACGCGGGCTGCGGCTCTCCGGGTTCCGGGTGGTGATCGCCCGGGACGGAGCCGCGGCCCTGCGCGCCGTGACCGAGGAGTCACCGGACGCGGTGGTGCTCGATATGAATATGCCGGTCCTGGACGGGGCCGGGGTGGTGACGGCGCTGCGCGCCATGGGCAACGAGGTGCCCATCTGCGTGCTCTCGGCGCGCAGTTCCGTCGACGACCGCATCGCCGGACTGGAGTCGGGGGCCGACGATTATCTGGTCAAACCCTTCGTCCTGGCCGAGTTGGTGGCTCGGATCCGCGCATTGCTGCGCCGCCGCAGCGATACCGCCGCGCCGACCACCCCGGGCGGCATCACCGTCGGACCGCTCGAGGTGGATGTGGCCGGATACCGGGCACTGCTGCACGGCAAGGAGATCGAGCTCACCAAGCGGGAATTCGAGCTGCTGTCCACCCTGGCCCGCAGCGCCGGGGTGGTGCTGAGCCGGGAGCGGCTGCTGGAGCTGGTGTGGGGCTACGACTTCGCCGCCGACACCAATGTGGTGGACGTCTTCGTCGGCTACCTGCGGCGCAAGCTGGAGTCCGATGGAACGCCGCGACTGCTGCACACCATCCGCGGGGTCGGATTCGTGCTGCGAGCACCGAAGTGACGGGCACCGACGGGAACGGACGGCCGCGGTGAACGCCATCCGGCGGAGGTGGTTCGCTCGCTCCGAGCAGCGGTCCCGACCGCCCAGGTCGTATTCGTTGCGTACGCGCGTCGCCGCCGCGGCGGCGCTGGGGGCGACCGTCATCGTGGCCGCGCTGTCCTGGGTGACCATCTACGCCATCGAACGCAACAATCTCGCCCAGGCCGACCAGCAGTTGACACTGGCCTCGCAGATCGTGCTCATCGAACCGGTGCTGTCGGTGAATGTGCTCGAATTCCTCGGGGCCAACAAGGATCTGGCGATCACCGTCCGCAATCAGCAGGGCCTGGTGGACAGCACCCGGATCGAACTGCCGCCGCTACCGCTGGGCTCGGAGACCGTCACCGTGGGCGGCGTGCCCTACCGGGTGCTCACCACCGATCAGAACCAACCGCCCGGACGCGTTGTCTCCCTCGGCATTCCGACCACGCAGACCGCCGAGGCCACCGCCGAGCAGCGGCGCTGGGTCCTCGTCGCCGCCGTGGTGGCGGTGGTCGCCGCCGCCGCGCTGGGCTGGCTGTTCGGCGGGCGCGCGGTGCGCCCGATCGCCGATCTGACCCAGCAGGTGGATGAGCGCCGGCCCTCCAATTCCGGTGCGCCGCTTCCGGTGGACGGCTCCGGTGTGCGCGAGGCCGAGAAGCTGGCCGATGCCGTCAACACCATGCTGCGCCGGGTGGACCGGGCCCAGGCCGAGACCGCCGCCGCACTGGAGACGGCGCGCGACTTCGCCGCCGTCTCCGCGCACGAACTGCGCACGCCGCTCACCGCCATGCGCACCGACCTCGAGGTGCTGCGCACCCTGGACCTGGACGAGACACAGCGCGCGGAGATCCTGGCCGATCTCCAGCGCAGCCAGGACCGGGTGGAGGCCACCCTGGCCGCGCTGGAACGGCTCGCCGCCGGCGACCTCACCGACGAACGCGACCATGTGGAAACCGATGTGGGCGATCTCTGCGATACCGCCGCCCACGACGCCATGCGGCACTTCCCCCACCTGAAGGTGCGCATCGACACCGATGCCGAACTGGTCACCCGGGGGCTGCCCACCGGGCTGCGACTCGCCGTCGACAACGCCCTCACCAATTCGGCACGGCACGGGCGGGCGACCGAGGCGCTGCTGTCGGCGCATCGGGCCCGCAACGGCCACATCATCATTTCCGTGGACGACAACGGTCGCGGAATTCCCGAGGCGGAACGCTATTCGGTGTTCGAGCGATTCTTCCGCGGCAGCCAGGCCAGCAAGGGCGGTTCCGGGCTGGGCCTGGCCCTGGTCGCACAACAGGCGCAATTGCACGGCGGCCGTGCCTATTTCGACGACGGCACGCTCGGCGGGGTACGGTTGGTGCTGGACCTGCCCGATCGCACCGCATCCCTTACCGAACCCTCAGACAATCGCCAGAGCTGAGGACATTTCGTACCCGTACGGTCGCAAAGCGTGTCCGCCAACAGCACCTCGAATTCGACCGCATCGCATCGCGCCGGAATCCGCGGCCGTAAACGCCTGCTATTCGCACTGCTCGCCCTCGTCGTGACCGGGGCGCTCGCCGCCGGCGCGGTCACCTATCTGCGCTCGGCGAATCCACCCACCGCCGTGGCGCTCGTCAATAGGGACGAGGGCCCCCTCGGCGAACGCATCGCCACCACCCTGCGCGAGGGCGGCGCGCACGAGTGGGCGGTGGTCGACGAGGCCGACACCGCCGACTACGCGGCGGTCGTCACCCTGCCCGCCGACCTGTCCACCTCCGTCGCGTCGCTGGCCACGGCCGCCCCGCAGCGGGCGCGGGTCGAGGTGGACTCGAACGACCACGCCGACCCGAACCTGGTGAACGACGCGGTCACCGAGGTGACCCGGCAGATCAGCGCGGCCGGGATGGACACCGTGTTCGCACTCATGAACTCCGCGCGCGGACAGGTGTCGCAGGTGGCGTTCACCGCCACGCTGCTGGGTGCGGGCGTGCAGGCGGCGGCCGACGGCGCGGAGCAGTTCCAGGGCGGGGCCGATGAGATGCTGGCCTTCCTGGAGAGCGCGAAATCGGGTGCGGGACAGATCACTTCGGCCATCGCCACGCTCGAGCAGACGGTGTCGGCGGCGACCGCGCAGGCCAACTCCTTCGCCGACACCCTGGACGGCACCGGGGTGACGGTCGGCCAGGTGCAGCAGTCGGCGACGACCCTGAGCGACGGGCTCGCGACCGTGCTGCCGCTGTTGCGAGCCCTGCCGTTCGCGGCGGATCCGCAGCTGGCGAACATCATCACCCAGCTCGAGGGGCTGCGGAAGGTCGCCGACGAGGCCAGCGCCCAGCTGACCGGATTCGGACAGTTGACCGGCACTCAGGTCACCCCCGACACGCGGATCGGTCAGCTGCTGCGCGATGGCGCCGTGCGCCTCGGCGACGCCAGCGCCCAGCTGAGCCAGGGCGCGCAACTCGCCGAGCAGATCCCGCAGCTCGCCGATCAGGGCGCGGCGCAGTTGCTCGCGGCCATGCAGGCGCTCACGGGCGGGGTGGACCAGCTCCAGAATGTCACCACCACCCTGGGTAAGCAGGCCAATCAGGCGCTGACGACGCTCACGAAGGGCAGCGGCGGACAGCAGTCACAGATTGCTATCAGCCTCGCCGATCCCGTGGAGATCGTTCGCAAATAACAAGATCACTGGGTTTAGAATTAGCCCGATTTGCTCTGGTCGACCGGTTTCACAAGAAGCTCCATCCCCACCATCTGGTATTCGGAGAGGAACTGATCGTGAGCAGTATTCTCGTCGCCGCGCACGACCTGTACGGAACCGTTGTGGCACAGCAGTACACCAATCCCACGTCGGAAACCCCACCGGCCGCCGACAAGCTCATGAAGATGTTCCGCTATTTCACCTGGTTCGCCCAGATGTCCGGCATCGCCGCCATCACCTACGGCGGCGGCCGCTTCGCCTGGGAGAAATGGGGTGGCGGCGGACTCCAGTCCCCGAAGATGGTCGCCAACGCCATGCTCGGCGGTGCGACGGCCACCAGTGCGGGCACCATCATGAACGCCGTCGTCGGTTGACACCCGGTATCCCGCCGTGCCCGCCGTCGCGGGCACTCCCCCCTTACGCGACTCGTGCCCGCCGTGCTGATGCGCGGCGGGCACGACCACGTGTGAACCCGATCAGCTCACGCCGAGCAGGTCGATGATGAAGACGAGGGTCTTGCCGGAGAGCTGGTGTCCGGCGCCGGCCGGGCCGTAGGCGAGCTCCGGGGGGATGGTGAGCTGGCGGCGGCCGCCGACCTTCATCCCCGGGATGCCCTCCTGCCAGCCCCGGATGAGGTTGTTCAGCGGGAAGTCGATGGACTCGCCGCGGTTCCAGGACGAATCGAACTCCTCACCGGTGTCGTACTCGACGCCGACGTAGTGCACGTCGACCTTGTCGCCCGGCTTCGCCTCGGGACCGGTGCCCACCTCCAGGTCCTTGATCACCAGCTCGGCGGGCGCGGGGCCTTCTTGGAATTCGACTACCGGCTTGTTGCTCATACGCTGTCCTCTTCACGATCGGGGATCCTGCGGTCGTGCTTCACCTTATGACGACGTGCGGCGCGGGTCCGGAGCCGGGCCGCGTATGTCGCCAGGGCAGGATGTTTGCCCGTGGCCGAAGTGATCGATATCGACGACCCCGCCGATCCGCGTGTCGCCGACTTCCGCGACCTCAGCAATGCCGACCGCCGACCGGACCTCCCGGGCGGGAAAGGTCTGGTCATCGCGGAGGGCGTGGTGGTCGTGCAGCGCATGCTGAGCTCCCGGTTCCGCCCCTTCGCCCTGCTGGGCACGGCGCGGCGGCACGAGCAGCTGGCCGAGGACCTGGCCGGGGTCGACGTGCCGTACTACCGCGCCTCGGCCGAGGTGATGGCGCGGGTGGTGGGGTTCCACCTCAACCGGGGCGTGCTGGCCGCCGCCCGGCGGCCGCCGCAGCTGTCCGCCGAGCAGGAGCTGGCGACCGCCCGCACGGTCGCGGTGCTGGAGGGCGTGAACGATCACGAGAACATCGGATCCATCTTCCGCAATGCCGCCGGACTCGGCGCGGACGCGGTGCTGTTCGGCGACCGCTGCTCGGATCCGCTGTACCGGCGCTCGGTGCGGGTGTCCATGGGACATGTGCTGCGGGTGCCGTTCGCGCAGCTGCCGGAGCTGCCGGGCGGATTGGACCTGCTGCGCGCCAACGGCTTCCAGACCGTCGCCCTGACCCCGAATCCCGCCGCGCCCACCCTGGCCACCGCCATGACCGGAGCGAAGGTGGCGCTGCTGCTCGGCGCCGAGGGTCCCGGCCTGACCGAGGACACCATGCGGGCCTGCGACATCCGCGCGCGGATCCCCATGACACCGGGGACCGATTCGCTTAATGTGGCCACCGCGGCCGCCATGGCCTTCTACGAGAGAGTCAGGACACAGTGACCTATCCGCCGGATGGACCCTACGGGTACGGGTACTCCGAGCCGACCCCGTGGGCGGCCGGTCTGACCGTCGTGGTCATGGTCGCGCTGCTCACCGCGTGCGGCGTGTACGCCTTCGGCGCGGCACTGGCGCAGGTGCATCCGCTGCTGTCCATCGCGGTGAATCTGGTCGCGGTGGGCGGAGTGCTTCCCACGGCGTGGCGGTGGCGGTTCGCGCCGGTCACGCGGTGGGTGATCGCGGGGCTGGGAGCGGGTGTGCTGCTGGGCTGGATCGCACTGCTGATCGGCGTGTAGCCGCGCCGATCCGTGTAGCCGCGCTGATCTGTGTGGCCGCGACTGCTCGGTATGCGGCGTGTCGCTGTCACACGCGGCGAAGGCGACCGGTCACGCGCACCGGCGGCGATAGCCACTCAGCTCACGCGGTCGCGGCCGCGCAGCCAGTGGAACAGCCCGCGTTTCCCATTGTGTTCGTGGTCGGGTTCGGCGGGAGCCTCGGGCTTGGGGGCCTGTCCCTTGGGGAACAGGGAGAAACCGCAGACCTCGATCTCCTCCGGTGCCAGCGGCATATCCGCGAGGGTCGGAATGTCCTCCGGGGCGACGCCGGGGGCGCTGGTCGCGCCGTTGCGGTAGCGGAAGCCGAGCCATTCGGCATTGGCGGCGTCCGCGAAATCCGGTGGGTCGAAAGGCAGGAACTGCGGGTCGGGCAGTTCCCCGGCACGCAGCTGGATCGGATGCTCCCCGGCCCAGTACGGCCGCTCCCAGACCCGGGGCAGACCCTCGTCCTCGAGGATGTTCGCCCGGGTGGCGCTGAAGGAGCGGCGGAATTCTCCCCGCTCCCAGTACGCGAACGCACCCCAGCCCATGGCGAGGTCGTAGGAGACGAGATAGGTGTGCTCGGACGCCAAGGGGCGCACCAGCAGTTCCGGCAGTCGGGTCGGACGGGCCAGAGCGGCCTGGGTCGAGCACACCACCGTGACGCCGGGATAGCAGCCGATATAGACGGATCCGGGATCGGGTCCGGCCCAGACCTTCATGGTGCCGGAGGCCGCGGGCACCACGTCGCGATCCGGATTGAGCTGCTTGGCCAGGGCGAAGGCGGCATCGGGATCGGGGCCGGGGTGGGCGCGCAGGACGGCTACCGGATCGGGGGCGTCGACGTACCAGAGCGAGGAGACTGTGGACGGCACAGGCGCGACACCTCCCGAGATCATTGCATCCCAAGTGTAGCTATTATCGAGCTACATTAAATGGTCGAATGCCCAGCCAGCGTGTGATCGACTCGGCAATCACTGCCATCACCAAGAAATCTACCCCCGTCAGGCCCGAAATGGCGTGGTTGCGCAAGGACTTTCCGGGCGCGGCGGACACCCGGGCGATGTGATCGCGGTCAGCCCTATCGGACGAATCGGTCGGTATGCTCCAGCACAGTGAATCAGCAGGTAGTCACACTGCCCGACGGTCCGGAGCCCGGAAATCCCGCCCGTGCACACGCAATCGTGTGGCCACCCTATCGGAACAAGAGCAAATTTCCAGCGCCCGGGGCGTGCGCACCCAACGGGCACGCACCGATCAGTGCGCCACGAGGCAGGCCGGGCTCAGTGGCCCGAGCTGCGCACGCCTAGGAGCACGTCCTCCCACGACGGCATGGGAGCCTTGCCGCCGCGCTTGGCGCGGTTCTGCTTCTGCTTGGGCGCGGGCTGCGCGGCCGCCGGTTCGGCGGGCTTGGCCTCGGCGGCCGGAGCCGAAGGTGCCGGGGCGGCCGGTTCTTTCGGCGCGGCCGGCGCGGCCGGAGCCGGAGTGGGTGCGACGGGAGCGGCCGGGGCGGCGGCCGGAACGGTGCCGTCCCCCACCGCCGGACGCTGCTCGTAGAAGCCGTCCAGGCTCTGCTGGTCGGAAACGCGGGGCGCGGCGGGCGCTTCGAACTCCACGCGTTCGCGCGCCGCGGGGGCCGGGGCGGGCGCGGGCTCGGCGACCGGTTCGTTCTGATCCGGCAGGATGGTGGCCAGACCGCGCAGGGCACGGCCGAAATCCGGATCGATCAGATCGGAGGCCGGATCGTCCAGCGGCACCACCGAGCCGCCGTGCGCGTCGGGCTGGTAGCGCCAATGCGCGGCGATGACCGAACGCCCGGCCTGCCACTGCAATTGTGCGACCCAGTAGCCCTTCTCGTCCTTCCAGGCGTCCCATTCGGCGACCTCGACATTGTGGCCGCGCTCGGCGAAGGCCGCCGACACGATCTCGATGAGGGTTTCCACCGACGGACCGTCATTGCGCACCGGATGCGCCTTCTGCGCCAATTCGGCTGCCCGCTGCCGCTCCAACAGGACCGGATAGGCGAAACGCTCCACCCGGCTGGCGGGCATGCCGGACTCTTCGGTGACCTGTTCGACCGAAGCACCCGCTCGGATACGGGCCTGGATATCGCGAGGACGCATCGTGGCTTCCGTTTCGATCTCGATCTGGCCGAATCGGGCAAGGTCTCCGCGCGCCGCGGCACGCAGTTTGTCGTCGGCGGCGAGCCGGTACTTCTGGCCGGTTTCGGTATCGATGCACACGATGTGCGTGGAATCGGGCGTCAATCCGATCACTCGAAGTTCACGCACCGTTACCTCCTTATCGCTGCTTCGATCACAGCCAGGCTCGCGACACCGCCCATATACTGGAACAGTAGTGCACTTCCGAGATTCGTGGGTCGAGACACGCGGGCGCGGAAATCTGCTCACAGACTCCCGCGCCGCATTACTGTGAACGATTCTGTCACAGAGCGTTCGGTACGGCTCGCGGATTCAAGATCCGCGAACCGCCCACATTTTTACTGCTCAGGCGAGCTTTTCTACGACCCAGTCGATGGCCCGGGTCAGCTGCGAGACGTCCTCGGGGTCGATGGCCGGGAACATGCCGACGCGCAACTGGTTGCGGCCCAGCTTGCGGTACGGCTCGGTGTCGACGATGCCATTGGCGCGCAGCACCTTCGCGACCTGGGCCGCATCCACCGAATCGGCGAAGTCGATGGTGCCGACGACCTGCGAACGCAGCGCCGGATCCGACACGAACGGGGTGGCGTACGAGCTGGATTCGGCCCACGAGTACAGCCGCGACGAGGAGTCGGCGGTGCGCTTCACGGCCCAATCGAGACCGCCGTTCCCATTGAGCCATTCGATCTGATTCGCGAACAGCAGCAGGGTGGCCAGCGCCGGGGTGTTGTAGGTCTGGTCCTTGGTGCTGTTGTCGATGGCGATGGGCAGCGACAGGAAATCCGGGGTCCAGCGACCCGAGTTCTTGATCTCCTCCACCCGCTCCAGCGCCTTGGGGCTCATGAGCGCGATCCACAGCCCGCCGTCGGCGGCGAAGCACTTCTGCGGCGCGAAGTAGTACACGTCGGCATCGGTGATGTTCACCGGCAGACCGCCCGCACCGGAGGTGGCGTCGATGGCGATCAGGGCGTTCTCCGAGCCCGCGGGACGCGAGACCGGGATGGCCACGCCGGTGGAGGTCTCGTTGTGCGCCCAGCCGATGAGGTCGACCGACGGATCGGAGGTCGGCTCGGGAGCGCTGCCCGGCTCGGACTTGATCACGATCGGATCGCCGATGAAGGGGTTGCCCTTGGCGACGGCGGCGAACTTCGAGGAGAACTCGCCATTGCTCAGGTGCAGCGACTTCTCCCGGATCAGGCCGAAGGCGGCGGCATCCCAGAAGGCGGTGGTGCCGCCGTTGCCGAGCACGACCTCGTAACCCTCGGGCAGGGAGAACAATTCGCGCAGACCGGTGCGCACGCGCGCCACCACGTCCTTCACCGGCTTCTGCCGGTGGGAGGTGCCGAAGACCGAGGCGCCGGTGTCCACCAGGGACCGCAGCTGCTCGGGACGGACCTTGGAGGGGCCACAGCCGAACCGACCGTCGGCCGGCTGGAGTTCGTCGGGGATGGTCGGGAACGCAGAGGTCATGGCGACAAGGGTAGAGCGTGACGGAGGCCGCATCCGCGAGTGGGTAGGCGCTGCAACACCATCGGCTCGGACACTGTCGGCAACCGGCGGGTATCGCTGTGTCCCCGAACACACTGCGGTTATGGTTCACGGCTATGAACACGGCCGCACACGACAGCTCGGAGACCGCCGCCGCGGCCGATTCCGGCCGCCCCCGGCGGCGTCCGGGCCTGTTCACCCGACTGTCCTCGCAATTCGGCTCGGGCGGGCTACCCCGGCGGGATGCGGGCATGTCCGATGCCGCTCGCCGCGAGCTGCTGCTGCGCGGCGTCGCGGGAACCGCGACCGTACTGAGTGTGCGGGCGCGCCGCTCGGAGCCGGAGCACGAATTCTGGATCCGGGTCCAGCTCGAGGATCGGCATCCGTACGAGACGCGGGTGCGGCAACGGATCGGCGCATCCGATCTGGAATGGATGCAGCCGGGCGATGTGGTGTCCTGCCGGGTCGATCCGGGCGACCACGACCGGGTTGTGCTGTACGCCCCGCCGCCGGAGGAGGCCACCCGCACGAATATCGCCAAGATCCTGAGCGACGGCCGCCGGGCCCGGGCCACCGTCCTGGCCGCCACACCGGTGGCCGCCGACTACGCGGGCCGCGACGATCCGGTGCTGCGCCTCGATCTGGAGTTGCGCGCCTGGGACGAGCCGTCGCCATGGTTGGTGCGGGTGGTGGCCGCGGTGCCGCTGTCGGCCATCGAACTCGTCGATCTGGGACGGCAGCTGGAGGTCGCCTTCTTCACCGTCGATCGCGGTGAATCGGTGGCGGTCGACTGGGCGGCCTCGCGCGCACTCTGAACGCACCCGAGACACACCGAAACCCGGCCGATTCGGCGTCGCCGAATCGGCCGGGTCGAGAATTTACATCCCGTTGAGCTCAGGCCGCGATATTCAGCGCGAGGGTGATCGCGACCGGCACCGGATACAGCACCGGGAACACGACGGTGCCGTAGGCCCCAGACGCTGTCAGCCCCTGCGGCGCGGCCGATTCACCAATTCGCCGCCGCAGTTCGCGCAGAGGGTGCACTCGTAGGAGCAGATCCAGGCGATGCCCTCGGGGTTCAATCCTGTGGTGTGACACCGCTCACATGATGTTCTCATCTCGGGCGTCACCGTCGATCCTCCTACGCGCATCCCAATATCGATCTTCGGTCGCGGCGACCCCGCGGCCGGGGATCTCGGTCGCTCGCGGCGGATGTCGTCAACTCGGCGCGCCGCGAGAGCCGAAGTGCACCAGACTGTAGCGAGCCCGGACCCCGAACGGCCCGCCCGGCACACAGCGGGCACCGGATCGGCTACCGTCCGTGCCGAAATATCCAACCCCGCAAGGAAAAGAATGAGTTACCCGAACAACCCGTACCCGCAACAGCCCGGCTACGGGCAGCAGCCCTACCCACAGCAGCCGCAGTACGGACAGTCGAACCCGGGCTACCCGCAGCAGCCGCAGTACGGGCAGTCCAACCCGGGCTACCCGCAGCAGCCGCAGTACGGGCAGTCCAACCCGGGCTACCCGCAGCAGCCGCAGTACGGGCAGTCCAACCCCGGCTACCCACAGCAGCCCGCGCACGCCGCTCCCCAACCCGGTTACGGCGCACCGCAACCCGGCTACCCGGCTCCGGGCGCACCCGGCGGCTACGCGCCGTACGGTCCGCAGGCTCCGCTCGCCGACTGGGGTTCCCGTGCGGGCGCCTACATCGTCGACGGCCTGATCTTCGGCCTGCCCGCCTCGCTGCTGTACGTCATCGCGAGCGTCGCCGGTACCGAGAGCATCACCTGTTCCACCACCACCGGCCGGTGCACCGGCGGCGGCCTGAGCGGCGTCGGCGTCATGTTCATGCTGCTGGCCTTCGTGGTCGGCATCGCCGGTCTGGTGTTCCTGGTCTACAAGGAGGGCACCACCGGACAAACGCCCGGTAAGAAGATGCTCGGCATCCGTCTGGTCGGGGAGACCACCGGTCAGCCGATCGGCTTCGGCACGGCGTTCATCCGGAAGATCTGCCACGCGGCGGATTCCTTCGCCTGCTACATCGGCTGGCTGTGGCCGCTGTGGGACGAGAAGCGCCAGACCTTCGCTGACAAGATCATGAAAACGGTCGTGGTGAAGGGTTGATCCCCTTGCCGATCCGGTAGGCCGGGGGATCCGCCCGGAAACGACCGCGGCTCGCAACCTTTCGGTTGCGAGCCGCTTTCCTGTCTTCGAAGAACCGCCGAGAGGCGCGAGCCCTACTTGCGGATCACGTTCTCCCAGCCCGCCACGGTCTCCGGCTTGCGCGGCGCGGGGCCGGTGTATATGGCGGCGGGGCGCACCAGCTTGCCCAGCTTCTTCTGCTCCATGATGTGCGCGCACCAGCCCGCGGTGCGGCCGCAGGTGAACATGGCGGGCATCATGTGCGCGGGCACCTCGGCGAAGTCGAGGATGACCGCGGCCCAGAACTCCACATTGGTCTCGATGGCGCGGTCGGGGCGGCGCTCGCGCAGTTCGGCCAGCGCGGCCTGCTCCAGCGCGGCCGCCACCTCGTAGCGCGGGGCGCCCAGCCGCTCGGCGGTGGCGCGCAGCACGCGGGCGCGGGGGTCCTCGGCGCGGTACACGCGGTGTCCGAAGCCCATGAGCTTCTCCTTGCGGTCGAGGATGCCCTTGACCAGAGCGCGGGCGTCGCCGGTCTTCTCCACCTCCTCGATCATGGGCAGCACGCGCGCGGGCGCGCCGCCGTGCAGCGGGCCGGACATGGCCCCGATGGCACCGGACAGCGAGGCCGCGACATCCGCGCCGGTGGAGGCGATGACGCGGGCGGTGAAGGTGGAGGCGTTCATACCGTGCTCGGCGGCGGAGACCCAGTAGGCGTCGATGGCCTCGGTGTGCTTGGGGTCGGGGTCGCCCTTCCAGCGGGTCATGAACCGCTCGGTGACCGTGGTGCACTCGTCGATCTGCTTCTGCGGCACCGCGGGCTGGTAGATGCCGCGCGCCGACTGCGCCACGTAGGACAGCGCCATCACCGAGGCGCGGGCGAGGTTCTCGCGGGCTTCCTCGTTGTCGATGTCGAGCAGCGGCTGATAGCCCCAGATCGGGGCCAGCATGGCGAGCCCGGCCTGCACGTCGACGCGCACGTCGCCGGTGTGCACGGGCAGCGGGAAGGGTTCGGCGGGCGGCAGGCCGCGACCGAATTCGCCGTCCACGAGCAGCGCCCACACATCACCGAAGGTGACCCGGTTGGTGACCAGGTCCTCGATGTCGACGCCGCGGTATCGCAGCGCACCTCCGTCCTTGTCGGGCTCGGCGATATCGGTGGTGAACGCCACCACGCCCTCGAGACCGCTAACGAAGTCGGACGGAACTGCTGAACTGGGAACCGCAGCGCTGGCAGTCATGTTGTGACTCTCCTTGCAAACCGGGCCGCCCGATCGATGGGCGGCCTCGCCGATCAGTTAGACCTTAACGCCACCATTACCCTGGAGTAACGTCTGGCCCATGACCGACCTGGAGAAATCCGTCACGTCCGCGCTGGATATCGCGGCCATGCGCGTGGAGTACGGCGTGGACGCCGGCGACAATCATCCGGGCCGCGAAACCGACCTGGACGAGAGCTGGCTGGCCGACGGCTGGGAACCATTGCTGCGCACCTGGATCGAGGAGGCCACCCACGCCGGGCTGGTCGATCCGAACGCCATGGTGCTGGCGACCGTGGAGCTGACCCCGAGCGGACCGAAGCCCGCGACGCGCACGGTGCTCTGTAAGGGGCTCTCGCCGGAGGGTGTGACCTTCTACACGAACTTCGAGTCGCTCAAGGGGCTGGCGCTCACCGCGACGCCGTACGCCTCGGCCACCCTGGTGTGGCCCGCCCTGAGCCGACAGGTGACGGTGCGCGGGCCGGTGCACCGGGTGTCGCCGGAGGTCACCGAGGTGTACTGGCGGTCGCGCCCGCGCGGGTCGCGGCTGGGGGCATGGGCGTCGGAGCAGTCGCGGGTCATCGGTTCGCGGGCGGAGCTGGATCGGCGGATGGCCGAGACGACCGAGCGGTTCACCGGGGTTGACGACATTCCGGTGCCGCCGTTCTGGGGCGGGTTCCAGATTCGGCCGGAGACGGTGGAGTTCTGGCAGGGGCGGCGCAGCCGCATGCACAACCGGATTCGGGTCACGCTGGAACCCGGAGCCACCGATGTCGCGGCCATGAAGGTGGAACGTCTCCAGCCCTGAGCGGAGCGGCGGATACCGTGAATCGACCGGCCACAAGGGGTGCAATGGTGGGATGAATCACCGGAAATCCGGTGCCGCCGATCAATTCATCCCATTAATCTCCTGGCGGTGAAGCTGCTCGCCGACGTCACCCCGCTGCGGAATCCGGATTTCCGTCGACTCTGGACCACCGGCATCGTCACCGTCATCGGCGCGCAACTGTCGGTCGTCGCGGTCCCCAAGCAGCTCTACGACATCACGCAGAGTTCGTCCTACGTCGGCCTCGCCGGTCTGTTCGGCCTGGTCCCGCTCATCGGGTTCGGTCTGTGGGGCGGCGCGCTCGCCGACGCCATGGACCGCCGCACCCTGCTGCTCATCACCAGCACCGGCACCGGCCTCACCGCCCTGGCGTTCTGGGCGCAGGCCGCCGCCGGGAACACCAACCCGTGGCTGATCCTCGGACTGTTCGCCGCGCAGCAGGCGTTCTTCGCCGTGAACCAGCCCGCCCGCGCCGCCATCTATCCGCGACTGCTGCCCGGCGAGCAACTGCCCGCGGCGAATTCGCTGTCCATGACGGTCATGCAGTTCGGGGCCATCGCCGGGCCGGTGTCGGCGGGCATGCTCATTCCGGTCACCGGGCTGGCCATGCTGTATCTGCTGGATGCCGTCGCCCTGCTCGCCACCGTGTGGGCGGTGTGGAAGCTGCCGCCCATCCCTCCCGTCGGCGAGACCCGCCGCGCCGGAATCCGGGAGGTGCTGGACGGTTTCGGCTACCTCGCCACCCAGAAGGTGCTGCTGGCCTCCTTCGCCGTCGATATCGTCGCCATGGTCTTCGGGATGCCGCGCGCGCTGTTCCCGGAGATCGCGCAGCACAGCTTCGGCGACTCCCCCTCGGGCGGAACGGCTTTGGGTCTGCTCTTCGCGGCCATGTCGGTGGGCGCGGTGCTCGGCGGCGTGTTCTCCGGCTGGCTGTCGCGCATCCGCCGGCAAGGACTGGCCGTGATCTGGCTGATCGTCCTGTGGGGGCTGGCCATGGTCGGCTTCGGCGTCGCGGTGGGCGCGACCGGACACGGCCTCGGCATGACGGTCGGGCTGTGGATCGCCTTGACCTGCCTGGCCTTCGGCGGCGCGGTCGACATGTTCTCCGCCGCCCTGCGCACCACCATGCTCCAGCAGGTCGCCACCGACGAGATGCGCGGCCGCCTGCAGGGCGTGTTCATCGTGGTGGTGGCGGGCGGACCGCGAATCGGTGATGTTGCCCATGGTTTCGCGGCGGCCGCGGTGGGTACCGCTGTAGCCGCGGCGGGCGGCGGTCTGCTCGTGGTGATCGGCATGGTGATCTCGGCGATCGCCTTCCCGATCTTCGTGCGCTACCGGGTCAGCCGCACACATGCCGACCTACCGGCCCGAAACGGATGATCTCGGTCGCGGGAGCGGTCCATGCCGATACCACATGACCGCACCGAACCTCACCTCGTGACGAAGTGACTGTGAGGTAGTCAAGGGTGACCCTCATTAGTCGGGCCTTCCGGACAGCGACTAGCGTTGAGGGTAAGCGCACCGTGTGCCGACCGCACCGATGCCGACGGTTACAAGCCTGAGAGGGATCCTTCCGTGCCCGCTGAGAACATCATCAACGTCGACGACGACGCCAAGCCGGTGCTGTCCTACCCCGGTGGCGAGTACCCGATGACCGTCGCCAGTGCGACCGAGGGCAATGACGGGATCGACCTGGGCAAGCTGCTCGCCAGCACCGGGTACACCACCTTCGACCCCGGCTTCATGAACACCGCGTCGACCAAGTCGGCGATCACCTACATCGACGGTGAGGCGGGCATCCTCCGCTACCGCGGTTACCCGATCGAGCAGCTCGCGGGGAAGTCCACCTTCATCGAGGTGAGCTACCTGCTCATCTACGGCGAGCTGCCGACCCAGTCGCAGCTGGACGACTTCACCGACCGCATCCGCCGCCACACCCTGCTGCACGAGGACCTGAAGCGGTTCTTCGACGGCTTCCCGCGCAACGCGCACCCGATGCCGGTGCTGTCGTCGGCGGTCAACGCGCTGTCGGCGTACTACCAGGACTCCCTGGACCCGCGCGATCCCGAGCAGGTCGAGCTGTCCACCATCCGCCTGCTGGCCAAGCTGCCCACCATCGCGGCCTACGCCTACAAGAAGTCGGTCGGCCAGCCGTTCCTGTACCCGGACAACTCGCTGTCGCTGGTCGAGAACTTCCTGCGGATGACCTTCGGCTTCCCGGCCGAGCCGTACGAGGTGGACCCCGAGGTCGCCGCGGCCCTGGACATGCTGCTCATCCTGCACGCGGACCACGAGCAGAACTGCTCCACCTCCACCGTGCGCCTGGTCGGCTCCTCCGACGCCAACCTGTTCACCTCCGTCTCCGGCGGCATCAACGCGCTCTGGGGTCCGCTGCACGGCGGCGCCAATCAGGCCGTGCTGGAGATGCTGGACGACATCAAGGCCCAGGGCGGCGACGTCAAGGAGTTCGTCCGCAAGGTCAAGAACAAGGAAGACGGCGTGAAGCTCATGGGCTTCGGGCACCGCGTCTACCGCAACTACGACCCGCGCGCGACCCTGGTCAAGAAGGCCGCCGACTCGATCCTGTCCAAGATCGGCGGCGACGACCAGCTGCTCGACATCGCCAAGGCGCTCGAGGAAGCCGCGCTCACCGACGACTACTTCATCGAGCGTCGCCTGTACCCGAACGTCGACTTCTACACCGGCGTCATCTACCGGGCCATGGGCTTCCCCACCCGCATGTTCACCGTGCTGTTCGCCATGGGCCGCCTGCCCGGCTGGATCGCCCACTGGCGTGAAATGCACAGCGAGCCCCTGAAGATCGGCCGCCCCCGCCAGATCTACACCGGCTACGGCGAACGCGACTACCAGGACATCACCGGCCGCTGACCCAGGCGTCCCCGAAACCCGCCCTCCACTCGGAGGGCGGGTTTCGCGCGTTCGGGCCCGGCCCATGCGCGGCAGCGCCCCGCTGGCGTTCGAACGCAAGCGGATCATTAGAACCCGACTAGTACCAGCCCGCATGCTGTTTCGTAGAGCGGAGCCCCACCTGCCGCGGCGGGGGCGGCAGGTGGGCTCCGTTCGCATCGCCGGGAAATTCAGGTGCGCACCTCCACGCCCGCGTGCGATCGTCCGGTAATGGCATCGACGCATGGCATCACCATCCGCTCGTCCACCCGCGACGACTGGCCCGCTGTCGTGAACCTGCTGGAGACCAGCTTCGGCCAGCGCTACGACCCGGCCGAGCTCGACATCATTCCCGATATCTTCACCCCCGACCGCGCCCTGCTGGCCATGGACGGCGACCGTATCGTCGGCCACGCCGTCGACCGGCGGATGACCGTCACCGTGCCCGGGGAGGGGACCGTACTCGCCTCCGGTATCTCCGCGGTATCGGTGGCCCCCACGCATCGGCGGCGCGGCATCCTGCGCGCGCTCTACACCGAGCAGCACGCGCGCACCGAGGCCGAGGGATTGCCGCTCACGATGTTCACCGCGAGCGAGGGCACCATCTACGGCCGGTTCGGCTACGGCACCGCCATCGAGCGCGATTTCATCAGCATCGACCGGCATAGGGTCCAATTCCGGCCCACCACACTGGATCCCGGCGGCGTCGAGATCGCCCCCGTGGACGAGGCGACCCAGGCCCGCATCCGCGACGTGTACGACCGCTGGCGGCGGCTGGTGCCCGGCGCGCAGGAACGCCCAGACCCCGCCTGGCGGCTCTGTTTCGCCGACCCGCCGCGCTATCGCGGCGGCGCGTCGACGCTGTACGCGCTGCTGCATCCGGACGGCTATGTGCTCTACCGCCGGGAATGGGGTGAGAAGGAGTCGGTCGCGACCGTCTGGGAGTTCCGGGCCGTCACCGCGGAGGCGCACGCGGCGCTGTGGCGGGTGCTGCTCGGACTGGATCTGGTGGACCGGGTGGTGTGCGATCTGGCCGACAACGATCCGCTCCCCTACCTGCTCACCGATCCGCGCCTGGTGCAGGTCACCGGTCGGCGCGATCATCTGTGGGTCCGGATCATGGACGTGCCCGCCGCCCTGACCGCGCGCACCTACCGGTGCGACCTGGATGTGATTGTGGCCGTGCACGATCCGTTCCGTGACGCGGGCGGCACCTTCGCCCTCCGGGTGCGCGACGGCATTGCCGAATGCGAGCCGACCACCCGCTCCGCCGACCTGGAACTCGGCACCGCGGAACTGTCCAGCCTTTACCTCGGCGGCCACCGCGCCCGAGTTCTGGCCGCCGCCAACCGAATCCAGGTCAAGGACCCCGCCCACCTGCGGGCCGTCGACGAAGCCTTCGCGACCGACCGCGACCCGGAGCTCGGCTGGTTCTTCTGATCCCGTTCCGGCCGGAGGTCCACGCGGGGTGTCCCGCGTGGCGGCGGGCCGCGAGAGGCGATGCCCGCTGGCGAGTTCGGCCGATCACGTGCCGGTCACGGGCGGTGGCGGAGGTTCGGGGGTGCTGGCATGCTGGGGAAGGTGAGCGTGCTCAGACTGCTGTTGAACGTACTGTGGCTGGTGTTGGTCGGGTTCTGGATGGCGGTCGGCTACATCGTCGCGGGGTTGATCTGCTGCATCCTGATCATCACCATTCCGTGGGGTATCGCGTCGTTCCGGCTCGCCTCGTTCGTGCTGTGGCCGTTCGGGCGGGAAGCCGTGGAGAAGCCGGGGGCGGGCGTGCCGTCCATGCTCGGCAATGTGGTGTGGTTCATCGTCGCGGGCTGGTGGCTGGCGCTGGGCCACATCTTCACCAGTATCGCGCTGGCGATCACCATCATCGGCATCCCGTTCGCCTGGGCGAACCTGAAGCTCGTTCCGGTCTCGCTGTTCCCGCTGGGGCGCGAAATCGTCTCCAGCGACCAGCCTTTCGGATCCCAGCCGGTGCGGGCCTGACGCGCGCTACTCCGACTCGTCGACGATCTGCTTCATGATCGTGACGGCCTCCTCGAGCACCTTCAGCTGCTCCGGGCTGAGTCCGCTGAGCTGTTCGGTCATCCACGCCTCGCGCGCGCTGGTCTCATCGGCGATGAGCGCCCGCCCGGCGTCCGACAGCGACACGATGATCTGCCGCCCGTCGGTCGGGTGCGGATTGCGCTCCACCAGATCCATTTCGGTGAGCGATGCGATCACCCGGGTCATGGACGGCGGCTGCACCCGCTCCTTGGCGGCCAGTGTGCCGGGGGTCATGGCGCCTTCCCGGTTCAGGGTGGCGAGCGCCGAGAGCTGGGTCAGCGAAATCTGGGCATCGGCTCGCCTACCCCGCAGATGTCGCGTCAAGCGCACCACCGCCAGTGAGAGGTCACCAGCGAGCGCTCGAATATCGGAAGGCGTTGTCACAGAGGCAAACGATACGGGACCAGCCGCGTCGGGGGCGGCTGTTCGGCCCCGGACCGCGCACGTTCGCACCGCACGCCGGACTCGGCCACCGTCCCATCGCCCGGCGGCCCACCTACCGATCATGCCCCACCACAGCAGGCGAACACCCCGACAACGGCCGAAACCCGCCATCCAGCCCTCCCGCCCCCGGCGTCCCGAACCCGCCACAACCCGACATTCGACCCAGCCCGAACGATCCCTGTCCCATCCGGGCCACACCGCGAATTTCCGGCAGCAAAGTGACAGCGCGTAGCTGGGCCGGGGCAGCACGCGCACCGCACGTGGCCAGGTGGGATGCGCACGTGGTTGAGCGGGATCCCCGCCGTGGGCGAGCGCACGCGCGGCCGGGCCGGATCCCTGCGTCGCCGGGCGGGATCCGCCCATGGCCGGGCGGGGCGCTCTAGACTGGCAGGGTGACTCGACCCGTACCGGAGATTCCGCCGCGCTTCACCGATCCGCGGCCGGTGCTGGCGATCGGCAGTATCGCCTGGTTGGTCGCCACGCTGGTGGTGTTCGCCAGTGGCGACCGGTGGCACGAAGCGCGGCCGGTGTGCCTCATGGGGCTGGCGGTGGGGCTGCTCGGGTACACGATCTTCGCCATTCAGCGGCGCGGGGCGCGACGGGGAGACAAGGGGGCTCAGGTCGGGCTCTGAGGCGGGCGGCGGCCCGGAACGGACCCGTCCTGGTCAGTGGATGTCGAATTCCGCGCTGAGGCCGGTGAAGGGGTGCAGGGTGCCATCGGGGGCGAGGTGGTCGGCGAAGTGCTGGAAGCGGTAGCGGCCGGGGGTGGCGTCGGCGGGGATGTCCCAGGTGAAGCTGGCCGTCGAGATGTCGGGGCCGCGGCGGGACCAGTGGTACTTCACCGCCCACTCCCCCTCGTTGGCGACGCGGGTCCACTCGCCGCCGGTGTGGCGCTGCACCTCCAGGAAGGTGCCGTTGCGGCGGGGGTTGTGTTTGGGGTGGGCCGAGACGAATTCGACCTGAGCCTGTTCACCGCGGGTGTAGGCGGCGGCCGGTTGTAGCAGTGCCGCACCGAAATCCAGGCCGGGCGGGGTGGCGTCCGGGCCGGGGGCGGGCACGAAGCTGGGCTGCATGGCCGAGACGTCGCGCGGCGCGGGGCCGCGCGGCACCCGCTGCCGGTCGGCGAAAGCCGTTGCCAGCCGGTCAAATTCCTGCTGGTAGGCGGGCAGCGTGTAGCGACCGTAGAGCGTCGAGCCGCCCTCGTACTGCTGGGCGTCGTACTCCTCCGGGGTGGTCACGTACTGGTGGTAGGCGTTGGCGTACCCTTGCATGAGCACCTGTTCCAGCGGCATCCCGAGCGCCGCGGCGACGGTGCGGCGGATACGCAGCCCGGAGACGATGGTGAATTCCGCTCCGCCGCAGGCGAGATAGAGCTCGCCGATGCGCACGATCTGGATCGGCACCACGCTCGGCACCCACGGCACCGGCGGCAGCAGGCCCAGCGGCGCGACGATCGCCTTCGGCGCCTGTGCGTCGGTGAGCCAGTCCGGCACCGGCATGTTCGCGCCGCCGAGCGCGTCCACGAACGGATTGCGCACGCCTTCGGGAATCGGCACGCCCGGCAGTCCGGGCCCGTCCTCGATGCTGCCCGCGATGAGCGAGACGCCCGCACAGGCGGGCGCGGTGTGCCGGGGCTGCCCGTTCGGGGTGTAGCGGCCGTCCACCGCGATGTCGGACAGGTCGATATAGCAGAGCATGGCGTCCACCGGCCCGCGCATCGTGCGGGCCGTGGCGAGTGCGGCCTTTCCGGCGCGGTATTGACGTTCGCCGATGATTCGGGTGTTCTCGAACTCGTCCTCGGTGGGGCCGGAGGTCGGGCGCAGGTTCAGATTGGGCGACATGTCGCCGCTATTGGTCTGTGGGAAAGCGGCCAGGAAATCGACTCCGCCGTCGAGGTACCGGACGCCGCGCTCACCGTGTTCGAACGCGAAGGACGCGTAACCCTTGTTGTCACCGCTGATGAGCCGATTCGTGTTGCTCATGGAGGTGTTGTGGGTGGCGAACCAGGTGATGACGCCGACCTGTCGACCACCCTTGCGCAGGGAGAGGACGGTGACGGCCGGATCGATGGCATTCGGAAAATACCGTTTGTCGGCTTCGGGATTGCGATCGAAGGCGATTCGCGAGCGATTGACACTGGCGTCGTGCAATTCCCCGCGTCCGAGTTCGAGGCTGCCGGGCCCGAGGTCGGCGTCCGCGGCGACGACGGCCTCCACGATTCCGTTCACCTCGGCGTCGTACACCTGCCGCTGGAAGCCGAGAATCGAGAGGTTGTAGGCGTAGTCGTGGCTGGCGCCGCCGCACACCGCGTGCGAGTGCGTGGCGGTGAGCAGGACGTTCTGCTCGGTGTAGCGGTCGCCGAAGCGCCGGGCGAGTTCGTCGAGGACGCCGCGGTGCACGGACTGGAAGATCATGGCGTTGTCGGCGACCACGTACACGATCCGCTGGTCACCGCTGCCGATGATGAAGGCGCGGGCCCTGGGCCGCAGGTGGATTCCGGCGGTGGTCTGTTCCAGCTGGGAGTAACCCATCATGCCGCATTCGGCCGCCGGGCCGGTGATGTCGGAAATGCCCACACCGATCAGGTAGTCGCCGCCGGAAGTCGCGTGTGCCGACCCGCCCGGCAGCGCGATCGTGGCGGCGGCCGTGAGCGCGGCGGATCCCGCCGCCGCACCGGCCAGAACAGTCCTGCGCGACACCACCATTCGGCGACTCCCTTCGTACCAACTCGCAGCGAACCACAGAACTGGACACACGTCCAGTGGAGACTTTCCCGACGCGCGAATTGACTGCGCGGCTCTTGAAGGCTTAACTCCCTGGAGTGTCCTCCCGATTGAGCGTCGAAGAACGACGGGCCCACCTTATCGAGGCGGCCATCGGCCTTGCCGAAAAAAAGGGCGTGGCAGGAGTTACCACGCGCGATGTAGCTCAGGCAGCCGGTGTTTCGCTCGGTGTGGTGCATTACTGTTTCGAAAACAAGGACGCGCTCATGACCGAGTTGGTCAAAGCGCTCTCGATGGAATTGCGCGATTCCGTCGATGCCAACGAAACGGTATGGCAGGACGTCGGAAGTGGAAAAGAATCACTTCAAAAACTGATACGCGCCGGCCTGGAACTCATGTGGCAGAACGTGGAAGCCACCCCGGAACGGCAACTGCTCACCTACGAGACCACCACCTACGCCCTCCGCGAAAGCGAACAGACACCGGCGAAACTCGCCATCGCCCGCGAACAGTACGCGTTCAACGATTCCACGGTCGCCGACATCATCGAACACGCCCGCGAGGCGACGGGCACCCGCTGGTCCGCCCCCGTCGGCGTCATCAGCCGCTTCATGCTCGCCGCCATCGACGGCATCGTGCTGCGCTGGCTGGTGGACAACGACAGTGCGGCGGTACGCGAGCAGATGGACCTGCTGGCGCAGACGGTGGCGCAGTTCAGCGAATAGCCCGACGCCGGACGGGCCGCCGATACCGGACGGCCGCACCCGCGCCCGAACGGCCGCCGACCCGTTACGCCCGATTGTCGGACTTCGCTAGCACGCCGGACGCGGCTGCGATACGACGTGGGTGTCCGCGTCGTCACGCCACCACGGCACCGTGACGGTCGCCTCGTACGCGCCGGACAGCCGCACCCGCAGTTCGTCGTGGACGACGAGATCGCCTGCGGGGGTGGGTTCTCCGCTCTGCATGCGCCACAGCACGCCGAGCGGTTCGGCCGACCAGGTGGTGCGGCGGCCGGTGCCCTCGACGCGCGCGGTGACGGCCTGCGAGGCCAGCGGCAGGTCCAGCAGCGCCGCCAGCTGCGAGGCCGAGTCGATATCGCCGACCACCAGCCGGTCCGGCGGGAGCGCCAGGCCGTACCAGGGCAGATCCAGCACCAGGGCGTCGGCGGCGTCGATGACCGCCCCGGAGAGGGCGCGCACCCGCTCGGGCAGGACCAGATCGTCCAGGTCCAGGCGGCCCGCGGCGGTGGCCGCGGCCAGCCGCTCATGGGTTCGTGAAATCGCCTCCGCGGTCGGATGTCTCGACGGGTCCGCGAGAGCCGCGAGGAGTTCGGCGGCCAGCTCCGGAGTGATGATCTCCGGATCGGCGAGTACGGCGCGCAGCGCCTCGGTGTCGGCCGCGTCGGTCTCGGTGTCCATGGACAGTACCGGCAGCAGGCCCGCGAAGACCGGGTCGGCCGGGTGGCGGAACAGGCCCAGCGCGGTGCCGTCGATGCGCGCGTGCGTCCGCAGCCACCACGCCGTATAGCCGTCGCGGTCGGCGAGCAGCGGCCGCGTGGCGGGGTCGGCGAGCAGCAGCCGCAGGGCCCGCGGCCACTGCTCCGGATCGACCAGATCCAGATCGCGGACGGCGAGCAGCTCCGGCGGATCCTCGGCGAGGGTCTCCCACCAGGTCTCCTCGTCGTCGAGATGATGGTCGGGGCCGGTCGGATCCGATTCCGCCACCACGGTGAAACCCCAGCCCACGCCGACCGCCCGCAGGGCGGTCGGGCCGTAGCGGCGCACCAGGTCGTCGGCGACGGTGCCGAAGGGCGAATCCTCGACCAGGACCCGCGCCAGCGGGGCATCCGGAAGCAGTAATTCGTCGGCGGGGACGAGATCGCCGGTGTCGTCCGGGATTTCGAGCAGGCCGAGCCAGGTGGGCAGCAGTCCGGGGACCGGGGCGGCTGGCTCACCTCGGACCGGATCCGTTGCTCCGGAACCGGGTTCGACGCTGCCCGCGCCGGGATTGGCGTGCGCGGCCAGGCTCAACACCGCCTCCACCGTGTCCGGATCGGCGGGATCGTGCTCGAGCTGGGCGTGCAGCGCCGGATCACGCAGCAGCTCCTCGGGACCCGCTGGGCGCGCACCGAGCCGCCCGAGCAGCGGATGCGCCGCCTCCGGATGCACCAGGCGTGCCCAGTGCACCGGTACCGCGGACTCCAGGTGGTCGTCGAGCACCACGGTGCGCGGCCCGGTCACCATCCGACCGTCCGCCAGCGGCACCGCCAGCGCACCCAACTCCTCCACCGCCAGTGGATCGCCGACGAACGGCTCCAGCGCGTCGTAGAGCGAATACCACCACTGCGGTGCGCGTTCCACACTCCCCGACAGCTCCGCGATCCGCGCCAACCCGATCCGGTGCACATCCAGCACCGACAGCGCATCGGCGGTCGACCGGCCGGACAACTCCGGAACCACCAGCGGACCAACGATTTCGGCGAGCACACCCGCCAATTCATCGGTCACCCCGATGAATACGCTCGCCCGCCGGGGCCGCTCGACGGCCACCACTGCGAGGTCCGCCGCGGCAGGGACGGGTTCATCCTCCGGTTGGGCGTGGAGGACCGGGAGCCACGGCTGCTCACCCAGTTCCGCGACCAGCGCCTCGCGCAGCAGACCGTCGGCCTCGCTACGGGCGAAGCCGGGCGTGGGAACCAGGAGCAGCCGGTCACGGGCGGGCAGCGCACGCGCGAAATCCGCGTAACCGGATGCCAACTCGGCAATGCGCGTGCCGGGGAGCAAGCGGCGGCGATCCGGTTGCATGGGAATGTCGGCGATCAGCAGCGCCGGCAGGGAGAGTTCCTCGTCCGAACGGGTCGGCGCCCGCAACACATCGGGTGCGGCGGCGACCGGACGACCGTCCCGCAGCGGAAGAAGCCACCGGGCCCGGCCGGTCCGAAACTGCCACCAGCGGCGCACCTCTCCGCGCGGACCGGTGATCCGCACCTCCTGCAGGCCGCCGACAGCCCGGTCGGATCCCGCGCCGCCGTGCACTGCCGAATGCGCGGTCTTCTCCGCGACGGCGGGTTGGAACGCATTCGCGCGCGCGGCCCGGTCGACTGGGACACCGTATCCGTCCGCGTGCTCCACATCGTCGAGTACGACGTGCGCGCGCGCCGGGCCGTTGCCATCGCCACCGCGACTCACGGGGGCCGGGGCGGGCAGGTCGGTCACCGTGCTGGTGAATTCGTCGGACTCGATCCGAATGCCGTGCAGGGCGGGCAGTTCCAGCAGCAGGTCGAGGGCTTCGGCGCGCATGCTCGCGAGCAGGGCGGGGGTGTCCACGTCGGCGCGTGGGGTGAGGATGATCTCGGTGTCGAAATCCGGTGCTGGGGTGTGTTCGGTCGGCCAGGCCAGGCGCAGCGCGGGTGGCTCGAACGGGTGCTCGGTGTCGGGGATGCGAATGCCGCTTTCGCGCAACGCCTGCCGGGTGTCCGCGCGGGAGAACCGCACCGAGCCGCCGGTGGAGCGGAACTCGATCTCGTCGGCGATGCTCAGCACCGCGGTGAAACCGACGCCGAAGCGGCCCACCGCGGTGTCCGCGCCGGTCTTGGCGGAGGCGCGCAGGGCGGTCAGCGCGTGCACGCCCGAGACATCCAGTGGCACACCGGTATTCGCGATGTGCAGGCGGCCGTCGCTCAGCCACACCGCGATACGACCCGCCGCCCCGGCCTTGGCCGCGGCGTCGGCGGCGTTCTGGGCCAATTCGGTGAGCACCCGGTCGCGGTAGCCCGCCCGCACCAGATCCGCCTCGGTGGCCGCGTCCTCCCGCAGACGGGTGGGCGAGCCGCGCCAGGCGGCGAGCACACCCTCGCGCAATGCCGCGGTCCCGAACGGATCCGCCACCCCGCTAACCAATCCGAACACCCCTTCCACGGCGGTGCGTAGCGATACGGGAGTCGAATCGCTCGAAGACGCGGCGGGAACGACCCCGCCGCGGACTCAGTTCGATCCCGGCGCGGATTCGCCGCCCTGCGGCTCCACGTTCACCGCGGCGACGCCCCAGGCATCGTCGTAGGGCCCGGCATCCGGGTCGTACAGATCGAACAGCGTGGCCTCACCGGAGTCCACCACCCCCGCCCCGGCCGCCGCGGCGACCGCCGGATCCGACGAGTAGGCCACCGGCGCACCGAACTCCCCACCCGGCACCTCGACGGGTGCGACCGCCTCGGCGGCCCCGTGGAACTCGACCACGTCGGTCGCGTCCGCGTCAGCCGCGGCGGCGACCATCCCGACGGGAGTCACCTCCGCCTCGGCCACGGCACCCGCCGCTCCGGAATCCGCAGCACCGGTCGTATCGACCACAGCCGCACTCGACTCCGCAACACCCGCCACGGTCGCCCGCGCCGCGGCGTCGGTGGGATCGGCCGACTCCCCGGCCGCGCCGGTCGACTCGACGCGCTCGCCGACCGTCCCCGTCGATTCGGTGGTGCCCTCGCGCTCCGCAACGGCCTCACCGGTCACGACAGCCTCGGCGGCATCGGCCGACGCCGTGGTGGCATCCGCGCGGTCCGGCGTCGGCGCGGCGGTGGCGTCCGCGACATCAGCGGCGGCAGGGGTGCCGTCGCTGGTCGCCGTTTCCTCGATGATGGTCGCCTGCTCGGCATCCTGGCCGGCGTCCGTCGGTTCCGGTACGCCGGCGGATGTGTTCGCCTCCTCCGGCCGACGCAGGTCGGCGGTGGGGATCACCTCGACGGCGGCGTCGTCGTAGGCCTCGTAGAGGGGGGAGCCGGAGCCGGTGGGGAGGACGGTGTCGGAGTGGGCGCCGCAGCCGTAGTCGACGTGCACCACGTGGCCGTCGGCGCCCATGGCGTTGGCGCAGACGCCGAAGGCGGCGCGCAGGGAACCGGCGAGCGGGACGTAGAAGCCGCAGAGGCCGCAGGTGGAGGGGGCGGCGCGGGCCATATCGGTGTCGGGGCCGAATTCGGAGTACCAGCGGTCGGCGGCTTCCTCGCGGCCTTCGCGGGACAGCACCTGGCTGCGGCCGAGTCCGAGTTCCAGGGCGACGTCGTCGACGACCGGATCGCCGGTGGCGAGATAGCCGGGGACCAGGCGCGGATCGTCGGCGGGCGGGGCCAGCAGATCGCCGGGGGCCAGATCGCCGGGGCGGATGCGCTGATCCCACGGAATGAAGTCGGGAGCCACCAGGGCATCGGGCCCGGGCAGCAGTGCGGACTCGCTCACGGTCGCGTGGTCGGCCTCCGGCGGCGCGGCCACCACGACCGCCCACTGCCAGCCGCCGTAGCCGGGCAGGGTGGCCTCGAAGTGATGGGTGGCCGAGGACTCGTCCTCCGCCGACACGCCGAGATGGACACCGACACCGGTCGGTTCCAGCTCCACGAGCGCGCGACGGGCCTGCTCGACCGCCTCCGCCAGGATCGGCCGCACACCGGACTCCGAAACAGGAACAGCGCTCACGTCCTACATTTTGCCGTATGGAGCGCAAACACCGTGCACCGGTGGTGACTGGCCTGTTCGGACGGCGCATCGCCGTGTTTCTGGCGGCGACGGCGCTGTTCGGAGCCGCAGCCGCGTGCGGTGCGGCGGAACCGGACGACGCGCCGCGGCTGCGCGCCGAGGTGGTGGCCACACGCCCGCACGATCCGGCCCTGTTCACCCAGGGCCTCGAGATCCACGACGGCGTGCTGTACGAGAGCACCGGCCTGCCCGGTGAATCCCTGGTCCGCACCAGCGACCTGGCCACCGGCGCCGAACACGCCCGCGCCGACCTGCCCGCACCGCTGTTCGGGGAGGGCATCACGCGGGCCGGTGACGTGCTGTGGCAGCTCACCTACACCGAGGGCGTCGCCATCGCCCGCGACGCCCGGACCCTGACCGAACTGCGCCGCACCGACTACGAGGGTGAGGGCTGGGGTCTGTGCACGCGCGGCGACCGCATCGTCATGAGCAATGGCACCGCCACCCTGACCTTCCGCGATCCGGAGACCTTCGCCCCCGTCGGCGAGGTCACCCTCGCCAGCCGCGGCGATACGCGGCTCAACGAACTCGACTGTGCGCCGGACGGTTCCGTCTACGCCAACGCCTGGCCCACCGACACCATCCTGCGCATCGACCCCGAGACCGGCACCGTGCTCGCCGTCATCGACGCGTCCGGGCTGCTGCCGCGCTCGGCCCGCACGCCGTCCAGCGATGTGCTCAACGGCATCGCCCACATCCCCGGCACCGACCGCTTCCTGCTCACCGGCAAGAAGTGGCCCACCTCCTTCGAGGTCCGCTTCGTCCCGGAGTGACGGTCCCGCCCACCGCATTCGCGCTGGTGGGCACGTCCGGGTGCGGCGGCCCGCGACGCCGTCGGTGGACACTGCAAGAATTGGGGCGTGACATCTCCTCGTGACCCTGACGCCGAGTCCGGGCGGTGGAGGGACGAGGAGTACCCGCTCATCGATCGGCACCCCGGGTACGACCACTATCCGCCGCCGAACACACCCGCGCGCACACCGCCGCCGGATGATCCGGACCTGCCGGAATTCCTGGCGCGCCGGGCCGACCGGTCGCGGGCGACGCGGCGCGGTGTCCCCGTGCCGCCGGACGAACCGCGCGGCGGCCCCCACTCCCCCGGCGAGCCGCGCGGCGGCATAGCGCCCACGCAGAGTTCCGCCCGGCGGACGCCGCCCGGCGCCGGGGCACTGCCCGCGACCGGAGCCTCGGAGCCCACCGCGCCCGATTCCGGCGACCTGCCGCCGACCGCCCCGTTCGCCGCCACCGATCCGGACCATCCGGAACGCACCCGTGCGATCACCAGTCCTGGCCTACAGAAGCCGCCGCGCAAGCTGACCGTCACCCGGGTTGCCGCGCGGCGCGGCATCGAGCTCACCAATCGCGGCTTCGCGACCTTCCAGCGCGCGGCCAAGGCCGACGGCGCGGAGGAGTCCGGGCTCACCGCGCTCGTCTACGCCACCATGGCCAATTTCGCCACCGACGCCGCCATCGCGGTGGCACTGGCGAATACGCTGTTCTTCGCCAGCGCCACCGCCGAGTCCAAGACGAAAGTGGCGCTGTACCTGCTGATCACGATCGCACCGTTCGCGGTGATCGCACCGCTCATCGGGCCCATGCTGGACCGGCTGCAACGGGGTCGCCGGATCGCGCTGGCGAGTTCGTTCGCGATACGCGTCGTGGTGGCGGTGTTGTTGATCTTCAATTACGACACCTGGGCGCTGTATCCGCTGGCGCTGTGCATGATGATCCTCAGCAAGTCGTTCTCCGTGCTGAAATCGGCGGTCACACCCAGGGTGCTGCCGCCGGGAATCGACCTGGTGCGCACCAACTCCCGGCTCACCGTCTTCGGCCTGGTGGGCGGCACGCTGGTGGCGGGCGGCATCACCGGCCTGATCGCCTCGGTGCTGCACACGCCGGGGGCGCTGGTGTTCGCGGCCGTGCTGGCGGGCGCGGGGTGCTATCTGAGCCTGCGGATTCCGTCGTGGGTGGAGGTCACCGAGGGCGAGGTGCCCGCGACCCTCGGCTATCACGGCGGCGACGCCCGCACCGAGGTACTCGATCCGAGTCAGGCGGCGAAGATCCAGCCGAGCAAGCGGCGCCAGCCCCTGGGCCGAGCGGTGGTGACCGGGCTCTGGGGCAATGGCACCATCCGCATCCTGACCGGATTCCTGACGTTCTACGTGGCGTTCGTCGCCAAGGCGACCGAGCATCGGCCGGTGCAGCAGGCCGCCATGCTCGGCGTGGTGGGGGCGGCGGCCGCCGTCGGCAATTTCACCGGCAATGCCACCGGGGCGCGCATGAGACTGGGCCGCCCGTCGCTCATCGTGCTCAGCTGCACCATCGCCTGTGTGACGGTCACGGTGCTGGCGGCGATCCTGGGCAATCTGATCGGCGCGGCGGTGGCGGCGCTGGTGGCGGCGGGGGCCAGCGCGCTGGCCAAGGTGTCGTTGGACGCCTCCATCCAGGACGATCTGCCGCCGGAGTCCATCGCCTCAGGTTTCGGCCGTTCGGAGACGGTGCTGCAACTGTCGTGGGTGCTGGGCGGCGCGGCGGGTGTGCTGCTGCCGACCGAGTACTGGAAGGGTTTTCTGGTGGTCACGGCGATCATGGCACTCGGTCTGGTGCAGACCGTGGTCAGCTACCGTGGTCATTCGCTGCTGCCCGGTTTGGGCGGCAACCGACCTCAGCACGCGAAACAGGAGACCTCCCGCACGCACGGCGCGGGGGAACCCGCCACATGACGGACAGGAAGCACCGGTGAGCAAACCGAACGCCCGCACGATCCTCGCCCTCGTCGCAGCGGCGCTGCTCGTATTCGTGGCCGCCGTCGCGACGGTGGTGGCGCTCGCGGTGCGCAACGCCGACGAGCCGAAGCCGACCCTGACCGCCTATGCGCACGGCAAGGCGATCACCGTCGATCCGTATATGTTGTGCAACGTTCGGATGGAGGATTGCCGAGTCCTGCCGGCGGACCCGGCCGACCGGCTCTCCGCGGACTTGGGACTGACTTGCCCCGGCGAAGACGACTGCCGCACCGGCACATTCGCGAATCTCGATGTGCCCGGCGGTTACCCGCTGCAACTGTCTTTTCCGTCGCGGTTCACCGACGCGCCCTGGCTGGTCCGCGCGTACTACCTGCTGCCCGACGGGTCGGAGGACCGTGAGGACATCCCTTGGCTGGACCACGACAAGGGCACCGTCGCGATCACCGTGCCGTCTTCGCCGGAGCGGAAACTGGTCGGCGTGGTCGTACAGCTGCTGATCAATGCCCGGGACATCGACACGGGTGCGGAGATCGCGATCCCGCACGCCGAGTGGTCGATTCTCACTGCCGCCTGACCGCCACACGGACACTGATTAGGCGGCGGCCGCCGAGACCATTCGCCGGTCGGATAGTCGGCCGCGTCACTGCCGGAGCCGACCGAGGCCCGAAGGTGCCCCGGTGACGAAACCGCAACCGGGGCACTGCCTTTGATTCGACCAGCCGGTCAGTGATCGAGTTCGCGGGCGACCCCGCGCACGACCTCGGCGATGCGCTGGGCCATCTTGCGATCGGGGTAGCGGCCGCGCTGGAGGTCGGGCTGCACCTTCATCTCCAGCAGCTTGATCATGTCCTCGACGAGACCGTGCAGTTCGTCGGGAGTCTTTCGCGGAGCGGCGGGTTCGGCATTGCGGCGCTCGCCGCGCCCCTGGCCGCGCACGGACGGGGTCTCCAGCAGCTTGAGGCTCAGGGCCTGGGGGCCGCGCCGACCCGCCGCCATGCCGAATTCCACCCGCTGGCCGGGCTTGAGGGCCTCTACGCCCTCCGGCAATGCGGACGACCGGACATAGACGTCCTCACCCTCATCCTGGGAAAGGAAGCCGAAGCCCTTTTCGACGTCGTACCACTTCACCTTGCCGGTCGGCACTGCGCTCACCCGTTCGTTGTTCGGATGCCCGGCCTCCCGGGCACAACTCGTTGTCGGACCAGACGTCCGCAACCTATCCACTTGCGAAAGAACGCGCCCCACACAGGTATGAGGGACGCGAATGCTTCGAGTCTACCCCGGTGTGAATAGCCCGAGCACATCAGTTTTATGGTCTCGAGGTGTCCGACACCTCCTCGAACTCGACCCCGCGCAGGTCCGGGACCTGGCTGCTGCATACCGCGATCGTCCTGTTCGCCATTGGATTGCTGGCGATCATCGGCATTTTCGGCTGGGCGATTCTCGCCGATTCGGAGCCGGGGCTCTGGCTCTATCTCCTCGCCATGTGCGCACCGCTCGGTTTTCTGTGCGGAGTGGTGTTCGCGCTCTGGTCCGGTCGGCGCGCGCGATAAACCCGCCGGGGGTACCCGCGGACACGCGGATTGCCCATTCCGTTACTCGGCTACACATGTGATCTTCATCACATAACGAGCCGATAACGGCGCGGTGACAGGAGTCTCTCGGGCCAGACACGCCGTGACCACCAGCACAGACGGGTCTGCGGAAGCCCTTGTGCCGGATCGCCACTCGATCAGACCCGCCGGTTACCAAATAGTGATTTTTCGCGGCGGTAGTCGTAGTGTCTCTCGCTAGCCGGGTCAGCCCGGCGCCACCGGCCCGCCGCACCGAACCTCACCCCGCGGGTACGGACCCCCACACGGAACCAGGGGTGAGGGCGAGGAACAGCGCGCACCAGCGCGCCGGGACGGACGACCTCTCAGTTCGCCCCCGGTAGTCGGCCTCGCAGGAGCGTACGAGAGGAAACGACCCGAACATGAGTGGACGCCATCGCAAGCCGACCAACACCGGCCGCACCGTCGCCAAGGTCGCCGTCACCGGCGCCATGATCAGCGGCGCCGGAGTGGCCCTGGCGGGCAACGCCAGCGCGGCTCCCGACTCCGATTGGGATCGCCTCGCACAGTGTGAAGCAGGCGGCAACTGGTCGATCAACACCGGCAACGGGTACCACGGCGGCCTGCAGTTCTCGCCCAGCACGTGGCGCGCCCACGGCGGCGGCGAATTCGCCCCCAATGCCTACCAGGCCAGCCGCGAAGAGCAGATCGTCGTCGCCGAGCGCGTGCTCGCGACCCAGGGCTGGGGCGCCTGGCCCTCCTGCTCCTCCAGCCTCGGCCTGAGCAGCGCTCCGACGCCGCGCAGCGCCCCGGCCGAGGAGACCCCGCGCTGGAACCCCGGCGCCGCGCCGCAGACCCAGGCCGCCGACAGCAGCCAGCAGGTCTTCCAGGCCGTCGACCGCGCCTTCGAGGTCGCCCAGCAGAACGGCATCAACATCCCGCAGGAGGCGCGTGCCTTCGTCGACGCGGCCAAGAGCGGTGGCGTCAAGCTCGATCCCGCGGTGGTGGACTTCTTCGAGGCCAACAAGAACCTGCTTCCGCAGTAATCCCTGTCGCGTACGGCCGAGCCCCGCATCATCAATGGCGATGCGGGGCTTCGCTGTGCCGAGAACACGCCCGACATCCCCCGGAGCCGGGCCGCCGCGGTCGGGCGACCCGTGCCGCCGCACCGCGTTTGCCGGAAAAGCGCCGTCCCCGTCGGAATATCCGGGTGCCGGGGCAGGCGGCCCCACCCTCCCCATGCCAGAATGAGCCCGTGGTGAACAAATCGAAGAAACCGTATGTCGACAATGGCTGGCCGGAAGTGCCGAGCGGTGAGCATGCCGTGACCGAACTGTCGTCGACTCGTTCCGGCAACCTCTCCCCCTACGGCGAGGACACCGAGTTTCCGCTTCCGGTCGATCAGCTGCCGTACGTGCACCCGCACACGGTCATCAACCGCTGACGACGCTTCACCCCATGCGGTTCGTGGCGCGACACCTCGCGCGGTGGCCGTCGCACCCCGGATTCGGCGCGACGGCCATCGAAACGTGCCCCGCCACCCGTACCGGCCGGTCGTCCTGCAACCGCGCCCCGCTGGTCCGCCGTGACCGATAGCGGCCCCGCCCACGCCGAGTTCGCCGACGGCGCAGCGGCTTCCGCACCGTCCGGCGGCGCCTCACCGGATGCGGTCGGTGATCCGCGCTCGGCACCACCGGTGGGCGACAGCGCGCCGACCACAGCGGCGGCCGAATCCAACGTCGTGGACGACGCGGATGATCCGGGTTCGGCATCCGAGAGCGCCGCGAGCGGTGCGAGTACCCCACCCGGTGCGGACGCGCCCGCCACCACGGCCGCAGCAACCGCGCCTGTCGTCGATTCCTCCGGGAGCGGCCCGGCGGCTGCGGGTGCGGGTGCGGCCGACCGGCGGTCCGGAGCCGCCACGTCGGAGACGAAGGCCGCTGGGCGCGGCAGGGCGACCGGCGCGAAGGGCCGCAAGGCCGCCGCCGAGGCCGCCTCGCTGACGGAGTGGCTGGCGGCCCGGTCGGACGACGAGTTGGTTCAGCTGTTGCAGCTACGGCCGGATCTGGCTGTGCCGCTGCCCGGTTCGATGGCCGTACTGGCGGCGCGGACCGAACAACGGGCCTCCGTGCTGCGGGCCACCGACGAACTGGACACGCTCGATTTCGCGGTGATCGAGACCCTGGCGGTGCACGGAGCGGCCGACGCCCGTACGCCCGTCGCCATGCCCAGAACGCGTCTGCACGAGCTGTTGGGCGATCGGGTGGGCAAGAAGGCGATCAACGCCGCCGTGGACCGGCTGCGGGCGCGAGCACTGGTCTGGGGCTCGGACAAGGCGCTGCGGCTCACCCCCGCCGCCCAGGAGGCGCTGCCGTGGCCGCTGGGCAGCACCACGGAGATTCCCGACGCCCTCACCGCGACCGAGATCGACTCCGCGCTGGGCGAACTCACCGCCCAGGAACGCGCGCTGCTCGACAAGCTCGCCACCACCGGCCCGCGCGGCCGCACCCGCGATGCCGCGCCGGGCACGTCCGCCGATCGCCCGGTACAGCGACTGCTGGCACGCCGACTGCTGAACTGGATCGACGCGGAGACCGTCGAACTGCCGCCCATGGTCGGCCAGGTGCTGCGGCGCGAACCCACCACCGATCCGCACGCGCTCACCCCACCGCAGCCCGCGACCACCCGACTCACCGCCGCCGACGTGAACGCGGCCGCCGCAGGCGAGGTCGGTGAACTGCTGCGGCACAGTGCGGAACTGCTGGAATCACTCGGGCGCACACCGGCTCCCGTGTTGCGCTCGGGTGGGCTGGGGGTGCGCGAAACGCGGCGTATCGCCAAACAGACCGGCATCGACGAGTCGCGCCTCGGCCTGCTGGCCGAGGTGCTCACGGCGGCCCGCCTCGTGGACCGCGGCATTCCCGAGCCCGCGGCGGACAGCGACCTCGAGGACCACTGGGCACCCACCACCACCGCCGACGCCTGGGCCGCCGCCGCGCCCGCCAAACGCTGGGTGGTGCTCGCCCGCGCCTGGCTGGAGCTGGACCGCTTCCCGTGGATGATCGGCCTGCGCGACGCCAATGACAAACCCCTGGCCGCGCTGTCGGCCGAGCTGCGTACCCTGCACGCCGTTCGCGATCGCCGCGCCATCCTCGACCTGTTGGGCGAATTCCCTTCCGGCACAGCGGTGTCGGCGGCGGAGCTGAGCCGGGTGCTGGCCTGGCGGCAGCCGCGCTGGCGGCGGCACTTCCGCACCGACGCGGTGGCGAGCACCCTGGCCGAGGCACAGGCGCTGGGACTGGTGGCGCACGGCGCGCTCACCTCCGCGGGCCGAGCCCTGCTGCACGGCAACGAATCCGGTCCCGCCGATGCCGAGGCCGCGATGGCGGCGGCGCTGCCGGAACCGGTGGACCACGTCCTGGTGCAGGCGGATCTGACGGTCATCGCGCCCGGACCGCTCACACCCGAACTCCAGGACCGCATCTCCCTGGTCGCCGAGGTGGAATCCGCCGGTGCCGCAACGGTGTACCGCATCAGCGACACGTCCGTGCGGCGCGCCCTGGACGCCGGAGCCACCGCCGCGGAACTCCACAATCTGTTCACCACGCACTCGCGCACCCCGGTTCCGCAGTCGCTGACCTACCTCATCGACGATGTGGCGCGCCGCCACGGCCGGCTGCGGGTCGGGATGGCGCAATCCTTCGTGCGCAGCGAGGATCCGGCGCTGCTGGCCGAGGTGCTGGCCGCCCCGGTGGCCGGACAGCTGGCGCTGCGAGCCGTCGCGCCCACGGTGGCGATCTCCCAGGCGCCGCTGGGCGAGGTGCTGGAGCAGTTGCGGGCGGCGGGTTTCAGCCCGGCCGGTGAGGATTCCTCCGGGGCCGTCGTGGATCTGCGGCCGCGCGGCATCCGCGTCGCCCCGCGCCCGAATGCGCGGCCGGTGTACCGTCCGAACCCACCGAGCCCGGAGCAACTACGCTCGCTGGTGGGCGAGCTGCGCGCGGGAGAGCTTGCGGCACAGGCGCGTTCGGGTCAGGCGGTGCGTTCGGACGGCACCCGCACCAGCACCGCCGCCACCCTCGCACTGCTGCAATTGGCCGCCCGGGTCCACCGCCCGGTGCACATCGGCTATGTGGACGCCCAAGGCGTGGCGACGCAGCGGGTGGTGGAGCCGGTCAAGGTGGGCGGCGGCCAACTCGACGCCCTGGACACGGTGACCGGCACGGTGCGCACCTTCACGCTGCACCGCATCGCCTCGGTGGCCCTGGTCGACTGAATCACGATGGCTCCGGTCGGCACCGGCCGCGATGACTCCGGTCGTCACGGTTGCGATGGCCCCGATCGGCTGGTCCTGCGCGGTCGGGGGGCCGCGGCCGGACTTCGCGACGCCGGGTGCACGGCATGACTCCGGCGCCGGATACGGATCGGCCCGCCGCACCCGGGATGCGGCGGGCCGATCCGGTCCCCGGTCAGCTCTTCGGGCTGCCCAGGCAGAAGGTCATCTTGGGATCCGGGACGATGCGGTAGCCGATGGCCGCGGTATCACAGAGGAACTCGTCGGTCTGTCCGTCGATGCGCTTGGTCACCTTGAACGACGCTTCCGGAGCGGAGCAGTCCACGCTCTTGTATCCGGTGGTGGGGCTCTCGTTGTAGCAGGCGCCCTCCTTGAAGTTGGGGGCCAGGCACAGGAACGCGGTGGTGCCGCCGTTCAGGGTCTCCTCGTAGGAGGTGTACTCCTCCTTACACTCGGTCTTGGTGTCGTGGACGTCCATGACCTTGTAGACGGCCTTCTCGGAGGAGCAGTCGACCGGCTCCGTCTCGGAGTCGACCGCGGACCCGGAGATGACATTGATGCAGTCGCCGACCTGCGCCTTCGCGGTGTCGGACTTGCTGGCTTCTTGGAACATCGAGCATCCGGCCAGCGCGGCGACCGCCACGAGAGCCAGCACGAGGCGCGCGATAAGCCTCGTTGGTGCGAACTTCACCTGCGAAAACCTTTCTCACCGAACCGTTCACGGCCGCCGTGAACGGCCTGAGGTTACCCGCAGGCGACCGGCGACCGCATCAGTCCCGCGATGGAGCGGCGAATCAGTAGTAGTACATCCCACCGCCACGCATGCCCAGCAGCGACAGGTTGAGGATCATGGGTAGGAAGTTGTTGAGCAACTGCAGGCTGAAGTAGTTCACAAGTGTTCCCTCTCAATTATCTGGGCACATGACCAGCTATGGGTCCCGCGCCCTTGTGTCGCGCCGAATCGCCGTCCCGTTACAGACCGGCACGCCCCGGGTTTCCGGGGCGGCGCAGCCTCAACTCGACCCCGCGGAGCCGGTGGCCGCCGAGCCCGGCCCCGCCGACCCCGAATCGCCCGAACCCGTTCCGGCGGAACCGGACTCGATCGAACCACCACTCGCCGATCCGGTGCCGACCGGCCCCTCCGGCACGGTCTCGCCCGTCGAATCGGGCCGGCTGACGTACACCGAGACCGGCGTACTCGCGTCGGCGACCACCGTCACCACCCGCGCCCCCGGAGCCGAGGTGACCGTGCCGCCCTCCACCCGCACCCGGTACCCGTCCGGATAGTGCAGGTCCGATACGTAGATCTCGGTCGGCCCGGCGGCGGGGCGCGGGGTGTAGCGGTAGGCGAAGTCGCCGTCGGCGGGATCGAAGACCATCCGGCCGGGCACGCCCGCGGTGGCACGGGGGTAGGTGCGCACGAGTTCGCGGCCGAGCTCGCCGTGGAAGGGATCGGGGCGCGGACCGCCCGCCCCGAAGCGGGAGGCGTAGTGCCAGTACATCCAGCCGATGAAGCGCTCGTCGGCGCGCACCAGCGTATTGCGCAGCACGGTGGCGTCACCGTCGCCGAACTCGGTCACCAGCGCGGGTATCCCGGTGCGGCGGGTGAAGGCGTCGATATTGCCCCAGGTCTTGTCCTGCTGCACCCCGCACAGTGCCCGCAGGCCCGCGGGCAGCCCCAGATAGATGGCCAACTGGCTGGGAATGCAGTAGTCGTGCGGCGCGAAGCCGATATCGGGCGCGGTGATGGGCGGATTCCTCCCCAGATTGGTGGGCATGGTCTCGTTCCAGGTCACATTGGGTTCCCAGAAGATCATCAGATCGGCGGCGCGGGCACGCACCGCATCGGTCAGCCGCTGCATGGCCGCTTGGTAGACGGCGTCGAAGCCGGGACAGCCGTCGGGGAAGCAGGACAGGAAGGCCGAACCCGGCCACGGCTCGTTCATGAGCTCGATCCCGAGCATGCCCGGCCGCTCCGCCAACCGCGCGGCCAGCGCGCCGAGTGCGACGCCGAGCTGGTCCAGCACCCCATTGTCGTTGTGCCACACCTCATCCCAGCCGCGATTCATACTGGGCATCAGATAGTAGAGCGGGAAGCCCGGATTCGGCTCCAGCGCGCCGGGCCGGGAGCGCAGCGACCATTCGGGAAAGCCGTTGCCGCCCCAGATCTTCGACAGTCCGTCCTGGTGATTGTCGATCAGCGTGTAGATGCCGCGCGCAGCGAGGAGGTCCACCACCGCGGCGACCCGGTCCAGGTACGCGGTGTCGACGACGCCCCGGGTGGGCATGAGGCCGTCGAAGGCGACGCCGAGCCGGACCACGTTGAATCCGTGCCGGGCGAGCAGTTCCGCGTCCTCGGCGGTCAGGGTGAAGCCGTCCCCGAGTTCGATGTAGGGGGCGTCCTTGTCCACATTGTTGACGCCGTGCAGCAGCACGGTGCGCCCCGCCTCGTCGACGAACCGACCGTCCTCGACGTGAATATCCGGCAACGCGGTCGGCGCTGCCGCCCCCGGTGCCGCCACCAGCAGCGCCGCCCCGACCACCGTCGCGGCGAGGCCCGCTACCCAGCGCCCGCGCCGTCGCCGTCCGCCCGCGTCGTCCCCCGCTCCGACCCCGCGCATCGAATCACCCGCTGTCCGTCGACTCCCATTAGCTGGACGTACGTCCAAATGGGGTGTGATCTTAGCCATCGAAACTGGGGTCTCGAGGGCTTTCCGACGAATGAACTTCACCCGGTCACACCGCGATTCTCACAGCGCCGACCCGCCACCGGGGAAGAACACGCACGCGGGGCCCGGCGCGGTGTCGGGGGCTTCGGGAAGAATGGTCGACGGCCCGGGTGGGCGGGCCCGATCCAGGAGGTGGCATGACCGACGGTCCATTGATCGTGCAGAGCGACAAGACGCTGCTGCTGGAGGTCGACCACGAGTCGGCCGACGCGGCGCGGCAGGCGATCGCGCCGTTCGCCGAGCTCGAACGCGCGCCCGAGCATGTGCACACCTATCGGATCACACCGCTGGCGCTGTGGAACGCGCGAGCGGCCGGACACGACGCCGAGCAGGTGGTGGACGCGCTCGTCACCTATTCGCGGTACGCGGTGCCGCAGCCGCTGCTGGTGGACATCGTCGACACCATGGCCCGCTACGGACGGCTGCAACTGGTGAAGCATCCGGCGCACGGGCTCACGCTGGTGTCGCTGGATCGCGCGGTGCTGGAAGAAGTGCTGCGGCACAAGAAGATCGCGCCCATGCTCGGCGCCCGCCTCGATGACGACACCGTGATCGTGCATCCCTCCGAACGCGGCCACATCAAGCAGGCGCTGCTGAAGATCGGCTGGCCCGCCGAGGATCTGGCCGGGTACGTGGACGGCGAGGCGCACCCCATCGACCTCGACTTCGAATCCGGCGGCTGGCACCTGCGCGACTACCAGGAGATGGCCGCCGACTCCTTCTGGGCGGGCGGTTCCGGCGTGGTGGTGCTGCCCTGCGGCGCGGGCAAGACCATGGTGGGCGCGGCGGCCATGGCCAAGGCCAAGGCGACCACCCTGATCCTGGTCACCAATACCGTGGCCGGGCGGCAGTGGCGGCGTGAACTGCTGGCCCGCACCTCGCTCACCGAGGACGAGATCGGCGAGTACTCCGGCGAGCGCAAGGAGATCCGCCCGGTCACCATCGCCACCTATCAGGTGATCACCCGCAAGACCAAGGGCGAGTACCGGCACCTCGAACTCTTCGACAGCCGGGACTGGGGCCTGGTGATCTACGACGAGGTGCACCTGCTGCCCGCGCCCGTCTTCCGCATGACCGCCGATCTGCAGTCGCGGCGGCGGCTGGGCCTGACCGCGACCCTGGTGCGCGAGGACGGCCGCGAGGGCGACGTCTTCTCCCTCATCGGCCCCAAGCGCTACGACGCGCCGTGGAAGGACATCGAGGCGCAGGGCTGGATCGCCCCCGCCGACTGCGTCGAGGTGCGGGTGACGCTCACCGACGCCGAGCGCATGGCCTACGCCACCGCCGAACCCGAGGAGCGCTACAAGCTGTGCTCCACCGCCCGCACCAAACTCGCCGTGGTGGAATCGATTCTGGCGCAGCATCGCGACGCGCCGAGCCTGGTCATCGGGGCCTATCTGGATCAACTCGAGGAACTGGGCGAACATCTGAACGCACCCGTGATCCAGGGCTCCACCCGCACCAAGGAGCGGGAGGCCCTGTTCGAGTCGTTCCGGCAGGGCGAGATCCCGGTGCTGGTGGTCTCGAAGGTCGCCAATTTCTCCATCGACCTCCCGGAAGCGTCGGTGGCGGTGCAGGTTTCGGGCACCTTCGGCTCACGGCAGGAGGAGGCGCAACGGCTGGGCCGCCTGCTGCGACCGAAACAGGACGGCGGGCAGGCGCACTTCTACTCCGTGGTCGCCCGGGACACCCTGGACGCCGAATACGCGGCGCACCGACAGCGTTTCCTGGCCGAGCAGGGGTACGCCTATCGCATCACGGATGCGGACGACCTACTGGGTCCGGCGATAGGATAAAAATGGAGCGGCAGCCTCCATAAAAGGGCGGGAGGGAACCGACGTGCGACGGCGCTTCGAATTCACGGTCGATCGTGAGCATGCCCGAACGGTCAACGAGGTCGCCGCCTACCTGCGGCGGATTCGGGTGCTCGCCATCGCGGCGTCGGTCGTGCTCGGCGTGGGGACCGGCTACCTCATCTGGCTCGACCACCCGTGGTCCTACCTGCTCGCCGTCGCCTTCGCCCTGGGCTCGGCGACCGCGCTGTTCGTGGGACTGTGGACCCCGCATCGCGCCCGCATCGACAAGCTCTACGCCACCGGCGCGCTCGTCCCCGCGGTCGTCTCGGAGAGCACCGCCAAGGGCACCACCCTGCTGGCCCTGGTGGATCTGGCCAAGCCCACCGCCGACGGTCCGCGCTACGCGCTGGTCACCCGCACGGTCCGCAGCCTGCCCGGCCACCGGATCCGCGCCGGGGAGCGGGTGCCCTCGGTGACCGTGCGCATCGACCGCGCCCCCGCCTCCGTGGGCGAGCTGTGGCATGCGGTGACCATGATGCCCATCGCCTGGGGCACCCGGGATCTCAATATCATCGAGCGCGCCCGCACCACCATCCACGAGGTGGAATGGCAGCTGCTCACCGACAATCTGGACCTGGCCGCCAAGGTGCGCCGGGTCGACGCCAAACGACTGCTCATCGATCCGCAGCAGCTGCCGGACGAACTACGCGGGACCTGATATTCCGTGGACCGGAGATAGGTGCACACGCATAGACTAGGCCGATGATCCCTGCCGCAAATCTGCTGGCCTTTCTCGTCGCGGCCACCGTTCTGATCGTAATCCCCGGTCCCGGTGTACTTTTCGTCATCGGACGCGCCCTCGCCAACGGACGGCGGGCGGCCCTGCTGTCGGTGCTCGGCCATTCGGTCGGGGTGCTGCTGGTCCTCCTGTGCGTCGCCGCCGGGCTGGGCGCCCTGGTCGCCGCGTCCGCGGTCGCGCTGACCATCGTGAAGGTGGTCGGCGCCCTCTACCTGATGTACCTCGGCATCCAGGCCATCCGCGACCGCAAGTCACTGCGGGAAGCGCTGCGGGCCGACGTGGAGCCGGCGCATCGGAACAAGATGCTGCGCCAGGCGTTCCTCGTCGGGGTCAGCAATCCCAAGGCCATCATCTTCTTCTCGGCGGTGCTGCCGCAGTTCGTCGATCCGGCGAGCGGGGCGATACCGCTGCAAATGCTGATTCTGGGCCTGGCCTTCCTGCTCATCGCCCTGGTCTCGGACAGCGCGTGGGCGCTGCTCGCCGGGACGGCGCGCAGCTGGTTCGCCCGCTCGCCCAAGCGGCTGGAGGCGGTCGGCGGCGCGGGCGGCGTCATGATCTTCGGGCTGGGTGCGAGCGTGGCGGTGTCGGGCACCAGCCACTGACACGCGGCGGTTAGCATCGGCTGATCGGCAAGGGATGCCGGAAAGGGGCGGCTCGGTGACTTCTCGCAGGTGGTGGCGGTACGCGGTGGCGAGTGTCGCGTTGGCGTCGGCCGCCTCGGCCGCTCCCGCGCAGGCGCAGCCGGTCGATCCGCTGGCGGGTGCGCCCGGGCTCGGTGACCCCTACTACCCGTTGGACGGCAACGGCGGCTACGACGCCACCCATTACGACGTCGCGATCGACTACGACCCGCCCACCCGGCACCTGACCGGTTCGGCCCGGGTGCATGCCCGGGCCACCCAGGCGCTGCGCACCTTCAATCTGGACTATGCCGGTCCGGAGGTGGCGACGGTGACGGTGAACGATCTGCCCGCCCGGTTCGACCGCACCGACGAACACGAACTCGTCGTCACCCCGCTGCTGCCGCTGCTGCCCGGCCTGCCGTTCACGGTCGAGGTCGACTACGCGGGGCCGGTGGGCGCGGACGAGAACTCCGGCTGGTACGTCTCCCCCAGCGGCGGGGCCTTCGTCGCGGGCGAGCCGCATTCGGCCACCAGCTGGTACCCGCTCAACGACACACCAACGGACAAGGCGACTTTCACGCTGACCGCCACGGTGCCGCAGGAGTGGGAGGTCATGTCCAACGGCGCCAAGACCACCGATACGGTGACCGACGGTCGCCGGACCACACGGTGGGAGTCGCGGCATCCGGTGATCGGCTACCTCACCACCGTCGCCATCGACCGCTTCGAATTCCTGGAGCAGCGCCGCGCCGACGGCACCCCGCTGCTGAGCGCGTTCGCACCGGATGCCTTGGACGCCAAGGAGAACGAGCTGCGGCTGCCGGAGATTCTCGACTTCGGCGAGGAACTGTACGGGCCCTACCCCTTCGATGTGGCGGGCGGCATCTACGTCGACACCGACCTGGAGTTCTCGCTCGAAACCCAGACCCGGCCCATCTACGCGCCGTGGACGGATCTGCAGACCGTGGTGCACGAGATCGCTCACCAGTGGTGGGGAGATTCCATGTCGGTGCGGCAGTGGTCGGACATCTGCCTGAACGAATGCTTCGCCAGCTACACCGCCGACTATCTGTGGCCGGAGCGCAAGGAGGGCAGGGACGTCGACGCGGAGTACCGCGACACCCTGGCCGAGTTCTACGACAATCCCAAGTTCTGGCAGATCAAACTCCAGGATCCGGGCGTGGGGTACGAGTTCACCTCCGTCTACTACCGCGGCCCGCTGTTCCTGCACGCCCTGCGCCGCACCCTCGGCGACGACGTGTTCTTCTCCGCCATCCGGGATTTCGTGGTCGGGCACGCCTACGGCAACGCGTCCATGCCGGAGTTCCGCGAATTCGTGCGGTCCCGCACGAGCTACGATCTGACCGGGTTCTTCACCGCCTGGCTGGACCGCGAGGAACCGCCCGCCGACGAATACCTGTATCCGGGCACGCTGCGGTCGTGAACGGCCGGGCCAGTGGTTGCCGACTGGCCCGCGACAGCAGGCCCACGGGCCGGGGAGTATCGACCGCATGATCGAGGCGACGGCGATACTGGGCGTGGCGGCCGCGGCGCTGGGGTTGGTGCTCACCCCGGGACCGAACATGATGTACCTCGTCTCCCGCACGGTGTCGCAGGGACGCCGGGCCGGATTCGTCTCGTTGGCGGGCGTCGCGGTCGGCTTCGCGTGCTATCTGGGCGCGGCGACGGCCGGAATCACCGCGGTCTTCGCGGTGGTGCCCGGCCTGTATCTGACGATCAAGTTCGCCGGGGCCGCCTATCTGGCCTGGCTGGCCTGGAAGGTGCTGCGCCCCGGCGGCATCTCGGCGTTCACCCCCGACGCGCTGCCCGCCGATCCGACGCGGCGGCTGTTCGCCATGGGATTGGTGACGAATCTGCTCAATCCCAAGATCGCGATCATGTACATGGCGCTGATCCCGCAGTTCGTGACGCCCGAGCACGGGCGGGTGTGGTTGCAGAGCCTGTGCCTGGGCGCGGTGCAGATCGCCATCGCCCTGGCCGTGAACGGTCTGATCGTGCTGGGCGCGGGGGCGGTCGCGGGCTTCCTGAACGGGCGGCCGCTGTGGCAGCGGGTGCAGCGGTGGGTGACCGGGACCATGCTGGGCGCGATGGCCGCCCTGCTCGCCGCCGACCGGGCGCGGCCGGTGCCCGCCTGATCCGAGGCCGCGCACCGGGCGCCACCCGGCGGGGCCGGGGCGGACGACCCACACGGCCGACCGTTTCCGGCCGTGCCGACCGGGTCAGCCCACCTGGACACCGGCGCGCAGCCGCCGCACCCCCTCCTCCAGGGTCTCGTCCCGCTTGCAGAAGGCGAAGCGCACCAGATGGTTCCAGGCGGCGCGGTCGTCGGCGAATACGCTCACCGGCACGGCGACCACCCCGAGACGTGCGGGCAGCTCACGGCAGAACGCCAGGGCGTCGGTCGCGCCCAGCGGGGTGATGTCGGCGCAGACGAAATACGTTCCGTCACTGCACTTCACCGCGAACCCGGCCTCGGCCAGTGCGGACGAGAGCCGAAGCCGCTTGTCCGCCAGCGAATCCCGCAGGTCGGCTACCCACCGCTGTTCGTGCTCGATGGCGTGTGCGACGGCGGGCTGGAAGGGGCCGCCGCCGACGAAGGTGAGGAACTGCTTGGCGGCCAGCACGCCGTCCAGCAGCGGGGCGGGAGCGCAGGCCCAGCCGATCTTCCAGCCGGTGACGCTGAACGTCTTGGCGGCGCTGGAGATCACGACCGTGCGCTCGAACATGCCCGGCAGCGTGGCGATGCTGATGTGCTCGTGCCCGTCGAAGGCCAGATGCTCGTACGCCTCGTCGGCCATGACGATGAGGTCGTGTTCGACGGCGAGTTCGGCGATGGCGGTGAGGTCCGCGCGGCCGAGCACCGTGCCGGTGGGATTGTGCGGCGAATTCACCAGCAGCATGCGGGTTTCGGGGGTGATGGCGGCACGCAGGCTGTCCAGGTCCAGCGCGAAGCCGTCGCCGTCGGGAACCAGCCGGGCGGTGCGGCGCTTGGCCCCGGCGAGGGCGACCGCGGCGGCGTAGGAGTCGTAGTACGGCTCGATGAGCACCACCTCGCGCCCCGGCTCCACCAGGCCGAGGATGGTGGCCGCGATGGCCTCGGTGGCGCCGACGGTGACCAGCACCTGGCTGTCGGGGTCGTAGGCGGTGCCGTAGCGGCGGGCGCGATCGGCGGCGATGGCTCGGCGCAGCACGGGCATGCCGCGCCCCGGCGGGTACTGGTTCAGACCGTCGGCGATGCACTGCCGCGCCACCTCGAGCATGCCGGCGGGACCGTCGCTGTCCGGAAACCCCTGACCGAGGTTGATCGCGCCGTGGCGGACGGCGAGTTCGGTCATCTCGGCGAAGATGGTGGCTCCGAAGGGGCGGAGGCGTTCGACGGTGGGAACGTAGGGCATGTCCGGAGAGTAACCCACCGGGCGAAATGGTTGCGAAGCGATAGCGAATGCCTATGTTTCACTTTTGAAATAGCTTGTCTACCAGCGTGATTGTGCATTGACCCAATGGCGGCTAGCCTCCCCGTGTTCCATCTCACACCCACCCTCGCCGGTGGATCAACGAAAGGGGCGCACATGGCCTCCTTCATCGACCTGCTGTTACAACCCGTCGCGGTCGTCGATCATGCCCACCACATCGCCAACCAGCTCATCGGCTGGGCCACCGGGTCGACCACCCCGGACTGGAGCACCGGATCGAGCTTCCCGCCCTCCGGCTCCGGCGGGAACTCCGGCTCCGGAACCGGATCCGGGATCGGCAACTGCACACCCACCGGATCGGTGAGCCTGTCCGGCGGCATGGAATGCGAGAGCGGTTCCGCGGTGCAGACACCGCCGAACTGACCGAATCCGGTGTGCGGCAGGACCGTCGGGGGTGTGCCGCCCACTCGGATGTGGACGGCGCGGTCGCGCGCAATCGCGACCGCGCCGTCGCGCCGTCTTCGGTTCGCCGGATGCCGGTTCGCCGAATACCTCAGCGCGACAGGCGAATGCCGGACAGCTTGGCCGGATTCGCGAGATCGTAGATACCCCAGATCTTTCCGTCGGCCACCGTGAAGCCGTACACCCGGCGCGGATTGCCCGAATGGTTCTCCCCCGGTTCCCGCTCGTGCACCAGCACACCCAGCTGACCGTTGACGAGCACCGGCTCGAACATACCGCTGGCGAAGGCGGCCGGATCGTCGAATCCGAGCTTGCGGCGCAGTCCCAGGAACAGCCGGGCGACCCTGTCCGCACCGGTGACCACATTGATGGCGGTGGCGGTGGTGCCGCCCGCGTCGCCGATGGTGCGGGCGTCCGGATGCAACACCGCCACCACCCGGTCCAGGTCGCCGGAGTACATGGCCTCGATGAGCCGCTGCACGACGGCCTCGTGCTCGGGATCGGGAACCGGCTCCGGGCTGCGCGCCGCGGCCTTGCGCGCCCGCGCGGCGAGCTGCCGGGCGGCGTCGGTGGAAATGTCCAGGATATCGGCGATCTCGTCGAACGGCACCGAAAAGGCGTCGTGCAGAACGAAAGCCACGCGCTGCGGCGGAGTGAGGTTGTCCAGCACGATCATCGCCGCGAAGCGGGCGTCCTGCTTGCGGACCACCGCGGCCAGCGGATCGGGGGTGCTGGAGGGGTTCGGTGCGGTCACGACCGGCTCCGGAAGCCACTGTCCCACATAGGTTTCCCGGCGCACTGCGGCGCTGCGCAGGCGATCCAGGCAGATGCGGCTGACCACGGTGGTGAGCCAGGCGCGCAGATCCTCGATCTCGTACTGGGGCGTGGTGGCCAGGCGCAGCCAGCTCTCCTGCACCGCGTCCTCGGCGTCGGTGACGCTGCCGGTCAGCCGATAGGCCACCGCGAGCAGGTGCGATCGATGGGATTCGAACAAATCGGCGAGCAGTGCGGCAACCACCGTGGTGATCCTATGCCAGCATGAGGCGATGGACCCGAGCACCCTGTCGAACGGAACGGTCTGGCTCACGCCGCCCACGGTGTACGACATCGACGCCATCACCACCTGCTGTCAGGAGCCGTCCATCGGGGAATGGACCACCATGCCGGTGCCCTACCTGCGCGAACACGCCGAGGGCTTCGTGACCGACATCGTGATTCCCGGATGGGCCGCGCGCAGCCCCACCTGGGCGGTGCGGACAGCGGCGGACGGGCCGGTGGTGGGCATGATCGGCCTGCACCCCACCATCCGTCCGCAGGACGAGACCGCCGAGATCGGCTACTGGCTCTGCCCCGCCGTCCGCGGTCGCGGCCTCATGACCCAGGCCGTGGACCTGGCCTGCACCGCCGCCTTCGCCCCCACACCCTTCGGCTACGGCCGCCTCGAATGGCGCGCCATGGTGGGCAACCACCCCTCCGCCGCCGTGGTCCGCCGCACCGGCTTCCGCTACGAGGGCATCCTGCGCGGCGGCATGGTGCAGCGCGGCATCCGCCGCGATATCTGGATCGCGGGCCGCCTCGCCACCGACCCACCCGGCCCGGCCCCGGCCTGGCCCGCCGAATTCGACCGCCGCTGAACCCTCGCCCGGTGTGAGCGGACGTCGCGTGTGCTCGCGGGCGGGGCCGAGGAACCTCGAACGCTCGGCGGTGGCCGAAATGTCGGGCGTGCGCTCGTAGGCTGGGGGGCATGACGCTCGAGGAGGTTGCGGGCGAGCTGTACGGCCTCGCCCCTGCGGAGTTCGTCGCGGCGCGCGACGAGCGGGTGCGGCGGGCGCGCGAGGCCGGGGATCGGGCGCTGGCCGGTGCCATCGGCAAGCTGCGGCGGCCGACGGTGGCGGCGTGGGCGGTGAATGTGCTGGCCCGGGAGGCGACGGACGAGGTGACGGCGCTGCTGGCGCTCGGGGACGCGCTGCGGGAGGCGCAGCGGAAGCTGTCGGGCGAGGCGTTGCGGGCGCTCACCACCCAGCGCCAGCAGGTGGTGAACGCGCTGACCCGGAAGGCGGGCGAACTGGCGGCCGCCCACGACCAGAAGTTGAGCGAGGCGACCCTCCGTGAGATCGGCCAGACCCTGCACGCCGCCCTCGCCGACCCCGACGTCGCGGCAGCGGTCCGCACCGGCACCCTCACCACCGCCACCAGCTACGAGGGCTTCGGCCCCGCCACCCTCTCCGCCGTCCCCACCCACGAATCCCCCTCCACCACCGACACTTCCACCCGCGCGGGCGCGCCTCGTGCACACGCCGCCGACGGCCCGGCGCACCCGACGACGGGCGCAGCGGCACCACGCGACCGGGCGGAGGGAGCCGGAGAGTCCGGCAGCAGGACCGCCGACGGCAAGTGGTCCGCCGGAGACGATACGGGCGGTGCGGCAGGAGATTCCGGCGGTGACAACAGACCCGACGGCGCGCGCGGACGCGGTCGCGCCGCGAGGTCCGGCGGCACGGCCGAGTCCGGCAGCACCGCGACATCGGGCGACACAGGAACGTCCGACAGCACCGCGACATCCGACAGCGCGACATCCGACGGTGCGAAGTCCGACGGCGGGAAACCCGGCAGCGCGAAGTCCGGCGGCGGGAAGTCCGGCAGTGCGGCACGGGCGCGGGAGGAGCGGCGCAGGGCGGCCGAGGAGGAGGCGCTGGCCGCCGCCCGGCAGGAGGCCGCCGATGCCCTCGCGGCGCTCGAATCCGCCCGCGCCGCCCGCGATTCCGCCCAAGCCGACCGCGACCGCGTCACCGCCGACCTCACCGCCGTCGAGGACCGCATCGCCGCCCTGCGCGCCGACCTCTCGCACGCCGAATCCGAGCGCCGCTTCACCGTAGCCGCCAACCGCACCGCCCAGGAGGCCCTGAACAAGGCCCAACGCCACCTCGACCACGTCGAACGCTGGGCGGAGAAGGCCCGAGCCCGCCTGTCGCCGCACTGAGTTCACCGCAACCTCGATCGGACCACCGCCAATCCGGCTGGCACCATATTCGGCATGGTGAAGACCACCGTGCACCTGCGAACACGCTGGTGGGCCGAGTGACCGACGGCTGGCGGGATCGGCCATGCTGTGGGCTGCGCTGGCGTGAACCCGGGGCGCGGATCGCGGGCTCGGGCGTAGATTGCGGATATGGCGGGCACGGCGCGGTTCGAATGGGTTGTCGAGACGATGGGCATCCGCGCGAGCGACCGGATTCTGGAGGTGGGCGCGGGTTCGAGCGCGTCGGTCGCCTATCTGGCGGAGCCGTTGACGACGGGTCGAGTCGTGGCCATCGACCGGTCCGCCACCGCCATCGCGCGATCCAGGAAAAAGCATGCCGCACTGGTCGATGCGGGCCGGGTGCGGCTACTTCACCTGGCCTTGGAGGAACTGCGCCCCGAAGATGTCCGGGACGGCGACACCGGTTTCGACAAGGTGCTCGCGGTCAATGTGAATCTCTTCTGGACCCGGGATCCGACGCCGGAGCTCGCCCTCATCCGCGAGCTGCTGAACCCGGGCGGTGCCCTGTACCTGGTGTACGGCTACGGCGAACCCGGAGCAGGCACCTCGAGCAGCCCGAAACCGTTGCCGGGCAAGCTGTCCGAGCACCTGAGGGGCGCGGGTTTCGAGGTCCGAACCCGCGCCTCAGGCGATCTCCTCGGTATTGTCGCCACCCCGGCGTGAGCGAATTCAGCCGCGTCGCGCGGCTGCAACAACTCAGCCGCGTCGTGCGGCGACCGCCTCGGCCAGCCGGTCGAGCTGCGCGGCGGTGGTGTCCCAGTCCAGGCAGGCGTCGGTGATGGACTGTCCGTAGGCCAGGTCGTCGGCGCGGCCGAGGGTGAGGTCCTGGCGACCGGCGAGCAGGAAGCTCTCCATCATGACGCCGACCGTGCTGGTCTCCCCCGCCGCGATGCGTGCGGCGATATCGGTGACCACGTCGACCTGCCGGTTGTGGTCCTTGTTGCTGTTGCCGTGGCTGGCGTCGATCACCACGCGCTGCGGCAGCGACGACTTCTCCAGGCGCAGGCATGCCTCGGCCACGGAGGCCGCGTCGTAGTTGGTGCCGTTGCTGCCGCCGCGCAGGATCACGTGGCAGTCCAGGTTGCCCGCGGTGCGGATGAGCGCCGAACGCCCCTCCAGATCGGTGCCGGGGAATACGTGGCTGGCGGCGGCGGCGCGCACGCCGTCCACGGCCACCTGCACGTCGCCGTCGGTGCCGTTCTTGATGCCGACGGGCATGGACAGCGCGCTGGAGAGCTGGCGGTGCACCTGGCTGGCCGCGGTGCGCGCGCCGATCGCGCCGTAGGCGACCAGGTCGGCGATGTACTGCGGGGTGATGGGGTCGAGGAATTCGCAGGCCACCGGGAGCCCGAGCGCGGTGATGTCGACCAGCAGGCGACGGCCCAGATCCAGCCCGGTGTTGATATCGAAGGTGCCGTCCAGGTGCGGGTCGTTGATCAGGCCCTTCCAGCCCAGGGTGGTGCGCGGCTTCTCGAAGTAGACGCGCATCACGATGTGCAGCCGGTCCCCGAGTTCGGCGGCTTTGGCCGCCAACCGGCGTGCGTAGTCGAGGGCGGCATCGGGATCGTGCACCGAACACGGGCCGACGATGACCATCAGGCGGTCGTCGTCGCCATTGAGCACGTCGACGGTGGCCTTGCGGCCCGCGCGCACGGTATCGGCGAGCGCGTCGTCGATGGGATGGGTGCGACGGATGTCGGCGGGCGAGCGAAGGGGGCTCACGCTGAGGGTGCGCTGATCGTCCAGATCGGCATGCCTGGAGTCGATGGCGGCGGCGAGAGTCATGATTCGTGGGTTCCTTTTCTCAGGCCGACCCACGGAGATTCGCGATGAGATTCCCTCGGAGCCGGTCTGTGTTCATCCGGCTCGGGGTGGGAGGAGGTCAGCGCAGGTTCACGCCGCTCGGCCCACCCGGGGCCGGCTGGCTAAACCAGAAATACACGCGCTGCATGGCGGCGACAGTACCAGAAGCCACGGAAAATGCGTGTGGCCGCTGACACATTCACGATAAGCATCTCACTATTCGGGATGACGTTCCATTGTCCGAACCAGCCTATCGAGCGTCCGCGAACGCCGCGCGAACGTGAAACGGCCCGGTGCGGAACAGTTCCGCACCGGGCCGAAACAACGATCCGGATCAACCGAGCACCGGGAAATTGGCACGAATCACACCGTGCGGATCGCGCTCCCGCTTGACCGCCCGCAGCCGCGCCAGGGCGGCGTCCTCGAAGGCCGCCGCCGCGGTGTCGGCCGCGCCGAGGAAGGTGTAGGGCTTGCGGCCGGGTGCGTGCTCGCCGAGCGCGTCCACCACCGCCCGCAGCTTCGCCGACACGGCCGCACGCAGCTGCGGCAGGCCCAGACCCAGCAGGTAGAGCAGGTACGGCTCCGCGACCGGACCCCGCGCTCCCCCGGCCGGATTCGCGGCGGCGAGCGCACCGCCGAGGTGGCGCACCTGGATGTTCAGCAGCGGCGCCACCGGTTCACGCACCAGGATCTTGGTGACCTCGGCACCGAGATCGGTGAGCAATTCGGCGTGCGAGAGCGCCGGGCTGGGGTCGGTCGGCTCGGCGGTGATCTCCCCGATGCGGTCCACCGAGAGCGGTCCACGGTTGTCGGAGACGGCACCGCCCAGCCGGTCGATGGCGGCCACCAGCTCCCGCCCCTGCTCGACCGCGCCCAGATAGGCGAGGTCCAGGCCGACCAGCTCCGGCGAGTTCGGGATCTGCACCCGCTGGAACCACACCGACAGTTCGGCGGGCGCGTCGGCGGTGAGCTCCTGGAAGGTCTCCCACACCTGCTCGGCGCGTTCGGCCGGGAACAGCACCCGGCCGCCGTACACCGAAGGCATGGGGAACAGCTCGAATTCGATTCCGGTCACCACCGCGAAATCGCCGCCGCCCCCGCGCAGAGCCCAGAACAGTTCCGGATCGCTGTCCGCGGTGACCCGGGCCGGGCGACCGTCGGCGGCGACGATCTCGAAGGCGCGCACCGCATCCGAGGCCCAGCCGTACCTGCGGGCGAACCAGCCCGCGCCGCCGCCCAGCGTGTACCCGGTCACGCCGACCACCGGATTGCTGCCCGCCAGCCCCGTGAGGCCGTGCGCGGCAGCGGCTTTCTGGATCGCGCCCCACCGCGCCCCCGATCCGACCCGGGCGATGCGCGCCTCGGCGTCGATCTCGATACCGTCGAAGCGGCCGGTGCGCACCAGGACGGCCCCGTCGATATCGCCGGTCGCGCCGTGCCCGGTCGGCTGGGACACCACCGGCACCCCCGCGGCACGCGCCGCGGCCAGCGCCGCGGCGATGTCGTCGGCGTCGGCGACGGTGACCACCGCACCCACCCGCTGGGTGACAGCGAGGTTCCACGGCTGGGCCGCCGTGTCGAAGTCGGCGTCACCGGGCAACAGCACCTCGCCCCGGACCGACTGCCGCAGATTCTCGAAAGTCATTGCCACTACCCACTTTCCACCACAGGATGTCTTCCGCCGCTTTTCGCGTTCACCGGGATGACGGAACCGGCTCGGGAAGTGTGACCTCGAGTGGCGGTGATCACAGGACTCGGGCCGCGTCCCGGTGGGGACACGGCCCGTCGAACTCGATCCGCTCGCTACTTCCGCCCGAACGGGTAGGTGACCTTGGTGAGCTGTTCGGACAGCTCCCAGAGGCGACGGGCGGTCATCTCGTCGCGGGAGGCCGACGACGATCCGGAGCGCACCGGATGGCCACGCAGGCCGCGCAGGCCACCGGGGCCGTAGAACGCGCCCGGTTCCACCTCGGCGGTGGCGGCGTACAGCGTCGGCAGCGCACCCATCTCGGCGCTCTGCGCGAACAGCCGATTGCCGACGGACATCATGAAGTCCTGGAAGGATTCGGTGTGCGACTGCAGTTCCGTCGCGGCGTAACCGGGGTGGGCGGCCAGCGACAGCTTCGGGGAGCCGGCGGCGGCGAGCCGGCGTTGCAGCTCGTAGGCGAACATGAGGTTGGCCAGCTTGGACTGCCCGTAGGCGGCCCAGCGCTGGTAGCGGCGGCGCTCCCAGTTCAGATCCGCCAGGTCGATGCGCCCGATGGCGTGCGCGCCACTGGAGACGGTGACCACCCGCTCGCGGATCTTGTCCAGCAGCAGCCCGGTGAGCGCGAAGTGGCCGAGATGGTTGGTGCCGATCTGCATTTCGAAGCCGTCGGCGGTGCGACGCAGCGGCACCGCCATGATCCCGGCATTGTTGATCAGCACATCGGCGGATTCGATGCCGTCGGCGAAATCGCGCACCGAGGCCAGGTCGGCGAGATCGAGGCGGCGCACCTGCGCGCGCTCCCCCATCTCGGCGGCGACGGCATGTGCCTTGACCTCGTTGCGGCAGGCCATGATCACCCGTGCGCCCGCACCCGTCAGCGCCCGCGTGGTCGCGGCGCCCAGGCCGCTGTTCGCGCCGGTGACGATGTAGGTCCGCCCGGTCAGATCGGGGATGTCGCCGATGTCCCAACCACTCACCCGCACGAGTCTAGGTGGGTGGGCGCGTCGGCGCGGCGTGTCAGAGCGCCTATCGCTCGGATCACAGCAGGTAGAGCAGTAGCGTCCGGCACATGGACACGATCCTCTGGGCCGGTTTGCTGGTCATATTGGTGATGATCTGTCAACAGCGATCCCGCCGCCTGGTGCTGGCGGCCTGGTGGATCGCGTTCCTGGCGACCGGCCTCCTGTTGAAGCACCACATCACCAGCGGACTCGGTCTGGGGCTGACATGGTGACGCCCACGACGCTCGGCACCGGCACCACCGAGCACACCCGGCTCGGCCGGGTGCAGTACTGGCTCGCGGTCGTCTTCGTGGTCGGCTGGACCGGTGTGGTGTGCGGCGGCCTGGCCGTGCAGTTCGGCACCTGGGACTATCCGTGCCCGCTGTGCATGGTGCAGCGCAACTTCATGACCCTCGCCGCGCTGGGCGGCGCCTACATCGTGGCCAAGGGGTTGCGCGGAACCATCACCCGGCGCGACTACATGACCGGCTGGGGGCTGGCCATCGTCGGCTGCTTCGGCGGCGGCTTCGCGGCCTGGCGGCAGACCATGCTGCACATCCTGCCGGGCGATCCGGGTTACGGCGGCACGGTACTCGGACTGCACCTGTACGTGTGGGCGTTGATCCTGTTCGTCGCCGCCATCGCCACCATCGGCGTGGTGCTGTCCTTCGCCCACGCGACCGCGGGCGAGACGATTCCCACCGGCGGCGTCGCCGCGCGCATCGGCAGGCTCGCGCTGTGGTTCTGCGGGCTGGTCATCGTGATCAACCTGGTCGCGGTGTTCCTGTTGGAGGGCCTGCACTGGTTCCTGCCGGACAATCCGTCGTGCTACCAGTTCTTCCACGACATCGGGGTCATCGACGGGACCTGCCCGGTCATCGAGTAGAACGCTCCGAATGCCGCTGCCCCGCACGGTTTCGGTGCGGGGCAGCGGGTGTCGAGAACTCAGCGCTGCGCCAGCACCTCTTCATCGGACAGGGCGGCGACCTCCAGGTACATCGCCGCCACCGTGGCCAGACGCCCCGGGGTGGCGGTGCGCTGCTCACGCTCCAGCAGCCGCTGCGCCAGTCCGGCGACGGTGCGGGCGGCGAAGAAGTCGGCCACCACGGTGTCGGGGGAATCCAGCCATTCCCGCACCCGCGCGACCACCGCGGTGGCGAGCACCGAATCACCACCGAGGGCGAAGAAGTCGTCGGTCGCGCCGACGCGATCCCGGCCGAGCACGGCAGCGACGATATCGGCCAGGGCACGCTCCAGATCCGTACGCGGGGCGACGAATTCGCTCGCCCGCTCACCGGCGGCCAGCAGCGTGGCAATGGCCTTGCGGTCCGGTTTGCCGTTGGCCGTGAACGGCAGCTCGGCCAGCAGTTCGACGCGCGTGGGAATCATGTAGGCGGGCAACAGGTCCGCCGCCTGCGCCAGCAGCGTCTCCACCCGCAGCTCCGCGCCGTCGACCCCGACCACCACGGCGGCCAGTTTCGGTGCGGCCGAACCGATCACCGCGGCGATGGCATGGCGCACGCCGGGCAGGGCGCGCAGCGCGCTCTCCACCTCGCCCAGTTCCACCCGGTAGCCGCGAATCTTGACCTGGTGGTCGGCGCGGCCCAGGAATTCCAGGGTGCCGTCGGGCAGGTAGCGCGCCAGATCGCCGGTGCGGTACCAGCGCAGGCCCTCGTGGGTGACGAAGCGGTCGGCGGTGCGGTCGGGGTCGTTGCGGTAACCGGCCGCCACCCCGTCGCCGCCGATCCACAGTTCCCCGGTCACCCAATCCGGGCAGTCGTGCCCGGCCGGGCCGACCACGCGGCAGCGCACGTTCCGCAGCGGAGTGCCGTAGGGCACCGCCGACCACTCCGCGGGGACACGGGCGTCGACCACCTCGCAGATGGTGGAGTGGATGGCGGTCTCGGTCGCCCCGCCCAGACCTGCGAAACGACAGTCCGGCGCGACCTGCCGCAAGCGGCCCGGCAGCGCCACATCCACCCAGTCACCGCCCAGGATGACCATGCGCAGGCTGTCCAAGCGACGACCCGACGCCGCGGACAGCAGCATGTCGAGCAGGCTGGGCACGCAGTTGAGCACCGAAACCCGGTGGCGCTCGATGAGTTCCAGCCAGCGGGCCGGTTCGACGCGCTGGGACTCGTCCACGGCCAGCACCGCGCCGCCGACGGCGAAGAGACCGAAGATGTCGTACACGGACAGGTCGAACTCCAAGGCGGACAGGGCCAGTGCGCGGTCCGCCGGGCCGAGGTCGAAGCGGTCGTCGAGATCGTCGATGGTGTTCATGGCCGCGCGGTGCGGCACCTCGACGCCCTTCGGTTTGCCGGTGGAGCCGGAGGTGAACAGCACGTAGGCGATGGCCTCCGGATCCGGGAACACCGGCTCGGCAAGCGGTTCGGCGAACACCCGGGCACCGGCGAGCGGCAGTGTGCGCACCTCCGGCACCTCGGCCCCGGCGGTCAGCGCGGCCACCACGGCACCGGTGCGGATAATCTCCGCGCGGCGCGCGGCGGGCTGATCGAAGCCGATCGGCACATACACGCCACCGGCCGCCAGCACACCGACGGTGGCGACGATCTGATCCGGTCCCTTCGGCAGCTGCACGGCCACCGCATCCCCCGGCCGCACCCCGGCCGCCCGCAGCGCACCCGCCACCGCGAGCGCCTGCGCGGCAAGCTCCCCGTAGGTGAGCGTGTGCGCCCGCGCCGCACGCTCACCGTGGGCGCGACCGTCGGCCCGCACATCATCCTGGCCGTCGGGGCGACCGTCCGTCCGCGCCGCACGCTCACCTTGGATGTGAGCGTGCTCCTGCTCGCTCCCGGCGACGCCACGGCGAGCACCCGTCTGTGCGGCTACCGTACCGGCGGCGGGATCGAATCCCCGCCCGGCCACCGTCTCGGCGAATTCGGTTGCGCCGCTCCCGGGTTCGGCGGCGTTCTCCCAGATCACGGCGGGCGCGTCGGGATTCGCGGCCGCGTGCTGGAACAGTCCGGCATGCAGCGTCCGCCCGCTCACCGGTCCCGAGGTGGCGTTCACCCGCGACCGGACGACGGCCTGCTCCAGCGGAATCCGCACCGTGGCCTCGGCATCCCAGCCGGTCTCGGTGTTGTCCACCGGCCGCGCCGCCGACAGCGCGGCGGCCACGGCCTCCTCCATGGCGTCGACCTGGGCGGCGAGATCCGTGCCAGCCTGCGACGGTACCCCGGTGGCATCGGTCGCGGGCACGGCGGGTGCGATACCGACGGCGGTGTCCACTCCGTCGACGAAGGCTCCGGACACCGCAGTGCCGGAGGCGGCGTGCTCGGTGGTCCCGGCGGCCGAGATACCGGCCACCCCGGATTCCTTCGCGGTGACGGCCGACCCGTGGGCGGTGACGCCCGCCGCGTTCACACCGGTGGCGGCGGCTTCGGCGACAGCCGACCCGGCACCGTTCATCCCGGCACCGGTCAGCTCAGCGGCGGTCGGCTCGACACCGGTCGGCTCAGTGGCGGTCGGCTCGACACCGGTCGGCTCAGTGGCGGTCGACGTGTGTGCGGCTTCCGCGTGCGCTTGTCGCGGCGCGGACGCCGACTCGCTCGTGGCCGCCATTGCGTCGACAGCGCCGTCTCGCCGAGTGGGTGCGGAGGCCGCCCGAGCCGATATTCCTGTGCCGCCGATGGTTTCGCTGGCCTCGGAGCTGTCGGTGATGCCCGCCAGGCGGAGGATGGCGTCGATGTAGCGGGCGAACATGGCCTCGACCATGCCCGCGGGGAAGGCGGAGGCGCGGACGTCCCAGTTCAGCAGGAGGCCGCCGCGAACCTCGGTGACCTGGGCGTCCAGCAGCACCTGCGGGCCCTGGGAGATGATCCAGGCCGGGTCGCCGAAGGTGTCGGTGACGTGCTCGGCGAAGAGTTCGCCGAGGTTGATGGCGCTGGTGTAGACGATCGGGGCGAGCACCGGCTCACCGCGCAGGCGGCCCAGATCACGCAGCACCTCCAGCCCCGAATAGGCCGAATGCGCACCGGCGGCGTGCAATTCGCGTTGCAGTGCCTGGGCGCGCTCGGTGACGGTGGCCGGTTCGGTCACATCGACCTCCAGCAGCACCGAGGAGGTGAAGTCGCCCACCACACCGTCGACCTGCGGATGCACCGGCTCCCGGTGGAACAGCGGCAGATTCAGCAGGAACCGCCGCTGCGCCGACCAGCCGCCGATGGTCTCGGCGAATACCGACGCCAAGGCCATGGCGGGGGTGATGCCCCGGGTGTGCGCGGCCGCGAACATGCGCGCCTTCGCGGTCGGGGACAGCCAGCGGTGGAAGCGCACGGTCCGCATCTCGGCCGAGTGGCCCGCGACGGCGACGGCCGCGGCTGACGCGGGTGCCGTCGCGTGGGCCAGCTCCGAGGCGCGGGGGAGTTCCGGTGCGCCGGGCAGCTCCGACAGGCGGCGCTGCCACCAGTCGCGGTCGCGTGCGCGGTCCGGTCCCGGCGCGGCCTGGCCCGCCAGGTACTCGCGGAAGGTGTAGGTCTGCGGCGGCAGCTCCTCGCCGTGGTAGAGCCGCGCCAGATCGCCGACCAGGATGCGGTAGCTCATGGCGTCGGCGGCGAGCATGTCCACATCGAGGTGCAGGCGGGTGCGACCGCCCGGCAGCAGGGTGAGGGCGATATCGATGACCTGCCCGTCCTCCACCGCCATGAGCTGGTGGGTCTTGCGCTCCCGCAGCGACTCCAGCACCCGCTCGACCTCGGCGGCGTCGCGATCCCGCAGATCGGTCACGCTCCACACCGGCCGCCCCGGACGCTCCAGGGTCTGCTGCGTGCCATCGGGCAGGAACCGCGTGCGCAGCATGGGATGCCGCGCCACCAGCAGCTCGGCCGCCCGCTCCAGACGCCCGGGATCGACATCCCCACCGTCGAATTCGACATACAGATGCGCCGCGACCGCCCCCAACTGCTGCCCCTCGGACCGCCCGATCCAGTAGGCATGCTGCATGGGCGCGAGCGGAAACGGGGAACCGTCGTCGGCCGTAGCGTCCGCACCGCCAGCCGCGCCATCCGCACCGACCGGTGCGCCCGAGCGTCCTTGCGACCGAACGGCAGCGCGGTCCGGCCGGGTATCGGCACCGTCCGCACCACTCGCGACAGCACCGGACCCACCCGCAGCCACAGGGTCCGGTACCGCCACAGGGTCGGACCCACCTGCCGCGGTCACGGATCCACGCGCCGCCGCGCGCCCACTCGCGGCACTGTTCTTCGCGGCACCGTCCGACTGAGCATCGGCATCGCCCGCGACGCCGTTCTCACCATGGGCGGCCGCGCTGTATCCGCCCGCCGCGCTGTCGGCATGGTTCACCGCCGCTGCGGCACCATCGGCTGCCGCACCGGCGATTTCGGTGGGGGCGCGATGTGCGCCCGCACCACGGTCCGGTTCCGGCGCGGCCGGGTCGCCGCCGAGCAGGCGGTGCCAGTCGGCGACGGTCGGTTCGGCGGCGAGTTGGGCGAAGTTCACGGCGATGCCGCGTTTGCGCCAGCCGCCCGCGAGCTTCATGGTGCGGATGGAGTCGAGGCCGAGTTGGATGAGGTCGTCGCCGTCGGCGATATCGGCGGGGTCGAGGCCGAGGTGGGTGGCTATGGCGGTGCGGATCTCGTCCTTGCCGATCGCCGCGCCGGTCGCGTCGCTGCCGCTCTGCGCTGACTCCATGCCGCTGTCACTCCTCGTGCCGTGCCGCCGGGATTCGCCCGGACTCCTTCACGAGCAGCCTAACCCATTGAGATAGGGTTGCCTAACCTATGTAGCGCCATTCGGTAGCGTGACCAAGACACCCCATAGTGTGAGTAAGAGGCACGACGTGACAATCCCAGCCCCAGCCGCCCAGGACCACCGCGACGGCTTCGTTCCCTTCCCCGCCGACCTCGCCGACGAATACCGTCGCGCGGGCTACTGGACCGGCCGCCCGCTCGACCGCCTGCTGCGCGAAACGGCCCGCACCCGGCCCGACCGTCCGGCCCTGCTGTCCGACGACGCCACCCTGACCTACGCCGAACTCGACGCCGCCGCCGACCGCACCGCCCACGGCTTCCTGAAGCTCGGCCTGCGCCCCGGCGACCGCGTGGTGGTGCAGCTGCCCAACGTCCCCGACTTCCCGCGCATCCTCTTCGGCCTGCTGCGCGCCGGGATCATTCCGGTGCTCACCCTGCCCGCGCACCGCCGCGCCGAGATCGAGCACCTCACCCGACTCTCGGGCGCGGTCGCCTACCTGATCGCCGACCGGCTGGGCGATTTCGACTACCGCGTGCTCGCCACCGAGGTCGCCGCCGCCGTTCCGACCCTGCGCCACGTGCTGGTGCTCGGCGATCCGGGTACCTTCACCGATCTGAATTCCATTTCCGGCGAAGGCGATTCGCTGCCCGAGATCGACGCCGCCGATATCGCGCTGATGCTGGTCTCCGGCGGCACCACCGGGCTGCCCAAGCTCATCGCACGCACCCACGACGACTACGCCTACAACGCCACGGCCAGCGCCGCGGTATGCGAACTCGGGCCCGAGGACGTCTATCTCGCGACGCTGCCCGCCGCGCACAACTTCCCACTGGCCTGCCCCGGCATCCTGGGCACCGTGGCCACCGGCGGCGCGCTCGCCTTCGTCACCGACCCCAGCCCGGAGAGCGCCTTCGCCGCCATCGAACGGCATCGGGTCACCGTGACCGCCGTGGTGCCGCCGCTGGCGCAGCTGTGGTGCGCGGCCACCGACTGGGAGGAGGCCGACCTCTCCTCGCTGCGCCTGCTCCAGGTCGGCGGCGCGCGTCTGGCGGAGGTCAATGCGCGCGAGGTCGCCCCCGCCCTCGGCGCGCGACTCCAGCAGGTGTTCGGCATGGCGGAGGGCCTGCTCAACTACACCCGCCTGGACGACTCCGACGAGATCGTCTGCACCACCCAGGGCCGCCCGCTGTCCCCGCACGACGAACTGCGCATCGTGGACGGGGAGGGCAATGACGTGCCCGAGGGCGAGGAGGGCGAGCTGCTCACCCGCGGGCCCTACACCCTGCGCGGCTATTACCGTGCGCCGGAACACAATGCGCGCTCCTTCACCCCGGACGGCTTCTACCGCAGCGGCGATCTGGTGCGCCGCCTGCCCAGCGGGCATCTCATCGTCTCCGGGCGCATCAAGGACGTGATCAACCGCGGCGGGGAGAACGTGTCCTGCGACGAACTCGAGGAGCACCTGCTCGCGCATCCCTCCGTGCGGCACGCCGCCGCCGTCGGCCTGCCCGACGCCGCCCTCGGCGAAAAGGTCTGCGCCGTCCTGGTGGTCGAGGGCGAGCTGCCCAGCCTCGCCGAGATCAAGCGCTTCCTCACCGACCGCGGCCTGGCCACCTACAAGCTGCCCGATGTGCTGCGCCAGGCCGACACCCTGCCCATCACCGCCGTCGGCAAGATCGACAAGAAGGCGCTGCGCGCGGCGGGCTGAGCCGGGTGCGGGCCATCGACGCGGCAGCCACCCGGCCCCGCTGGGCCGCCGTGCGGAGCGGCCCCACCTGCCGCACGGGCGGGCCGCCGGTGTGGAAAGGCTGCCCCGCACCCACGAGAGGCAGCCGACGTCGAAGGCCGCCCAGCACTCCATGACAGACAGCGGGTGCGGCGGGCCCCGCCTGCTCTCCCGGTCGTTCGCCCCGCCCCGAACTCGTCGTATTCGGAGCGATTGGTTACCGGCGCGCGAAATACCGCGGTGCCCACCCGAAACGCGTGTGGCCCCCTTGCTCCGGCAGGGGGGCCACACGCATTCCAACCGCGACACGACCGCTGGCGAGGGGAAGACGCGGCGCGGTCTCCGCGCGGAGGTTTCGAACAGCTGGGCTCAGTGCTGTTGCGCGCGCACCACATACGGCGCGACGCTGCCCAATTTCTCGCAGGTCTCCTCGAATTCGCGCTCCGGCCGCGACTGGCCCACCACACCCGCACCGGCGCGCAGCCACGCGCCCTCGCCGGTCTGGTAGACCGCGCGCAGCACCAGGGTGGCCTCCAGCGCGCCGTCGGGCGAAACCGTCACCACGGCACCCGAATACAGGCCGCGCTCGTCGTGGTCCAGGCGGAAGACCGCGTCCACGCCGCCCGCCTTCGGGATACCGGAGGCGGTCACCGACGGGAACAGCACCTCCAGCGCGTCCCACGGGCTGCGGTCGGCGGCCAGGGTGCCGCGCACGGTGGAGGCCAGATGCTGCACGCTGCCGCGCTCGCGCACCGCCATGTAGTCGGCGACGACGGTGGTGTCGGGTTCGGCCACGGTCGCGATCTCGGCGAAGGAGGTCTGCACCGACAGCGCGTGCTCGACGATCTCCTTGGGATCGCTGAGCAGATCGGCGCGCGCGGCGGTGTCGGCCTCCGCACCGCGGCCGAAAGCGCGTGTCCCGGCGAGTGGTTCGGTGGTGACCACCCGATCACCGTCCACCGCGGCGACCAACTCCGGGCTGAACCCGGCGGCCTCCAGCGCACCCAGGCGCAGCAGGAAGGATCGCGCCGGGGTGTTGTTGGCCCGGCCCAGCCGGTAGGTGGACGGAATGTCGACGGCGAAGGGCAGCTCCACCTTCCGCGACAGGATGACCTTCTGGTAGCGGTCCGCGTTGATCTCCGCGACGGCCTTGGCCACCCGCTCCCGGTACCCGGTCGGATCGCCGGTCACGTCGACCGGATGTCCGGTCGGCAGCGCGGTGCCCTGCGCGGCCCCGATGAGCGCCAGGATGTCGGCGGCCTCGTCGGTGGTCGCACCCGACACCTGGATGCCGGCGGCGTTGAGCCGCACCTCGATACGCGGGATCATCAGGTGCGCGAGAGTGGCGCGGGGGTGGACGTACTCGGTCGAGCCCAGCGCCCAGGCGCAGAATTCGAAGCCGATCCAGCCGTAGGCATTGCGCCCGGCCAGCGGCAGGCTCGCCAGCGCGCGGTCGACGACCCGGGCCGGGCTGCCGGTCCACGGCGTCGCGGTGGTGTCACCCGCCCAACTGACCCGCAACTCGTCGGCGTCCAGTTCGATGCCGCCGAGCGGGTCGGCGGCGAACACCCATTCGCCGGGCTTCTCATAGACGACGTATTCACCGAATCGGTCGGCGGCTGCCAGGCCGGTGACCGCCGCGATGGGGTCGATGCCGCCCTCCGGGGCGGCTGGCGCCGGACTGTGCGCAAAGTCCAGTCGTACTCGTTCGTCCGTCGCCGACACCCGTCCTCCAAGGTAATGCTGACCTAACTCAGGGAAGTAAGGTTAGCATTACCTGTTTCGCGTGGAAGTGTTGCGCCAGCCACTCCCGCACCCCACCCGCGAATCGCCACGCTGTCGGCAGTGTTTCCCGCGACCGGCCGACCACGGACACCCGGATCCGCTTGAATGGAGAACATCAGCACGCGCGGAGGGATCACAGATGATCGACCACGACAGCCGGATACCCACGGCCACCACCGCCCCGCGCTCGGTGGTAGCGCTGGTCGACTCCACCACCCACGTCGAACGTGAACTCGTCGGCAGTTGGCTCGCCGAGGGCGGCATCAACCAGGAATTCGGCACCGAAGCGCCCGTCACCCAGATCGACCTCGACCCCACCGCCATCGCCACCCGCCTGGTCGACCGCCACGACGACCCGCTCGTGGTGCCGGTACGGGTGCTGTGGCTGCCGCCGGAACGAGACGGCGTGCGGCGCACCACCTTCACCGATCTGATCACCCTCAGCAATCCGCGCAAACCCAACCGCCTCATGCAGCGGCGACTCATCGGCAAGGCGCCCGACCGGCACCTCGTGCTCACCGGACAGCCCGCGCGCCTGAGTGAGCTGCGCGCCAACAATCCCGGAGCCGCCGGTGCGGCCGAGGCGTTCGCCCGCGCCATCGTGCGCGCGGGCATCGTCGCCCTGGAACGCGCGGAACGCGCCGTCATCGGCGACCGCTACAAGGTGCCTCGCCTGGTGGCCGAGGAGATCCTCGACTCCCCCGAATTCCTGCGCCGCCTCGACGATATCGCCGCGCACACCGGCACCTCCCCGCGTGAGATGCACCGCCGCGCGGAGAAGGCGCTGCGCGAACTCGTCGCCGCGCAGAGCCGCCTGGTCTCCGATCTGTTCACCCAGGCCATGCGGCCCGTGCACGCCTCCACCTGGAAGGTCGACGACGACCCCGTCGGCTTCGAACGGCTGCGCAGCCTCAACCGGCGCTACCCGCTGGTCTTCCTGCCCTCGCACCGCTCCTACGTGGACGCCTTCGTACTCGGGGATGTGCTGGCCCGCAACGACTTCCCGCCCAATCACGTCATCGGCGGTGCCAATCTCGGCTTCTGGCCCATGGGTCCGATCGCGCGGCGCACCGGCACCGTATTCATCCGCCGCAGCTTCGGCGACGACGAGGTGTACAAGGCCGTCGTCGAGGAGTACTTCGCCTACCTGCTCGCCAAGCGGTTCAACCTGGAGTGGTACTTCGAGGGCGGGCGCACCCGCACCGGAAAGCTGCGGCCGCCGCGATACGGACTGCTCAACTATCTCGCGGCGGCGCTGCGCTCGGGCCGCGTGGACGATGTGATGCTGGTGCCGGTGTCCATCACCTACGAGCGGCTCAACGAGATCGGGGCCATCGCCGACGAGCAGACCGGCGGCAAGAAGCAACCCGAGGGGCTGGCCTGGCTGGCGCGGTACGTTCGCAATCAGCAGCATTCGGCGGGGCGCGTGTATGTGCGCTTCGGGGAACCGCTCTCGGCGCGCGAACGGCTGACCGCGCACGGTGATCCGCTCGTCGAACCCGCCGACCCGGGACCGACGGTGTCGAATCCGGCTGCGGCGAAGGCAGACCCGGAGCCGGAGACGTCGAACTCCACTCCGGCTACGTCGAATCCGGCTGTGGCGGTGTCCGAACTCGCTCCGGCGATGTCTGCTTCGGCAGCGGGCGGCAACGGTGTGGTCCCGGAATCGGAAAGCGTGGTGGAGGAACAGGAGCGGCGGGCGGTGCAGCGGCTCGCCTTCGATGTCGCGGTGGGTATCAATGCCGTCACCCCGATCACCGTCAACGCGCTCACCACGCTCGTCCTGCTCGGCGTGCACGAACGCGCGCTCACCCGGGACGAACTGCGCGCCGCCATCGCGCCCGTACTCGGCTACATCGAATACCGCGACCTCCCGCGCGGCGAACTCGACACCCTCCGCGACGATCACGGCCTCGCGGTGGTACTCGAACAGCTCGCCATCGCCAAGGTGGTGACCGTGTACCGGGGCGGGCTGGAGCCGGTGTACTCCATCGGCGCGGGCGCGCATCTGGAAGCGGCGTTCTACCGCAACAGCGCCGTGCACTGGTTCGTCAACCGCGCCATCCTCGAACTGGCAGTCCTCACCGCTGTGGAAGCGCCCGAGGGCGATCAGCTGCGGGTCGGCTGGGAAGCCGCCTATCGGCTGCGTGATCTGCTCAAATTCGAGTTCTTCTTCCCCGAGCGGGCCGAGTTCACCTCCGAGCTCACCGCGGAGATGCTGCACGTGGACCCGCAGTGGCACCGCCGCACCGCCGCCGGGACCGTCGGCACCGAGATCCTGGCCCAGCTCGCCGGATCCGGCTTCATGATGGCGCACCGGGTGCTGCGGTCCTTCTTCGACGCGCAACTCGTGGTCGCCGAGCGGCTGGCCGCCCACGACCCCGCCACCGCCGTCGACCGCAAGGCCATCATCGACGAATGCCTGAACGTGGGCCGGCAGATGCTGTTGCAGCAGCGTCTGCAGAGCCCGGAATCGGTGTCCTCCGAACTGTTCGGCAGCGCGCTCAAACTCGCCGACAACCACGGGCTGCTCACCCCCGACCCGGCCGACCCGGCCGAACTGGCCGCGCGCAGAACCAGATTCGCCGGGGAGCTGCGCGCCATCGGCGGACGCATCACCCGCGCCGCCACCCTGGACCCGTCGAATCGGCTGGAAACGCTATGAGCGCCCGCAGGATTCCCGGCGGTGCGGCACCGACGCGCTCCCGGGCCACGCGGAAGACCGACCCCGCCCGCACCGGCGGACCCGCGTATCTGCGGCGACGACGGCCCGGTGCGGGCATAACCGAACAGTCCGCGCGGGCCATCACACTCGACGAGGCGGTGGCGGCCATCCGCTCCGGCCCGCAGGGTCCGGAGATCGCCGCCGTCTTCGACTTCGGCGGGACGGTCGTGCACGGATTCGACCCACCCTCGCTCACCCGGCGGCTGCTGCGCCCCGACCGCGACCCCGTCGCGGCCGGGCTGCTCGGCAGCATTCGCGGCGCCCGCAGCGAGGGCGAATACGAGCGGTTCCTACAACACACCATGCACGCCTGGGCCGGACTGCCGGAGCATCGGCTCGAGGAGCTGGGCGCGACGCTGTTCCAGCGCACCGTCTACGGACACCTGTACCCGGAAGCCTGGCGGCTGATCCGCGAACACGAGACCGCCGGGCACACCCTGGTGCTGGTGAGTGCGCTCACCCGCTTCCAGGTGCGGCCCGCCGCCGACGAGCTCGGCATCCCCACCGTGCTGTGCACCGCCATGGCCGCCCAGGACGGTGTCCTCACCGGCCACGTGGAGGGCAAGCCGCTGTGGCGCAACGGCAAGGCCGACGCGGTGCGGCGCTTCGCCCTCGCCGAGGGCATCGACCTGACGCGCAGCTGGGTGTACGCCGACAGCGCCGCCGATCTGCCGCTGCTCGAGGTGGCGGGGCGGCCGGTGGCGGTCAACCCCGATCCGCGCACGGTGCTGGAGGCCACCGAGAAGGAGTGGCCCATCCTGCATTTCCGGCCGCGCACCACCCCCCGTCCCACCGACTACGCCCGCACCGTCGCCGGATTCGCGGCGCTGCTCGGGGGCGCGCTGTTCGGGGTGGCGGCCAAGGCGCACACCAAACAGCGCCGGGAGATGGCGGATTCACTGCTGAATTACGCCGCCGAGTCCACCCTGCGCGGCACCGGGGTGCGGGTGCGGGTGACGGGGCGGGAGTACGCTCGCGCGCCGCGGCCCGCCGTGTTCATCTTCAATCATCAGAGCCAGTTCGACATGGTGGTGGTGGCCGAGGTGCTCGGCGGCGGTATCACCGGCATCGCCAAGAAGGAGATCACGCGCAACCCGATCTTCGGACCGCTCATGCGCTTCGTCGAGGTGACCTTCATCGACCGCGCCGATACGGCGGCGGCCAAGGCCGCGCTGGCTCCGGTGGTGCAGACGCTACGGGGCGGGCTGTCCATCGTCATCGCACCCGAGGGCACGCGCTCCCGTACACCGCGGGTGGGGGCCTTCAAGAAGGGCGCGTTCCACATCGCCATCCAGGCCGGGGTGCCGATCATTCCCGTGGTCATCCGGAACGCGGGCGAGATCGCCTGGCGCGATTCGGCGGTGGTCCGCAAGGGCGTGGTGGACGTGGCGGTGCTGCCGCCCATCGACGTGAGCGGTTGGGACCCGGCCGCCATGGACGCCGATATCGAGCGGGTGCGTCAGCTGTTCGTGGACACCCTGCTGGAGTGGCCGACGGGCGACTGAACTCGATATTTCAGAGCTGGCGGCCGAACAGCAGCTTCCACGGCATGGCGGCGGATTCCAGCTGCACCTTGAGGCTCATCTTGGACGCGCCCTTGGTGCGCTCCTCGAAACGGATCGGCACCTCGGCGATCCGGATGCCCTTCTTGACCGTCCGGTAGTTCATCTCCACCTGGAACGAGTAGCCGTTCGACTTGATCGACGACACGTCGATGGCGCGCAGCGTATCCGCCTTCCACGCCTTGAACCCCGCGGTCGCGTCCTTCACGCCCAGGCGCAGGATCAGGTTCACGTAGAAGTTGGCCCAGGCCGACAGCGCCTTGCGGTACCACTTCCACTCCTCGGCGGTGGAACCGCCGGGCACGTAACGGGATCCGAGCACCACGCCCGCGTCGGTGGTCTCCAGCTTCTCCAGCATGGCCGGGATCACCTCGGCCGGGTGCGAGAGGTCGGCGTCCATCTGGATCACCACGTCCGCACCCTCGTCGAGCGCCCGGGTGATGCCCGCGATGTAGGCACGGCCCAGGCCGTCCTTCTCCGTGCGATGCAGCACGCCCACGACACTGGGCAGTTCCGCGGCGAGCTTGTCGGCGACCTCGCCGGTGCCGTCGGGAGAGTTGTCGTCCACGACCAGCACGTGCAGGTCGGGCACGGGTAGCGCGGTCAGCCGCTCCACCGCCACCGGCAGGTTCTCCCGCTCGTTGTAGGTCGGCACCACCACGGTTACCTTCAAGGCTCGCCCTCCCGCTCGATTCCGGCCCGTACGCGCGCGCGGCACGGGCGGGCATTCGTCGTTTCTGCTCCCGAAACGGTACTTGATTCACCTGAGCGACGAGTGAGCGCACCGGCAGCCGTGGGAAATGGGCTCAATCCTCGGCTTCGTCGGCCGCTTTGTTCCGCGCCCTGGCGATCTCCAAAGCCCGCTCCGCCGTGGCTTTGTCGGGGTAGGGGCCCATCCGTTCGCCCACCCAGTGCTGCTTGCCCTGTTCCGCCCGGTGATGTTTCAGGCAGTAGTACCACTGATCATCCGAGTTGTCAGCCATACCTCCAGCATCCCACCGCGATCACGACGGCGGATGTGAAACACACGGCAGCGCGACAGTAGGGCGTCAATTCGAAATTTCGAAGTGAAAAACTCGCCGTGACAGCTACGGCCTGGATATCCCGCCCGGAAACGAACAATGGGTGTTGCACACACTGTGTGCAACACCCATTCGAACCGTGGCCAAGGCCGGGATCGAACCGGCGACCTTCCGCTTTTCAGGCGGACGCTCGTACCAACTGAGCTACCTGGCCGGAGGCACCCGTACCGAATGCCAAGCTGTAGTCTTGCGACCCTGACGGGACTCGAACCCGCGACCTCCGCCGTGACAGGGCGGCGCGCTAACCAACTGCGCCACAGGGCCTTGCTTGCTCCTCCAGCGGTGTTTCCACCACTGGTACCCCCTACGGGATTCGAACCCGCGCTACCGCCTTGAAAGGGCGGCGTCCTAGGCCGCTAGACGAAGGGGGCCCGCCGGATGTCTCCGGACCGTTTGCTCAACGGCTTCCGTTGGGAGCGGAGATAGCTTATGACAGCTCGCCGCTTATTCCCAAATCTGCTGGTCAGAGTGCCAAATTGAGATCCTCCAACCGGGCGTTCACCCGCCAGCCCACACGGCGGAACTCCTCGGACCACTCCGGGGTGGCCGTCGCCTCGATGATCACCTCGAGCGCCTCACGGAACCGGGAACGCAGATCCCCGGGGCCGCCGAGCACATCCGCGATGTAGCGCTGACCGGCCAGGGCGGCGGCCAGGGTGCGGGTGAAGCGGTCCGGATCGGCGTCCGGCCGCAGCTGCTTGTGCTCGATCGCCCGCACCGCGAGCAGCCTGATGGCGCGGCCGAGAATGCGCCCGCCACCGGCCTGGATGTCGCGGTAGAACTCCGGTTCGATGATGAGCCGGAACTCCGCCTGGATGATGATGTCATTCTCCAGGCGCAGCGCGATCTCGTCGACCATCCCGTGCAGGATGTCGAGCGGACCGAGATCGCCTCGGGTGAGCCATCTTTCGGTGGACGCGCGGTAGCGGTCCACGGCCGCTTCCAAGACCGCGCGAGCGAGATCCTCCTTGGAGTCGAAGTGGAAGTACATGGCGCCCTTGGTGGCGCGAGAACCTTCCAATATGCGGTTGAGCGATGCAGCGGCATAGCCGCTCTTCCCGAACTCAACGGCGGCGGACCTGATGATCGCCGCACGTGTCCGGCGGGCCCGCTCTTGCTGCCGTGCCATGCTCGAAACGCCTCCGAAGCTAGCTAACCGCCGTTGCGCCATTCTCCACGGTGAGAACAGCCATCCGGCGCAAAGTTACGTGTCTTTCAAATACTTCAGAACGGGCTTGCGCCCGAATTACCAAACTTGTGGTACGAAAAAGCGCGAAAAACTTGAAACACACCAACTGGTATAGTTTTTCCCGCCCGGGTGCGGCCGCAGGGGGTGCGCACCCGGGCGTTCACGTCGTCTGGTCGCCTCCCGCTGCCTCTCTTCTGGAGCCGCGATCGGCCAGACCGGTCGCGACACGTTCGGGCACATCAACGATAAGCCGAATCCCGTGCCGCCGGGGCAATCCCGGTTCTTCGGGAATTCACCAGTCGGTCACCGTACCCGGAAAGCGCACTCCGCGTGGTGTGTACCGGAAAGTCAGTTAGCCAGAACGTCCCCTATCTCGTTCCGCAATTCTGCAGCAACCGGTTGGGCGATTGGTCCGAAAGGACGAATTCACCCTTATCCCACGGAGGTTCGACGCGCCCGCCGACTCCGCCGCGACCGCCCGCGCGCGAGCCGCGCCGCCACCACGACACCGCCCGCCCGGCGCCGCCCCCGCCCGGTAACCACACCCCCCACCAATTACATTGCCACACATCACGATTGGATGATATTCGGAGGACGGCCACCTGAAACAATCTGGGTGTCAATACGATTGCCAGCCCTTCCGGCGGCCCCCTGCCCAACCACCGCCCGCCCCGGCCGAACCCGCCCCGACCCCCATACCGCCCACCCCCGGTGATCATCCGGAGCGGAGATCGATCCGGATACGGCGGAACACCCGCATCCACACCGGTTCACCGCCGAGGGTATCCCCGATCGCTCCCCCATCCACCCTGGAGCACCCATCCGGAATCCCCTCTCCCCGGCCTGCCCCACGCCAGCCACACCCCCAACCGCGCAAACAGACCGCTCAGCCCCCCTGGGACCACCCGAGCACGACACCCAATGCCCCCACGCCGCCGCCCCGCCCCACGAGAACCACCACTCCCCACACGCCGCAACACCACCCGCTCAACTGCCATGACCTGCACAAACATCCAGTGCTAACCACCAACCGGATACTCGGTTAACACTTCCGGGGCGGGCACATTAAACTGGCCTCCCGCGCCCCTATAGCTCAGTTGGTAGAGCTACGGACTTTTAATCCGCAGGTCCCAGGTTCGAGCCCTGGTGGGGGCACTCGCGTGGCGGCGGGCGTGGAACCGACCTTCCGGTCCGCCGCCACACCCGCGAATTCATGGCAACATCCCCCGTTTTCCCCTAGGGTGAGCCCGATAGGCCTTTTCCCGGGAACCCCAAAAACAGGCGGAACTCATGACTTCCTTCGATGACCTGCTCTCCCAAGTCCCCGTCTCCCAGATCGCCGGGAAGCTCGGCGTGGACGAGGCAACCGCGAACACCGCCATCCAGGCCGCCATCCCCGTGCTACTGGGCGGCTTGCAGGCAAAGGCCAGCAACCCCGAGGCCGCGTCGGCGATCGAAGGGGAGATCGCCAACCAGCCGAGCAACCTGCTCGACGGCGGCGTCGATATCGACCAGGTCGATGTGGCGGGCGGCGACAAGATCGTCGACCAGACCTTCGGAACCGAGAAGAACACCGTCATGAGCGCGCTCGGCGATGTCGGCGGCGCGGGCGGCCAGGATCTGATGGCCAAGCTGATGCCCATGCTCGCCCCCATCGTCCTCGCGTACCTTGGGAAGAAGGTGCTCGGCGGTGCGGGTGGCGGTGCGGCCACCCAGGCCGGCGGCGGCGGGCTCGGCGACATCCTCGGCAGTCTGCTCGGCGGGGCCACCGGCGGCGGCTCGGGCAGCGGTGCGGGTGGACTCGGCGGCGCGCTGGGCGACGCACTCGGCAAGAACGCGGGCAATGTGCTCGGCAATGTTTTGGGCGGCCTGCTCGGCGGTAAGAAGTGAAAATCGCCGGAAGCTAACGAAATACGGCCCACGGCGATGGAGAACACGTCGTGGGCCGTCATCCATATGACATCGATCACCGCCGCCGCAATGCTGGTCGTATGCGTTTCGCATCACACCTACGGTGCCGTAAGGTATGGGACCGCGGCGGCATGGCCTGCGAGGGAACCACTGGAAGTTCGCACGACACGAAGGGCGTATACATGGCAAGGGATCTGACTCAACTCGAGTTGCTGATGGAGTTGGAGCCGGTTGCCGAGGAGAACGTCAACCGCCACCTCTCCCTGGCCAAGGACTGGCATCCGCACGACTACGTGCCGTGGGACGAGGGCCGCAACTTCGCCGCCATGGGCGGCGAGGACTGGGACCCGTCACAGTCGAAGCTGAACGAGGTCGCCAAGGCGGCGATGATCACCAACCTCCTCACCGAGGACAACCTGCCCTCCTATCACCGCGAAATCGCCGAGAACTTCTCCCAGGACGGCGCCTGGGGCACCTGGGTCGGTCGCTGGACCGCCGAGGAGAACCGGCACGGCATCGTCATGCGCGACTACCTGGTCGTCACCCGCGGCGTGGACCCGGTGGCGCTCGAGGAAGCGCGCATGGTCCACATGACCAACGGCTTCGCCTCCCCCACCGAGGAGGACGCCGGATTCCTGCATTCGGTCGCGTACGTGACCTTCCAGGAGCTGGCCACCCGCGTCTCCCACCGCAACACCGGCAAGGTGTGCGACGACCCGATCGCCGACCGCATGCTGCAGCGCATCGCGGCCGACGAGAACCTGCACATGATCTTCTACCGGAACATGTGCGGCGCGGCGCTGGACCTGTCGCCCGATCAGGCGCTCGACGCCATCACCCTGATCCTGGAGAACTTCCAGATGCCGGGCGCGGGCATGCCCAACTTCCGCCGCAACGGCGTGCTCATGGCCAAGCACGGCATCTACGACCTGCGCCAGCACCTCGAAGAGGTGGTCAACCCGGTGCTCAAGAAGTGGAAGATCTTCGAGCGCACCGACTTCACCGCGCGCGGTGAGCAGACCCGCGAACGGCTGGGCCTGTTCCTGGAGAAGCTGTCCAAGGACGTGGAGAAGTTCGAGGAGCAGCGCGACCGCATGCTGGCCCGCGAGGCCGCCAAGCGCGAGAAGGCGCTCGCGGGAGCCGGGATCAGCTGATCCGTGCCTCGACTCGTCGGCCCGGTCGCACACGCCGTGCGACCGGGCCGCATCCGTCGCGCCCGCGGGGACGACTGCCTGGTACCCGCCTCGGCCCCACGGTGACGGCCGAGCGAACGCCCCGCCGCCGGTCGCCGAGCGGCGGCGAAACGATCACGGCCGAGCCGGTCGGCGGGTGTGTGGCCGAGACCACTACCCGACTGATGCGACAATCGATCTCGTGACGACGTCCCTGGAAACCGCTGCGAGCAGTCTGCGGATCGGCCCCTACCCGGTCGATCCGCCGGTCGTGCTCGCCCCGATGGCCGGAATCACCAACGTCGCCTTCCGCACCCTGTGCCGCGAATTCGGCAGCGCCACCTCCATCTACGTGTGCGAGATGATCACCGCCCGCGCGGTGGTGGAGCGCAATGAGAAGACACTGCACATGATGTCGTTCGGGCCCGACGAGAGCCCGCGGTCCATGCAGCTGTACGGCGTCGACCCGAAAACCCTCGGCGAGGCCGTGCGCATCGTCGTCGGCGAGGGCTGGGCCGACCACATCGACCTCAATCTCGGCTGCCCGGTACCCAAGGTGACCCGCCTCGGCGGCGGCGCGGCGCTGCCCTACAAGCGGGAGCTGTTCCGGGCCATCGTGCGGGAGATGGTGGCGGCGGCCGCACCGGCCGGAGTGCCGATCACGGTGAAATTCCGCATCGGCATCGACGACGACCACATCACCTATCTCGACACCGGACGCATCGCCGAGGCCGAAGGCGCGGCGGCGGTCGCGTTGCACGCGCGCACCGCGGCGCAGCGGTACTCCGGGGAGGCCGACTGGACCGCCATCGCGCGGCTCAAGGAGGCCGTCACCACCATTCCGGTACTCGGCAACGGCGACATCTTCAGCGCCGACGACGCGGTGACCATGATGGCGAAAACGGGCTGCGACGGTGTCGTCGTCGGCCGCGGCTGCCTCGGACGGCCCTGGCTGTTCGCCGAACTCGAGGCCGCGCTGCGCGGCGAACCCGTCCCGACCCCGCCGAATCTCGGCAAGGTCGGCGAGATCCTGTACCGGCACGCGTCCCTGCTCGCCGACCACGACGGCGAGGACAAGGGCATGCGCGACCTGCGCAAGCACATGGCCTGGTACCTCATGGGCTTCCCGGTCGGCTCCGAACTGCGGCGCAGGTTCGCCACCGTCGGCAGCCTCGCCGAACTCTCCGACCTCATCGGACAGCTCGATCCCACCGCGCCGTTCCCCAAGGACGCGGAGGGCCCGCGCGGCAGACAGGGCTCACCGGGCAAGGTGGCGCTGCCGCACGGCTGGCTCGACGATCCCGACGACTGCGCGGTCCCGACCGCGGCGGATGTCATGCACAGCGGCGGCTGACGTGGGCTCCGGCGGCGGCTGAGACCGCGCGGTTCTCTGGTTCGACTGGTCCGTTGTGGCGAAATCGTTATCATGGCCTCTGCATCGAAGAGCAAAGTGAGGTTCGTTGGTGGGTGACGATCGGTACGGGCGTACGCCACGGCCCGGAGGTCGCGCCCCGTGGGAGCGCTACCCCGCGGACGAGGCGGAGCAGCCGCGCGGCCGCCGGAATCGGCACGCCGATGACGCCACCAACGGATCCGCGCCCATCTCGGTGCAGGACCTCGTGGAGAAGGTCGACAACGAGCGCAAGGGCCGACGCCGACGCCGCGCCGAATCCGATACACCGGAGATCGACGCCTGGGACGCCGAGCCCACCAACGGATCTCGCGGCACCACTGCGTCCCGCGGCGCCAACGGAGCGCGCGGGGCCGACGCCCACGGCGCCCGGCGCGCGGTCGATCAGACCGGAGCGCGCCGCGCCGTCCCGACCGAGGTGAACGGCCTGGGCGGCGGCGCGGACTCCGCCCCGGTGCGCCGCCCCGCCCCGGGCGACTCGGGAGCGATACGCCGTCCCGCCCCGATGGATTCGGCTCCGACCCGACGTCCGGCTCCGGTGGACTCCACACCCACCCGGCGGCCCGCTCCGGTGGACTCGACACCAACCCGACGGCCCGCCCCGGGCGAATCCGGCGCCATCCGCCGCCCGGCCCCGGGCGAATCCGGTGCGATCGGCCGACAGGGGCCCGCGGACTCGGGTGCCGTACGTCGCCCGCCCCCAGGCGAATCCGGTGCGGCCCGGCAGTCCCCCGCCGACTCCGGCGCCATCCGCCGACCGCCCCCGAGCGAATCCGGCGCCATGGCCCGGCAAGTCCCCGCGGACTCCGCTCCGGTGCGGCGCGCGCCGTGGGGTAAGGGCAAGGGGGCCGCGAATGCCGCTGCGGCGGGGCCGGTTCGGGCCGCCGCCGCCGATCCGGTCACCGAGGAACTGCCGCCCGTGACGGGTCCGGCACCGGAACCGGAAGAGCCGCGGCCCATTCGGGGCGTCGCCTCACCGGCCGACTACCCCACCACCGCACTGCCCACGGCGGTCGGCGCCAAGCCGCTGTCCCGCCTGGCCGGGAATCGGCAGCGCCGCAGCAAGCGGTTGCGGCTGGCCGGCCGCAGCACCGCCGCCGTCGTCGCGGTCATCGCACTGCTCGTCACCGGTGGCGGATGGAGCTATCTGAAGGCCAAGGACAATGGCTTCAACCAGGTTTCGGCGCTCGACGAGAACTCCGCCGACATCATCGACGCCAATGCGCAGTTCGGCGACGAGACCTTCCTCATCGTCGGCACCGACACCCGCGCGGGCGTGAACTCCGAACTCGGTGCGGGCACCACCGAGGATGCCGAGGGCGCGCGCGCCGACACCGTCATGCTGGTCAATATTCCGGCCAAGCGGGATCGCGTTGTGGCCGTGTCCTTCCCGCGCGACCTGGATGTCACCCGGCCGGTGTGCGAGGGCTGGGACAACGAAGCGGCGAAGTACAGTTCGGAGAGCTTCCCCTCGGCCATCGGGGACAAACTCAACGCCACCTACGCGCTCGGCGGGCCCAAATGCCTGACCAAGGTCATCCAGAAGATGACCGGCCTCAAGATCAACCACTTCGTCGGCATCGACTTCGCGGGCTTCGAGGCCATGGTCGACACCATCGGCGGCGTCGAGGTGTGCACCACCAAACCGCTGATCGACGACACCCTCGGCACCATCCTCACCGAACCGGGCAAGCAGATCGTCAACGGCGCGACCGCACTCGACTACGTGCGCGCCCGGCACGTCTACGGCGAGGAGCGCAGCGACTACGACCGCATCAACCGGCAGCAGCGATTCCTGGCCTCGCTGCTGCGCGGGGCGCTGTCCAGCAAGGTGCTGTTCGACCTGGGCAAGCTCAACGGCTTCATCAACGGCTTCGCACAGCACTCGTTCATGGACAACGTGAACACCAAGGACCTGCTCACGCTGGGCCGGTCGCTGCAGAAGGTGGACGCCGGCGCGATCACCTTCCTCACCATCCCCACCGCGGGCACCACGTCGTACGGCAACGAGATTCCACGCGAATCCGATATCAAGGCCATCTTCCAGGCCATCATCGACGACCAGCCGCTGCCCGGGGAGAAGAAGCCCGAACCAGAGGAGACCAGCACCACGCAGGCCCCGCCGACCAAGCCGAAGCTGACGGCGGTCGATCCGAGCATGGTGTCGCTCCAGGTGTCCAACGGCTCCGGAATCTCGGGCATCGCCTCGACCACCGCCACCAAACTCGCCAACCAGGGCTTCCAGATCTACAGCACCGGCAACTACGCCGAGGGCTCGTCCGCCACCACCAAGGTCCGCTACTCCGGCAGCGACCAGGAGGCCGCGGCCGCCACCGTGGCCAGCGCGATCCCGGGTGCGTCCCTGGAGTCCACCACCGGGCTCGGCAGCATCGTGGAGGTGGTGCTCGGCTCCGATTTCACCGGCACCGTGAAGACGCCGACCACCTTCGGTCAGACGCTGCCCGACGCGCCGGCCTCCACCGCCGAGGAGACGCCGATCACACTGCCGTCCGATCTGGAGCATGTGAACGCGGCCGACGACACCTGCAAGTAGCGGCCACGCCGCCAGCGGTGACGGACGACATGCCGACCCGGCACCGATGATTCACCGACCGTTGGTGACTTGGTCAGCGATGGCTACTAGTGTCTTGACTCATGCGTGTCATCTACAACGAACAAATGGCCGAGCTCGCCGACCTGCTCGGCGGCATGGCCGGCCTCGCGGGCGACGCGATGGAGCGGGCGACCAAGTCGCTGCTCGACGCCGACCTCGAAATGGCCGAGCAGGTGATCACCGAATACGACCGGATCGCCGAGATGATCACGCTGGCCGAGGAGAAGGCATTCGCGCTGCTCGCCCTCCAGGCGCCGGTGGCCGGCGACCTGCGCCAGGTGGTGAGCGCCATCCAGATCGTCTCCGACGTGAACCGCATGGGCGTGCTCGCCCTGCACGTCGCCAAGATGACGCGGCGTCGGTTCCCGAACCACACGGTGCCCGAGGCGGTCAATTCCTACTTCGCGGAAATGGGACGCATCGCGGTCAAGATGGGCGCGGCGGCCAAGGACGTGCTGGAGACCCGCGATCCCGAGCGCGCCGCCAAGCTCAATGACGACGACGAGGCGATGGACGATCTGCACAAGCATCTGTTCACGCTCATCATGGACCGCGACTGGGAGCACGGTGTGGCCGCCGCCGTCGACGTGGCGCTGCTGGGCCGCTACTACGAGCGCTTCGCCGATCACGCCGTGGAGATCGGCCGTCGCGTGGTGTTCCTGGTGACCGGCGTGTTGCCGCCCGATCCGGATCAGGAGAAGGAATCTCTCTGACCGTCCGATATGACGCGCGATTCGGCCGCCCGGTACTCCGGGCGGCCGAATGCGTTTCAGGGCTGAGGATTTCGGTGCGGCAACACCTCCGCCCGGCGGACTTCAGTCCGTCTTCGGCTCATCGTCGGTGGTATCGGCATCGCGCCAGCCGAGCAGCAGCGACCGGTTGCGTTCCGGCTTCCAGGGCAGCGCGAGGGCCACGATGACGGCGCACACCACCAGCGTGCCCACCGCGACCATGGAGGCCGCGTGCGAGCCCTCCAGCGCCGCGACCTTCATGGCGTGCACCAGATCCGCGCGCGGCTGCTCCAGCAGCGGGTTGAGCGGTGCCTTCACGATCTCCAGCACGCTGATCGGGGTGTTGGAGGCCAGTTCCTTCTGCTGGGCGTTCATGATGGCCTCCGGCACCGCGGCAATGCGTCCGCTCACCCGGTCGGCGTAGATGGAGCTCATGATGGAGCCGAGCAGTGCCACCCCGAGCGCGCCGCCGACCTCACGGGTGGTGTCGTTGACCGCCGAACCGGCACCGGCCTCCTCCAGCGGGACCGAACCCATGATGGACTCGGTGGCGGGACCCTGCACCACCGCGAAGCCGATGCCCATGAGCACCATGGAGACCAGAACCGGCCCCAGGTACGGGGTTTCGACCGTGGTCTGCCCAGCGATGTACATGGCGACCGCCAGCACGAGCACACCGGTCACGATGACCGCGGTCGCACCGACCCGCTGGGCGATCAGGGTCGCGGCCGGGGCTCCGATACCCACCGCCAGCGCGAAAGGCAGTGAGTGGATGCCGAATTCGAGCGGGGACAGCTCCTTGACGCCCTGGAAGTACTGGGTGATGAGGAACAGGAAGCCGAAGGCGCAGAAGTAGGACACCGTGATCGCCAGCGCGGGCACCGCGAAGCGGCGGATCCGGAACAGCCGCATGTTCAGCACCGGGGTCCGCACCCGCAACTCCCAGGCCACGAAGGCGGCCAGCGCGGCCGCCGAGATCGCGTATCCCAGTAGGCTTTCCGCGGACAGCCAGCCGTGCTTGGGCGCTTCGATGATCGACCAGACCAGCAGCGTGACACCCGCCAGCGACAGCACGATGCCGATGCGATCCAGGCGATCCACATGCGACGCACGGGATTCCGGCGTGGTGAACCAGACCGCGACGATGGCGATCACGGCCACCGGTACGTTGATCCAGAACACCGAATGCCAGCTGAAGTGCTCGAGCAGCCAGCCGCCGACGGTCGGGCCGATGGCGATCGCGATGCCCGCCATGGCGGTCCACACGGCGATGGCGGCGGCGCGTTCCCGCGCGGTGGTGAAGATATTGGTGAGCAGCGCCAGGGTCGCCGGGAAGACCATGGCCGCGAAGATGCCCATGCCCGCGCGCGCCGCGATCACCTGGCCCAGCCCCGAGGCCAGCGCACCCGCCGCCGACATGACGGCCACACCGGCCAGACCCCACACCAGGAACCGTTTGCGCCCGTATCGGTCGCCCAGATGCCCCATGGCGAGCAGGAGGCCGGAGAACGCCAGGGTGAACGCGTCCACGATCCACTGGAGCCCGGCCATATCGGCCTGCAACTGCACAGCCATCGACGGCAGCGCCACGTTCACGAGCGTGTTGTCGAGTACCACGAGCAGTTCGGCGAGACAGATGGCGATCAAGGCCGCCACTCTGCCCCGCCCGGACAAGACGATCCGTGCTTCGGACTGCTGGATCGACGCTGATATAGCCATCCTCCGCCTCCTAGGTATAACGATCGGTTTAGTTACCTAGGACACTAACTGTTACCGGCAGTTGCACACAATGGGAGGCCGCCCATATGACGCAGCTAACACTCGGCACCGCAGAGCTCTGAGATACGAAAGACCCCGGGTCCGATCGGACCCGGGGTCGTGAGATTCGCACGTCCTAGCCGAAGCGGCCGGAGATGTAGTCCTCGGTGGCCTTCTGCGACGGGTTGGAGAAGATCTTCTCCGTCTCGTCGATCTCGACCAGCTTGCCGGGCTTGCCCTGCGCCTCCAGGTTGAAGAACGCCGTCTGGTCACTCACCCGCGCGGCCTGCTGCATGTTGTGGGTGACGATGACGATGGTGAACTCCTTCTTCAGCTCCGCGATGAGATCCTCGATCGCGAGCGTGGAGATGGGGTCCAGGGCCGAACACGGCTCGTCCATGAGCAGCACGTCGGGCGAGACCGCGATGGCGCGGGCGATGCACAGACGCTGCTGCTGACCACCGGAGAGACCGCCACCGGGCTTGTCGAGGCGGTCCTTGACCTCGGTCCAGAGGTTCGCACCGCGCAGCGAGCGCTCGGCGACCTCGTCGAGCTCCTTCTTGTTGCGCACACCCTGCAACTTGAGTCCGGCCACCACATTGTCGCGAATCGACATGGTGGGGAACGGGTTCGGACGCTGGAACACCATGCCGATGGTGCGGCGCACACCCACCGGGTCGATGGCCGCCCCGTAGATGTCCTCGCCGTCGAGCAGCACCGCGCCCTCGACGCGCGCACCCGGGGTCACCTCGTGCATGCGGTTGAGCGAACGCAGCACTGTGGACTTGCCGCAGCCGGACGGACCGATGAAGGCGGTCACGCTGCGCGGCAGCACGGTGAGCGAAACGTCCTTCACGGCGTGGAAGGCGCTGTAGTAGATATTCAGATCTTTGACGTCGATCCGCTTGGCCATCTCGTCTTTATCCGTTCCGCTCTATCGGTTCCGCGTCAGGAACTTGTTGACCGCCGCGGCGGCAAGGTACAGCAGGGCGATCATCAGGATCAGCGTCAGCGCCGCACCCCACACCCGCAGTCGGCCCGCGGGTTCGGGATTGGCCAGCTCCTGGTAGATCAGCAGCGGCAGCGACGCCATATTGCCGTCGAAGATGTTCGAGTTGATCGACTTGCTGTAGCCGACCAGCACCAGCACCGGGGCCGTCTCGCCCATGACGCGGGCCAGCGACAGCAGGATGCCGCTGATCATGCCGGGCAGCGCCGTCGGCACCACGATCCGCACGATGGTCTTCCACTTCGGCACGCCCAGCGCGTAGGACGCCTCGCGCAGCTCGTCGGGGACGAGCTTGAGCATCTCCTCCGTGGAGCGCACCACCACCGGCAGCATGAGCAGCACCAGCGCCAGCGATACCGCCAGCGCGCTCTGCGGGAAGCCCAGCGTGGCGATCCACAGCGCGAAGATGAACAGCGCGGCCACGATGGACGGCACACCGGCGAGGATGTCGACCATGAAGGTGGTGGTCTTCGCCAGCCAGCCGCGGCCGTACTCGACGAGGAAGATGGCGGCCATGATGCCCAGCGGCACCGCGATGACCGCGGCCACCGCGGACTGCACGATGGTGCCGTAGATGGCGTGGTACACGCCGCCCGCGGTCTGATCCGGCAGCACGCCCTTCTGCGAATTCGTCCACCAGGTCGGCGAGACGATCGCCTCGAAGCCCTTGCTGACCACCATGAAAAGCACCCAGCCCAGCGGGATGAGGGCGATCACGAAGCAGGCCCACACCACACCGGTGGCGATGTTGTTGCGCACCCGGCGGCCCAGGCTGGTCTCGCGGAAGGTCGGGGCCTTGACCGGCTTGTCGAGCAGTACGGTACTCATCCGTTCACCTTCC
>NZ_BAGD01000029.1 GCF_000308635.1 Nocardia otitidiscaviarum NBRC 14405 | reverse complement strand
GCCTGAGCGTTCGCCGCACGGAAACGCTGAGCCACCGCGACGGGCAGCGCCTCACCGATGGCCAGCACACGACGCAACGAACCCGCCAGGGTGCCACCGGATTCGGTGAGCAGCGCGTCCAACATGGACGGCACCACATGCAGAGTGGTGACCTGCTCCCGGGCCATCAACTCGTTCAGATAGGCCGGGTCACGGTGGCCGTCGGCCGACGCGATCACCAAACGCCCACCCGACACCGCCGCCGACCAGAACTCCCACACCGACAAATCGAACGTCGCAGCCGTCTTCAGCAGGACCGCGTCATCGGCACCGAGACCGAACTCCGCCGTCTTCCACTGCAACTGGTTGACAATGGCCGCGTGCGGCACCGCCACACCCTTGGGACGGCCGGT
>NZ_BAGD01000030.1 GCF_000308635.1 Nocardia otitidiscaviarum NBRC 14405 | reverse complement strand
TCCTCCGCCGCATCTTCAGGGCTTCTCCGTGTGCAGTTCGCTGTGCCTCTGCTCGGATCTCTCGGTCACGCGAACAAGCCGAGATGGCGATCCCAGCCGCTGTTTGGTGTCCCGTCCGACGCCGCGGCCGCGGCGGACGGTAGAGCCCTCTAGCTGATGCCAGGGACCGGGTCGAGGGCGAACCCGGGCTGACAGACACGCTCTACTGCTTAGGCAGCGAGAGCGTAGTCGCGCTGATGAGAATCGGCGCTTATAGGGTTACAGCGACGCTTATACGGTGGTCTCCTGCCTGCACCGACACGCTTCCCCTGAATCAACGTACGCAGTCGAAACCGTTCAGCCCCGAGCTGTGTTCATCGATCCAGATGAACTCCCGGTCTCGCGACCGGGCTTGTAACTTTAACACTACGCGACCGGCGGATCATTCCATTATCCCGCTGTGGCGTGGCTGACACGAACCGCGCTGGTGAGCGGTGGTCAGCGCATGCCCTTGATGCGGCGGCCGATCTCGCGGGTGACCTCGCGCTCGGCGGTGCGGCGGGCCAGGTCCTGGCGCTTGTCGTAGTCCTGCTTGCCCTTGGCCAAGGCCAGTTCGACCTTCACCTTGCCGTCGCTGAAGTACATGGACAGCGGGACCAGGGTGAGGCTGGTCTCCTTGGTCTTGCCGGTCAACTTGTCGATCTCGCGGCGGTGCAGGAGTAGTTTGCGGGTGCGGCGCGGGGCGTGATTGGTCCAGGTGCCGTGGCCGTACTCGGGGACGTGCAGACCGCGCAGCCAGACCTCGCCGTCGTCGATGGTGGCGTAGGCGTCGACCAGCGATGCCTTACCCTCCCGCAGGCTCTTCACCTCGGTGCCGACCAGCGCGACCCCGGCCTCGAAGGTCTCCAGGATCGTGTAGTTGTGCCGCGCCTTGCGGTTGGTGGCGATGACCTTGCGACCCTTTTCTTTCACAGCACCACTCTAAGTGGTCGGGCAACGGGATTATTCCCTGGTCGGGCGCCGCTAACCGCCGCGTTGCAGCCACAGGTAGAGCAGCAGGGTCCCGATCCACATGGCGGACAGGACGATCGTGGTGAGCCGGGGGCGGCCGCGGCGCGGTGCACGGCGTGGCCCCAGCCAGCCGGTATCCACGATCTCGTGCACTCGTGGCGGTGGGATGACGCCCGCATCCGCCGCCTCGGCCTCTGGTGGCCGCTCGGTTTCGAGTTCGTCACCAGCGCCGTTACCGGAATCCATGTCCGAAAGGTATCCCCAACCAGGGCGTTTTATACCTCCATTCACGCAGTCGATACCGGACCGCAGGATTGCCGGGAAGTGGCGCTGTCGCGCGAGCGCCTTCAGTCCCAGTCGGGCGGCGGCACCTCGTCGTACTCCGGCGGCGGCTCGGGAAGCGGAATGTCGTCGGGTGCGTCGAACACCGGCCCCGCCGCGCCACGCGTCGGAGAGGCTCCCGGCCGCGCTCCGGCCGCGCTCGACCGCACGGGGCGCGCTCCGGCCGCACCCGGCTGCCCGGGGCGCGCCGCGGGCGCACCCGATCGGCCCGCGCCCGTGGCACGATCGCCGGGCGCGAACAAGGTCTCACCGGCCCCGGCCACCGCACGATCCCCGTGCCCGGACGATGCCCCACCGGCTCCGGCGACCACCTCGAGCACGCCCTCGCCGTACTTGGCGCGCTTGCCCTCGCCGATACCCGAGATGCCGCCGAGATCGGCCAGCGAGGCGGGTTTGCGGGAGGCGATCTCGCGGAGGGTGGCGTCGTGGAACACCACGTAGGCGGGGACGCCCTGTTCCTTGGCGACGCCCGCCCGCCAGGCCCGCAGCTTCTCGAACAGCTCGTTGTCGGCCGGGGACATGTCCGCGGCGGCCAGCCGGGACGCCTTGCCGGACTTGGGAGTTCGGGCCGCCTTGGCGCGTTCGGGTTCGCGGCGCAGCTTCACCTCACGTTTCTCGAACAGCACCTGATTGCTGGCCTCGGTGAGGGTGAGCACGCCGTAATCGCCGTGCACGGCCAGCAGTCCCTGGGCGAGGAGTTGGCGGATGACGCCGCGCCATTCGATATCGCGCAGTTCGGTGCCCACGCCGAAGACCTTGAGTTCGTGGTGGGCGTGCTGTTCGACCTTGGGGTTGCGCTTGCCGACGAGGATATCGACGATATGGCCCGCGCCGAAGCTCTGGCCGCGCTCGCGCTTCAGCCGCAGCACCGTGGACAGCACCTTCTGCGCCGCGACGGTGCCGTCCCAGGACTCGGGCGGGGTGAGGCAGGTGTCGCAGTTGCCGCACTTCTCCCCGGTTTGGCCGAAGTAGTTGAGCAACTGGGTGCGGCGGCACTCCACCGTCTCGCACAACGCCAGCATGGCGTCGAGATGCAGTTGCAGCTGTCGTCGATGCGCGGCGTCACCGTCGGACAGGTCGATCATCTTGCGCTGCTGTACGACATCGCTGAGGCCGTAGACCATCCATGCCGTGGACGGGAGCCCGTCGCGTCCGGCGCGACCGGTCTCCTGGTAGTAGCCCTCCACGGATTTCGGCAGGTCCAGATGTGCCACGAAGCGCACATCGGGTTTGTCGATCCCCATACCGAAGGCGATGGTGGCGCAGACGACCAGACCGTCCTCGCGCAGGAAACGAGCCTGGTTGGTCGCGCGGGTGCGATTGTCGAGCCCCGCGTGATACGGCACTGCCTCGATGCCGTTGGCGGTCAGGAAGGCCGCCGTCTTCTCCACCGAATTGCGGGACAGGCAGTAGACGATTCCCGCGTCCCCGGCGTGCTCGGTGCGAATGAACGACAGCAGTTGCTGTTCGGGCCGATTCTTGGCCTCGATCCGGTATTGGATGTTCGGTCGGTCGAAACTCGCGACGAAGTGTTCGGCCCCGGTCAGATCCAACCGCTGGGCGATCTCCTTGCGGGTGGCCTCGGTGGCGGTGGCGGTGAGCGCGATGCGCGGCACGTCCGGCCAGCGCTCGTGCAGCATGGACAGCGCCAGATAGTCCGGCCGGAAGTCGTGTCCCCACTGCGAGACACAGTGCGCCTCGTCGATGGCGAAGACGGAGATCTTGCCGCGGTCCAGCAGCTGCGCGGTGGCGTCGAGCCGCAGCCGTTCCGGGGCGAGGTAGAGCACGTCCAGCTCCCCCGCCACGAATTGCGCCTCCACCGTGCGCCGTTCGTCGGGGAACTGGGTGGAGTTGAGGAATCCGGCGCGCACGCCGAGGGCGTTGAGCGCGTCCACCTGGTCCTGCATGAGCGCGATGAGCGGTGAGATCACCACACCCACGCCGGGTCGCACCAGCGCCGGAATCTGGTAGCACAGCGATTTGCCGCCGCCGGTGGGCATGAGCACCAGCGCGTCACCGCCGGAGATCACCTGGTCGACGATGTCCGCCTGCGGCCCCCGGAAGCTGTCGTAACCGAATACCCGACGTAGCACCTCGTGCGCGGCCTTGCTGCCGACGTCGGCACCAGTTGCGGACATGGTCTCGATCTCCGGGGCACTCACCCCGGCAATCCTACGGATCGCCGCCGACAGCGGAACCCCGTTGTCCGGTCTCCGCGAGACTTCGCACCGCTTCTTCGTTCTCGCACCGCATGTCGGCCGAAAAAACAACGTACCCCACCCGATTCGGGTGGGGTACGCCGATGCCGTCGCGAGGTGCGGACACTCACTCCCGCACGTAGTACCGCAGCGCGGCGTAGGCCGTCAGCGCGGCGAAACCGACGCCCACCGGCAGGATGACGAACGACACCGCCGCGATATCGTCACCGCTGATACCCGGCAGCACCCGATTGTCGAACAGATCACCCAGCGCCCGATTGATCACCAGCGGTTTGGCGATGAACAGTCCCGCCACCGCCAGCGCCGAACCCACCAGCGCGGCCAACACGGCTTCCAGGAGGAATGGCAGCTGCGTATACCAGCGGGTCGCGCCCACCAGGCGCATGATGCCCACCTCGGTCTTGCGGGCCAGGGCCGCCACCTGCACCATGTTCGCGATCAGCAGCAGCGCCGCGAACGCTTGAAGCAGCGCCAAACCGAATGCGGCATTGCGCAATCCGACGAAGAAGCTGACCAGTCGGTCGACGATGTCCTTGTCATTGAGCACCGTCATCACGCCCGGCCGGGTCGCGAACTGGTCGTAGATGGCCTGGTAGTTCTCGGCGTCGGTCAATTTCACGCGGAACGACGCGGGCAGCCCCTCCTTGGTGACCTCGTCGGCCAACCCCGGCTGATCCTTGAAGGTGGTCTCCTTGACCTCCTTCACCGCCTCCTCGCTGTTGACGAACTGCACGCTCGCCACCTTGTCGTTCGCCTTCAGGTCCGCCTGCAGGGATTTGCAGGGTTCGGCCAGGCAGTCCGGGTCGGTGGTGGAGACGGTGTCGTCGAGATACAGCCGGATCTCGACGCGGTCCATGTAGAAGTTCTCGATCTTGTCCGCCATGCGCACCGCGAGCAGACCGCCGCCGAGCATGGTCAACGACACCGCGGTGGTGAGGATCATGGCGATGGTCATGGTGATATTCCGGCGCAGACCGGTGAACACCTCACCGAGTAGGAATCCGACGCGCATTACCGGCCCACCCCGTATACGCCGGTCTCGTCGTCGCGCACCAGGCGGCCGCGATCGAGTTCCACCACGCGCCGCCGCATGGCGTCGACGATGGTGTTGTCGTGGGTGGCCATCACCACCGTGGTGCCCGTGCGATTGATGCGTTCCAGCAGCGTCATGATGTCCTGACTGGTATCCGGGTCGAGGTTGCCGGTGGGTTCGTCGGCCAGCAGCACCAGCGGCCGGTTCACGAAGGCACGGGCGAGCGCGACGCGCTGCTGCTCACCACCGGAGAGTTCGCTGGGCAGCCGGTCCGCCTTGCCCGACAGCCCCACCATGTCCAGCGCCTCGGGCACCGCGCGGTTGATGAACGAACCCTTCTTGCCGATCACCTCCAGGGCGAAGGCGACATTCTGCTCGACCGTCTTCTGTTGCAGCAGCCGGAAGTCCTGGAAGACACAGCCTATGCGCTGCCGCAGTTTGGGCACTTTGCGCCCGGGTAGCCGGTCCACCCGAAAGTCCGCCACCCAGACCTCGCCCGCTGTCGGCTTCTCGTCTTTGAGCAGCAAACGCATGAACGTCGATTTGCCGGAACCGGACGGCCCGATCACGAAGACGAACTCGCCTTTTCCGATATCGACGGAGACGTTGTCCAGCGCGGGTCGCGTCGAGGTCTTGTAGGACTTGGTGACGTTCCGCAGGGTTATCACGGGGAGCCAGTGTAGCCAGACGCGCCGGACACTCCGGCGCGCCGCGCGGCCTCGAGGTCAGCGCGGCGGCGGTGCCCCATCGTCCTTCGCGTCATTGTTGAGCACCGAGTTGACGATGGGGGTATACGCCGGGCGCTGCGACGCTTCGGGCTTGACGAAGACGTACAGCACGAATGTCGCGACCCATACCGTCATCAGAATCGCCGTGGATTTGCGGGCTTTCAGCGTGAAGCCCGGTGATTTACGCAGTTTCACTCAGACCCTCTCGGCGCAGCGCCGCGGCCACCCGCACCCGCAGCTCGCGCCCTACTTCGAACTGTTTGCCCGGCAGTGTCCGGGCGACCATCTTGATGTTCATCTGGTCGACGGTGAGATCTTCGACACCCATGACGGTCGGCTCGTCGAGCAGCAGCGATTTGAGCTTGCGATCGGCGAAAGCCCGGCTGCCGACCTCGTGCAGGATCTCGTTGACCCGGTTGATGTCGGCGCTGGCGGGTACGGGCACGTCGATGGCCGCACGCGCCCAATCCTTCGACAGATTGATAACTTTCACGATCTGACCATTGGGTACGGTGATCACTTCGCCGTCAGCGTTGCGCAGCGTGGTGATACGCAAGGTGACGTCCTCTACCGTACCTTCAGCATCCTGTGATGAGCCCGTTACCGCAATGCGAACGACATCACCGTAGCCGTACTGCTTTTCGGTGATGAGGAAGAAACCGGCCAGCAGGTCCTGCACGATGCGCTGCGCGCCGAAGCCGAGCGCCGCACCGAGCACCGCCGCCGGGGCGACCAGCCCGCCGAGCTGAAAGCCCAAGCGCTGCAATACTTCCAAACCGACCAGGAAGTACACCAGGGACAGCACCACCCAGGTGAGCACCTGGGCGAGCGCATGCCGATGCTTGGCCGCCTCCGAGCGCACCAGTGAATCGCTGCTGCGGAATCCGGCGTCGATCCGGCGGGTCACCCGATCGCGCACGTAGGTCACGAACCGGCTGAACAGCATCGCGCCGACGATCAGCAGTACGATCTCGAGTCCGCTCGACCGGACCCAGTTGCCGAAGTCCGAGGCGGTGCTCGCGGCGAGCAGCATCTGCATGGTTGTACCTCGAGTCAGCGCTCAGTGATGGTGCCGCAAAGGGTTACTGGTTGTCGCCGGACATCCGCCATCGGATGCCGCCCGTGTCAGGCATCCTGATTCTGCTGCATGCGCCAGCGGATCCCGCTCTCGATGAAGGAGTCGATGTCACCGTCCAGCACCGCGGACGGGTTGTTGACCTCGTAATTGGTACGCAGATCCTTCACCATCTGGTACGGGTGCAGCACGTAGGACCGCATCTGGTTGCCCCACGACGCGCCCTCGTTGGTCTTGAGCGCGTCCATCTGCGCGCGCTCCTCCTGCCGCTTGCGCTCCAGCAGTTTGGCCTGGAGCACGCGCATGGCCGAGATCTTGTTCTGTAGCTGCGACTTCTCGTTCTGGCAGGTGACGACGATGCCGGTCGGGATGTGGGTCAGGCGCACCGCCGAGTCGGTGGTGTTGACGCTCTGACCGCCGGGGCCGGAGGAGCGGTAGACGTCGACGCGCACCTCGTTGTCCGGAATCTCGATGTGGTCGGTGGTCTCGACCACGGGCAGCACCTCGACCTCGGCGAAGGAGGTCTGACGGCGGCCCTGGTTGTCGAACGGGCTGATGCGCACCAGGCGATGCGTGCCCATCTCCACCGAGAGGGTGCCGTAGGCGTACGGGGTCTTGACGGCGAAGGTGGCCGACTTGATGCCGGCCTCCTCGGCGTAGGAGGTGTCGTAGATCTCCACCGGGTACTTGTGCCGCTCCGCCCAGCGCACGTACATGCGCATGAGCATCTGGGCCCAGTCGGCGGCGTCCACGCCACCCGCGCCGGAGCGGATGTTGACCAGCGCCTCACGCTTGTCGTACTCGCCCGACAGCAGGGTGCGGACCTCCATGGCCTCCACATCGGCGTGCAGGGCCGAGCGCTCGGCGTCGGCGTCGGCGACGGCCTGGGCGCGGGCCTCACCCTCCTCACCCTCGGCGAGTTCGTAGAGCACGGGGAGGTCCTCGAGCCGCTGCCGCAGGTCACGCACGCGGCGCAGTTCACCCTGGGCGTGCGAGAGCTCGCTGGTGACGGCCTGGGCGTGTTCCTGGTTGTTCCACAGCTCCGGGTCGGCGGCCTGCTGCTCCAGCTCGTCGATGCGGCGGACCAACTCGTCGATATCGAGCACCGACTCGACGGTCTTCAGGGTCGCGTCGAGTTCGGCAAGATCAGCGGAGACGTCAGGATGCACGGTGTTCAAGGCTACAGGGCCGCCTCTCCGAAACTTAAGCGCCCGGCTCGGGTGCCGCGACGGGGTTGCGCACGCATATCGCCGGTCGGGACCGGGGGAATCCGATGGGTCGACCACCCTCGGGCGGGCTGTCCCGGAGCTAGCGGCGGAATGGCGTGTCGATGGGGAGTCGTCGGCCGCGGGGTGGTCCGGCGCGGCCGGTTCTCTTCAAACCTCGGAGCGCGGCCGGCCGATGCCTCGTCGCACGGCGCGCGACCCGGCTTTCTGGGATTCGCTTCGATCGATCACGATGCACATGATACGCCGCGCTAACACCGGTGACGAGTGGAAAAGATTACCGCCCAAGGGATTACCGTGACCACCGCTCAGCCGAGCGCGCGCAGACCGCCCGGACGGCGTCCCATCAACCGGTCGAGGGCCGCGGCGGTGGGGTCGTCGGCGGGGAGGTGAACGAGAATGTGCTGGTCGTCGTCGGCGGAGAGGTCCAGGCGCTCCCAGGCCAGGCGCAATTCGCCGACCTCGGGATGGGCCAGGCGGTGAATGCCGTTGGCGGCGGCGAAACCGGGTATCGAGAGCACCCGGTCGCTGAATTCCGGGCCGACGGTGACGGCGAGTTCGTCGGCCAGCGACGCGACCAGGGCGTCGGAGCGGAAGGGACCGGCCTTCAGGGTGGCGACGGTGGCGTCGGCCAGGTGCGCCCAATCCGGGTAGAAGGTGCGGGCGCGGGGGTCGGTGAACACATAGCGGGTGAAGTTGGCGGGCAGTCCCGCATCGAGCAGACCCGATGGTTCCATCAGCCCGCGATAACTCTCCGTGCAGGCCAGCACCTCACCGAGCCGGTTGAGCACGGCGGCGGGCGCGGGTTCGAGCCGGTCCAGGATGGCGAGCACGGCCGGGCGCACCTCGCGGTTGGGCTGCGCGCCGCCCAGACAGTGGAAGCCGCGGCCGGCCTTCTGCATCTGATACAGGTGAATGCGTTCGCTCGAGGTCAGCCGCAGTGCGTCCGCCAGCGCCGACAGCACCTCCGCCGAGGGATGCCGGTCGCGCCCCTGCTCCAATCGGGTGAGGTATTCGACACTCACCCCGGCAAGGGTGGCGAGTTCCGAGCGGCGCAGGCCGGGCGTGCGCCGCCGCGGCCCGGCGGGCAATCCCACGGCCGCGGGCGTGACGGCCTCGCGCCGACTACGCAGGAACAACCCCATCTCGTTATCACTCACGGCTCGAACGTAACAGCGTCCGCTTCCCGGAGAGTGGCCCTGCCACTACCACTCTCGGCGCGGCCTCCCGGCCACGCCACCGCGACGGCAGAGTCGAATTCGGCGACCGAGCGGACAGCGCGGCCCTGACGGCGGAGACGCATCGACCGCGGGTCGCCACCACCACCCGTATGCGGACGCTGGCCTCGATCGCGGCCATCCGCGCCGCTCGACTCTGAAGGAGTTCCCATGTCCGACACCCTGCGCCTCGCGGTGATCATCGCCAGTGTTCGCGAGGGCCGCTTCGGCCCGGTGGTCGCCAACTGGATCACCGAGTACGCCCGCGCTCACGGCGGCTTCGAGGTGGATCTGATCGACCTGGCGGAGATGGAGCTGCCGCACGCCCTGCCCGCGGTCTCCCCGCTCATGGAGCCCAACCCACCCCGCCCGGCGGGGATGGTCGATCTGACCGAACGTCTGGGCGCGGCCGACGCGTTCATCATCGTCACCCCGGAGTTCAACCGCAGCTACCCGAGCTCCCTCAAGGCCGCCATCGACTGGCATTTCACCCAGTGGAACCGCAAGGCCATCGCCTTCGTCGGCTACAGCGGCAACAGCGGCGGCATCCTGGCCATCGAGCACCTGCGCCAGGTCTTCAATGAACTCCACGCCCACACCGTCCGCAGCTACGTCTCCCTCCCCCGCTTCTACCTCCTGTTCGACGCCGAAGGAAAGCTCCTGGACCCGTCCGGCCCGGAAGAAGCCGCCACCGCCATGCTGGACGAACTCCACTGGTGGTCGGCCGCCCTGGCCGCCGCCCGCACGGAGCCGGTGAGCGTGTGATCGAGAGCAGGTCGCGGTGGAGGTGTCCGGTGGCGGGTGACGGGTTACGGTTTGGGGCGTGACCTCGTATTCCAGTGACCTCGAACTCGCCCTGCGGCTGGCCGACGCGGCCGATGCGATTACCCGTGATCGGTTCGGTGCGCTCGATTTGAAGATCGACTCCAAGCCGGATCTGACGCCGGTGTCGGATGCGGATCTCGCGGTGGAGCGGGAGATCCGGACGATACTGGCGGCGGAGCGGTCGGAGGATGCGGTGCTGGGTGAGGAGTTCGGCGGGGAGGCCGAGTTCGGGGGGCGGCAGTGGGTGGTCGATCCGATCGACGGGACCAAGAACTTCGTGCGCGGGGTGCCGGTGTGGGCGACGCTCATCGCGCTGCTCGAGGACGGCGTGCCCGTGGTGGGCGTGGTGAGCGCTCCGGCGCTGGCGCGGCGCTGGTGGGCGGCGCGGGAGGCGGGGGCGTGGAGCAGTTTCGAGTCCGGGGAGCCCAAGGCGATCTCGGTGTCGGCGGTGCCGCAGCTGGGTTCGGCCAGTCTGGCGATCTCCAGCCTGTCGGGCTGGCGTGATATCGGCCGCCGGGATCAGCTCATCACGCTCACCGACGAGGTGTGGCGGGTGCGCGGCTACGGCGACTTCTTCGGGTACGCCCTCTTGGCGGAGGGCGCGGTGGACATCGTCACCGAACCCGAACTGTCCCTGTGGGATATGGCCGCCCTCGACATTCTCATTCGGGAGGCGGGCGGCCGCTTCACCGCCCTGGACGGCACCCCCGGCCCGCACGGCGGCAGCGCGGTGGCCACCAATGGGCTGCTGCACGACGTGGTGCTGGCCGCGCTGGCGAGCTGAGTTCGCGCCGGAAACGCCGAGAACGCCCCCGCTCCGTCGCGGGGGCGTTCTGTCTGTCCGGAGTGGAATCAGGCGGATCCGGTGCCGCCACCATCCATGGGGCCGATCAGCACCCCGACGAGACCACCGAGCAAACCAACGACTACAGAGACGAGTCCTGACAACATGACTTCCTCCTTTCGCCTCGGTGAAAAACGTAGTGGCCCTTGACAGTTGACGCTATGAGATCGAAATAACCGCACAAAACTCCTCGTTATACAGATCTTGCAACGCAGCGAATCGCTTTGAAAACAAGGAGGTTTGAACTTGGATCATTGCAATTGCGTTGTGTCAGAACATTATCCAAGATGACGCATCATAGACCACATTTCACCCCACGACCTGCGCGGATCGCGGCACAGCAACAGCTCCGCACCCTGTTCGTCGTTGTCGATACCGAATCCGTTGTCGATCCGCCCCACCGATTCCGGTTCGTGACACAGGCTTTCGACCTCCGCTCGCGGAATACCCACTGTGAACACCCACCGGCCGTCGGCGGGTGGACCCCACCACCAGTAGGCGTTGTGTCCGCTGTGCGGCGTCGGCAGCCCGTACGCCGCGCCGAAGCGTTCGAGGGCGGCGGCCTCCCCGTAGTTGGACGTGAGTAGTTCGGCGTCGGGTGCGACCTCGGATCGGATCTCGGCGATCTGCCGCACGAACTCCGGCCAGCCGATGGTCTCCCCCGCGTCGTAATTCACCGTCGACACCGGCGATTCCGGAACCGCGGAGATCGGGAGCACCGGTAGGAACAACAGCGCCGACCCGACCGCGCCGACGCCCACCACGGCACCGACGCCGACCGCGCGCACCCGACGCGCCGTGTACCACCGCTCGAGTCCCACCGCCCCGGCGGCGAGCAGCAGCGGATACATTCCACCCAGGTAGTACGCCTTCCCGCCGGCGACGGCATAGAGAGCGAACAGCACGCCGTAGGTGAGAGCGAATGCGCGATGGGGCGGTCGCCGCCACAGCCACCACAACCCGTACCCCCACAGCGGCACCAGCAGCGGTCCGATCAACCCCAATTGCAGGAGTATGAAGGTGAGCGGCGTGTCCGAGGTGCCCGACGATCCGCCCGCCAGCGACCTGCTCACCTCCCATTGCGGCCAGCCGTGCCGGGCCTGCCAGACCAGATAGGGCGATATGAGCAGGGCCGCGAGCAGGACGGCTAGAGGGAAGTACCTGGTGGCGAATATCTTTCGCGGGCCGATCGCGGCGAAGCACAACGCCGTGACGACCAGCGGAACCGCGATGAGCGCCTTGTTCAGCAGCCCGACCCCCGCGAGCACCCCCACCGCGAGCCACAACCGCGGGTCGGCTTCCGGTCGCAGCAATCGCAGCAGCAGAACGACCACACCCGACCACACCGCGAGATCGATGATCGTGGTACCGAACAGATGCCCGGCCGCCATGACCAGCGCCGCGGCCGCCACCGAGGCCGACGCCAGCGCTTGCGCGGCCTTCCCACCACCGAGTTCCCGTGCCGCGAGCCCGGCGCAGATCACCACGACGGTGGCTGCCACGATCGCCGGAAGCCGCAGCAGCACCAGCGAATCCGCGTTGATGGCCGAGATGGCCCGAGCGATCAGCGGTGTCAGCGGCGGTTGGTCGGCGTATCCCCAGTCGAGTCGCCGACCCGCCGCGAGGAAGTACATCTCGTCGCGGTGGTAGCCGTACCGATCGGCGAACACTCCGAGGACGACCGCGAAAACCCCCGCTACCCAGTACATATCGTTACCGTCCCACATCGGGTCCGGTTCGGCGCGGGTACCGGCGCGCCAGCTGCGGTGCCGTCGCCGGTACGCGCGAGTCAGTCCGGAATCAGGTCGAATCCGGCGGAGTTGGTGTCGATGCCGACGTCCACGTCGGTATCGCCGCCACCGGGCGTGGGCAGTGCGGAGTTGGAGCCGACCTCGCTGGCACTGCCGCTGCTGCCGAATTCGGTGCCGATCGCGCCGGCCTCTGCCGGGGTCTGAATCGGCTGGTACGGCTCCAGCGGGATGGTGGCGGATGCGGCGGGTACGACGGCGAGGGTCAGGGCGGCGACGGCACCGGCCGTGGCCACGAGTCTCTTCATGGGTGCGACCTCCTTGCGGGGGCGGATGATGCGCCCCCACGGTAGCCCAGCCCGCCTCTTTCTGAAGCGAATTTGTTTCACTAGTTGCCGCGATCTCGACACTCCGCCACCGACCAGGTGATTCGACAACTCTCGACGGCTTTCTTACTCTGAAGTAAGATAGTCTTACTCAGGAGTAAGATTGCTGGGCAGGATCACCCCACACACCCGAGAAATTTGGTGATTATGAGTACTCGAGACACCGCAACGAAGCGGGACACCTCCGCTGTCGGACTCAACCCGGTCAAGCGCGACTGGATGGGCGCGGCCATGCGGGTCATGACGACGATCACGGGATCGGAACTCGCCGAGAAGTACAAGCTGCGCAAGCCGATCGAGCGGCTCACCTACGAGGGCACCAAGACCGGTTTCCGCACCCTCGGCGCGGCCACCCGGGCGTTCGAGAAGGTGTCCGGCGGCGGCGCTCCGAAGCGGCTGCCCGCCAACGAGTCCCGGGGCAAGGACTACTTCGACCTGACCCCGACCGACGAACAGCAGATGATCGTCGAGACGGTGAAGGAGTTCGCCGAGGAGATCCTGCGCCCGGCCGCCTACGACGCCGACAACGCCGCCAAGGCCCCGCGTGATCTGCTCGAGCGGGCCGCGGAACTCGGCATCACCCTGATCAATGTTCCCGAGGAGCTGGACGGCGCGGCCTCCGAGCGCGGCGCGGTCACCAACGCGCTGGTCGCCGAGGCGCTCGCGCACGGCGATATGGGACTCGCACTGCCCATCCTGGCCCCCAGCGGCGTGGCCGTGGCGCTGTCGCAGTGGGGTACCGACGCCCAGCAGCGCACCTACCTCGGCGCTTTCACCGGCGAGAACGTGCCGCAGGCATCGGTCGTGATCAGCGAGCCGCAGCCGCTGTTCGACCCCTTCGCGCTGCGCACCAAGGCGACCCGCTCCCCCAGCGGCTACCGCCTCAACGGTGTGAAGAGCCTGGTTCCGGCCGCCGGTGACGCCGAGCTGTTCATCGTCGCCGCCGAACTCGACGGCCGCCCCGCCTTCTTCATCGTCGAATCCGACACCGACGGTGTGGTGATCGAGGCGGATCCGGCCATGGGTCTGCGCGCCGCGGGCCTGGGTCGCCTGCTGCTGAACAATGTCGCGGTTCCGGCCAACGCCATCCTGGGCGATGCCGACGCCGTGCAGCGCGCCGAGGATTACGCGGACGCGGTGCGGCTGGCCCGGCTGGGCTGGTCGTCGCTGGCGGTCGGCACCGGCCAGGCCGTGCTGGATTACGTGATTCCGTATGTGAAGGAGCGCGAGGCGTTCGGTGAGCCGATCGCGCACCGGCAGGCGGTGGCGTTCATGGTCGCCAATATGGCGATCGAGCTGGACGGTATGCGCCTGGTGACGCTGCGTGGCGCGTCGCGCGCCGAGCAGGGGCTGTCGTTCGCCCGCGAGGCGGCGCTGGCCAAGAAGCTGGCCACCGACAAGGGTATGCAGATCGGCCTGGACGGCGTGCAGTTGCTCGGCGGCCACGGCTTCACCAAGGAGCACCCGGTCGAGCGCTGGTACCGCGATCTGCGCGGCATCGGTGTCGCCGAAGGCGTCGTCCTCGTCTAGCCCCGACTTCTCACACGGAGACCACCAATGATCAATCTCGAACTCCCCAAGAAGCTGCGGGCCAGCGCCAATCAGGCCCATCAGGTGGCCGCGGAGATCTTCCGCCCCACCTCGCGTAAGTACGACCTCGCCGAGCACGAGTACCCGGTCGAGCTGGACACCATGGCCGCCATGGTGGAGGGCCTGTCCGACTCCGGCGCGCAGGACGTCTCCGGCGCCACCGGTGGACGCAAGGCCCAGGAGGGCGAGGGCGACGGCCACGCCACCGAACTGCTGGGCAACAGCAACGGCGGCAACATGTCCGCGCTCATGAACGCCCTGGAGACCTCGTGGGGCGATGTCGGCCTCATGCTCTCCATCCCCTACCAGGGCCTGGGCAATGCGGCCATCGCCGCGGTCGCCACCGATGAGCAGTTGCAGCGCTTCGGCAAGGTGTGGGCCGCCATGGCGATCACCGAGCCGTCCTTCGGTTCCGACTCGGCCGCGGTGTCCACCACCGCGGTGCTCGACGGTGACGAGTGGGTGCTCAACGGCACCAAGATCTTCGTGACCGCCGGGTCGCGTGCCACCCACATCGTGGTGTGGGCCTCGGTGGACAAGTCCAAGGGCCGCGCCGCCATCAAGTCCTTCGTGGTGCCCCGGGATGCCAAGGGCCTCACCGTGTCCCGCCTCGAGCACAAGCTCGGCATCAAGGCGTCCGACACCGCCGAGATCCGCTTCGAGGACTGCCGCATTCCGAAGGACAACATCCTCGGTTCGCCGGAAGTCAATGTGGAGAAGGGTTTCGCGGGCGTCATGCAGACGTTCGACAACACCCGCCCGCTGGTGGCCGGTATGGCCGTCGGTGTGGGCCGCGCCGCCCTCGAGGAACTGCGCAAGATCCTCACCGACGCGGGCGTCGAGATCTCCTACGACACCCCGCCGAACAACCAGCACGCCGCCGCCGCGGAATACCTCCGCCTGGAAGCCGACTGGGAAGCCGCCTACCTGCTCTCCCTACGCGCGGCCTGGATGGCCGACAACAAGAAGCCGAACTCCCTCGAGGCCTCCATGTCCAAGGCCAAGGCCGGCCGCATGGGCACCGACGTCACCCTCAAGGCCGTCGAACTCGCGGGCCCCCTCGGCTACAGCCAGCGCACCCTGCTCGAGAAGTGGGGCCGCGACTCGAAGATCCTCGACATCTTCGAAGGCACCCAGCAGATCCAGCAGCTCATCGTGGCCCGGCGGGTGCTGGGACTGTCGAGCGACAAGCTGAAGTAGGTTCTGGGACAGGGCAACCGGCGCGAGTTCCGCGGAGCTCGCGCCGGTTTCCGTTCGCGGCATTCCATCGGGGATTCCACAGTGCTGTGCCCAGCGGGGCACCTCAGCCGATGGCAGCCGGCGGAGGCCAGGGCGACAGCCATGGCCCGCCCCACTCGATATCTCACATACTGGGGCGATGTTGCCCTTCACGTTGCCCGGTCGGTTCTGGCGGGGGAATCTGCACTGTCACTCGAACCGGTCGGATGGCGCGCTGGCACCGGAGGAGGTCTGTCGGCGGTATCGGGAGGCGGGGTACGACTTCGTCGCCGTCACCGACCACTTCCGCCCGGAGTACGGGTTTCCACTCACGGATACGCGGGCCATTCGAACCGACGATTTCACCACATTGCTCGGGGCCGAGTTGGAGGCGCCGCGAACGGAATTCGCCAGTAGGTGGCATATTGTCGCGGTGGGGTTGCCGGTGGGGTTCGTGCCGCCGGAGCCGTCCGAGAGTGGGCCGGAGTTGGCGCGGCGGGCGCGGGCGGCGGGGGCTTTCATCGGGATGGCGCATCCGGCGGCAGCTTTGTCGACCGTCGAGGATGCGGCGACGCTGGATGCGGCGCATGCGGTGGAGGTGTTCAATTCGCTTGCGGCGCGGGAGGATCGGGGGGACAGTCTGCATCTCTACGATGTGCTGCCGGGGCGGGGGTATCGGCTCGACGCGTATGCGGCCGACGACTGTCACTTTCAGCCGCAGGATCCGGCCGGGCGCGATGCCTGGGTGCAGGTACGTGCCGAATCCCTCGATCCTGATGCTTTGCTGATCGCGTTGAAGGCCGGGCACTACTACTCCAGTACCGGGCCGGAGATTCACGGCATCGAGATCGCGGGCGGGCGGATCGGGATTCGGTGCTCGCCGGTGCACAAGATCGTGGTGACCGGATCGGTTCCCGGGGCGCAGTGGCGGATGGGTGACGGGTTGACCGAATGTCGGCTGCCGCTGGACATGTTCGCGCGCAGCCCGTATGTGCGGGTGACGGTCACCGACGTCGCGGGCAACCGGGCCTGGAGCAATCCGATTCGGCGGCAGTGAGTTTCAGGGGTCCGGGGCCGAGCGTCAGGCGCTGAACTCCTCCACCAGGCGGCGATAGGTCTCGAAGGCCGCCTTGGGGCGGTAGTCGCTGGACGTGATTCCCAACTGCGCCATGGGTTCCGGCTGAGCGGAGTTGGCGTCGCGCAGGCCGAAGAGCTCCAGATGGGTCACGTGGTGGCGGCTTCGCACCGCCGCAACGGCGCGCACCAGGTGGTCGATGCTGTCGGCCTGGTGTTCGGGGGTGCGTTCCGGGCCGGTGACGCTGCCGCATTCCGAGATGTGGATCGGTACGTGAGATCCGATGTGCGCCTCGGGCAGCGACTCCTCGCGCAGCTGCCCGATGGCGTGCTTCACCTGGGAATCGATATCGCCCGGCGTGCCGTGCGGTGCGACCGGGGAGAAGGCATCGGGATACAGCGCCAGCCCGACATAGTCGACCAGGTCGGCGAATTCGTGTGCGGGTACGGCCGCCAGCCGTTCCCAGAAGGCCGCGTCACCGCCCATCCAGTCCGGTGATTCGGCCACCGAGAATCCGATGCGCACCGCGTCCAGGCCCACCGTGTCGAGCGCCTTGCGCGCGTGCGCGATGCCGTGCACCAGGGCCGCCACCACGCCGGGGGAACTGCCGTCGATCCACGGGATGTCGAAATTGGGTTCCAGGGTGATCTGGAGGTAGCGCACGATCCGCCCGTACCGGTCGATGGCCCGGTCGATGAAATTCAGCCAGCCGTCCACGTCGACGGCGGTCGGCAGGTAGCAGAGCACCAGGTCCAACTGCCGGTGCTCCTCCAGATACCACCGATCCGGCATGGTCAACTCGCCGTAGACGCGTTCGGGGTGCAGGACCGCAGCCCGTTCCGGGTCCGGTGGAGTGCCCAGGTAGTGCAGGTACTCCCGCACCACGAACGGCGCGTCCCCCTGTAGCCGCCGCACCAGATCCGTGATGGCGGCGCGGTCGTCGGGCGGCCCGGCCACCGTGCTGACCTGCCCCGCCGCGTACACACCGAAGAGCAACTCCGTGGAATCGGTCACCCGGTCCATGTAACCACCGGCGAGCGCCCGCCGGTCACCGCCCGGATCGATACACCCGATCCGCCGCGGCAAAACGCCTGGTCGGTGGACGCACCCGGCCGCGCTGTCCGATCTGACCGGATTTCTGTAACGTCGGTCACACTCCACTGCTACCGTTGCGCCAATCGCAGGGTGTCGTGCGGCGTCGAACCGGCACGACCACGAGTTCGGAGGTTGATCGAGATGGCCTCGATTCTGCATTCGGTGCAGCAGCGTATGACCCACACCGGAGAGGTGATCAAGGGTCTGGGGCGGTTGCGGGAGGTCGGCATCAGCGATCCCCGCAATCCCATGGAAACCCTGCGAACCATGCGGGAGGCCAAGGTTTTCGGGCCGCAGGCCACCATGGTGCAGCATGCCGCGCGGGTGTGGCCGGACCGCCCGGCGCTGGCCGACGAACGCGGCGAGATGACCTACCGCGAACTCGACGAGGGTTCGACGGCGGTGGCCCGGGGCCTTCAGGCCATGGGCATCCAGCCGGGCATGGTGATCGGCATCCTGGCCCGTGACCACCGCGGACTGCTGCTCTCGCTGGCGGCCGCCGGGAAGCTCGGGGTGCGATCGGCGCTGATGAACACCGGATTCGCCAAGCCGCAGTTCGCCGAGGTGTGCGCCCGCGAGAACGTCAAGGCGGTGCTGCACGACAGCGAGTTCCTGGGCCTGCTCGACGCCCTGCCGCCGGAACTGCCGCGCGTACTCACCTGGGTGGACGAGGGGCACGAGGTCCCGGCGGGGGCGACGACGCTCGACACGCTGATGGCGGAGAACTCCACCGAGCGGCTGCCCGCCCCGCAGAAGCCGGGCGGTTTCATCATTCTCACCAGCGGCACCACCGGCCTGCCCAAGGGCGCGCCGCGCACCAAGGTCGGCCCGATCGGCACCGTGCAGATGGTGGACCGCATCGACTTCCCGCGCCAGGGCACCATGGTGATCGTCTCCCCCATCTTCCACAGCACCGGCATGGGCACCTGGCTGGTCGGCACGGCACTGGGCAACAAGGTGGTGCTGGTCCGCCGGTTCGACGCCGAACGCACGCTGCGGCTGATCGACGAGCACAAGGCGGACATGCTGGTGGCGGTGCCGACCATGGTGCACCGCATGGTGGAGTTGGATCCGGCCATTCGCGAGAAGTACGACACCTCCTCGCTGAAGGGCATCGTCATCGCCGGTTCGGCGCTGTCGCCCGAGCTCAGCACGCGCACCCAGGAGGTCTTCGGCCCGGTGCTGTACAACCTGTACGGCTCGACCGAATGCGCGGTGGCGACGGTGGCGCGCCCCGAGGATCTGGCCAAGGCACCGGGCACAGCGGGCAAATCGCCACTGACCTGCGAGGTCGCGCTGTTCGACGATGACGACAAGCGCATCCACGCCAAGAATGTCACCGGCCGTATCTTCATCCGCTCCGGCGCACCCTTCGAGGGCTACACCGACGGGCGGCACAAGCAGATCATCGACGGGTACATGTCCAGCGGTGACGTCGGGCATTTCGACGACAACGGCCTACTGTTCGTGGACGGCCGCGACGACGACATGATCGTCTCCGGCGGGGAGAACGTCTTCCCGCAGGAGGTGGAGAACCTGCTGCTGGAGCGGCCGGACGTGTTCGACGCGGCGGTGGTCGGCGTGGACGATGTGGAGTTCGGAAAGCGCTTGCGCGCCTTCATCGTTCCGGAACCGGGTGCGAGCCCGGACGCCGAGGAGATCAAGGCGTACGTGAAGGGCAATCTGGCCCGCTACAAGGTGCCGCGCGAGGTGATCTTCCTCGACGATCTGCCCCGCAACACCACCGGCAAGCTGCTGCGCCGCGTGCTGGTCGAGTACGAGGTGTAGCCGGGGGTCACATTCCGACCGCATTAAGCGCTACTTGGGGTAACAGAGACCTGAGCCACAACCTTTCTGCCTGCGCTTGCTAGGCTGCAAGCGCACTGGATCTCGATGTCGCGATCCGCCCGGCCGACTCGTCCGGCAGGGGGATCGCGGGAATGGTTGTACCCATGTCAGTTGCCCGTCCGACGGCAAACAGCGCGTTGAAAAAGGTCAGCGACACGGCGCTCAGCGTGAACGCCATGATGAAGCGGGGCCTGTTCAATCCGCTGCGCCCCGATCATGCCGTCAAATCCGCGCTGAACGTGCTCAAGTTCGGCCCGTTCGCCGGTGTGGTCATGCACGCGGCGCAGACCAATCCGCACGCCGCCATCATCGACGAGCGCGGTGAGCTGTCGGTCAAGGAGCTCGACGAACTGTCCAACGCCTTCGCGCGCGGACTCAGCGCGCGCGGGTTGCGGCCCGGCGATGTGGTGGCGGTGCTGGCCCGCGACCACCGCGGCATGGTGCTGAGCCTGCTCGCCACCGGCAAGCTCGGGGTGCGCGCCGTCCTCATGAACACCGGCTTCGCCAAGCCGCAGTTCGCCGATGTGGCGGCCCGCGAGCAGGTCAAGGCGGTCCTGCACGACAGTGAGTTCTTCGAGCTCATGAGTGCCATTCCCGAGGACATTCCGCGCATCCTCACCTGGGTGGACGAGAAGGACAACGCCGATCCGGCCATCCCCACCATCGAGTCGGTGTCGCAGGGGCAGTCCACCGCGCCGATCACGCCGCCGGACAAGCCGGGCGGCATGGTCATCCTGACCTCCGGCACCACCGGCACCCCGAAGGGTGCGCCGCGCGACAAGGTGAGCCCGTTCATCTCGGCCCAGTTCCTGGATCGAATTCCGCTGCCGCGCAACGGCACCATGGTGATGGCCGCGCCCATCTTCCACGGCACCGGCCTGTCGCAGTTCACCCTGTCCATCGCACTGGGCAACAAGGTGGTCTTCCAGCAGCGCCGCTTCGACCCGGAGCTCACGATCGCCAATATCGTGAAGTACCGGGCGCAGGGCCTGACCGTGGTGCCGACCATGCTGCAGCGCATGCTCGACCTGCCGCCCGAGGTGCTGGCCGAGTACAACCCGAAGGCGTCGCTGCGCGTCATCTTCGCCGCCGGTTCGGCCATCCCGCCGGACGTGGTCACCCGCAGCCTGGACTACTTCGGCCCGACGCTCTACAACCTGTACGGCTCCACCGAATGCGCGGTCATCACCGTGGCCACCCCGGATGAGCTGCGCAAGTCGCCGACCACCGCGGGCCGCCCGCCCGTCGGCATCACCCTCGCGCTGTACGACGAGAACCGTAAGCTCATCACCAAGCCGGGCGTGACGGGCACCATCTTCATCGGCAACGCGCATTCCTTCAAGGCGTACACCGACGGCCGCACCAAGGAGTTCGTGGACGGCCTCATGTCCTCGGGCGACGTGGGTCACTTCGACGCCGACGGCCTGCTGTTCATCGACGGCCGCGACGACGACATGATCGTCTCCGGCGGCGAGAACGTCTTCCCGCAGGAGGTGGAGCACCTCATCTCCAACCGCCCCGACGTGCTGGAGGCGGCCGTGGTGGGTGTGGACGATGCCGACTTCGGAAAGCGTTTGCGCGCCATCGTGGTTCCGGGTCCGGATTCCAAGCGCGACGCCCAGGAGATCAAGGATTTCGTGAAGGAGAACCTGGCGCGCTACAAGGTGCCGCGCGAGGTGATCTTCCTCGACGAGCTGCCACGCAATGCCACCGGCAAACTGCTGCGCAAGCCGCTGGTCGAAATGGAAGTTCCGGCGGAGTAATTCGACGCGACCACGCCATCCGCACTCCGGCGGGTAGCGGGTGTGGAGTCCGGAATCCAGGGACCGCTATCATCAGCGGGTGAGTTTCGAGTCCGGCCGCCCTACGGCGCATTTCCGCGGTGATGCCGCGGTATTGCGCGGTGGGGCGGCCGGTTCGATTTCCGGGGCGCTGGCCGTCGCCGCGCACGGCTGGGCCTCCGGCGCCATGGCCCCCGATTCCGGCGCGCTGACTCTGCTCATCGCGGGCTGTGCCGCCGTGGGCGCACTGACCGCCGGGGTGCGCTCGCTGCGCACCACCGCCGTCGGGCTGGTGGGCGCGCTGGTGGGTGGACAGCTGCTGGGCCACCTCGCCATGTCGTGGGGTGCTGGCGGCGGGCATCACCACCAGCAGTCGGTGTGGACGCCGTCCATGCTGCTGGCGCATATCGTGGCCGCCATCGCCGCGGCTGTCGTGATCCTGGGCGCGGAGGCCGCCTATCGGATCGTCACCGCCGTGATGGCGCGGGTGCTGCCGGTACCCGTCGTGCTGCCGGTGCTCGCGGGGCCGCCCGCGCTGCCCATCGAGCACCGCGATCGGATCGTGCTGCGGCTCTTCGCCGCCGATGCACTGCGCACCCGCGGGCCACCCGTTCTCGTTCGAGGCTGATTCTCCTTTCTCGCCCGGCACACGGACTTTCCCGTCCGTGTGATCGCGCTGTCCACGTATGCCGATGCGGCATGCGGTATTCCGCGCATCCGGGCTGCCCCTCGAACAGAAAGTCCGCTAGTGACCACCACGGATAGCGGTGTCGGGACGACACCGCCTATTTCGCCTACCCCGGAAACGGATTCGTCCGTCGAATCCGCGGGCGGTAAGAAGAAAGCAGGCGGCGCTTTTCAAGCGCTGATGCTGAGGCTCCATTTTTACGCGGGCGTTTTCGTCGCCCCGTTCATCCTGATCGCGGCCGTCACGGGCGCGCTCTACGCCATTGCCCCGACCCTGGAGAACATCACCGAACGGGGCCTGCTGCACACCGATTCGACCGGCCCGGTCAAGCCGCTGTCGGATCAGATCCGCGCCGCCGTCGCGCAGCAGCCGGACCTGGCGTTGGCGGCGGTCGCCCCGGCGCAGGGCAGCGGGGACACCACCCGGGTGATCTTCACGGACCCGACACTCGGAGCGTCCGAGCGGCGCGCCGTCTTCGTGGATCCGGTGACCGCCGAGCCGCTGGGCGACAGCGTCGTCTACGGCAGCTCGGGTGCGCTGCCCATGCGCACCTGGATCGACCAGTTGCACCGTGACCTGCGCCTGGGTGAACCGGGTCGCCTCTACAGCGAGTTGGCCGCCTCCTGGCTGTGGGTGATCGCCCTGGCCGGGCTGGTGCTGTGGATCCGGCGGGTGCGGGCTCGGCGCGAGCGCCGGTCCGCGCGCTGGCTGCTGTGGCCGGATCGTTCCCGCCCGCGCGGCCGTGCGCTGAATTGGCATGCGGCCGTGGGTGTGTGGATTCTGCCGATCGTGCTGCTGCTGTCGGTGACCGGTATGACCTGGTCCACCTACGCGGGTGAGAACATCAAGAAGGTCCGCGAGGAGATGAGCTGGACCACCCCGAAGGTGAGTTCCGAGCTGCCCGGCGCCGCGACGCCGTCCGTGCCCGCCGCCGGGGAACACTCCCATCACGCCATGCCGGACCCGGAGGCGGCCGCGCCGTCGGTCAAGGCGATCGAGCAGGCGGATCTGGTGTACGGCGTGGTGCGCGCCAATGGCATCGAATCGCCCGTGGAGATCAGCATTCCGGCGGCGGAGGGCGTGGCGTTCACCGCCAAGGAACGCCGGATGCCCGGGGTGCTCACCGTCGACTCCATCGCCGTGAACGGCGCCAGCGGTGAGGTCACCGACCTGCTGCGGTATTCCGACTGGTCGCTGGCGGCCAAGCTGACCAACTGGGGCATCCAGTTCCATATGGGCCTGATGTTCGGGCTGCTCAACCAGCTGTTGCTGCTGGCCGTCATGGTCGGGCTGATCACGGTGATCGTGCGCGGCTACCTGATGTGGTGGCGGCGACGACCGACCAGGGACGCCAAGGCGTTCGCCGTCGGCAAGGCGCCGCGGCGCGGGATGCTGCGGCGGACGCCGCTGCGGCTGCTGCTGCCGTTCGCGGTCGCGGCCGTGGTGGTGGGCTGGTTCGCTCCGCTCATCGGGCTCAGCGTGCTCGGCTTCCTCGTCGTGGACGTGGTGGTCGGAATGATCGCACGCCGCCGGGCCTCTGCCTGACTCACTTCCGAACCGCACTGCGGCGACACGGCATTCGAGCCGTGCCGCCGGTGCGGTCCGTTCCCTCCCGGGGTCACGTCGCCTGTTCACCGGCACGGAGGCGGCGCGCTGAACCCTGCGCAGCTACCGAAGGAATTCACCTGATGAAGATCAACAACTTCGCCGCCACCTCGGCCCTGCTCGTCGTCGCCCTCGGCGTCGCCACCGGCACCGGCCACGCCGACGCGCCGACCGGGCCCGCCCCGGTCAACGTCTCCTACCAGGCGCAGGAGCGGAGCCTGACGCTCTCCACCGATATCGGTTCGCTGGAGGTCGCGAACGGTGTGCTGGCGATCAAGTCAACCGACGGCACGGTCATGGCGGGCGCTCCCCTCCGGGTGCGGGTGGACGACTTCGTCTTCCCCGTCGCCGCGGAGGTCTCCGGGCACAGCGCGACCCTGACGCCACAGATCGACCGCGAACATGCTGTCTACCAGCCCGTTTCGCTGCCGTTCGAGGACAAGGCCGAGTTCAAGAACGAGTACGAGCGGGAGAAGGCCGCCTGGTCCCGGATGACCTCCCGCATCGGCTTGGCGGGCACCCTGGCCGGGCTGACCACGACCGTGCTGGGCGGTCTCGTCGGCTGCGCCCTCGGCGCGGTCGCGGGCACGATCGCGACGGGTGTGGTGTTCACGCTGTTCGGTGGCGGCCCGATCGTCGGCTGCCTGGTCGGCGCGGCGGCGGGCGCGAGCCTGATCGGCATCGCGGGCACGGTGCTGATCACCGCCCCGGTGGCGGTGGCGTCGATCATCGACTACTTCAACACCATCAACGCACCGCTGCCCCAGCCCGCCGACTGAGACGAGCCCGACCCCGCCCGGCCACCGACCGGGCGGGGTTACCGCTCCTCGGTGGGGACACCCTCGGGCCACTGCTCGGCCAGTCGTACCGCGTCGGCGACCGCCAAGGGCGCGTCGCATCGGCGACCTCCCGCGCGTGATCGGCGATCAGCAGACGTCCCAGCAACACCGCGACCGCCGCCGCCAACAGCGCGACCGCTGTCGACCACCGCGTCAACCGGCCCGGTCCGCCGGTCAATTCTTCCCTAACCGGCGGTGACCCTACCCATCCGTCACGCGCTCGGCCGACCGCCACGATCTCGAGCCCGGGAAGCGCCGACGCCGATCGCCCCCGTACGCTGCGGATCTGTGAGTCATCCCATGCCGCCGCAGCAGCCGCAGTACCCGCCGCAGCAACCGTACGCACAGCAGCCCTACCCGCAGCAGCAGCCCGGGCCGCAGTTCCCGATTCTGGTCTCCACCATGAACGATGTGCCCGGTCAGGACATCGTGCAGGTTTTCGGGGAGGTGGCCGGGTTGACGGTGCGCAGTCGCAGTATCGGGTCGAATATCGGCGCGACCTTCCGCTCCCTGGGCGGCGGGGAGATTCACGAGTACACCCAGCTGCTGTACCAGTCCCGGCACGAGGCGATCATGCGCATGTGCCAGCACGCCATCTCGCTGGGCGCGAATGCCATTGTGGCCATGCGCTTCGACTGCAACGAGATCGCGGGCACCATGAGCGAGGTGGCGGCCTACGGTACGGCCGTGCGGATCCGGCCCGTCCAAGCCGCGCCGTAGCCAGCGCGCCGCCGCCCGGCAGCGGCGTAGATAGTTCATGCTTTTCTGTATACAGATTCTGATGTAGCGTCAGGGTTTATGGAGACCCTGCTGCACTCGGACGCGTTGGCTCGGTTCGGGCACGCGCTGTCCGACCCGACGCGTACCCGGATCCTGTTGAGCCTGCGGGACGGACCCGCCTATCCGTCGGAGATGGCGGAGCGGATCGGGGTGTCGCGGCAGATTCTGTCGAATCACCTTGCCTGCCTGCGGGGATGCGGGCTGGTGGTGGCGGTGCCCGAGGGTCGGCGTAATCGGTACGAGCTGGCCGACCGGCGTATCGCGGCCGCGCTGGGGGATCTGCTGGGTGTGGTGTTGGCGGTGGACCCCGCGTGCTGCCCCGCCGCCGAAGCCCAGGACTGCTGCTGAACACACGAGAGCGAGTGCGACGATGAGCGACGCGTGCTGCGGCATCGACGAAGGCCCCGGCGAACACGGGAACGCGGCCGCGCCGGACGCCGGAGACGAACGCCCGCAGCGGTTGTGGCAGGTGCGGGAACTCCGGCTGGCCGGTGTGGCGGGGGTGCTGCTGCTGGGCGGTTTCGCGGCGGGCTGGTCCGGCTTCGAGGCCGGGGCCACCGCGACGCACCTGGCAGCGGCGGCGGTCGGCGGGACGACCTTCGTACCGGGTGCGGTGCGGGCACTGCTGCGGCGGCGGATCGGCGTCGCCACGCTGATGACGATCGCATTGATCGGCGCGCTGGCGCTGGGGCAGTTCGCCGAGGCGGCGATGCTGGCGTTCCTGTTCTCCATCAGCGAAGCCCTGGAGGACTATTCGCTCGCGCGCACCCGCCAGGGGTTGCGGGCGCTGCTCACCCTGGTGCCGGACCGGGTGCGCGTGCTGCGCGACGGCCGCGAAGCCACCATCGAGCCCGGTGAACTGCTGGTCGGGGACCTGATGCTGGTGCGGGCGGGTGACCGGATCGCCAGCGACGGCATGGTGCGCGAAGGGCGTTCGAGTCTGGACACCGCCGCGGTGACCGGGGAGTCGGTGCCGGTGGAGGTCGGCCCGGGTGACGCGGTGTTCGCCGGGTCGATCAATGCCCGCGGCGCGCTGGTGGTGCGGGCGACCGCGACCGTGGCGGACAACTCGCTGGCCAAGGTCGTCCGCGTGGTCGAGGACGCCCAGCGGCGCAAGGGTTCCCGGCAGCGGCTGGCCGACCGGTTGGCCCGCCCGCTGGTGCCCGCGGTCATGGTGCTCGCCGCCGGAATCGCCGCGCTCGGCGGTGTTTTCGGCGATCCGGCGCTGTGGTTCGAACGTGCGCTGGTGGTGCTGGTCGCCGCCGCCCCGTGCGCCCTGGCCATTTCGGTGCCGGTCACCGTCATCGCCGCGGTCGGCGCCGCCACCCGGCTCGGGGTGCTGGTCAAGGGTGGCGCGGCGCTGGAAGCGCTGGGCGCGGTGCGCACGGTCGCGCTGGACAAGACCGGCACGCTGACCCGCAACCGGCCCACTGTCGTCGAGATCGTTCCCACCGCGGACCATTCTCCCGAACGGGTCCACGCGCTCGCCGCCGCGCTGGAGGCGCGCAGTGAACATCCGCTCGCCGCCGCGATTCTGGCCGACGCTCCCGCACCCGCCGCGCCCGCACGGGACGTCACCACCGTTCCCGGTGCGGGGATCGAGGGCATCGTGGACGGGCGGGCGGCCCGCCTCGGCAAGCCCGGCTGGATTCGTACCGGCGCACTCGCCGACCATGTCGATCGACTCCAAGACGCCGGTGTGACGGTCGCGCTGCTCGAATACGATCACGTCCTGATCGGACTGGTCGGCATCCGTGACGAACTGCGCCCCGAGGCCGCCGACACCGTCGCCGACCTCCACCGGGCCGGGGTGCGGGTGGCCATGCTGACCGGCGACAACGCCCGCACGGCGGCCGCGCTCGCCGCACGGGCGGGTATCGACGACGTCCATGCCGAGCTGCTTCCCACCGACAAGGCCGACCACATCGCCCGGCTGCGCCGGGAGCGCCCCGGCGCGGTCGCCATGGTCGGCGACGGCGTCAACGACGCCCCCGCGCTGGCCACCGCCGATATCGGAATCGCCATGGGCGCCATGGGAACCGATGTCGCCATCGAGACCGCCGATATCGCACTGCTCGGGCACGACCTGCGCCAACTGCCGCACGCCGTCCGGCACGCCCGCCGCGCCCGCGCGATCATGCTCCAGAACATGGGCCTGTCGGCCGCGATCGTGCTGTCGCTGGTCCCGCTCGCCGCCACCGGCGTCCTCGGCCTGGCCACCGTGGTCTTCATCCACGAACTCGCCGAGGTCTTCGTCATCGCCAACGGCATCCGCGCCGCCCGGCTGCGCCGTCGTGCCGACCTGCCAACCATGCAACCGGTCGGTACTCCCCCATCGTTCGACATCCGCGCCACACGACCGTCGGCAGCCACCCCGGCCTGTGACTGCTGCGCGGAACCCGCGCCCATCGGCCTCACGATTCGTCCGTCGGAACGAAAGGCAGCGCCGCCTCGGTGATTTCGTCTCCGCAATGACGACACCGGACCCGAACCCACCGCAGACCCGCGGGTGAACCGCGCTGCCGCCCAGCGCGGTTCGAACCTCAGTGGTTCGGTAACCGCGGGTGACGACGCGCGGGTGCCGGGCCGTGGGCGATGCCGAGCAGGGATGCGGCGCGGGAATGCAGGGAGCAGATCCCCGGATCGCAATCCCGGTGTAGGGCCAGCACGTTCGAGAGGTCCAGTCTGGTCAGGTTCTCCAATTCGACCGTGCAGTCGACGAGTTCGAGCGAGCGGGGCGCGAAGTACTCCATTGGCTCACCTTCGGTGATGCGTTCCGGTGGCACGGTGCCGACCGGCGGCGACGGGGACGAGGACCGCGTCGTCGTCCATCCACGTCTGTGTGTCGGGAGTACGGCGATCGTTCGTTACCGATGCCGCGGTGGACACGCGCGCGACGCGCCCGCGCGCCTGCCGACGCTGAGCTATTCGGCGGGCTTCTCGTTCTCCGGCGGGGTGGGCGGGACCTGGACGGGGCGCAGGCGAACCCAGGTGAAGAAGACGGCGGCGGCGATGAGCATGCCGATGCCGGTCCACTGGTTGATGTCGATGCCGCCGGTTTTGGCCTCCTGTTCGGCGGCGTCGTAGGTCAGGCCCGTCACCAGGACGATGAGGCCGTAGCAGGCGAGCAGTGCGCCGACGATGGTGCGGATATCGAACAGCATGGCGGGCCTTTCCTATCCGGCGGGGTCAGCCGACGAAGACATTGAGGGCGATGACGATGACCAGGGCGATACCGGCCAGCAGGACGGGCCGCTGATACCAGGGCAGCGTGTCCGATTCCGGGTCGGTACGCACCTCTTTGGGAGTCTCGGAGTAGACCAGGCCGACCAGTTCCGCCGCGGGCCTGGGCTGCGACACCTGGGTGACGACCACGCTCACCACGATATCCACCGCGAATGCCACGCCCGCCGCCACGAAACTCGAACCCTGCCCGGACAAATGGAAGACACCGGCCTCGTGCAGGATGAAAACGACGATGGCGGAGGCGGTTCCGGCCACCAGGCCCGCCCATCCGGCGGCCGGTGTCATGCGCTTCCAGAACATGCCCAAGATGAAGGTCGCGAACAGCGGTGCGTTGAAGAAGCTGAACAGCGTTTGCAGATAGTCCATCATATTGCCGAAATTCCCGGCGATGAACGCGGTGCCGATGGCGGCGACGGTCGCGCCGACGGTGGCCAGGCGGCCCACGCGCAGGTAGTACCCGTCCTCCCGGTCCTTGACCACGTACTGCTGCCACAGGTCGTAGCTGAACACGGTGTTGAACGCCGAGACATTGGCCGCCATACCGGCCATGAACGCCGCGAGGAGTCCGGCCAGCCCCACCCCCAGCAGCCCGTTGGGCAGCGTGTCCTTCATGAGGTACAGCAGCGCCTGGTTGTAGGTGGTGTCGCCCTGGTAGTCCGGATTCGCCGCGGTCTGCGCCTTGAGGTCGATGATCTGCGGCACCAGCACCGCGGAGATCATGCCCGGAATGACGACGATGAAGGGGATGAACATCTTCGGATACGCGCCGATGATCGGCGTGCGCCGCGCGGCGGAGATCGAGTGCGTCGCCATGGCGCGCTGCACCTCGACGAAATTGGTGGTCCAGTACCCGAACGACAGCACGAAGCCGAGGCCGAACACGATGCCGAGAATGGACATGAAGTTGTTAGCGAAGCCGGACAGCTCATTACCCGGCCACGCCTCGACCTGCTGCGCGCCGCCGGGACCGGCGATCACCTTGTCGCGCAGGCCATCCCAGCCGCCCACCTTGTGCAGACCGACCAGTGTCAGCGGCAGCAGGGCGGCCACGATCACGAAGAACTGCAGCACCTCGTTGTAGATGGCCGCCGACAACCCGCCCAGCGTGATGTAGGAGAGCACGATCACCGCGGCCGCCATCACCGACACCCACAGCGGCCAGCCCAGCAGCACATTGAGGATGGTGCCGAGCAGGTACAGGTTGACCCCGGCGATGAGCACCTGCGCCACCGCGAAGCTGAGCGCGTTGACCAGGTGCGCACCCGGTCCGAAGCGCCGCCGCATGAATTCCGGGACGCTGCGCACCTTGGAGCCGTAGTAGAACGGCATCATCACCACGCCCAGGAACAGCATGGCCGGCACCGCGCCGATCCAGAAGTAGTGCATGGTCGGCATGCCGTACTCCGCACCGTTGGCGGACATGCCCATGATCTCGACCGCGCCGAGATTGGCGGAGATGAAGGCCAGACCGGTCACCCAGGCGGGCAGCGAACGTCCGGACAGGAAAAAGTCGATACTCGACGAAACCCGCTGCCGGGCCAGCAGACCGATGCCGAGAACGAAGATGAAATACAGCGCTACCAGCGCGTAGTCGACGGGATCGGCATCCAGCCGCAATTGCCCGTCGGCGAGTACGGCGGTGAGGGGTTCGGCGGAACCGGCGACGTGGAACGGCATACAGCTCTCCTGACGAGACGATCGGGCGGAGACGAACAACCGTGCGGCGAATACTAACTGTCCAGTCCGTAGCGCCGGTGATGATCGTGTGGGACACGCCTGGCACCGGGTCACACGCCCGACCCTCGGCATCGAAACCTCACAGTGCAGCATGCACAGCGAACCTTGCGAAAAGCAGTCCTACGCGTTCGTCCAAGTCCGATACGGGAAGCTTGTTTTCGTGACATGATCGACTCTGCTACCCGGGACCGTATGGCCGTACACGGGGTTCACCTCACCCCCCAACGAGCCGCGCCCAGTGCGCACCGGGTGACCTCATGGCGGAGGAATCGCGGACCTACGATGAAGTGGCGGCTTCATCGGGGACGGAGCGGACAAAGGGGGCGGCTGGTGGGCAGGGAGGCAGGGCCAACGGAGAGGTCCGGTCGACTATTCGGATCCTGTTGGCGCACCGTGCTGTTCGGATTTCTGCTCTGCCTGCTGACCCTGCTGCTGCTTGTGGCTTCCCGCTCCTTCGGTGTGTTCACGCTCAGCGTTTCCGTCATCGCCAGCGTGACCATGATCGGGGTGGGGCTGCGCCGCTACGCACCCCCGCAGCCGCTGCCGTGGTATCTGCTCTCGATCTCCGCCGTGCAGTTCACCATCGGGGCGGTACTGCGCGATGTCACGCACTCGCAGACGCATCCGTTCGACGACCTGTTCACGCTCACCGGATACTGCGGTATCGGCGTGGCGGCGGTGCTGTGGCTGCGGCCCCGCAAGCGCAGCACCGATCACGATCTGCTGCTGGATTCCGCGCTCATCGGGTTGGGTGCGCTGCTGGCCTCGTGGACCTTCCTCATCTCGCCGATCCTGCACGCGGCCGAGCGGATCTCGTTCACCACGCTGACCGCCGCCACCTACCCGGTGGTGGACGCGCTCATGCTGACCGTGGTCGCGCATTCGGTGGTGACCTCGGCGCGTTCGGAATACTCCCTGCGTCTGGTGCACCTGGCCATGCTGATCATTCTGGCGGGCGATCTGGGCTACAACCTGGAGACGGCCGGATCGGCGGTGATCGAGCACGAGATCCTGCTGGTGCCACTGCAACTGGCGTACACGCTGATCGGGGTGGCGGCCCTGCACCCCACCATGGTCACGCTCGGGGAACCGCGGCGAATCCTGTCGCACCGGTCACGGCAGCGGGCCAGCATCATCGCCATCGTGCTCATCGTGGCGTCGCTGGTTCCGGTGGTGGGTTCGAGCCTGGATCCGGTGGACCGGCTGGTGGTGTCCTCGCTGTTCGCGCTGCTGCTGGCCGGAATGCTGCTGCGCAGTGAGCGTGCCATCGAACGCAGCGCGCGCAGTGAGCGGCGGGCGCAGTATCAGGCCGATCACGACATGCTGACCGGACTGCTCAATCGCGCGGCACTGCTGCGGGCGCTGCACCGCAATCGCGAGCGCTGGGGTGAGGCGCCGCTGGCGCTGCTGTTCATCGACCTGGACGGGTTCAAACGGGTCAACGACAACTACGGGCACGCGGTGGGTGACGAGTTGATCGCCAATGCGGCGGCGCGGATTCGACGCATCATCCGGCGCGACGACGCCGCCGCCCGCTACGGCGGTGATGAATTCGTGGTGCTCACTCCGGTGGGACGGCAGCAGGCCACCCTCCTGGCGGAGCGGCTGCTGGCCGCGCTCGGTGAGCCGTTCGAGCTCAGTGCGGCGGAGGTGCGGATCGCGGCCAGTATCGGTGTCGCGTGCAGCGGCGGACGGGGCAGTGACACCACTGTATACGACCTACTGCGCGAGGCGGATTCGGCCATGTACCAGGCCAAGGAGTTCTCGCTCGGCTACGTGTTCCAGGACGAGGCGCCCCCGGTCCAGCCCGCCGATCCACCGGCCTGGCAGCGGGAGACGGCGGTCTGAGCGGCCCCGCCCAGCCGGTCGCGCGGCGGCGCGACGGACCGGGCGGGACGGCAGGTCAGTTGCTGCCGAGCTCGTCGAGCAGGCGGCGGGCGTTCTCCAGTTCGGCCTGCAACTGTTCCACCTTGGCGCGCTGGGCGCCGCGCACCGCCTCGAGTACGGAGTCGACCACCTCGGCGACCTCCGGGTGCAGGATCTTGGCCGCTTGGGCTACCGACGAACTCGGCACCGAGAGACCGCGAATGGTGCGCTTCTTGCCGTTGACGACATCGAGGGTCCATTCACCGTCGGCGGTGCCGGAGAGGGTGACGGTCACCTCCGGGGCCTTGGCCTTGCGGGATGCGGCGGCGGCATTGCGGGCGGGGCGAGACCCGGCGGGCTTGGCCGCCTTGCCCGTGTCGTTGTTGGAGGTGGCGGCGGTGCCCGCGGGCTCCGGCGCCGAGCCGGGCTGCGCCGCTGCGGGATCGGGCGTGGGCGATGCGCTCGGCTGGGCCGATGGCATGGTCGCGGGCGACGACATCGTCACAGTGGAATCCTTCCTGGTTGCCGTTGTCGGTTTCGCTACAGGCGGTTTCGCGTCGGTCGTTGTCGCGGCGGCCGCGGCCTTGGCCGCGGTCGCCTTCTTCCCGGCCGCGGCGTCCTTCTGGGGCCGGGCCGGTTTGATCAGGGTGACCTCGGTGGGGCCGAAGGCCATCACATCTTTCGAGCCGGTCGGTTTTATCTGTAGGAAATCGCCCTCGGAGGGATCACCGAGTGCGAGCACCTTCCCGGACCGCCCCTCCGGCACCCCGACCGCCGCGGCCGTGAACCACACCATCGGCGGACGGCCGGCCTCGATATCCGTGGCGATCTGCCGAATCTCGCTATCCGACAAGGGCTGTGGCTTGGTGCGGCGGGACGACATGGGGCACTCCGAGCGGTGGTGGACACTTGCGTGCCCAAGAGCATGCACCATGGCACCGACAAATCCACAACGGAGAGTTCGGCCCGCTGCTGATCCTAAGCCCTGCGCGGCCCCCGCCGGGCGGGTTCGACCCGAGCCCGGAGCAGCCTCCCGGCAATCGGTACGCCGAGTTCAGAGCTGTTCCACATCCCGCAGCACGCACGCCACGGAATCCGGCCGCCGCACCGGATCGAGCCGGGTTTCGGTGGTGAAGTTCTCCGTTGCCCCCGGCTGCACCAGCACCTCGGTGCGGGTGCGCTCCAGTACGGTCGACTCCGGCGTGACGAAGCTGACCACGACCGCGTAGCGGTGCTCGACGTCATCGAGGTTGCTCACCACCCCCGCGGCCCGCCACCCGGCCGCCGTGCCCCCGCACTCGGTGACGAAGACACTGCGCTGCGCGTTCGACGCGTCCGTCGCGGCCGGTTCCGCACCGAACGCCTCGGTGGTGGTGTCGTCCCGATCAGCACATCCCGACGCCAGTACCGCACACGCACCTGCGACACCGGCCAACCACACGCGGCGGGCGATCATCGAATCTCCCTTTCCCCAGCACACTTCCGGCCCCCGAACCTCGGTTGCCGTCCATTAGCTGCGCGAAGAGTACCCCACCACACCGGCGTGTCGTCACATGACGCGTGGGTCGTGTCGCAATCACGCAATCGGCGCACGCGGACCCGCTACTATGGGCGAGTTTTCGCCAAGAGTTAGCTGTTGCAGTGTTCCGGTACCCGGCGGCAAAGGTGGCTCGTGAGCAATCCCCAGCGTCACAGGTTTCTGGCCAGCGGTCTCACCCTCGCGCTCGGAGTACTGGTCGGAGGCGGTTATCTGCTGTTCGACGTGATGCGGGTGCGACCACCCGGATCGACGTACACGGTGACCATCCAATTGGACCGGTCAGGCGGTTTGCAGGCGGGTAACAATGTCACCTGGCGCGGCTACCGGATCGGCGAGATCACGGCCGTCGAACTCACCGACGCCGGTGCCGCGGTGGCGGTGCGCGCGGAAGTCGACAACCGATACCGGATTCCGAAGGATACGGCCGTCCAGGTGCACGCGCTGTCCGCTGCCGGCGAGCAGTACATCGACTTCGTGCCCAATACCGATCGGGGTCCCTACCTCGACGACGGCGCGGTGGTGCCGTTCGACGCCGCCCGCACCTCCACCCCGGTGCCGCTCTCGGAGGTCCTGATCGACTCCAGCGAGCTCATCGCCCAGATCGATCCCGACAAGTTCGCCGTCATCCTGGACGAACTCGATATCGCGCTCAGCGGCGGACCGGACCAGTTCCGCGCCTTCGTGAACGGCATCAGCCTGGCCGTGGCCGGGTTGGACAATCTGCTGCCGCAGACCACCAATCTCATCACCAGCCTGCGCACCATCGCCGCCACCACCTCCCAGGCCCAACCGGATCTGGGCACGCTGACCCGCAGTTCGCGCATTCTCATCGATCAGGTCACCGCCGCCGACGCCGAGATCCGGGCACTGCTCGACGACGCGCCGGGCATGATCGACGTGGCGGCGCGGACGCTGGACCGCAATGCCGACCCCATCACCAGCCTGGCGACCAATCTCAGCGCCGTGGTCCGCGCGGCCCAACTGCGTATTCCGGCCCTGCGGGCGCTGTTCCCGTCGCTGCTGATCGGCACCTCCGCCATGGGCGTGCCCGCGCACGACGGTGAGTTCTACACCATCGTCGACATCTGGCCGCGCCCGTTCTGCCAGTACCCGACCAAGCAGACCCCCCAGTACGTGGTGCAGGACGGTACCTTCCGCCGCTGGAACTACTGCGTGAATCCGCCCGCCGAACAACAGATTCGCGGCTCGGGCAATGCGCCGCGGCCGAATGTGCCCGACAATGGCGCGAATCAGCCCACGGGGGTGGATCCGAACGAACGGACGCTGCCGCCGGTGCGCTGACCCGGCACGCTGCCCGGAATTCCCGGCGGGAATTGTGCAACCGACAAGACCGGCCGCACGGGTATTCCACCGAGCGGATCGGCGTCCATATCGTGGGCGAATGAACGCGATTCGTACCAGACAGCACGATGCCGTCCTCACCGTGGAACTGGATAATCCGCCCTACAACTTCCTCACCGGCGAGATGATGCGCGACCTGGAAGCACTGCTGCACCGGCTGGCCGACGACGAGACGGTGCGGGCGGTCGTGGTGACCAGCGCGCTGCCCGGGGTGTTCGTGAGCCACTACGACGTGGCCGAGATTCTCGCCGGGGCCGAGGCCAGCCCGCTGCCGCTGAGTCCGGCGCTGGCCGGTGCGGCATTGCGAACCACGGGCGCGGCCAGTCATCTGCCCGGGGCGCAGGCGGTGCTCGGGCGCGGGATGACCGCCGGGCTCACCGATATCCTGCGCTATCACGAGGTGTGCCGCCTGATGCGGCGATCGGACAAGGTCTTCGTCGCCGCGGTGAACGGCCACGCCATGGGCGGCGGCTGCGAACTCGTCCTGTCCTGCGATATCCGGCTGATGGCCGACGGGCCGTACCGCATCGGGCAGCCGGAAATCCTGGTCGGGCTGATTCCGGGCGGCGGCGGCACCCAGTTGCTCACCCGCTCGCTCGGCGCGGCGCGGGCGCTGGAACTGTGTCTGGAGGGCGCGCCGATCGACGCCGCCACCGCGCGGGATATCGGGCTGGTGAACCGGCTGGTCGATCCGGATCGGCTGCTCGCGGAGGCGCTCGATACCGCCCGGCGGTTGGCGCGGCGCTCCCCCGTGGCCGTCGCCGCCGTCAAACGCGCTGTGCACGAGGGCGGTTCGGCCGGGCTGGAGGCCGGACTGCATGTGGAGCGGGCCGGATTCCTCGCCGCCGCCTCGCAGCCGCAGACGCGGGACGCCATGCGCGCCTATCTCGCCGATGTGCGGCGCAACGAGGCGGCGGGGAAGGATCTCACCGCGTTCATCGAGGAGCGGCTGCCGGATTGGCATCGGGGTACGGCCGGGGAATCCTAGGACGGCGCGGGTGAATTCGCCGGGGGTGGCCGTGACTGTTGGATTCCGCACACTTCCTACCAAGCAAACGCTTGGCTGCTAACGTCGGAGGGGCAGGAGGACGGTGACGGACATCGATCGCAGCGCGGCGACGATGGAGCGCCGCAGCGCCCTACCGGTCCGCGTGGACGCGGCCGATCGGGGACTATCAATGGGGATGTACCGGGGGCAATTCAATTCCGCCCGAGGCTTTTTCGAGCATGGGCGCAGGCCGTCTCGCGCCGCCCGTCCACCGCCAGTGCGAGAGACAGGAATGGGTACATGAGCACCACCACGCAGGTTCCGGATCCGAATCACCCGCTGCTGCCCCTGGCGCGGGCCTACACGAGTTATTTCACCCCGAAGGTGAGCGGGCTGGAGAATCTGCCTGCCTCGGGCCCGGCGCTGGTCATCGGCAATCACTCCTCCATCTACTGGGCGCCCGAGGTGTGGATCACCTTCATGGCCATGATGGAGCGTCGCCCCACCGAGCCGACCTTCGGGGTCGCGCACGAAATTCTTTTGCGCGCACCGTTTCTCGGTGACAGTCTGCGGCAGTTCGGCGTGATTCCCGCGTCCCAGGAGGCAGCCGCGGCCGGACTCAAGGACGGTGGCGCGGTCATGGTGTATCCCGGTGGCGACTGGGAGGCGTGCCGTCCCTGGACCGAGCGCGGCAAGATCGATTTCGCCGGGCGCAAGGGATTCATCCGGCTGGCCCTGAAACTGGGAGTGCCGGTCATCCCCGCGGTCGCCAACGGCGGCCACGATTCCATCTTCATCCTCAGCCGCGGCGAACGCACCGCCAAGCTCTTGCAGCTCGACAAGCTGTTCCGCGCCAAGGTGTTCCCCTACACCGTCGGCCTCCCCTTCGGCGTCGCCCCGGTGATCCCGCAGATACCTCTCCCCGCCACGGTCGACGTCAGCTTCCTCCCACCCCTGGACTGGTCCACCGAACCCGGTGACCCCGAGGACACAGCCGCGGTGGCCGCCCACTACGAATCAACAGTGCGCACCATGCAAACCGAACTCGACCGCCTCCGAGCCGAAACCCCCAACCCGGTGTCCGCGGGTATCAAGAACCACCTCGCGGCCCTCCCCGGACCGCTGTCCGGCTTGGCGAACCTCCTGTAGGACGACATACCGCCCGACGGACAGCCGTGGCCCGGAGAGACCTCCTACTCTCCGGGCCGCACCCCAACCGTCCGGGCCACACTCACCCGCCCCTCGGGCCGCGCTCACCCGCCTCTCCGGGCCACGCTCTCGCGCTTCCTCAGCACGCTCGCAGGCCGCACCGGCTACGGCGCACAGCGGAATCTTCGGCGGCGCAAGCGGCACCGGCTACGGCGCTGGTTCACATCGGCTGCGGCACAAGGCGTGGACCGCGGGGCTCGACGCATCGGCTACGGCGCAGGCCACACCGGCTACGGCGCTGGAGCGCAACAGCCACGACTCCAGCCGCATCGGCTACGACGCTGGGGCGCATCAGTTGCGGCACAAGGCGTGGACTGCGGCGCTCGACGCATCAGCCGCAGCTCCGGCCGCATCGGCTACGGCGCTGGATCGCATCAGTTGCGGCACAGGGCATGGACTGTGCCGCTCGACGCACCGGCTACAGCGCAGGCCACACCGGCTACAGCGCTGGATCGCATCAGCTGCGGCACAGGGCATGGACTGCGGGACTCGATACGGCGACCAGGGCGCTGACCGCACCGGCGAGATGCGACGAACCATATCGGCTGTGGCGCTCGACGTATCGGCGAAGCGCGAGCCCGTATCGGCCATGGCGCGAGTCGGTGTCGGCTGGCGCGAGGAGTCGGTGTCGGCTGTGGAAAGGGCGGGCAGATCGGCGGGGTTAGCCGCGCACGTCCACCACGAGGGCGGTGGCGTTGTCGGTGCCGCCGGAGGTGAGGGCGGTTTCCACCAGGGAGTCGGCGGTGAGGCCGGGGGTGGTGGGGTGGGTGAGCAGGGCTTTGACGGTGGCGATGTCCAGGGGCTTGTGGACGCCGTCGGTGGTGAGGAGGAAGCGGCCGGTGCTGGAGCCGGTGGCGGCCTGGCCGATGTCCTCGGCGCGCGCGGTGCGGGCGGAGGTGGTGACCAGGTGGCCCATACCGGGCAGGGGTTCGTGGCCGCGCAGGCGGAAGTATTCTGCGACGGTGTGGTCGGTGGTGATCTGGTGCAGGACACGGCCGTTCCAGCGGTAGACGCGGCAGTCGCCGACCCAGGCGATATCGCACGGGCCGTCGGGGCGACCGTCGGCGGGCAGCACCGCGACCGCCAGCACGCTGTCACCGCCGGACTCGGGTAGCTCGCGTTCCAGTTCGGTTCGGGCGGCGAGGATTCCGGCGCGCGCCCCCTCGGTGACCGCCACCCGCGCCGCCGTGCGGGCCACGATGCGGGCCGCCCGGGCCGCACCCAGATGGTCGCCGACGCCGTCCGCCACCACCACCGCGGTGCGCCCGACCCGACGATCGGTCACCGTGGCGACCGCATCGGCGTTGATCTCGCGCCGTCCGCGCTTGCTGACCGCCTCCCCCGCGACCCGCACCGCCCGCCCCTCCCCGTCCGGACCTACCGACGTGACGGCTCCGACCTCGATGGCTGCGCTGTGCATGGCCCGACCTCCTCGGACTCGCGGGTGCTGCCGATCAGCACAACCCATAGTCAACAGCCTCGAGCCGTGTTCCGCGCCAGAATTACCTGTGTAGTTGCTATGTGATCGGATTGTCACCTAACCGGTCGTCGGTCGGCTGACCTGCTGCGGAGCCGTTATCGAGCGCGCGCAGCCGGGCCCGCAGGATCGGGCCGAGTTCGGCTGCCTTGTCGGCGCTCAACATTCCGGTATGCCAGGCGTCAACGGGGATTTCCTCGATACGGCCGGTGATGTACCGCCGCCAGGTCGCGGTGAACCCGTCCCGGTTCGGCTCGCGGGCGGAGGTGAACAGCAGGGCGTCGCCGGTGAAGTGGCGCGGGTCGTAGGGCAGCGGTTGGGAGAAGCTCTCCAGGACGCGTTCCACCTGCGGTGCCGTCAGGATGCCGGCGCGGCTGATCCGATCGGAGACCAGGGCGTAGAAGTCCTCGACCCGGTCGATGTCGGGAATGTCGGACAGGCCGAGTGCCTCTCGCCAGCCGCCGAGAATCCGGCCGACGGTCTCGGCCACCTCGCGCGGTCCCGGTTCCGGCAGTTCGACGGGTTCGGTGGTGATACCGGCGTCCACCAGGGCGAGCAGGCCGACCGGGTGGCCGAGTTCCTGCAGCCGGGCGGCCATGGCGTGGGCGATCTGGCCGCCCAGGGACCAGCCCAGCAGGTGGTAGGTGGTGTCCGGGAACCGCTCGAGGAGTTCGCGCACATACCGATCGGCGTATGCGCCAACGGATTCCAGCCGAGGTTCGTCGGCGACGATGTAGGGATCCTGGAGGCCGTGGACGGGGCGGTCCGGCTCGAGGTGACCGACCAGTGCGCCGTACACCCAGGCCAGGCCGCCGCCGGGATGCACGCAGAACAGCGGCGGGCGGGTGCCCGCGGAGCGCAGGGGGGTCAGGACGCCGAGCGAGAGGTTCATGGTGTCCGCGCCGCTGTCGAGGGCGTGTGCGAGTGCGGCCGGGCTGGCGTCGGAGAAGAGGTGGCCGTACCGCAACTGCCTGCCGGTACGCGACCGCAGCAGCGTGACGACCCGCACCGCGCTGAGCGAGTTCCCGCCGAGTGCGAAGAAGTCGTCGTCCGCGCCCACCCGGTCGACCCCGAGCACTTCGGCGAACACCGCCGCGACCAGCCGCTCGGTGGCGGTGACCGGTGCGCGGAAGGTACGTGCCGCGATGACCGGTTCCGGCAGCGCGCGGCGGTCGACCTTGCCGCTGGCGGTCATCGGCAGGGCGGTGAGCGCCATGACGGTATCGGGCACCAGGTAGCCGGGCAGACGCCGGCCCAGCTCCCGGCGCACCCGATCCGGGTCCACGGTGTGCTCCGGCCGCGCCGTCACATAGGCCACCAGGCGCGCCCCGGTGGCGTCATCGGGGGTGTGCACGACGACGGTCGCCTGCTCGATGGAGTCCAGTTCGGTCAGCGCCGCTTCGACCTCGCCGAGTTCCAGCCGTTGGCCGCGCACCTTCACCTGGAAGTCGGCGCGGCCCACGAAGGTCAGTACTCCCCGTCCACCGACGTGGTCGGGTCCTCCGGCACCGCGCCCAGCAGTTGTCCCCGGACTCGCTCCGGGCCGAACCGGGCCGGAGGCGCCCGGCCCTTGCCGGAACTCGGGTACGGCCGAGTCGAATCCGCCGACCCCGACACAGGTGTCGCCGGTCGTCCAGCGCACCAGGTCGCCGGTGCGGTACAGACGCGCGCCGGGTGGGCCGTAGGGGTCGGCGACGAATCGGGCCGCGGTGGCGGCGGCGCGACCTCGATAACCGCGTGCCACACCGGGTCCCGCGATGTACAGCTCGCCCACCACGCCCGCAGGCACCGGGCGCAGCCAGCCGTCGAGCACCGTGACCGCGGCTCCGGGGATCGCCGAACCGAGGGTGACCGGGGTGTCGGGCAGCAGTTCGGCGCTGGCGGTCGCCCAGATCGTCGTTTCGGCGGGGCCGTAGAGGTTGTGCACGCGCCGCCGCCGCGCCGTATCGGTGCGCGACCAGCGCGACACCAGTCGGGACGGGCACCGGTCCCCGCCGGTGAGCACCACCCGCAGGTCGTCGAGTCCGTCCGGGTCCACCGAGAGCGCCACCGCGGGTGTCAGGAAGGCGTGGGTGACGCGCTGTGCGCGCAGCACCTGCGCGAGCGGCTCGCCGCCGAACGCGTCCGGGGGCGCGACGACCAGTGCGGCGCTGCCCGACAGCGCCAGCAGCAGTTCGAGCACGGCGGCGTCGAATGTCCGTGCCGCCACGGCAACTACGCGCGAGTCCGGGTCGACATCGTATTCGCGCTGGTCCGTCGCCACCAGGGCGCCCAGACCGGAATGCGGGACCGCCACCCCCTTCGGGCGGCCGGTGGAGCCCGAGGTGTACACGACGTAGGCCGTCGTGGTCGGCAACAGCAGTCCGCGACGATCCGTATCGGATACCGCGGTCGCGTCGAACCGCGTCAGGTCGATCGCGTCGAGACGGAGCGTCGGTACACCGGGCACCTCGAAGCCCAGGTCGTGCACCGCGAGCAGACAGCGCGCTTCGGAATCGGTGCAGACGAACAGGTTTCGTTCCGCGGGGTGCGCGGGATCCACCGACACGAAGGCCGCCCCGGCCTTGGCGACGGCCCAGACGGCCAGCACCCAGTCCAGTGAGCGCGCGATGCCGATAGCGACCACCGATTCGGGCCCGATGCCGTGCCCGATCAGGCAGCGCGCCAACCGGTTCGAGCGCTCGTCCAGCTCGCGGTAGGACAGTCGCCGGTCACCGTCGACGACCGCGTCGCCCTCGGGATGGCCCGCCACGGCCATCTCCAGCAGCTCCGGCATCGTGATCGTGGCGAGTTCGAGGTCGGGGCCGTGCCCGTATTCGGCCAGGAGGCGCTGCCGCTCCGCGATGCCGAGGATGTCGATATCCCGCACGGGCACGGCGGGATTCGCGGTGATGGCGCGCAACACCCGCAGCAGGCGTTCGGCGACGTCGGCGACCGTCCGCGCGTCGAAGAGGTCGATGGCATAGCCGATGTGCACTCCGAGCGCGCCGTCGGCGTCGGCGATATCGGTCAGGGTGAAGGTCAGGTCGAACCGTTCGATGCCGGTGTCGGTCCCGACGGGCGTCACCGACACCTCCGGCAACTCTACCCCGGCCGGATCGAGGTTCTGGAAGGCCAGCATCACCTGGAACAGTGGGTGATGGGCCTGGGTCCGAGGCGGATCCAGCGCCTCCACCACCTGCTCGAAGGGAATCTCCGCGTGCGCGAAGGCATCCAGGTCGACGCCACGAACCTCGGACAGCAGTTCGGTGAAGGGCACCGACTCGTCCACGCGGGTGCGCAGCACGAGCGTATTGACGAACATGCCCACCAGATCGTCGAGTTCGGCCGCGCCGCGCCCCGCGACCGGTGTGCCCACGGCGATGTCGGCGCTGTTCGACAACCGCGCCAGCAGCACCGCCAGGGCCGCATGGAACACCATGAACGTGGTCACCCCGCGCGTGCGCGCCAGCTCCCGCACAGCGGTGACCACCGCCGGGTCCACGGTGAACCGATGGGTGGCTCCCCGATGGGAGGCCACGGCCGGGCGCGGGCGGTCGACGGGCAGGTCCAGGACCTCCGGCAGACCGCGCAGCCGCTCGGTCCAGAAGTCGAGTTGCCGCGACAGCGGTGCGTCCGGGTCGTCCGCCGTGCCCAGCGATTCGCGCTGCCACAGGGTGTAGTCGGCGTACTGCACCGGCAGCGGGGCCCACTCCGGTCGCCGCCCGACGCAGCGCGCGGCGTAGGCGGCGGCCAGGTCTCGCGCCAGCGGGGCCATGGAGAAGCCGTCCGCGGCGATATGATGCACCACCCACACCAGCACGTACTCTTCGGGACCGGTCGACAGCAGTCGCACCCGCAGCGGAACGCGCTGCGCCACATCGAATCCCACCGATGCCGCGGCGGCGACCGCGGCAGTCACGGCGGTGGGTTCCGCCGGTCGCGGCGTCAGGTCGATGTCCGCCACGGCGGGCAGCTCCTCGACCGGGACGACCACTTGGAACGGCACACCGTCCACATCCGGGTACCGCGTGCGCAGCACCTCGTGGCGGCCCAGCACATCCCGGACGGCGGCCGCGAGCGCCGGCACGCGCACCGCGCCGGACAGCCGCAGCGCCAACGGGATGCTGTAGGCCGCGGATTCGGGGGCGTACCGGTTGACGAACCACATGCGCTGCTGCGCGAACGACAGCGGCACCCGCTCCGGCCGCACCCGCGCGGCGATCCGCGGCGTGTCCACCGTCGCAGCGCTGGTGCGGGTGTCGAGCAGCGCCGCCAGCTCCGCGACCACCGGCCGCTCGAACACGTCGCGTACGCCGACGCCGAGACCGGTCTCGTCGGCCAGTCGCGCCGACAGCCGGGTCGCCGACAGCGAATTGCCGCCCAGGGCGAAGAAGTCGTCGTGGCGGCCGATCCGCTCGGCGTCGAGCACGGCCGCGAACACGCGGGCCACCAGCTCTTCGGTGCGGGTGACCGGCGCGCGGTACTCCGCCCGCTCCCACACCGGTTCGGGCAGGGCCGCCTTGTCGACTTTGCCGTGCACCGTGACCGGCAGCCGATCCAGCACCGTGACCGCGTCCGGCACCATATAGCCGGGCAGGCGCTGGCCCAGCGCGCGCCGCACCGTCGCCGGGTCGGGCCGGTGTCCCGGCGCGGCGACCACGTAGGCCACCAGGCGCGCACCGGCACCGCCGTTCGGGGTGTGCACGACGACGGCGGCCTGTTCGACGTCCGCCAGTTCGGTGAGGGCGCTTTCGACCTCACCGGGCTCCATCCGCTGACCGCGCACCTTCACCTGGAAGTCGACCCGGCCCACGAATTCCAGTACGCCGGAGCCGGATTCCGTGTCCGGCAGCCACCGCACCAGGTCGCCGGTGCGGTAGAGACGCTCCCCCGCCGTTCCGAACGGGTCGGCGACGAAGCGCGCGGCGGTCAGGCCCGCACGGCCTCGGTAGCCCCGCGCCACGCCGGGTCCGGAGACGTACAGTTCACCCGCCACCCCGGCGGGCACCGGCCGCAACCACGAATCCAGCACCACCACACCCATGCCCGGGATCGGCCCGCCGATCACCACCGGGCGACCGGGTGTCAGTTCGGCGCCCGTCACCCAGACGGTCGCCTCGGCCGGACCGTACAGATTGCGCACCGTGCGCCGACCCGCGGTATCGGTGCGCGACCAGCGCGACACCAGCTGTGGCGCACAGCGATCACCGCCGGTCATGACCATGCGCAGCTCATCCAGGCCCTCCGTTTCCACGGTCAGCGCCACCGCGGGCGTCATGAACGCGTGCGTGATGCGCGCGGTGTGCAGCAGCGCGGCCAGCGCCGGGCCGCCGTACACGTCGTCGGGTGCGATCACCAGCAGCGCGCCGCCCGAGACCGCCGACAGGAATTCGAGGACGGCCGCGTCGAAGGTTCGCGCGGCGACCGCCAGCACCCGCGAATCGGGCCGTACCTCGTGGTCACGGAGCTGCGCGGCGGCCAGGGCCGCGAGTCCGGCATGGGTGACCTGCACGCCCTTGGGGCGGCCGGTGGATCCGGAGGTGTAGATGAGGTAGGCGGTGTTGCCGGGCCGAATGCCGCGGTGGCGGTCGGCGTCGGCGACCGGCGTGGGCGCGCACGACGCGATCGCGTCCGCGCTGCCCGGATCGTCCAGCACCAGCCAGGCCACGCCGTCGCGCGGCAGTGCCGCCGCATGGGCTTCGGTCGTGATCCCCATGTGCACAATGGAATCCGCACAGACGAACCGATTGCGGTCGAGCGGGTGACCGGGGTCCAGCGAGAGGAACGCGGCACCGGCCTTGGCGATGGCCCAGACCGCCAGCACCCATTCCGGGGAGCGCGGCAGGCCGATGGCGATCACCGATTCCGGGCCGACGCCCTGACCGATCAAGTAGCGCGCCAATCGATTCGAGCGCTGGTCGAGTTCGCGGTAGGTGAGGGTCCGATGGCCGTCGGTGACCGCGTCACCGTCGGGATTGCGGGTCACCGCCGCCGCCAGCAGGTCCGGCATGGTCACGACGGCCGTGGCCGGGTTGCCGCGGCGTCCCCAGTCGCGCACGAGCCGATCGTGCTCGGCGGGCGAGGGCAGGCCGAGGGCACGCACCGGCGTCTCCGGGGCGAGGGCGACCGCGCGCAGGGTCGCGTGCAGCCGGGTGGCGAACGCCGTGACGGCGGTCTCGTCCAGCACGTCCGGACGGTGCTGCAACCGAATCCGCAGGCCGTCCTGCGCGATGACACTGCAGGTGAGCGGATAGTGGGTGGAGTCGGCAGCGCTCACGCCGGTGACGGCGACGGCGCCCGGGCCGGTGAGCCGACGGACGGCGTCGACGTCGACCGGGTAGGACTCCAGCACCATGACGGTGTCGAACAGGGCGTCGCTACCGGCGAGCGCGTGAATCTCGGTGAGCCCCAGGTGTTGATGGTCGAGCAGGGCCGCCTGTTCGTCGTGTACGCGGGTCCACAGCCGGGTGACCGGCTCGGCCGGGCGCAGTCGCACCCGGGTCGGCACCGTATTGATGAACAGGCCGATGGCGCGGTCGACACCGGGCAGCTCACCGGGACGACCCGACACCGTCGTACCGAACACCACATCGGCGCGTCCGGTGAGTCGCGCGATCAGCACGGCCCACACCGACTGGAGGACGGTGTTGAGCGTGACGCCCGCGGCGGCGGCCGCGGCCGTCAGCTCTCGGGTCTCGTTGTCCGCGACGGTGATCCAGTGGTCGGCGACGACCCCGGTGTCGGCGGCGGCACCGGCGATCAGGGTGGGTTCGACGCCGTCCAGGGCGCGAGCCCAGGCGGCGCGGGCCGCATCCCGGTCCCGAGTCGCCAGCCAGGCCAGGAAATCTCGATACGAGCCGGGAGCCGTCGGCGATTCCTGACCCAGATACGCGGCGAACAGTTCGGTGAGCAGCAGCGGGCAGGACCAGCCGTCGAGAATCGCATGGTGGTTGGTCAGGAGCAGGGCCCACCGCTCGGGGGCCGATGCGACGACGGTGCAGCGCAGCAGCGGGGCCGCCGCGAGATCGAAGCGCCGCGCCTTCTCGGCGGCGGCCAGCTCCGCGAGCGCCGCCTCGCTATCGGTCGCGTCGGTGAGATCGACGAACTCCCACGGTATTTCGGCGTCATCGCAGATCACGGCCACGGTGGTGCCGTCGCGGCCGGTGGCGAAGGCGCTGCGCAGGCTCGGGTGACGTTCGAGCACCACCGCCCCCGCTCGGCGCAGCCGGGCGACGTCCAGGTGGCCGGACAGTCGCAGCAGCACCTGTGAGGCGTACAGATCGTCGGCGGCGGCCCATCGGGCGTGGAACAGCAGCCCGGCCTGCAACGGAGTCACCGGCCAGATATCGCTCAGCGCCGGATACGCCCGCTCCAACCCATCGATCTCCGCTTGCGTCAACCGCACCAGATCGAAGTCGGACGGCGAATGTCCACCCGCACCGGGTAGTTCGGCACATTCAGCGATCGCGGTCAACGCCTGCGACCACAACTGCGCCAACTCCTCGACCTCGGCCCGGTCGAGCAGCGTACGCGGGAACCGAAGGCTCCCCCGCAGCCGGTCGCCCACCGCGATCGCGCTGATGTCCAGGGCCGCCGTCACCGGTGTCTCGGGATCGGGTGCCACCGCGAGTTCGCCCAGCCCGCCGTGGATCTCGTCGTCGCCGGTATCGGAGACCCGGCCGAGGTAGTTGAAGGCGATGCGGCCCGGCATCCGGTCCGGCAGCTGGGCGGCGGTCTCGGGATTGAGGTACCGCAGCAGGCCGTAGCCGATGCCCTTGTCCGGGAGGGCGCGCAGGGTCTCCTTCACCGACCGCACCAGGGCGGCCGGGCCGGCGCTGCCGGTGAGCGGTCCGTCCAGGTCGAGCCCGGTCGTATCGAGGCGTACCGGGAACATGGAGGTGAACCAGCCGACCGTCCGGGACAGGTCCGCCCCGGGCACCACCTGCTCCTCGCGTCCGTGCCCCTCCAGGCGCACCAGCACCGACGGCTCCGCGATGCCCCGCCGGTGACGCCAGATGCGCACGGCCGCGGCCAGACTCGCCAGCAGTCCGTCGTTGACGTTGCCGTGGAAGACCGTCGGCACCGTCGACAACAGCGCGCGAGTGACCGACTCGGGCAGTTCGATGCCGACCTGGTCCAGTGCTTCGACGGTATCGATCCCCGGATCCAGGTCGCGCCCGCCCCACATCGGGTCCGGTCCCGTCGCCATGGCGTGCCAGAGAGGTAGTTCGGCCGTGCGGGACGCCTCGGCGGCGGCGGTCACCAGGCCGTGGGCCCAGCGCCGCACGGAGGTGCCCACCGGCGGCAGGGGCGGCGCGCTGCCGGCGGTGGCCTGGGCCAGGGCCGCGAGCAGGTCCGGCACCAGGATTCGCCAGGACACGCCGTCGACGACGAGATGGTGCGCCACGATCAGCAGCCATCCGGGTGCACCGTCTGCGGGCGCGAGCCAGACCATTCGCACCATGTCGCCGGCGCTCGGATCCAACCGCCGCAGCGCCGAATCCAGTTCCACCGCGGCGATATGGGTGACGGTCCGGCGGCCTCGTTCGGAGTCGACGTCGACGGCCGGGTCGAGCGCGCGCCGGTGCAGTACCGTCGCCGCGTTCACCGCATCGGCCGGGGCGATATGCAGGGACCACTCCCCCGATCCGTCGTGGCGCAGCGTCGAGCGAAGCGCGTCGTGCCGCTCCAGCACTGCGCCGACGGCCGCGAGCAGGGCCGATTCGTGGACACCGGCGGGGAGCCGCAACACCACGTGCTGGTCGAAACGCTGGAAACCCCTGCCCCACTCCACCATCCAGCGGGCGATCGGCAGCAGGGGCAGCTCGCCCACACCGCCGCCGGGCAGCTCGGTCGCGGCGGCTGCCGCGTCCGCGGCGGTCCGGGCGACCGTCGCGAGACGGGCCGCGGTCCGCTGCTCGAACACCTCCCGTGGACCGAACACCACGCCCCGTGCCCTGGCTTTCGCCACGACCTGGATGGAGACGATGGAATCGCCGCCCAGGACGAAGAAGTCGTCGTCCACGCCGACCCGGTCGGTCCCGAGCACGTCGGCGAACACCTCGGCGATGATCCGCTCGGTCTCGCCGGCGGGCGCGCGGAAACCTCGTTGCGTGAGAGCGGGTTCGGGCAGGGCACGGCGGTCGACCTTGCCGCTGCTGTTCAACGGCAGTTCGTCGAGCACGGTCACCACATCCGGCACCAGGAACGCGGGCAGCCGCCGGGCCACCGAGTCGCGCACGCCGGAAGGGTCGAGGTCGCTGCCGGGCGCGGCCACGACATAGGCCACCAGCCGCGCCGCGGCGGCCTCGCCCACCGGGTGGTGCACCACCGCGACGGCCTGCCCCACCCCCGTCACTTCGGTCAGCGCGGATTCGACCTCGCCGAGTTCCAGGCGCTGACCGCGCACCTTGACCTGGAAGTCGGAACGCCCGACGAACTCCAGTTCCCCGGCACCGGAACCCGATACGTCGGCGTTCCAGCGCACCAGGTCGCCGGTGCGGTACATGCGCCGCCCCGGCCGCCCGTGCGGGTCGGCCACGAACCGGGTCGCGGTGAGGCCCGCGCGGCCCCGATAGCCGCGCGCCACGCCGGGTCCAGAGACGTAGAGTTCACCGACCACGCCCGCGGGCACGGGCCGCAGCCAGGTGTCCAGGACCGCCACCGACATGCCGGTAATGGTCGCGCCCAGCGTGATCGGCGCATCGGCGCGCAGTTCGCGGCTCCCGGTCACCCAGATGGTGGCCTCCGCCGGACCGTACAGGTTGTGCACGCGCCGCCGCCGGGCCGAGTCGGTGCGCGACCACCGCGCCACCATCTGCGGTGGGCAGCGGTCGCCGCCGGTCAGCACGACCCGCAGCGCGTCGAGTCCGTCGGCGTCCATCGACAGCGCCACCGCGGGCGTGAGGAACGCGTGGGTGATGCGCCGCGATCGCAGCAGGTCCGCCAACGGCGGGCCGCCGTAGGTCTCCTCGGGCGCGACGACCAGCGCGGCGCCGCCGGAGACCGCGAGCAGCAGTTCCAGCACGGCCGCGTCGAAGGTGCGCGCCGCGACGGCCAGCACGCGCGAATCCGGGTCGACGGCAACGCGGTTCCGGTGGTCGGCCACCAGGTTCGCCAGTCCGGCATGGGTGACCTCCACCCCCTTCGGGCGGCCCGTCGAACCGGAGGTGTAGACCACATAGGCCGTGGCGGACGGTCGTACGGCACCGCGGTCCGCGGCCGTCACCGGTGCGGGCGCGGACGCCGCGATCTCGTCCGAGGTGGCGGGCGCGTCGATGACCAGCCACGGCACCCCGTCCACCGGAAGGTCGGCGGCGTACGCGGTCACGGTGAGACCGACCCGCACCTGGGAATCGGCGCAGACGTAGCGATTGCGGTCGATCGGGTGGCCCGGGTCCACGGACAGGAAGGCCGCGCCGGTCTTGGCGACCGCCCAGACCGCCAGCACCCAGTCCAGGGAGCGGGGCACGCCCACCGCCACCACGGACTCGGGGCCGACGCCGCGGCCGATCAGGTAGCGCGCCAGGCGATTCGCCTGCTCGTCCAGTTGCCGGTAGCTGAGGGTGTGATCGCCGTCCACCAGCGCCGCACCGTCCGGATTGCTCGCCACGGCCGCCGCCAGCAGGTCCGGCAGCAGGGTCCCCGCCCCGGCGTGGTCGTCGTCCCCGGCGCACGGCGGCAGCTGACGCTCCCGCTCCGACAGCGGGTCGATGTCGCGCACCGTGGCGGCGGTCTCGGTGCCGATGATGTGCAGCACCCGCCGCAGTTCCCGGGTGAACGCGGCGATGGTGTCGGCGTCGAAAATCGCCGTGTGGTACTGGATTCGCAGGCGCAGGGTGTCCTGGACGGTGGCGGTGCAGGTCAGCGGATAGTGGGTGGCGTCGTCGGCGACGATGCGCTCGACGGTGAGGCCGCCGTCGCCGATGGCGTGTTCGATGCCGTCGGCGTCCACCGGGTACGACTCCAGCACCATGAGGGTGTCGAAGAGACTGTCGTGCCCGGTGAGCGCGTGAATCTCGCGCAGGCCGACATGGTGGTGGTCGAGCAGGGCCGCCTGGTCCCGGTGCATGCGGGTCCAGAGCTGGGCCACGGATTCGGTCGGGCGCAGGCGAACCCGGGTCGGAATCGTATTGATGAACAGGCCGACGGTGCGATCGGCGGCGGGCAGGTCACCGGGACGCCCGGAGACCGTGGCCCCGAAGACCACGTCGGTGCGTCCGCTCCACCGTGCGGTCATGATCGCCCAGGCCGACTGGAGGACGGTATTGACGGTCACGCCCGCCGCCGCGGCGGCGGCCAGCAGTTCGCGGGTTTCGCTGTCCTCCAGCGTGATCGCGTGATCGGCCACCGCGAGCGGGCCGGTGCCGAGGGTGGCTCCGGCGGCGAGGAGGGTGGGTTCGGCGCCGTCGAGCGCGGTGGTCCAGGCGGCGCGGGCCGCGTCCCGGTCCCGGGCCGCCAACCAGACGAGGAAGTCACGGTACGAACCGGGCGGCGTTCCCGGCGCGTCGGCGTAGCGGCCGAACAGATCGGTGAGCAGTAGCGGCCAGGACCAGCCGTCGAGGATCACATGGTGGTTGGTCAGCACCAGCGCCCAGCGGTCGGCGGGCAGTGCGGCGACCGTGCACCGCAGCAGCGGTGCGGCGGTGAGGTCGAAGGGGGTCGCCTTCTCCGCCGCGGCCAACCGCGCCAGCGCGGTGTCCGGATCGGGATCGTCGGTGAGATCCACTACCCGCCACGGCAGTTCGACGTCGTTGCGGAGCACCGCCACGGTGCTGCCGCTGTCGGTGGTGCGGAACGCGGTGCGCAGGCCGTCGTGGCGGGCCAGCAGCGTGGCCGCCGCGCGGCGCAGCCGGTCGACGTCCAGGTCACCGGACAGTCGCAGCATCAGCTGTGCGACATAGGCGTCCGCGTCGGCGTCGACCAGATGGGCATGGAACAGCAGTCCGGCCTGCAACGGAGTCACCGGCCAGATATCACCCAGGGACGGGTACGCGACCTCCAACGCGTCGATCTCCGATTGCGTGAGCCGCACCAGCTCGAAGTCGGACGGCGAATGTCCACCCGCACCGGGTATTTCGGCACATTCTGCGATCGCGGTCAACGCCTGCGACCACAGCTGTGCGAACTCTTCGACCTCGGACCGATCGAGCAGCGTACGCGGGAAGCGGAAGCTGGCCCGCAGCCGATCGTCGATGGCGATCGCGCTGATGTCGACCGCCACCGTCACCGGCATATCGGGATCCGGTGCGGCATCGAGCTCGCCCAGTCCGCCGTGCACCTCGCTGTCGCCGGTGTCCGCGGCGGAGACCCGGCCCAGATAGTTGAAGCCGATCCGCCCGGGCATGCGATCGGGCAGCCGGGCGGCGGTGTCGGGGTTGAGATAGCGCAGCAGGCCGTAGCCGATGCCCTTGTCCGGGAGGGCGCGCAGGGTCTCCTTCACCGATCGCACCACCGTGGCGACGTCCGCGAGGTCGACGCCGGTCAGATCGAAGCGCACCGGGAACATCGAGGTGAACCAGCCCACGGTGCGGGACAGGTCCGCGCCGGGCACCACCTGTTCCTCGCGGCCGTGCCCTTCCAGGCGCACCAGCACCGTCGGTTCGTCGATGCCGCGGCGCGCCAGCCAGAGTCGCACGGCCACGGCCAGACCGGCGAGCAGCCCGTCGTTGACGCCGCCGTGGAATACGGTCGGGACCGTGCTCAGCAGGGTGCGCGTCACCGCCTCGGGCAGCTCGACGCGCACCTGGTCGAGCGTCTCGGCGGTATCGACCCCGGGGTCGAGTTCCCGTCCGCCCCACAGCGGGTCGGGGCCGTCGACGATGCCCTGCCAGAGCTCCAGTTCCGCCAGCCGAGCCGGTTCCGCGGCGGCCGCGACGAGGCCGTGCGCCCATCGCCGCATCGAGGTGCCCACGGGGGCGAGGTCGGGGGCCGCGCCGGTGCGCACCCGGTCGAGTGCCGACAGCAGATCCGGGACCAGCACGCGCCAGGACACGCCGTCGACCACCAGGTGGTGCGCCACCACCAGCAGCCAACCGGGTACCCCGTCCCCGGGGTCGAGCCAGACGCACCGCACCATCGTCCCGGCGGCCGGATCGAGCGCTCGCAGGGCCGAATCCAGCTCCGCGGCAGCGATATTCGTGACGGTCTCCACCCCGTCGGATATCAGCTCCGGGTCGAGCGGTCGGCGGTGCAGCAGCGACGCCGCGGCGACCGTGCTCGGCGGTGCGACCGTGATCGACCACCGTCCGGACGCATCGCACCGCAGCGTCGAGCGCAGCATGTCGTGGCGGTCCATTAGCGCGCCCAGCGCGGCGTGCAGGCCTGGCTCGGTCACGCCGTCGGGCATCCGCAGCACCACATGCTGGTCGAAACGTTGGAAACCCTTCCCCCACTGCACCATCCAGTGCGCCACCGGCAGCAGCGGCAACTCACCCACGCCACCGCCGGGCAGCTCGGCCAGCGTGACCCCGGCGGCCGCGGTGGTGTCGGCGACGGCCGCCAGGCGCGCCGCCGTCCGCTGTTCGAAGACGTCGCGCGGGCCGAAGGCCACGCCCCGGGCCCGCGCCTTCGCCACCACCTGGATGGAGACAATGGAATCGCCGCCCAGAGCGAAGAAGTCGTCCTCCGCGCCGACCCGGTCGACGCCCAGCACCTCGGCGAACACCTCGGCCACCACCTGTTCGGCGGGGGTTGCCGGTGCCCGGAACTCGTGCGGGGCGAGGACCGGTTCCGGCAGTGCGCGGCGGTCTATCTTGCCGCTGCTGGTCAGTGGCAGTTCGTCGAGCACTGTCACCACATCCGGTACCAGATAGCCGGGCAGGCGGCGGCGCACCGACTCCCGCACCGCTGCCGGATCGAGCTCGGTTCCCGGCGCGGCGACCACGTAGGCCACCAATCGCGCCCCGGCGGCGTCCTCGCTGCCGTGTGCGAGCGCGACGGCCTGCGCCACGCCGGTCACCCCGGTCAGCGCGGCCTCGACCTCACCCGGTTCCAGACGCTGACCGCGGACCTTCACCTGGAAGTCGGATCGGCCGACATACTCCAGAATGCCTGTGGCGGAGTCGGATTCGCTGCCGCACAGCCAACGCACCAGATCACCGGTGCGGTACAGCCGCTCGCCGGGCCGCCCGTAGGGGTCGGCGACGAAGCGCCCCGCCGTCAACCCCGCGCGGCCCCGATAGCCGCGTGCCACACCGGGGCCCGACACGTACAGCTCACCCACCACGCCCACCGGAACCGGCCGCAGCGACGAATCCAGCACCCGCATGGACATACCCGCGATACCCGCGCCGAGGGTGATCGGATCACCCGCGCGGAGTTCGGGGCTGACGGTCACGATGATGGTGGTTTCCGTAGGGCCGTAGACATTGAAGAAGCGGCGCGCACGCGCGGTGTCGGTGCGCGACCACCGCGTCACCAGGTCCGGTGGATAGTGCTCGCCGCCGACCGTGACCACCCGCAGTTCGTCGAGTCCCGCGGGGTCCACCGACCGTGCCACCGCCGGGGTCCAGAAGAGGTGGCTGATGCGTTGTGCGCGCAGGAATTCGGCCAGCGGTTCGCCGCCGTAGACGTCGGCGGGTGCGAGCACCAGCGTCGCGCCCGTGGGGACGGCGAGCAGAATCTCGAGTACGGCGGCGTCGAAGGTGCGGGCGGCCACGCCCAGTATCCGCGACTCGGTGTCGATCGCGTACCGCTGCGCCTGGGTGGCGGCGACCGCCAACATTCCGGCATGGGTGACCGCGACGCCCTTCGGACGGCCGGTCGACCCCGAGGTGTAGACGATGTAGGCGAGGGAGTCGGGATGGAGCGCACCGCGCCGATCCGCGTCGGACACCGGTGTGGCGGGGTGGTTGCGGACCCGCTCCGCCACATCCGGAGTGTCCACGACCAGCCATTCGGGCACCGCGCCGGACAGCTCCGCCCGGTGGCGCTCCAGTGTGAGCCCTACGCGCACCTCGGAATCGGCGCACAGGAACCGATTGCGCTCGGCCGGATGCGTCGGATCGAGGGAGAGGAACCCGGCCCCGGCCTTGGTGACGGCCCAGACCGCCAGCACCCATTCCAGCGACCGCGACATGCCGATGGCGACCACCGACTCGGGGCCGACCCCGCACTCGATCAGGAAGCGCGCCAACCGATTCGATTCTTCGTCGGCCTCCCGGTAGGTCAGTCGGCGTTCGCCCGCGACGACCGCGTCCCCATCCGGATTCGCCGCCACGGCCCGCGCCAGGAGTTCGGGCAGCGTGACGCCGTCGGAGGACGGGACGGTGTCGACACGGCCCCATTCGGAGAGCAGGCTGTGCCGTTCGGAGGCCGAGAGGATGTCGATATCCCGCACGGCGCGGTCGGAATCGGCTGTGCAGGCGCTCAGTACGCGAACCAGCCGCTGCGCGAGCGCGGACACCGTGCCCTCGTCGAACAGATCGGTGGCGTAGCCGAGCGTGATCGGCATGGCCCCGCGTTCGTCGGGGGTGTCGGCGGCGGTGACGGTCAGATCGAACCGCTCCACACCGGTGTCGGCGCCCGATGCGACGACATCGACTCCGGGCAGGGCGATTTCGGCGTCGGCGAGATTGTGGAAGGCCAGCATCACCTGGAACAGCGGGTGCCGGGACTCGCTGCGCGGCGGATCCACCGCCTCCACCACCTGTTCGAACGGAATCTCCGCGTGCGCGAACGCTTCCAGGTCGACGTCGCGCACCTCGGCCAGCAGGTCGGCGATCGTGGCCGACTCGTCGATCCGGGTACGCAGCACCACCGTGTTCACGAACATGCCGACGAGACCGTCGAGTTCGGCCGCGCCGCGTCCCGCGACCGGCGACCCGATGGCGATATCGGCGCTGCCCGACAGCCGCGACAGCACGACCGCCAGGGCGGCGTGGACGATCATGAACACCGTGACGCCGCGAGCGCGGGCGGTGTCGTGCAGCCCGGCGACCACGCTCGGTGCCACCGTGACGTGGAGGGTGGCTCCCCGATGCGACGCCACGGCCGGGCGGGGACGGTCGGTCGGCAGGTCCAGGGTGTCCGGCAATCCGTCCAACTGCTCGGACCAGTACCGGAGCTGCCGCGTAAGCAGCGAGGTCGGGTCGTCCGCCGAGCCGAGGAGTTCACGCTGCCACAGGGTGTAGTCGGCGTACTGCACCGGCAACGCCGCCCACGCCGGGTGCCGTCCGGCACACCTGGCCCGATACGCCCCGGCCAGATCGCGGGCCAGCGGACCCATCGAGAAGCCGTCCGCGCCGATGTGGTGCACCACCCACACCAGCACGAACTCCTCGGGCCCCACCGACAGCAGCCGCACCCGCAGCGGAACCCGCTGCGCGACATCGAATCCCACCGCCACCTCGGCGGCGACGGTCGCCGCGACAGCGGCGGCGGCCACGGGACGCGGGGTGGTGTCCACTTCCGCCGCGGCGGCCAGCTCCGCGACCGGCACCACCGACTGGTAGGGAACCCCGTCCGCGTCGGGATAGCGTGTGCGCAGCACCTCGTGGCGGCCGAGCACATCCCATACCGCCGCCGACAGCGCCGCCACGTCCACACGACCGGTCAGCCGCAGGACCATGGGAATGCTGTAGGCGACGGAGTCCGGTGCGAAGCGGTTCACGAACCACATGCGCTGCTGCGCGAAGGACAGCGGCACCCGCTCCGGGCGCGTCCGCGGCCGCAGTGGTGGAACATCCGCGCCGGTGGTCGATTCCGCCACCCGGGCGGTGAGTGTCGCCGCCAGCTCGCCCACCATCGGCCGCGCGAAGATATCGCGCAGGCCAACCGTGACGCCGATCCCATCGGCCAGCCGCGCCGACAGCCGGGTGGCGGACAGGGAATTGCCGCCCAGCGCGAAGAAGTCGTCATCGAGTCCGACGCGGCCGGTACCGAGCACCTCGGCGACGACGGCCGCCACCCGCTGTTCGATCGGCGTGGCGGGCGCGCGATAGGCGGCCCGGGCCGACACCGGTTCGGGCAGCGCCGCCCTGTCCACCTTGCCGTTCACCGTCAGCGGCAGTTCGTCGAGCGCCAGCACCGCATCCGGCACCATGTATCCGGGCAGACGTCGGCCCACGGCTTCCCGGATCCGGGCCGGATCCGGACGGTGGCCCGGATCGGCCACCACATAGGCCACCAGGCGCGCGCCGACACCGTCCGCCGGGGTCCGCACCAGCACGACGGCCCGGTCGATACCGGCGAGGTCGGTCAGGGCGGCTTCGACCTCCCCCGGTTCCAGACGCTGTCCCCGCACCTTGACCTGGCCGTCACCGCGTCCGACGAACTCCAGTTCCGCTGCGCCCGAGCCGTTTCCGTCTGTCGTCCAGCGCACGAGATCGCCGGTGCGGTACATGCGGCGTCCGGTCTCACCGCTGGGGTCGGCGACGAAACGGGCGGCGGTCTGTCCCGGGCGGCCCGCATAGCCCCGGGCCAGTCCCGCGCCGCAGACGTACAGCTCGCCCACCACGCCGGCGGGAACCGGCCGCAGCCACGAATCCAGCACGCGCACCGACATTCCGGCGACGACCGCGCCCATGGGCACCGGGGCACCGGCACGCAGGTCGGCGCTGCCGGTCACCCAGATCGTGGCCTCGGCGGGGCCGTACAGGTTGTGCACCCGCCGTCGACCCGCGCTGTCGGTATGCGACCAGCGGGTGACCAGGGCGGGCGGGCAGGCCTCACCGGCGAGGGTGAGCACCTCCAGGTCGTCGAGCCCGGCGGGGTCGACGGTGGCGGCCACGGCCGGGGTGAGTACGGCGTGGCTGACCCGTTCGGCGCGCAGCAGGTCGGCCAGGGCTCGGCCGCCGTAGACGTCGGGCGGGCTGATCACCAGCGTCGCGGAACCCGACAGCGCCAGCAGCAGTTCGAAGACGGCGGCGTCGAAGGTGCGGGCGGCCACGCTCAGCACCCGTGCGTCCGGGGTCACTCCGAATCGCTGGCGCTGTTCGGCGCACAGGGCCGCGAGTCCGGTGTGGGTGATGGCGACGCCCTTGGGACGGCCGGTCGAGCCCGAGGTGTAGACGATGTAGGCGGTGCCGTCCGGGTGCGGCCGAACCGTGACCGGTGTCGGCGGGTACTGCCGAATGTCGGCCGCCACGGCCGGATCGTCGACCACCAGCCAGCCGATGGTCTCGCTCGGCAGTGCCGACACCTGCCGTGTGACGGTAATGCCCACCGGCACAGCGGAATCGGCGCACATGAAGGAGTTGCGTTCCAGTGGATGCCCGGGATCGAGCGAGAGGAAGGCCGCGCCGGTCTTGGCGACGGCCCAGACCGCCGCCACCCAGTCCAGCGACCTCGGCAGCCCGATCGCCACCACCGTCTCCGGACCGATGCCCCGGTCGATCAGGAAGTGCGCCAACCGATTTGACCGCTCGTCCAGCTCCCGGTAGGTGATCCGCCGGTCCCCGTCCACGACCGCGTCGCCCCCGGGATCGCCCGTCACGGCGGCGGCCAGCAGGAGCGGCAGGGTCACCTCGGACGAGCCGGGGTCGACGGCGACCCCGGCTCCACGGTGCGACAGCAGTCGCCGTTGCGCTGGCGGCAGCAGATCCACGGCCCGCAGCGGCAGGGCCGCGTCGGCGGCGATCGCACCCAGCACCTGCCGTAGGCGCTGAGCGAAGGCGGCGATGGCGGCGTCGGTGAACAGTTCTGGCCGGTACTGCAACCGCAGCCGCAGCGTCTCCTGCAACGTGACGCTGCACGTCAGCGGGTAGTGCGTGGCATCGGTCGCGTCCACGCCGTCGATGCCGATACCGGCGCGGCCGGTGAGCGTCCGAATCCGCTCGGCGTCGAGGGGATAGGACTCGAACACCATGACCGTGTCGAACAGGCGGTCGCAGCCGGTGAGTTCATGGATATCGGTGAGTCCGAGATGCTGATGCTCGAGCAGCGTCGCCTGCTCGTCGTGCATACGCTGCCACAGCCGGGTGAGGGTCTCGGCCGGGTGCAGCCGCACCCGGGTCGGCACCGTATTGATGAACAGGCCGATGGCGCGCTCGGCACCGGGCAGCTCACCCGGACGACCCGACACCGTCGAACCGAACACCACATCGTCGCGTCCGGTCAGCTGCCCGACCAGCAGCGCCCAGGCCGATTGCAGCACCGTATGGACCGTCACACCGGCGGCCGCGGCGGTCGCCAGCAGCGCCCGGGTGTCGGCGTCGTCGAGGGTGACGGCGTAGTCGGCCACCGCGCCGGACCCGGTGTCGGTGCTCGCCGCGACCAGGGTCGGTTCGGCACCGTGCAGGGTTTCGCGCCACGCCGCACGCGCCGCGTCGACGTCCCGGGCGGCCAGCCAGGCCAGGAAGTCCCGATACGATCCGGCCGCACCGAGGGAGCGGGTGTCCGGGTCGGCGTAGCGGGTGAACAGTTCGGTGATGAGCAGCGGCCACGACCAGCCGTCGAGAATGACGTGGTGGTTGGTCAGCACCAGCGCCCAGCGGTCGGCGGCCAGCCGCGCGAGGAGGAAGCGCAGCAGCGGCGCGGACGCCGGGGCGAAGCGCCGGTCCCGCTCCGCGGCGGCCAGCTCCGCGAGAACGACGGTGGCGTCCGCCGCGGCGGCCGACCCGTCGCCGCCCTGCCGATCGGTGAGATCCACTACCTGCCAGGGCGGTTCGACATCGTCGAGGACGACGGCGACGCTGACGCCGCTGCCGGTGGTGGTGTACGCGGTGCGCAGGCTCGGATGGGCGTCCAGGACCGCGCGCGCGGCGTCGTGCAGGCGATCCGCGTCCAGCGCACCGGTCAACCGCAGCACCAGCTGGGCGGTGTACAGGTCGACGTCGGTGTCGAGTTCGGCGTGGAACAGCAGACCGGCTTGCAGCGGCGTCACCGGCCACACGTCGCGCAGTGTCGGGTAGGCGGATTCCAGTGCGGTGACGTCGGATTGGGTCAGCGACACCAGCGCGAAGTCGGAGGGGCTGTGGCCGCCCGCGCCGGGCAGTTCGGCGTGCTCGGCCAGGTCGGTCAGCGCCTGCGACCAGGCCGACGCCAGCTCGTGCACATCCGCGCGGTGCAGCAGCGTGCGCGGGTAGCGGAAACTGGCGCGCAGGCGGTCGCCGCTGACGATCGCACTGATATCCACGGCCAGGGTCACCGGCATCTCCGGATCCGGGGTGCCGGGCAGTTCGCCCAGCCCGCCGTCGATGCCGTCGTCGCCGAGTCCCGCCAGGCGGCCGAGGTAGTTGAAGCCGATGCGGCCGGGCATGCGGTGCGGCAGACGGTTCGCGCTGTCCGCGTCGAGATAGCGCAGCAGGCCGTAGCCGATGCCCCGGTCCGGGATCGAGCGCAGTGTCTCCTTGACCGTCCGCACGACGGCGTCGAGTTCGGTCGCGCCCGCCGCCACCGTGTCGAGGTCGATGCCGGACAGGTCGAAGCGCACCGGGTACATGGAGGTGAACCAGCCCACGGTCCGCGACAGATCCGCTCCCGGTACGACCTGTTCCTCGCGCCCGTGGCCCTCCAACCGGATCAGCACCGACGGGTCGTCCACACCGCGGTGGGACCGCCAGCGGCGCACCGCCACCACCAGCCCCGCGAGCAGTCCGTCGTCGACGCCGCCGTGGAATACCGCAGGCACCCGCGACAGCAGCGCACGGGTCACCGCGGGCGGCAACTCGACGCGCACCTCGTCGAGCGTGGCGGCGGTGTCGATGGCCGGGTCGAGATCGCGTCCGCCCCAGAGCGGATCGGGGCCGGACGTCATGTGCTGCCAGAGCGCCAGCTCACCGCGCCGACGCGGGGCGGTCGCCGCCGCGTGCAGGCCGTGTGTCCAGCGGCGCAGGGACGTGCCGACGGGCGGCAGCACCGGCGATGTCCCCGATCCCGCCTGTGCGAGCGCGGACAGCAGATCGGGGATGACGATCCGCCAGGACACGCCGTCGACCACCAGGTGGTGCGCCACCATCAGCAGCCAGCCGGGCGCGTGATCGCCGGGGTCGAGCCACACGCACCGCATCATCGCCCCGGCGGCCGGATCGAGCCCGGCCTGGGCCGAATCCAGTGCCGCGGCGGCGATATCCGCGATGGCCGCCCGCCCCGCCTCGGTATCCGGGTCGGTTGCGGGATCGAGCGCCCGCCGGGACAGCACGTCGGCGGCGAGCACGCTGCCGGGTGCGGGCACGACCAACGTCCAGTCGCCGAACCCGTTGCGCCGCAGGGTGGCCCGCAGGGCGTCGTGACGGTCGAGCAGTGCGCCGACCGCCAGGGCGAGAGCCGCCGCGTCGACATCGGCCGGGAGTCGCAGCAGCACATGCTGTTCGAAGCGCCGGAATCCGCCGCCCCACTCCACCATCCACCGAGCCACCGGCAGTAGCGGGAACTCGCCCGTACCATCGTCCACGGTGTCGCGGACGGCCTCCGGCTCGGCGGTGCGCGCGATCACCGCCAGCCGGGCGGGCGTGCGCTGTTCGAACACGTCCTTCGGGCCGAACACCACCCCGCGTTCGCGGGCCTTGGCCACCACCTGGATGGAGATGATCGAATCGCCGCCCAGGACGAAGAAGTCGTCGTCGGCTCCCACCCGCTCGATGCCGAGCACGTCGGCGACGACCCGGGCGATGGTCTCCTCGACCGGTGTGGCGGGCGCCCGGAAGGTGGGCGTGTCGAACACCGGCTCGGGCAGGGCCCGCCGGTCCACCTTGCCGCTGCTGCTCAGGGGCAGCGCGTCGAGAACGGTCACCGCATCGGGCACCATGTAGCCCGGCAGGCGGCGGCTCACCGCCTCCCGCACCGCCACCGCGTCCAGTTCGGACCCGGACGCCGTCACATAGGCGATCAATCGTGTCCCGGCGGCGGTGGCCTGGGCGGCGGCGACCGCCTGCTCGACCCCGTCGACCTCGCTCAGCGCGGCCTCCACCTCACCGAGCTCCAACCGCTGACCGCGTACCTTCACCTGCGAGTCGGCGCGGCCGACATAGGCCAGTTCGGCGGCGCCGGACGCCGCGTCGTCGATCCAGCGCACCAGATCACCTGTGCGGTACCGCCGTTCGCCGGGACGCCCGTGCGGATCGGCCACGAACCGCGTCGCCGTCAGGCCCGGCCGCCCCCGATACCCGCGGGCCACGCCGGGACCGGAGACGTACAGCTCGCCCACCACCCCGGCGGGGACGGGGCGCAGCCACTCGTCCAGGACGGCGACCGACATCCCGGCGATCGGGCCGCCGATAACCACCGACCGGCCCACGGCCGGTTCCGCCCCCGTGACCCAGATGCTCGCCTCGGCCGGACCGTAGAGGTTGTGCAGCGTGCGCCGCCGCCCCGGATCGGTACCCGACCAGCGCGAAACCAGCTGCGGTCCACACTGGTCGCCGCCGGTCATGACGATCCGGAGGGCGTCGAGCCCGTCGGGGTCCACCGACATCGCCACCGACGGGGTGAGGAAGGCGTGCGTAATGCGCCGGGCCCGCAGCAGATCCGCCAGCGGCGGCCCGCCGTACACGTCCTCGGGCGCGACCACCAGCGCCGCACTGCCGGACAGTGACAGCAGCAGTTCCAGGATCGCCGCGTCGAAGGTCCGGGCCGCGACCGCGAGCACGCGCGAATCGGCGGCTACCCCGGCGCGCCGCCGCTGGTCGGCCACCAACGCGGCCAGGCCGGTGTGCGTGACCTCCACGCCCTTCGGACGGCCCGTGGAACCCGAGGTGTAGACGACATAGGCCGTGGTCGCCGGGTGCGTCGACGCGATCCGCTCGGCGTCGGCCACGGCGGTACCCGCGCACGCCTCGATATCGGAGCTGGCGGCCGGATCATCGGCCACCAGCCAGGACATGCCGTCGGCGGGCAGTGCCGCCGCATACCGTTGGGTCGTGATGCCCACCCGCACAGCGGAATCCGCACAGACGAAGCGATTGCGCTCCAGCGGATGCGCCGGATCCACGGACAGGAAGGCGGCCCCCGTCTTGGCGATCGACCATACCGCGAGCACCCATTCCAGCGACCGGGGCAGCCCGACGGCCACCACGGCCTCCGGTCCGATCGCGCGGTCGATCAGCCAGCGCGCCAGTCGATTCGAGCGTTCATCCAGATCCCGGTAGCTGAGCCGCCGGTCCCCGTCCACCACCGCGTCGCCGTCCGGATTGCTCGCCACCGCCGCGGCCAGCAGGTCGGGCAGCAGTACGCCGTCCACGACGTGATCGTTGCGGCCCCAGACGTCGAGCAGCCGGTGTCGCTCCGACGGCGACAGCACATCGATATCGCGCACCAGGACGGCGGGATCGTGCGCCACCGTGCGCAGCACCGAGCGCAGCCGCCGGGTCAGCGCCTCGATCGTGGCCGGGTCGAAAAGATCGGTGGCATAGCCGAGTTCGACCGGTATCGCGCCGGTGGCGTCCGGTGTGTCGCTCAGTGTGAAGGTCAGGTCGAAGCGCTCGATGCCGGTGTCGGCTCCGGAGCCGGTCACCACCAGGCCGGGGAAGTCGAACCGGACCTCGTCGAGATTGTGGAAGGCCAGCATGACCTGGAACAGCGGATGATGCGCCCGGCTGCGCGGCGGATCCACCGCCTCCACCACCTGCTCGAACGGAACTTCCGCGTGCGCGAACGCGTCCAGGTCCACCCCGCGCACCCGCGCCAGCAGATCGGCGAAGGGTTCCGCCTCGTCCACCCGGGTGCGCAGCACGATCGTATTCACGAACATGCCCACGAGATCGTCCAACTCGGCGACGCCGCGGCCGGACACCGGTGAGCCGATGGCGATGTCCCGGCTGCCCGACAGCCGGGACAGCACGACCGCCAGGGCGGCGTGGAAGATCATGAACACTGTGACGCCACCGGTGTGCGCCAGTTCCCGCAGTTGCGCGACCACCTCGGGTTCCACCGCGAAGCCGCACTTCGCCCCGCGATGCGACGCCACCGCCGCGCGCGGGCGATCGGTGGGGAGCGCCATCACCTCGGGCAACCCGTCCAGCTGCGTCACCCAGTACCGCAGCTGCCGCGCCAGCGGCGATTCCGGATCGGTGACCGACCCGAGCGCCTCGCGCTGCCACAGCGCGTAGTCGGCGTACTGCACCGGAAGCGGGGTCCACTCCGGCTGTCGCCCCCGGCACCGTGCCGCGTACGCCGCGGCCAGATCCCGGGCCAGTACCGCGATGGAGAAGCCGTCGGCATTGATGTGGTGCACCACCAGCACCAGCACGAACTCGTCAGGACGCACCGACAGCAACCGCGCCCGCAGCGGAATGTGCTGCGCCACATCGAAACCCGTTGCCACCACACCGGCGATCACCGCGCGGGCACCGGCCTCGTCCACCGCCTGCGGCGTGAGGTCGAAGTCCACGGCCTCGGCCAGTTCCTCGACCGGCACCACCACCTGATACGGAATGCCGGCCACCTCGGGATACCGGGTCCGCAGCACCTCGTGCCGAACGAGCACATCCCGCACCGCCGCGGTCAGCGCCGCCACCTCCACCCGGCCCGCGATCCGCAGCAGCATGGGGATGCTGTATGCCGCCGAGTCGGGGTCGAACCGGTTCACGAACCACATCCGCTGCTGCGCGTACGACAGCGGCACCCGCTCCGGGCGCGGCTGCGGGGTCAGGCGCGGCGCCGCCGCCACCCGCGCCACATCCGCGCCCGCGACGCGTTCGTCGAGCAGCGCCGCCAGCGCCCCGGCCGTCGATGCCTCGAAGATATGGCGCACGGTCAGCGCGACGCCCACGCCGTCGGCCAGCCGCGCCGCCAGTCGGGTCGCGGACAGCGAGTTGCCGCCCAGTTCGAAGAAGTCGTCGTCGACGCCCACCCGGCCGATGCCGAGCACCTCGCCGAACACCCCGGCCACCACCTCCTCCATGGCGGTGGCGGGTGCGCGGTAGGCCGTGCGGGTCAGCACCGGATCGGGCAGGGCGGCCTTGTCGACCTTGCCGTTCACCGTCAGCGGCAGGCCGTCCAGGACCATGACCACGTCCGGCACCATGTAGCCGGGCAGCCGCTCGCCCAGCCGCTGCCGCATCCGGGTGCCGAGCGCCGACGGTGACATCCACCGCGGCCGCTGCTCCAGCACGTTCACCCGGTTGGCGTCGACACCGGAATCGAGACCCCGCCGCACCGCGTAGACGATGTGCAGGTCGGTGCCCTCCACCTTCGGTGACACCCGGGAGGCGACCTGGAATCCGTGCTCCCGCAACAGCTTCTCGATGCACGCGAGGCGGTCCTCGATATCGTGCACCTCGATGACCATCCGGTCGATGCGCGGCCAGTCGTCGGATGCGATGCCGCGCAGCGCATCCAGTTCGCTGCCCTCCACATCGATCTTCAGCAGATCGATATGGTCGATGGCGTACTCGCCGATGATGTGCGACAGGGTGCGGATGGGCACGTCGACCTGTTCGAACTCCAGCCGGTCGGCGATCAGCTGATCGACGTACCGCTCCCCCGGATCGACGCTCTCACCGCGGTATTCGTTGTGCAGGTAGGACTCCAGGATGCCGCGCTGTACGTGGCTGTCGCTGCCGCGCCCGGACAGCACCGACATCTCCGGGTAGTAGGTGAAGGTGTCCATCTCGGCCGCCGCGCCGATCGCGTAGGGCACCAGGGTCGCGTTCAGGCCGTGCAGGGCGGCGTTGGCCGCGAACATGCGCCGCAGTTCCGGCATCGGCTCGACCGCGAAGATCCTCAGCTCCGGTGACTTGCTCTGCGCGTAGAGGGAGAACATGCCGACGTGCGAACCGATGTCGACCACACAGCCCGTTTCGGGAATGGTCAGTCCGCAGGCGCAGTACTCCGCCCGCTCGAAGATCTCCTCGTACAGGAAGCGGATATTGGACCGATTGCGGCCCACCACCGGCATGCCGTTGGGCAGCTCGTGCAGTTCGTCGGCGGCGATGACGCCGTCGCGCCGCAATTCCAGGCAGCGCAGCGCCACCGGCGCGACCCCAGGATCCGGAACCATATAGGCGACAAGCTGATCCGAGGACACGGTGGGGCGGGTGGTGACCACGGCCCGCGCCACCTCGTCCTGGGCGGCGAGCACGGCTTCGATCTCGCCCAGTTCGATGCGATAGCCGCGGATCTTCACCTGCTCGTCGGCGCGGCCGAGGTACTCCAGCACCCCGGCCTCGGTCCAGCGGACCACATCGCCACTGCGGTAGAGGCGTCCGCCACCGGCCGCGTCGAAGGGGTCGGCCACGAAGCGCGCGGCGGTCAGCCCCGGTCGGTCATGGTAGCCGCGGCCGACCTGACCACCCGCCACGTACAGCTCACCGGCGGCCCCGATCGGGACCGGTCGCAGCCAGGTGTCCAGGACGTAGACGCGAAGATTCGCCAGCGGCACGCCGATCGGGCTGCTGCCCGCCGCACCGTGCCAATGCGCGGGCTCGAGCGGCTGTTTCGTCACATGGACGGTGGTCTCGGTGATCCCGTACATATTGACCAGTGCGGGAGCGGCGGCGGTGTCCAGCAGCGGCCAGCGCCGCAGCCGGGCCGGGTCCAGGGCCTCCCCGCCGAAGATGACCAGCCGCAGCGCGCTGGCGTCCTCCGCACGCGTGCAATGGGATTCGATCAGGGCGTAGAACGCCGAGGGGGTCTGGTTGAGAATGGTCACGCCCTGCGCCACGACGAGTTCCCACAGTTCCGGGGGCGAGTACGCCACCTCGCGCGGTACGACCACCACGCGGCCGCCGTACAGCAGCGCGCCCCAGATCTCCCATACCGAGAAATCGAATGCCTGGGAATGGCACCAGGCCCACACATCGTCGGGGCCGAACCCACCCCATGGCCGCGTACCGGCGAACAGCGCTACCGCATTCGCGTGGGTTACCGCGACGCCCTTGGGTTTTCCGGTCGTGCCGGAGGTGTAGATGTAATACGCCGCATTGTCCGGACGCACCCGCGGCGATCGGGCCCGCGCCGCTCCGTCGTGCGGCACCTGGTCGACGCGCAGGCACGGCACCCGCTCGTGGTCGACCAGATGCGCCGTGCTGTCGTCGGCGAGCACGAGGCGCGGCGCGGCGTCGGCGAGGATGTAGGCGAGGCGGTCCGGCGGTGACGCCGGGTCGAGCGGCAGGTAGGCGGCACCGGCCTCGAGTACCGCCAGCAGCGCCGTGATCAGCTCCATGCCGCGCGGAAGCGCCACGGCGACAATCGTTTCCGGTCCCGCTCCGCGCTCGGCCAACAGGGCGGCGAGGTGTCGGGCGCGGGTGCCGAGTTCGGCGTAGGTGTATGCCCGGTCGCCGGATACCACGGCGACCGCGTCCGGGGCCTCGTCCGCGCGCACCCGGAACATGTCCACCAGGGTGCGGTTCGGGTCCACCGGTAGCGCGGTGTCGTTCCACAGCCGCAGCAGCCGATCGCGTTCGCCGTCGTCGAGGACGTCGACGCGCCGCACCGGCGTGTCCGGGTCGGTGACGATCGTGTGCAGGAAACCGTGGAAGAAGCCGAGGAACCGGCGATGCTGCGCCGCGAGTTCGGCCGGGGTGTAGAGGTCGTGGTTCCCGACGAAGTCCAGGCGGGTGGCCTCGGCACCGGCGCCGGAATAGCAGCTGACCGACAGATCCGAGACCAGCCCCGGGGTCAGCACCTGGAGGTGGCCGACGATCGAACCGAGGACGATCTTGGTGTCGAACATCATCAGGTCCACGAACGGCCCGAACACCTGGGATTGCGGCGTGAGGCGGCCGATATCCCGGAACATGTCCTCCTGGCGGTAGCGCTGGTGGCGCAGCGCGTCGATGAGCTGCCGCTGTGCCGATTCGATGAGCGCGCCGACGGTGTCGTACGGGCCGGTGGTGATCCGGAACGGGAGGGTATTGGCCAGCATGCCGCCGGACCGCCGCGCCGAGGTGGTGACGCGCGCCGATACCGGCAGGCCGAGAACGACATCCGCGCTGTCGGTCATGCGGCTCAGGAACAGGCCGAACGCCGCGAGGATCAGGGCGGCCGGGGTGGTCGCGTACTTCTTGACCACGGTGTCGAGCAGATGCGCGGTCTCGGCGGAGAGCAGCCCGCTCACCGAAACCGGGTGGGCGTCGGCCTGTCCGGTGCGACCGGCGAGGCTCACCGGCGCGGGCAGTCCCGCCAGCCGCTCCCGCCAGTACTCCCGGTCGCTGACGAAACGTTCGGAGGCACGGTACTTCTCGTCCTCGGCGACCAACTCGGCCAGACCGTGCACCCGCGCGGGTGCGGGCTCGGTGCCCTCGACCGCGGCGGTGTACACCGCGCCGACCCGGGTCAGCAGGGTCATGGCGGCAACGCCGTCCATGGCGATGTGGTGGGCGCGCAGGTACCAGAACCAGCGGCGCTGCTGCACCCGCAGCACCGCGGTGGTGATGAGCCGGTCGGCGTACAGGTCGACCGGCTCGCTGTATTCCGCGCGCATCCACTCGTGGGCGGCGGCGACCGGGTCCGGGTCGCGGCGCAGATCCAGGCACCGGGCCGGTTCGTCCAACTCCCGATCCACCACCTGCATCGGGATGCCGTCGGTTTCGATCAGGCGCAGGCGGGCGGCCTCGAACTCCCCCGCCACGCGCCAGAACGAGGCCAGCAGCAGGTCGGGATCGAGGTCACCGTGCAGGTCGATGCAGAGCGAATTGGTGATCGGGGTCGAGCCGGATAACTGCTGTGCGTACCAAATCCCTTGCTGGGCAGCCGATAACGGAAACGGCAGTGATCGCGGAACGGTCAACTATGCTGCCCTTTTCTCGAGTCGAGCCAGTGCTGCGAGACCTTCCAGCACATCGGCGTCGGGAATGCCGAAGTCGATCAGGCACGCGATCTCGTCCACGCCGATCTCCCGCAGCCGGGTGACCATCGAGCTGGCGGAATCCGGGGTGCCGAACAGCCCGTTGTTGCGGTAGTAGCGTTCGAAGGCGAAGTCCAGCACCTTGGCCCGCGCGTGCTCGTCCAGGCTTTCCAGCGCGGCCGAGCCCCGCCGCCACAGGTCGACGGAATCCTCCAGATAGCGTTTGAACGGCCCCTCGACGGTGCGCCGGACCCGCGCCTCGTCCTCGCCGACGAAGGTGTGCAGCATGACGGTGACGGTGCCGTCGTCGACGCCGTGGCCGTGCTCCGCCCGCGCCTTGCGATAGGCCGCCACCTTCTCCGCCAGCTCGTCCACCTCTTGGAAGAGCAAGGCGGTCAAAACATTCGCGCCGAGCGCGCCCGCCATCGCGAAGCGTTCGACCCCGCCGCTGCACGTCAGCCAGGTGGGCAGTGCGGGTTGGACGGGGTTCGGGAAGATCCGCACCGAGCGCTTCTCGCCCACACCATTGGGCAGTTCGACGGATTCGCCACGCCAGAGCCGCTGCACGGTGTCCATGCCCGAGCGGGTGATCTCGACCCGATCGGCGTAGTCGCCGTCGGCGAGGACGAAGTCGTCCACGTTCCATCCGGTGGCGAACGCCACGTCGACCCGGCCGTCGGACAGATTGTCGACCACCGCCCAGTCCTCGGCCACCCGCACCGGATTGTGCAGTGGCAGAACCACGCTCCCGGCGCGAATGCGCACCCGCTCGGTGGCGGTGGCCAGCGCCGCACCCAGCACCGCGGGATTCGGGTAGAGGCCGCCGAAGCTGTGGAAGTGGCGTTCCGGAACCCAGATGGCCTTGAAATCGTGCGCATCGGCGAACCGGGCGCTCTCCAGCAGCAGCCGGTAGCGTTCCCCGGCGGCGCGCTGCGCGTCACTGGCGAAGAACAGCAGGCTGAAATCCATGGTGCGCGCCGTGTTCTCCGCGCCGGACGCGCTCACCTTGGCCGCGATATCGGCCAGGCTCAGCCCGTCGAAGATCTCCTCGGCGGTGATCTCGGTGTCGTACCGGTCCTCGAGGATGGTCATGAGTTCGGCGGCCTGCACCGAATCGAGGCCGAGGGAGGTGAGCGGCGCGTGCGGGTCGACCGAGTCCCGTTCCAGCCGCCGCGCGACCCAATCCACGAAGTAGTCCACCACGGTGGCCTTGCCCGTCACACCGCTCATCGCGCACTCTCCTCCAATGCCGTTCCGGCCGAATAGGTTTCGCGCAGCCGCTGCCGCTGGATCTTGCCGCTGGTCGTCTTGGGCACCCCGCCCTTCTCGACGAAGACGACCTGATGCAGGCTGATGGCGTGCACGCGGCTGACGATGTCGCGAATCGATCCCTCCAGGGCCGCCGCGCTACCGGGCTCCAGGGTGTCGTTCAACTCCTGGACCGCGATGACGCGGTCCTCGTTGTCGATGGTGGCGGCGAATACCGCGCAGCCGCCGGGGCGCAGCATGGGGTGGTTGGAGACGATGGTCCGCTCGACATCCTGCGGGAAGATATTGCGGCCGTGGACGATCATCAGTTCCTTGCTGCGTCCGGAGACGTACAGCTCGCCCGCGCACACGAAGCCGAGGTCACCGGTGCGCAGATACTCGGCCCCGTCCTCCCCGGCGATCGTCGCCGCGAAGGCGGCGCGGGTCTGCTCCGGCTTGTTCCAGTACCCGGCGGCGACGCTCGCGCCGCGCAGCCAGATCTCGCCGACCCGGTTGTCCGGGCAGCGTCGCCCCGTCGCCCGATCGACCACGGCGACGTGCTCCGGTCGCACCGGTCCCATACTCAGCAGTTCCCGGCCGGTGGGCCATACGATGGCGACGCCGCGTTCGAGTTCGTCGGTGGAGAACCTGCGGGGGCGCGCACCCGCGCCCACCGGGCCGCCGCTCACGTAGAGGGTGGATTCGGCCAGGCCGTAGGTGGGCACGAAGCTCTCCGCGCGGAACCCGCTCACCGCGAAGGTGTCGGCGAAGGCGCGCAGGGTCTTCGGATCCACCGGCTCCGCGCCGACGAAGGCCATCTCCCAACCACTCAGATCCAGCAGTGCCGCCTCGGCCGGTGAGATCCGCTTCGTACACAGGCCGTACGCCAGATTCGGGCCACCGGCGAGGACGTTCTCGCTCTCCGATATCGCCCGCAGCCAGGTGAGCGGATTGCGCAGGAATGTCATGGGCGACATGAGGGTGGCCCGCATGCCGACGAACACCGGCAGCAGCATGCCCTGGATCAAGCCCATATCGTGAAAGGGCGGCAACCACGACACCAGCGAATTGCGCTCGGTGAGACCGAAATTCGCGGTGATGAGTTCGAGGTTGTGCACCAGATTGCGGTGCAGCACCGTGACTCCCTTGGGAGATCCGGTGGAGCCCGAGGTGTATTGCAGGAAAGCGACGTCATCGGGTGTGGGCGCAGCGCACCGTATTTCGAGACCCGTGCCACCATCTATCGAATCGATATCGATGATCCGGAGATCGCGGCCGAGTATTTCCCCGTCGACCGGCACCGCGGACAAGGGCGCGATCGCCGCCGCCGCGCCGCTGTCGCGAACGATCGCCGTCACCGCGGCCACCTGGTGCGGCGAGGTGGGCAAGGGTACGGCGACCGCGATCCGGCGTGTCGCCAGGCAGGCGAAGAACGCGTGGACGAAATGCGGTCCGGGCGGACAGAGCAGCACCACCCGGTCACCGGGCGCGGTCGTGTCGATCAGCCGCTGCGCGACGGCGGCGACCCGCTCCCACAGCCGCCGGAAATCGACCTCCTCGGTGTCCTCCCGGTAGCTCGAGAACCGAAAAGCGATTCGGTGCGGGTCGTCGGTTACTCGTGCCGATGCGATATCCACCAGGGTGGGAGGGGTCCCCATGTACGCCCGGCTCCTTCCGGATCCTCGGCTGTGCACCGGGCCGGACGCGCCGACGACCCGGGTGAACAGCGGCTAGACGGAACAGCAGCTGAAAAGACCGTGCAAGATCATAGCTTGCAGGTGACCCGGATCACGTCAGCGCGATGTCGCGGAGCGTTGCCGCCGTATTCCCCGGCGACCGCTGCCGGGCGGGCGTGCTCAGCGCACGGTGATCACACGGTTGTGCCACCCGGTGGAGCCGTCGGGGAAGGGCGGGGTGCGCTGCTCGGTCTGCCGCTCCCCCGTGCCGTCGGTGGCGCGGACACGCAGGGTGTGCGTACCCGGCGTGGCCGTCCACTGCCAGGTCCACTGCCGCCAGGTGTCGACGGAATACTCCGCGGCGAGGGTCGCGGGCTGCCAGGGCTGGTTGTCGACCTGCACCTCCACGCTCGCGATGCCGCGGCGCTGCGCCCAGGCGACACCGGCGACCGTCAGCGGCCTCGCTGGCACGGTGGCGAACGACGCGGGAACGTCGATCCGGGAGGCGATCTCGATCGGGGCGCGGTCGGCCCAGCCGCGCTCGGTCCAGTAGGCCCGGGCGCGGTCGAAACGAGTCACCTCGAGATCCACCACCCATTTGGTGGCGGAGACATAGCCGTACAGTCCGGGCACGATCAGCCGCGCCGGATAGCCGTGATCGATCGGCAGGGCCTCGCCGTTCATGCCGATCGCGAGCAGTGCGTCGCGGCCGTCCAGCACCGTCGACAGCGGAGTTCCGGCCGTGAACCCGTCGATACTGCGGGAAAGCAGCATATCGGCGTCGGATCGCATCCCGGCCTCGGCGAGCAGGTCGGCCAAGGGATAGCCGAGCCAGCGGGCGGTGCCGACCAGGTCGCCGCCGACCTCGTTGGACACACAGGTGAGCGTGATGACGCGCTCCACGGCGGGGCGTCGCCGCAGCTCGTCGACATCGAATTCCACCGTGCGGTCGGTCATTCCGTGTATCCGCAGTCGCCAGTCGGTACTGGCCAGCGCGGGCAGTTGCAGTGCGGTGTCGACCCGGTAGAAGCGGTCGTTGGGGGTGAGCAGCGGGGTGATTCCCGGAACGGGCACTTCGGCCTCCGGTGGGATGGGCGGCGCTGTCCGGCGGGCAACGGGGAGCACGAATCGCGCCCGATCGGCCACCACGTCGCGCAGGCGCGCACCCAGCCAGCGACCGGTCGCCGCCGCACCGGCCGCGACCGCGCCCACGGCGACCGCGCCGGTCAGGAATCGCCGCCGCGACAATCCCTCCGGCTCCCCCGGGCGGGGCGTCGCGGTCCACACCAGGGCGCGCAGGGCCAGGATGCCGACGACGATCCCCACCACGGTGGGCAGTGCGAACCACGGTGTGGCAGTGGGCCGTTGCAGTGCCGCCAGTGCGGTGAGACCACCCAGGAGGAGTAGGAGCGCACTGCCGATGGGCCGACGGCGTTCGAGCAGGCCCGCGATGGCCGCGCCGATGGCCATCACCACGGCCATGGAGACGAACAGTGCCAGCTTGTCATTGCTGCCGAAGCGTCGAATCGCCGCTTCTTTCAAGGCGGTCGGCGTATTGTCGACCATGGTCGCGCCGAGTGCGAAGAACGGTGAGGACGCCGGATCGACGAATACCGCGACCAGATGCCCCACCCCGAGCACCGTGGCGGCACCGAGCATCCCGGCCAGCGCGGCCCGACCGCGACCGATCCCTGCGGCCGATGAGTTCGGTCGGGAGCCGACGGTGGCACTGTTCGGATTCGACATCACGACTCCTTCGGATCGAGTCGGCTCAGGTGAGGTTGAGGCTGGCCACCGGTGTCGTGGTCGGCTGCGGGGAGCCGCCGGAGGGTTCGATGGTGATGGCCAAAGTGTCGGCGGGACCGAAGCCGGCGACCACCGGCATGGTCGACAGCGCGTCCACGACGGCGGCCGACCGCGGTTCGCCGCCCAACTCGACCAGCCAGATCTGATAGCAGCGGCCGACGGGCGGAACCGGTACATCCCGGAGGTCGACCGCCGCGGCACCCAGCAGTGCCGACGAGCGCACCACCACCTCGCCGCCGCCCGTGATCACGGCGGTGCGGGTCACCGCGTCCGGCTGCCGTTCGATCGTCGCCGCCGTCACCTCCCCGGAACCCGTTGGTTCCCAGGGGCGTTGGACGACGAAGCCGATGCCCGCGCCGAGGGCGATCACCAGGACCACGGCTGCCGCGAACCAGTCCAGCCGGGAGAACGGACCCAGGCCGCCGGGTATCCGGTACCCCACACCGCGCCCGCGGGCGGCGCGGATGACCCGGTCGAGGGCGCGCAGCAGCCGACCTTCCAGTTCCGCGGGGGGAGAAACCGAATCGACCACGGTGAGATCGGCCACGGTGTCACGGATAGCGATGACGGTGGCGTCGAACTCGGCGGCGGTGAATCGGTCGGCCCGCTCTCGGCGCGCCTCGATGGCCGCGCGCTCCGCATCGGACACGGCGTCGATCGCGTACGGGTAGGCGAGTTCGAGCAGATCCAGATCGGGCCGCTCGGTGGTGCTCATCGGAGGTCACCTCCTGTCAGGCAGGCCGCCAGGCGCTCGAGCCCGTCGCGGATACGGGTTTTCACGGTGGGCACGGGCGTGTCCAGGTGGTCGGCGACCTCCGAATAGGTGCGCCCGCTGTAGTAGGCCAGCGCGAGGGTTTCCCGCTGCAACGGAGTCAGCGTCTCCAGGCAACTGCGCACGGCCCCCTCGTCGAGACTCTGCTCCACGGCTTCCAGTACGACGTCGTGGTCACGGCCCAGATGCAGGTGGCCGTAGGCGCTTTCCCGCCCGGTCGCCGACCGCTCCATGCGGATGCGGTCGACGGCCCGGCGATGGGTCAGCATCATCAGCCAGCCCATGGGACTGGCCATCCGCTCGTCGTAGCGACCCGCCAGTGACCACGCCTGGAGATACACCTCCTGGGTGATCTCCTCCGCGGTGGATCGGTTGCGCAGCATGCGCAAGGCCAGGCCGTAGACGCGGTGGCTGGTCAGGCGGTACAGCTCGGTGAACGCCGCCCGATCGCCCCCGCCCACCGCCGCCAGCAGGCCGACGAGGCGTTCGGCGAGTTCCCGGTCCCGCCCTGGGCGATCGGCGGGACAGGACGGCTGCGCCACCGCGGTCTGCTCCAGATCACGGAACAGCGGAACAACGGTGGAATGCTCGTCTTCGGTCATGCGGGCACCTGCGGTATTCCTCCGAACTCGGCCGAGTTGAACGGGATTCGCGGCGTCGGCATCAGACTCTCGTTTCCTGGCGACGTGGTGGACGTGAGCGACCATGGGCGTGTTGGACCGTGCGCTCAGGCGGGCGGCATCAGCACGGAGTCGATCATGTAGACCGTCGCATTGGCGGTCTTGACCCCACCGCATACGACCGAGGCGTCGCCGACCTTGATGTCGTCCCCGTTCCGGGTGACCGTGACCGATCCGCCCTCGACGGTCTGATGCGTTCCGGCGATCTCGTCGGGCGCGATCTGTCCGGGGACCACGTGGTAGGTGAGGATCTTGGTCAGCGTCGCCGAATCGGTCTTCAGGCCGTCCACGGTCTCGCTCGGGATCTTGGCGAAGGCCGAATCGACGGGCGCGAAAACGGTGAACTGCCCGCCGTTCAGGGTGTCGACCAGGTTCACCTCCGGGTTGAGCTTGCCCGACACCGCCGACACCAAGGTGGTGAGGATGGGGTTGTTGGAGGCCGCCACGGCGACCGGGTCCTGCGCCATACCGCTCACCGAACCCGCGCCGGTGGGCACCTGTTCGGCGTACTCCATACAGCCGGGCCCGACCAGGTCCGAGGCCGCGTCGGCGGTGGTCGTCGCGGCCGCCGTCGTGG
>NZ_BAGD01000031.1 GCF_000308635.1 Nocardia otitidiscaviarum NBRC 14405 | reverse complement strand
CGGATCGGGCGGCGGGCCGACGGCTGGCTGCCGGTACTGCCGGTGCCGGGTCCGCCCGGGTGGGGCGCGCGACTGACCGAGCTGCGCGGCGTAATCGAACGGGCCGCCGCGACCGCCGGGCGGGACCCGGCGACCATCGGCACGACCGTGCGGGTCAATGTGGCGGCCGGAACCGATCCGGAGCTCATTGTCACGGCCGTCGAGAAGGTCGCGGCCGACACCGGATTCGACGACTTCTTCGTCGACCTCATGTACGTCACGCGCTCGGTCGACCGGATGCGCGATACCGCGCTCGCGCTGTTGGAGCGCCTGCGCGGGTAGCCGCGGCGGGTTCCCATTCGTCCAAGCCACCGGGGCGCGTGCGGCGCGATGCTTGCCGGATGGACGCGCAGCGAGAATTCCAGTCGATCATGGACGAATGGGCGAGCGCCATCGTCGACAACGACGCCGACAGGATCGGCTGGTTCGCCACCCCGGATTGGTTGCTGTTGGGTCCCGAGGGCGGGATCGGGCACCGTGACCGGTTCCTCGCGCTTGTCGCGGCGGGCGAACTGGTGCACACCGCGATGGAGCTCGAGGTGCTGGAGGTGCGGAGGTTCGGCGATGCGGCGGTGGTCATCACGCACGGCACCAATGCGGGCACCTGGCTGGGGCACCCGTTCGGGGCCGATGAATGGGCCACGAACGTCTTCGTGCGGCGCGACGGCCGCTGGCTGGGCTCGGTCACCGCGCTCACCCCGAACTTCGCCGCATCGCCGCGCCGCACCTGAGCGGACTACCGGGCGTTGGCGCGGGACAGGTTCCAGTCCCGCCAGGTGTCGTCGTCGAGCCGCAGGACGATCGGCCCGACCACCTCGCGGCGCAGCGCGTCCGGCAGCCGGTCCGCGGCGGGCAGCACGTCGGCGGACAGGTCGTTCAGATAGTCGGTGTCCAGACTCTTTCCGGCTTCCCAGCGGTCGATATTGCGGTCGGCGATGAGCCGTTCCGGATTCATGATCGCCAACGCCAGCAGGGTGGCGGCGGCCGCGCCGACCGCCGCGCGCGGCAGCCACCCCTGCCGCAGCCGCACCAGACTGGCCAGCACCAGCAGGTAGACCGCGGCGATCCACAGTTCGAACACCTCCACCAGCAGTCGCAGCACGGTGAATCCGTACGCCTGCTGATAGGTCCACATGCGCGACAGCGCCGACGCCACGATCACCAGGGTCAGCACGCTCACCGCCGCCAGCGCGACCCGCAGCCAGGCGCGGTCGGCGACCGTGTCGCGGGCGGCCCATCGCTGGACGACCGTGATGACGGCGAGGGTGAGGACGCTGACCGCCGACAGCTGCCAGAATCCGCTGCGCGCGTACTCCGCGTAGGTGAGGTCGGCGGTGCGCTGCACGTAGTCGTCGCCGCCGAACAGCACCGCCAGCTGGGTGCCCACGAACACCGCGAACAGCATCGTCAGCGCGCCCACCGGCAGCGCCCACTCCAGCCGTGTCAGCCGCCGCGACACCCGCTGCCGCACCACCGTGCCCGCGGCCGGCGGCGGGGCCGCCAGCAGGTACAGCGCACCGGCCGTACCCAGCGCCGCGAGCAGGAACAGCAGCACCCACCGCCACAGCTCGGCCGCGTCCATACTGGGCAGCACACCGTCCACCAGGGTCGCGAAGACCGCGTCCGCGCCCGCCAGCAGCGGTACGAACACCACCAGCAGTGCGACGGTCACCAACGCCGACCACCACACCCGCTGCTGCGAGGACATCCGCGCCCGCCGCACCCGCGTCACCCCGTGATACAGCCACGGCACCGCGAACAGCAGCGCCGTCAGCGGCACGGCCGCCATCTCGAACACCACACCGTGCGCGGAGCGTCGCACCACGGCCAGCGAGGCGACCACACCGGCGGTGAGGACACACAGGATGAACAGCCATTCCGAGGCGCGGAACGCCCCGACCGCCAGCAGTGCCAGCGCGAGCGCCGACCACCACACCCGCGCCCCGAACCAGAACGGTGATGCGCTCGCCCCAACCTCGGGCTGCTCACCGCCCGATATGGGAGTTGTTGTGCGAGTGCGGGTTTCAGACATACTCGATGAAGTCGCCGCCCCATCGGTGGTGCGAGTGGATGCACCGCCCGCGAATGCAGCGGCGGATGGGTGCTCGGAATCGACAACCCGCACGGCGGACCCCGACGTTTCGGCTGGTTTCGGCTGGGCCGTGCTTGTCGAGGCGGCGGGATTCCCAGTAGGCACAGTGCGCTGCGGAGCGGAACTCTCGGCAGGCGCGACGGCGGCCAGGGTTACCGCCTCTTCGGTCGTCTTATTCTCGGGCATCTCCGGGCGACCGGAGTTCACCGTGACGGCGAGCGCACCATCGCCGCTCGTCCGCGCGGACCGGTTCGTCGAACGCCGCGCCGCGTAGTCCACCGTGACGATGGTGGCCGCGACGATCAGTCCGGTGAGCAGCCAGCCGATGCCCGGACGGTCCACCGGGACGAACAGCGCCGCCGCCACACCGCTCAGGGCCGTGGCGGACAGAACGCCCCGCGGGAACGCCACCCGGGCAGCGGTCGGGGGTTGCTTCGCGGCGGAGTCGACCGCGGTCCCGGTGACGCCCGTACCGCTGTTCGATGCGGGAGTGCCCACCGCGGGGCGATGTCCGGTCGCCGCAACGGTGGCGGGCGGTGAGTCGGCGCGAGCTGCGTCCGCCGATGCGGCGTGCCGCTCGACCGCCGCCGCACCGACGATCCGGTCTCCGGCGGATTCGGTCGTGGCGACGACGGTCGGCGCGGCAGCAGCGGTCTCGCGACCGTTTCCGGATGCGGTCGAGTCATTCTGTTCGACCGGCACTGTCGAGCTGTCGTCGGCTGGATTCTCCGGCATGGATATTCCCTCCCAGGGTGTGCGGGACCGCCCCGGACGCGATATTGCGGCGGGTTCGCGGTCGGGTGTGGGTCAGTCGGTTGTGGTGAGACGGGGGTCGGGCAGGGTGATGCGGATGCGGGAGCCCGGGTCGGCGACGGTGATGGTGCCGCCGTGCAGGTCCACGATCCAGCGGGCGATGGCGAGACCGAGGCCGGTGCCCCCGCCGTCGGTGGCGCCGCCGCGGGTGAAGCGTTCGAAGATGCGGGAGCGCTGCGCCGGGGGGATGCCGGGGCCGTCGTCGCGGACCTCGATGGTGAGCTGGTCACGTCCCGCCCGCGCGCTGACCCGCACTTCACCGCCGACCGGACCGTGCCGGATGGCGTTGTCGCACAGGTTGATCAGCACCTGGTGCAGGCGGGCCGGATCGGCGAGGACGGTGAGGTCGGGGTCCACGTCGACGGTGAAACGGGTGTCGCGGTCGACAGCGGTGGCGACCACCTCGGCCTCGGCGACGACCTCTTTCACCAGCGGAGCGAGCGGAACCCGTTCGATCTCCAGCCGCACCGCGCCCGCCTCCACGCTGGACAGCGCGAGCAGCTCCGAGACCAGCAGGCTCAACCGCTCGGTCTGGGCGAGGGCGGTGCGCAGGGTCGCCGGATCGGGTTCGGAGACGCCGTCCACCAGGTTCTCCAGCACCGCGCCCAGGGCCGTGATCGGGGTGCGCAGCTCATGCGACACATTGGCGATGAAGTCGCGGCGCTGCTGGTCGGCGGTGGCGAGATCGGCGGCCATCTGGTTGAACGCCTCCGCCAGCTGCCCCACCTCGTCCCGGGAGGTGGCGCGCACCCGCCGCGAATAGTCGCCCTGGGCCATGCGTTTGGCGGCGGCGGTCATCTCCCGCAGTGGGCGCGTCATCCCGTGCGCCAACACCTGCGACAGGGCCAGCGCGATCAGGGTCGCGGCGATGGTGGTGCGCGGCGGCAGCCAGCCGATGCGCACCGCGAAGAACCCGAACGCCACCGCCCCCGAACCGACCATCAGAATCGCGAGCTTCAGCTTGATCGACCGCACCCGGTCCAGCGGGCGCGGCAGCCGCTCCCCCAGCCGGTCGGTGAACTCCCGCAGCCGCGCCGCGCAGCTCGCGCCGATGCGACTCATCGCGCCTCCAACGCGTATCCGACACCGTGCACGGTGCGAATGAGATCCGCGCCGAGTTTGCGGCGCAGGGCCTTGATATGGCTGTCGACCGCGCGGGTACCGGAAGCGTCGGCCCACCCCCACACCTCGCTGAGCAGGCGTTCGCGGGCCAGGACGGTGCGCGGGCGGCGGGCGAGGTGCACCAGTAGTTCGAATTCCAGTGGGGTGAGCTGGGTTTCGGCGTCCGCGCGCCACACCCGCCGCTGGTCGACATCGATGCGCAGATCGCCGACCAGGATGGTGGCGCCGCGCTCGGCGGTGCGGTCCACGCGGCGCAGCAGGGCGTGCACGCGCGCGGTCAGCACCCGCATGGAGAACGGCTTGGTCAGGTAGTCGTCCGCGCCGACGCCGAGGCCGACGAGCATATCGGTCTCGTCGGCGCGGGCGGTGAGCATGAGCACCGGCACCGGCCGCCGCGCCTGCACCCGCCGGCACACCTCCAGCCCGTCGAAGCCGGGGAGCATGACATCGAGCACGATCAGATCCGGGTCCAGGCGTTCGGCGCTGCTCACCGCGGCCGGCCCGTCGTGGGCCAGGTCCACGGTGAACCCTTCGGCGCGCAACCGCACCGCGATGGATTCCGCGATCGTCGGCTCGTCCTCCACCACGAGGATGCGCCGCCCGCCCCGCTGCTGCTGTTCCATGCAGGTGACCCTATGCAGTCGCCGTGGAGATGGTTCGCACCGCATGTGAAGATCTTGTGGAGACGATGTCGCCCTCGCCTGCGTATTCTGTTCGCGCACCCGCTTCGAAGGAGCGACGATGGACCGGACACTCCACGCGCCAACCCCCTTCACCCGCTTCGTCGCCCTGGGAGACAGCCAGACCGAGGGGATCGGCGACCCCGACGGTATGGGCGGATTCCGCGGCTGGGCCGACCGGTTCGCGACCCTGCTCGCCGCGAGCACACCGGACGTGCACTACGCCAATCTGGCCGTGCGCGGTCGGCTGGCGGCCCGCATCCGCGCCGAACAACTCGCCCCCGCGCTGGCTCTGCGCCCCGATCTGGCCACCGTCATGGCCGGGATGAACGACCTGGTGCGACCGTCCTTCGCCATGGACGCGACCCTCGCCGACATCGAGGCCATGATCACCGCGCTGCGGGCGGTGGGCGCGCACGTGGTCACCTTCACCTACCCTGATATCGGCGCGATCACCCCGATCGCGCGCCCGCTGTCGGGCCGCATCCGCGCCATGAACGCCGCCGTGCGCACCCTGGCCGCCCGCCACGCCGTCACCCTGGTGGACTTCGAACCGGTGGCCGCAACCACCCATCGGCGAGTGTGGGCCGAGGACCGCCTGCATCTGAGCCCGCTCGGCCACGACCTGGTCGCCCGCGCCCTCGCCGACACCCTGCGCCTGCCCGGCGCGGACAGCACCTGGCGAGACCCGCTACCCCCGGAGCAGCGCGGTATCGACGCCCTGCTCGCCGCCGAATTCCGTTGGACCGCCTACCATTTCGCGCCCTGGGTGGCGCGTCGACTACGCGGCCGCTCCTCCGGCGACGTCGTCACCGCCAAACGCCCCACCCTCACCCCGGTCCACCCGCATCCGCCCGCGGCGCAGCGTGCGGAGACACTCGACGCGCAACACTAGGTGCGTCGGTCCGCGACGGTGACACCGAGTTCGCCGAGCAGCCGCCGCACCCGCTGCTCGATCTCGTCGCGGATCGGTCGAACCGCGGCGACATCGGCACCGGCCGGATCGTCGAGCACCCATTCCTCGTAGCGGCGACCGGGATAGACCGGGCAGGCGTCACCGCAACCCATGGTGACGATGACATCGGCCGCACGCACGATCTCCTCGGTCCACGGTTTGGGGAACTCACCGGAGATGTCGATGCCGACCTCGGCCATGGCCGCGACGGCCGCCGGGTTGATCTCGCGGCCGGGTTCGGAACCACCGGACCAGGCGACGGCATCGTCCCCGGCCAGCTCGGTGAACCAGCCCAGCGCCATCTGGGAGCGGCCCGCATTGTGCGTGCACAGGAACAGCACGGTGGGTTTGCCGTCGGCGATCCTGCCCTCCACGCGAGCGAGCGCCCGCAGCCGCTGTCGCGCGAACCGTTCCGCCAGCAGAGGTAGGAAGTTGACCACGGTCGCATGCCCGGCGAACTGGTCGTAGGAGGAGTGCAGGAACCGTTCGATGGTCTCCACACCGAACATGGTGGCGAAATCGTCGTGCAGCCGGGTCGCGGCGGTTTTCAGCGCCAACTGCTGGTCGATGGACAGATCCGCGCGCCGGTGTGCTGCTGCGGCGAGAGGGGATTCGGTCATGGCGGGCTCCGATGGTGAAGGGGATGGGTTGGACGTCAGGGGTGCGGATCGGCCGCGGCGGGTGTGACGGTGTCGGCGATGCGCTCGATGCGGTCGGCGATGAGGTCGAGCGCGTGATCGAAGGCCGCGTCCGTGCCCGCCCGCACCGGGTCCGGGATCGACCAGTGCAGGCGTTCGATCTCGGTGGGCAGCTCCTCGTGCGCGTTGTCGCAGACGGCGATGACGAGGTCGCCGGTGCGAAGGAGTCCGTCGATGCCGCGCGGCCGCTGCGGTCGCAGCGGCAACCGATGCCGCCTGGCCGCGACCACCGCGCCCGGATGCACCCGTTCGGCGGGGTGGGTCCCCGCTGAGACCACCGGCACGGTGCTGCGACGCGCCCAAGCGGCCGCCGCCAACTGTGACCGCGCCGTATTGCGGCTGCACACGAACACCACCCGCGCCGCCGCATACCCGCCACGCGGCAGCAGCTTCCCCTCGAACCCGGGCACCAGCCGCAGATAACTGCGCCGCCGATCCCCCTCGGACCGGCCGCGTTCGAGCAGTTCCGCGCGTTCGAGCACCTTCAGGTGGTGTGCCATCAGGTTTGTCGGGATCGACAGCAGCGCGCACAGCTCCGAGGACGACATATCTCCGGCGGTCAGGGCGTCCACGATGCGCAGCCGGGTGGCGTCGGCCAGTGCGGCGTGCACATCGGCACGCCGTTCCACCGACCACAATCGCTCAGCATTCATTGACTCAATGATTGTTGAGTAAAATGACGGTGTCAAGCCGGAAGACCGGCCGAGTCGGCCTGCGGTGAAGTCGACAGTGGCGAGGTCGGTAGCATGTTCGGGTGCTGTCACCGACCGATCACGCCGCGCGCCTGCGAGGGGCCGCCGTCGGTGCGGCGTCGGGGGCGGTGGCCGTGGCGGCCCACGGGCTCGGGGGTGGGAGCACCGACGTCGGAGGGTCGGCGTTGGCGCTGTTGATCGTGGCGTGCGGGTTGATCGGCGTGGTGGTGGCCTCGGTGCGGCCGCGGGCCGGGGTGCTGTCGACCATGGGCATGCTGGCGGTCGGGCAGAGCGTCGGGCACGAAGCGCTGTCGCTGGCTCCGCAGCAGCATCAGCACGGGCTGAGCGCGGGCATGGTGGCGGCGCATCTGGTGGCGATTCCGGTCGGCGCGTTCGCGATTCGGGCGGCCGAGGTGGGGTTGCGGCGCGCCGTGACGAGCGTGCGCCGGTTCATCGTCGCGCTCGGGCCGATGCCGGTGACACCCGGACGGGTACTGCCCGTCGCCTTCGATCAGCGGCCGGTACCGGCGCGACTGCTGGTGAGTTCCGGAGTCGGACGCCGGGGGCCGCCGCGTCGGGTACGCCTCCCTCTCGCTCCCGCGTGACCACGCGGTCCCCACTCCGGATTCGGATGTCCCGCGCCGATGGCTGAGCGGCGTCGACTGCGATCACGCATCGGCGGCCCGCCCCCGCGGCGCGCTACCTCGTCGGACCGTGGCGGTTCTCGCCGGAGCGAATCACTCTTCCTTCGACGATCGGAGTTCCGTCATGTCCGTACTCTCTCCTGCCCGCAGCCGGGCGACATTCCCCCCTGCCCGCAGCCGGGCGACCGGTAGGGTCCGCCGCCTGGGTGCGGTGGCCGCCGTCTCCGCGCTGGCCCTGCTGCCCCTGGGCTGTTCCTCGTCCTCCCCCGACGCCCCGGCCGCGTCCGCCGACGCGGTGCGGATGAGCGATCAGTGGATCAAGGCCGCCGACAGCGGGATGTCCGCCGCGTTCGGCGTGCTCGAGAATTCGAGCGATCAGGACGTCACGCTGGTGGCGGCGTCCAGTCCGGCCTCGAACACGGTCGAGATCCACGAGGTGGTCGCCGACGCCCAGGGCGACAAGACCATGCGCGAGAAGGAAGGCGGGCTCACCATTCCCGCGCACGGGTCGACCACGCTGAAGCCGGGCGGTGAGCACCTGATGTTCATCGGGCTGAAGGAGCCGCTGCGCACCGGCGCGGAAACGCCGATCACGCTGACCTTCGCCGACGGTTCCAGCACCACCGTCTCCGCGCAGGTGCGGGACTTCGTGGGCGGTAAGGAGAACTACGAGCCGTCGGGTGCGACCACGGCCCCCGCGCACGGTGGCTGAGCGGCCGCTACCGCGCCCCACCCGGCTGTCCCGGCGACGGCTGCTCGGCGGTAGCGCCGCGGCGGCCGGCGCCGCCGGGCTCGGGTGGGGCGCGGCCACACTCACCCATCGCGACCACCACGACGATCCGGCGACCGAGACGGTGCCGTTCTTCGGCGTCCATCAGGCCGGTATCGCCACCGCACCGCAGGATCAGGCGGCGTTCGTGGGATTCGACCTCGCCCCCGGGGTGAACCGCGAGGACATCGTCGGCCTGCTGCGGATCTGGACCGACGACGCGCAACGCCTCACCCAGGGTCGGCCCGCACTGGCCGATACCGAGGCGGAGCTGGCGGCCCGGCCCGCCCGGCTGACCATCACGGTCGGTTTCGGGCCGGGCCTGTTCACCGCCGCCGGGCTGGACCGGCAGCGGCCGGAGTGGTTGAAACCGTTGCCGCCGTTCACCATCGACCGCCTGGAGGACGCCTACACCGGGGCAGACCTGCTGCTGCAGATCTGCGCGGACGAGGCCACCACGGTCTCGCACGCGGTGCGGGTGCTGTGCAAGAACGTCACCTCGCTGGTGCGGGTGCGGTGGGTGCAGCGCGGCTTCCGCAACGCGTCCAAGGGGCAGACCATGCGCAATCTCATGGGCCAGGTGGACGGCACCGTCAATATCGCGCCCGGCGTCGATATGGACCGGCTGGTGTGGGACGACGGTGCGCGCCGGGCATGGCTGGCGGGCGGCACCTCCATGGTGCTGCGCCGCATCGCCATGAATCTCGACACCTGGGACGAACTCGACGATGACGCCCGGGAGCTCACCGTCGGCCGCCGGGTATCGAACGGCGCGCCGCTCACCGGCACCCGCGAATTCGACGAGGCCGATTTCGCGGCCGTGGACGACACCGGCATTCCGGTGATCCCGCCGTCCTCGCATATCGCGCGCGCCCATCACACCCACGACGGCGAACGGTTCCTGCGGCGCGGCTACAACTACGACGAGGCGCCCGCACCCGGAACCGTCTCGAATTCGGGTCTGCTGTTCGCCTGCTTCCAGCGTGATGTCGACGCCCAGTTCCTGCCGGTGCAGCAGCGACTGGCCGAATTCGACGCGCTCAACCAGTGGACGACGCCGATCGGGTCGGCGGTATTCGCCATCCCGCCGGGCGTGCCCGCACCCGGCGGCTATCTGGGCCAGCCGCTGTTCGAGGCGTGAGTCCGGTCGCCGCACGCGCTGCCATCGTGCAGCGGGTGCGGCGACACCGCCCCGACCGTGCACACGGGCGCGGCGGTCTCGGACCGTACAGTGCGTGCCCATGACCGTTGTGCGTTCGATTCTGCTGTTCGGGCTGGCGGCGATCGCCGAGATCGGTGGCGCGTGGCTGATCTGGCAGGGTGTGCGCGAACATCGCGGCTGGGTGTGGATGGGGGCGGGCGTGATCGCGCTCGGCCTGTACGGGTTCGTCGCCACCCTGCAACCGGATGCGAACTTCGGCCGCATCCTGGCCGCCTACGGTGGCGTCTTCGTCGCGGGCTCGCTCGCCTGGGGCATGGTGGCGGACGGGTATCGCCCCGACCGCTGGGATATCGCGGGCGCGCTCATCTGCCTGATCGGCGTGGCCGTGATCATGTACGCCCCGCGCGCGGCCTGAGCGGCGGCGGTCCGAGGCGAGCCGATCGACCACCGCTGTGAGCGTCACCGCTCCGGCGTCGCTCCGAGCAGTTCGTCGACCATCGCGCGCACGGTGGGGACGGCGGTCTCGTCGCCGAGGCGGGCGGCCACATTGGCGGCTCCGACGAGGGCGTCGAGGTGGAAGGCCAGCCGGTGCGGGTCGCGCCCGGTCATATACCCCTGCTCCTGGGCGCGTCGGATCTCGCGCTCCAGCACGGCGAACCAGTCGTCGCGGTCGGCGGCGAGCGCATCGCGGACCGGGCCGGGCCGGGAGTCGAACTCCACGGTTCCGGCCACCCGGAAGCAGCCGCCGGGGAAGACCGGTTCCCGCACGTAGTCCAGCCAGTGGGCGATGAGGGCGCGCAGGCGCGGCCAGCCCTCGGGTTCGGTGTGCGCGGGCCGCACGACGGTGTCGACGAACACCTCCCGCGCGGAGCGCACGGCCGCGAGTTGCAGATTCTCCTTGCTGCCGAACAGGGTCGCGACCCCGCTCTTGCTCAGCCCCAGATCGCTGGCGAGCCGTCCGAGGCTCAGTCCCGTCAAACCCTCCGCGGAGGCGACATCGGCGGCGTGCCGGGCGATGGCCGCCCGTGCGCGCGCGCCCTTGAGCAGTCGCTGATCGGAGATCTCCGTCTGATCGGCCATGGCTCCATCCTTTCATCCCCCCTTGCGGAAATGAACGATCGGTCGTACGTTCACAAATACGAACGATCGTACGTTCTGTTTGCCTCCGGCATCGGAAAGTCGCCCACCACCAGCAAGGAGATCACCCGATGAATCGACACGTGACGACCGAGGCCGACGACCCCATGGTGCTGTCGGCCGAGGCCATCCGCGCTCTGCTCGCACCGCTGCCGTGGCGACGATTCGCCGTGCTCGGCGATTCCACCGCGGCGGGGACCGGCGATCCGTGGCCGGGTTACGAGACCCTGCCGTGGCCGGAGCGGCTCGCGCGGGCGCTGCGCGCGGCCCATCCGGAGGCCGAGTACCTGAATACCGCGGTGATGGGCGCGCGCATCGCGGCGGTCCGCGACGGTCAGTTGCGGCGCGTACTCGACTTCCGTCCGGATCTGGTCCATATCAGCTGCGGTGGCAACGACCTACTCCAGCCCGATGCCGATCTCGCGAGGGTGGAGCACGATCTCGACGAGCTGTGCGCGGCGCTGACGGCCACGGGGGCGCAGCTGTCGCTGTTCACCTTCGCCGACGCCTTCACCGGCCACATGCGCGTGCTGCGACCGCGTTTCGTGGCCTTCGCCGAGATCATCCGTCGTATCGCGGCCCGACACGGGGCCATGGTGACCGAGTTCTGGGACCATCCGGCGCGACGGCGACCCGACTGGCTCAGCGCCGATCGCATCCACCTCTCGATGGCGGGACAGGCGATCGCGGCGACCGAGATCGCCAAAACCCTCGCCCGGCAGCACAGTTCGAACGCGGCCGGAAACCGCCGCTGACCTGGCCCTCCCGATCGAAGAGTCGACCGCAGCAGACTCGATCCGACCGACCGGGCAGCGATGCACACTGTGCAGCAATGCCTTTCGCGCACATCCGCATCGAGTCGGCTCCACGTGAAACCACTCATGACCGGCCCATTCCCACGTCCTGAATCCGGTGGTACAGCAAGGAATTCCAGGGGAATACGACACCCGACAGCGAACGGATACGGCCGCTTGACGCACCCCCGCCGGTGAGAGATAGTGACAGTAATTCTCTCATCCTCAATGTGGAGGTGGCCCATGGACCCGGACGCGCCGCGCTTCGGACCCGGATCGCTGCTGTACGAGACGTACGGCGACCGTCGCGGATATCTGCTCGCGCCCATGGAGGGTCTGCTGCAGCTCATGTATCCGTCGCTCGGACGCGGCGTGGAACAGCATTCGGACTTCTTCAACGAACCGTGGGAGCGGCTGTTCCGGTCGGTGCCGCAGATCCAGGGCATGATCTTCGACGGACCCGAGTCGTTGCGCACCGCCGCCCGGATCCGCGACTTCCACTCCGATATCAAGGGCACCATGCCCGCCGGGGAGCGCTATCACGCGCTGGACCCGCACACCTACTTCTGGGCACACGCCACCTTCATCGACACCGCGTGGCGGGCCCGCGACCTGTTCGCGCGGCGGCCCTACACCCGCGAGGAGAAGGCCGCCGTGTACGCGGAGGGGGTGCGCTGGTGGGGCATGTACGGCATGTCGACACGCATCGTCCCGGCCACCTACGACGACTTCCTCGACTATTGGAACCACACGGTCGAGCACGTACTCGAACCGACGCCGTCGGCCCGCGGGCTCATCGACTACTTCGACAGCGCGGCCGATATGCCGCAGCCGTGGCTACCGACGGCGCTGTGGCGGATTCTCGCGCCCAGCGCGAGCGAGGCGTGGCGGCACGTCCTGGTCGGCACCCTGCCCCCGCACATCCGCGAGTTGTACGGCTACCGCTGGACCCGCGCCAACCAGTTGGCCTTCGACACCTTCCGCCACGCGGTGGCGCGCACCTGGCCGCTGCTGCCCGAGACGCTGCGCATCATGCCGCGAGCGCGGGCGGCCTACCGCCGCGAGGGCCGCACGGGGCTGCGCGTCGCGCTGGATCGCGCGGTCGATCGGCCGCAGCCCCTGCGCGCGGCCGGTTAGCGGACACGATTTCGTCCGGCCCGGGGCCGTCGTGCCCCCGGGCCGGTCGGTGGAGCACGCCGTCGATCAGGTCCAGAGCGCGGCGATGAACACGTTCAGAATGGCCAGCCCACCGGAGGCGTGGGTCATCCACGGCACCGCCTTGCCGCGCTTGGCGTCGGCCCGCCCGATCTCGGCGAAGGCCGCCACGGCGAGCGAGACCACCAGCTTGATGCCGATCTTGGTCATATTGGGATCTTTGCCGAGCGAATCGATCGATTCGGCGAGGCCGACCAGGATCACCCCGGTGACCAGCTGGAGGCGGGCTCCCCACACCATCAGCTCGGAAACGCGCGGCTGCCCGGCCGCGTAGCCGCCGACCACCGCGGCCATGCCCAGCAGATGTGCCACGACCACGAGGTTGTAGACGAAATCCATGGATACACACGGTAGTTGATCGACCGGGTTCAACGACAGTCGGTAGTACACATTCCTTCGCGCGGCACCGGCCTCGGAGGCATCCACCACAACAAGGCCGATGTCGCGTTTCGCGTCGGGTCGCGCCGGGTAGTCCACTCCAAGTGGCTCACATCGGTCCGTGTGCGGCGGGGGTGGGTCGGACCCATGGGCACCAGCGCGGTCGGAGGAGTTGAGGGTGGCGGTTGTACTCGTGCTACGCGCACGCGGACTGGGTGATCTCCTCACCGCGGTCCCGGCGCTGCGCGCGCTGCGCCGGGCCAGGCCCGGCGACCACATCGCACTCGCGGCCCCGCACCGGTTGAAACCGATCGTGGATCTGATCGCCTCCGTGGACGAGATGGTGCCGATCACCGGCCCGACCGGGATGCGCTGGGACGGTCCGCCGCCCGCCCTGGCGGTCAATCTGGACGGTCACGGCCCCGAGGGCCTGGTCGAGCTGGTCCGCACCAAACCCGAACGCATCCTCACCTACCGCAATCCCGCCTTCCCGGATCTGCCGGGACCGGAGTGGGAACCCGATATGCACGATGTGGACCGCTGGTGCCATCTGCTCGAGACCGACGGGATCACCGCCGACCGTCGCAATCTGGGCCTGGTACCACCGGTTGCCACCACCAGTCACCGCGACTGCGTGGTGGTGCACGTCGGCGCGGGCGCGCCCGCCCGCCGCTGGCCGCCGGACCGTTTCGCCGCCGTGGTCCGGCATCTGCTGGTCCAGGGGCGCGAGGTGGTGCTCACCGGTGACGAGTTCGAGCGCGATATCGCCCTCGGGATCGCCACCCGGGCGGGCCTGCCGGTCTCACGGGTGCTCGCCGGGGAGCAGAACCTCATCGAATTGGCCGCCACCGTCGCCGAGGCGTCCCTGGTGGTGTGCGGGGATACCGGCGTCGCACATCTGGCCACCGCCTTCGGCACCCGGACCGTGCTGTTGTTCGGCCCCAACCCGCCCTCGCGCAGCGGCCCGCCGCCGCATCTACTGGGCCGGCACGTGGTGCTGTGGGCCGGACAGCTCGGCGACCCCTACGCCACCAGCCCCGATCCGGGTCTGCTGAAGATCGGTACCACCGAGGTGATCAACGCGGTCGACAAGCAGCTGCACAAGCGGACGTGGCCCGCCCCCGGGATGGAACAGCGGCGCGGCCCGCAGGCGTATCGCCGGGTCGGCTGACCGGACGCGAGCGGCCTAACTCTCCCCGTCCGCCATATCCGCGCTGGCCGTGGACAGTGCCGCCGAGTAGGCGGCGATGGCGCTGGGCCAGAACTGCTCGAGATAGTCGCGAGCGTCGGCGAGCCCGCGCGGGTCCAGGGAATACAGGCGGCGGTTACCCGCCGCGCGCATCATCACCAGGCGGGCCTCGCGCAGCACCTTGAGATGCTGGGACACCGCGGAGCTGCTCACCCCGGAGATCGCCGAGAGTTCGCCGACCGAGCGCGGCCCCTGCGGCAGGGCCTCGAAGATGGTGCGGCGGGTGGGGTCGGCGAGCGCGACCAGCACCCGAACTCCGTTAGCGGGCACTTACATAGTGTGCACCCCGCACGGCGTGTCGGTCAAGATCGCTCATTTCGACATTTCCCAACGTCATTTCAAAATTACCGGCGTGTCGTTATCTGGCTGTGACATATCAACTGGGCTTTTGCGGCGCTGTGACGGTAACGACAAGGTTTCGGTTCCGGGGTTTGCCTCCCGTACGTTCGTGCCATGCCCGTAACCGTTCCGTTATCAAAGGGCCGCGCACTGCGCCGGTACCGGGCCGCTGCAACTCGTGCCGTGGCCGTCACCGCGATTGCCGGGGCCTCGCTGTCCGTACTCGCCGCCGCCGACCAACAGGCCGACGGCACCCCCGCCGGGAAGCTCACCGCCGCGCCGCAGCAGGAGGCGCCCGCGCACGAGATCCGTCCGGTCGCCAATGTCGGCGGCATCGAGATCCCCGATCTCATTCCCGTTCCCCCGCAGATCGACGACCTGCTCAACGGGATGGCCCAGGACCACCGGCCGCGCACCGTGCGACCGGTCGCCGGCCCGCTCAGCTCCGGTTACGGCATGCGCTGGGGTGCCATGCACTCCGGCCTGGACTTCGCGGACGGCTTCGGCGCGCCGATCGCCGCCGTCACCGACGGTACCGTCATCGAGGCCGGTCCGGCCTCGGGCTTCGGCCTGTGGGTGCGCATCCAGCAGGACGACGGCACCATCGGCGTCTACGGCCACATGCAGGACATCCTGGTGTCGGTCGGCCAGCACGTGCGCGCCGGTGACGTGATCGCCACCGTCGGCAGCCGCGGCTACTCGACCGGCCCGCACCTGCACTACGAGGTGCACACCGACGCCGGTCCGATCGACCCGCACCCGTGGCTCGCCGCCCGCGGTGTGAGCGTCGGCTAGCAGCCCGCACCGATCCGCCGCGGATCGACAGCCGATGAGGGGCTGCCGAAACGATCGGGCGGACAGACGAATCGACGACGCCCCCGGTACCGCCGGGGGCGTCGTCATACCCGGGTACCAGAGGCGAACGGCTCCGCAGGGGGACCCGGCGCGCGGCGACCCGAACCTAGCGTCGGCCCCATGCCCAGCACCTCGCCCGCCGCTCCCCCGACACTCGGTACCCGCCGCCCGCACCGGCCGCTGCTGGCGTGCACGGCCGTCATGGCCGTACTCGTGGTCGTCACTCTGTGCGCCATGGTCGTCGACGACCGTCGACTGCTCGGCGAGTCGATCTGGTTGAAGCCCTGCAAATTCGGACTCGCCTTCGTCCTCTACACCGCGACGCTGGCCTGGTTGCTGTCGTTCCCGCACCGCGGCAGTCGCATCACGTGGTGGATGGGTACGGCATTCGCCGTCACCGGCATCGTCGACGTCGGATTCATCGTGGTGCAGGCCGCGCGGGGCACCTTCAGCCACTTCAACAATCAGACCGATGCCGTCAACTCCATCGGACAGACCGTGTTCATGTCCGGGGTGCTCGGCCTCTTCGGTGCGAATCTGGTTATCGCGGTGATGCTTTCGTGGCAACGGGTCACCGACCGACCCACCTCGCGGGCCATTTCGGCCGGACTGGGGATCGCGGTACTGGGCATGGCGATGGCCTATCTGGTGGGCGGCACCGGCCCGCAGCGGGTCACCGACGCCTACGGCCGTCCGGTGGAGCTGGGGGCGGGACATACCGTCATGCCCGGCGATCCCCCGGTGCGCGACGGCGTGGGCGCCGGGGTGCCGGTGCTGCGCTGGAGCACCGAGGGCGGGGATCTGCGCATCCCGCACTTCCTCGGCATGCACGGCATCCAGGTGCTCATCCTGACCGCCGTCCTGCTCGCCCGGTATGCGCCGCGGGTGCCGTGGCTGCGCACCGAGCGCACCCGCGCCCACCTCGTGGGCGTACTGGCGCTGTCCTACACCGGAGGCATGGTGGTGCTGCTGTGGCAGGCGCTGCGCGGACAGCCGGTGACCCGCCCCGACACCGCCACGCTGGCCGCGTTCGCGGTGCTCACGGCCGCGACCGTGGCCGCACTCGCCCTGGTGCGCGCCCGGGCGCGGCGACCGCGGCCGGTGCTGCCCGAGATCGAGGCCGCGCCGACCGTGCCCCTTCCGGTGGGGCGGCTCAGCGCAGCCGTTCGGCGTCCCGGGCCAAGGCCACCAGCTGGGCGGTGAGCGCGGTCAGTTCGGCCTGATCCGCCCCCTCGGCGACGGCAGTGGCCACATCCTCGGCGGCGCAGCGGGCGGCGAACCAGCGGTCGGACAGATCCGACACCTCCTGCGCCGACAGCACCACCGAATCCTCGGGAATTCCGGTGCCCTTCACGCTGTTCCGATGTTCGTAGGCGCGCTGGCGGCAGGACTGTCGACAGTATCGTCGGCGTCGCCCGACCTCGGATTCGCCGATCTCCCGACCACACCACAAACACGACGACCCTTGGCGGCGCGACATGAGTCGAGAGAGTAGCGCTCACCACCGTCCGGATGGGCGAGGGGCACGCCGATAACCCGGCCGATGCCGCAGCGAGTAGAATAGTCGGGTTCTCCCCACGGGAACCGAATCGTCCACCGAAGCGTTGATGCTCCAGTAAGGCGTCGACACCGAGTTAACGTTGCCGACAGGCGAGAAGGGACCGCACCCATGGCAGATCGCGTACTCCGAGGCAGTCGGCTCGGAGCGGTGAGCTACGAGACCGACCGCGACCACGACCTGGCGCCGCGTCGGATGGCGCGGTACCGGACCGACAACGGTGAGGAATTCGACGTCCCGTTCGCGGACGACGCCGAGATCCCGCCGACCTGGCTGTGCCGCAACGGCCAGGAGGGCGTACTCCTCGAGGGCACCACGCAGGAGCCCAAGAAGGTCAAGCCGCCGCGCACCCACTGGGACATGCTGCTCGAGCGCCGCAGCAAGGAGGAGCTCGAGGAGCTGCTCCAGGAGCGGATGGAACTGCTCAAGAATCGTCGGCGCGGCTGACGCGTTCCGATTCGAAGGCCCCCTCGCCTAGGCGTGGGGGCCTTCGTCGTGTTCGCCGTCGCCCGCGCGGAAACGGCTGCCCGCATGCGATTCCACCCGCATGCGCTCGCGCATATGCGGATAGTGCAGCTCGAAAGCCGGTCGCTCGGAACGGATTCGGGGCAGTTCGTGGAAGTTGTGCCGCGGTGGCGGGCAGGTGGTGGCCCACTCGAGGGAATTACCCGATCCCCACGGATCGTCCACGCCCACCACCTGGCCGTACCGGTAGCTCTTGAACACATTCCAGACGAAGGCCACCATCGACACGCCCAGCACGAACGATCCGATGGTCGAGATCGTGTTCAGCGCGGTGAAGCCGTCGTCGGGCAGATAGTCGGCGTAGCGGCGCGGCATGCCCTCGTTACCGAGCCAGTGCTGCACCAGGAAGGTGAGGTGGAAGCCGAGGAACGTGGTCCAGAAGTGGACGCGGCCGACGCGCTCGTCCAACAGCCGCCCGGTGAGCTTGGGGAACCAGAAGTAGATCCCGGCGAAGGTCGCGAAGACGATCGTGCCGAACAGCACGTAGTGGAAGTGCGCGACCACGAAATAGGTGTCGGTGACATGCCAGTCCTGCGGCGGGCTGGCGAGGATCACTCCCGACAGACCGCCCAGCAGGAAGGTGACGATGAAGCCGACCGCGAACAGCATGGGGGTTTCGAAAGTCAGCTGCCCGCGCCACATGGTCGCGATCCAATTGAAGAATTTGACGCCGGTCGGCACCGCGATCAGGAAGGTCATGAGGGAGAAGAACGGCAGCAGCACCGCACCGGTGGCGAACATGTGGTGCGCCCATACCGCCACCGACAGTCCGCCGATGGCGAGGGTGGCGTACACCAGCGCGACATAGCCGAACAGCGGTTTGCGGCTGAACACCGGGATGATCTCGCTGATGATGCCGAAGAACGGCAGCGCGACGATGTACACCTCGGGATGTCCGAAGAACCAGAACAGGTGCTGCCACAGAATCGCGCCGCCGCTCGCGGGATCGTAGATGTGCCCGCCCAGATGCCGGTCGTAGGCCAGCGCCAGCAGCGCGGCGGTGAGGATGGGAAAGGCGAGCAGCACCAGCACGCTGGTGACGACGATGTTCCAGGTGAACAGCGGCATCCGGAACATGGTCATGCCCGGACAGCGCAGGCACACCACCGTGGTCAGCATGTTGACCGCGGCCAGGATGGTGCCCAAGCCCGAGACGACCAGGCCCATGATCCACAGATCCGCGCCCACCCCGGGCGAGTTCGTCATCAGGCTCAGCGGGGTGTAGCCGGTCCAGCCGAACCCGGCCGCGCCACCGGGGGTGATGAATCCGGCTGTGGCCATGGTCGCGCCGAACAGGTACAGCCAGTAGCTGAGCGCGTTCAACCGCGGAAACGCCACATCCGGGGCCCCGATCTGCAACGGCAGCACCGCGTTGGCGAAACCGAATACCACCGGGGTGGCATAGAACAGCAGCATGATGGTGCCGTGCATGGTGAACAGCTGGTTGTACTGCTCGGGTGAGAGGAATTGCAGCCCGGGCCGGGCCAGCTCGCCCCGCATGAGCAGCGCCATCAGGCCGCCGATGAGGAAGAACGCGGTCGCGGTGGTCAGGTACATGATCCCGAGCAGTTTGGGATCGGTGGTGGTGAGCAGTCGCCACAGTCGTGAGCCCTTGGGCGCGAACCGCGCCGGATACGGCCGAGCGGCGACCAGCTCGCGCACCTCGCTCGACGAGTCGGTCGTCACGGGTCCCTCCTCGATCGACGCCGGTCTGCGCCGAGGTACCCATGAATCGCGATGCCAAACGATCACCGGTGTGCGAGCGGTCGCGCACGGCCGCCCGGTGTCTCAGTGGCCTCTGTGTCTCAGTGGCTCGAGTGCCTCAGTGGCTGGCGACCTTGCGGTACTGGAGCAGAGCCAGCGGTACCGCGATGGCGAGGATGCCGAGCGAGCACAGCACCGCGTATTCGATGCAGTGGTCGGCGGGCCAGCCGTCGGCGGGTATGAAGGTCGGGGGCGCGCCGTTGTCGAACAGTTTGCGCCCCGCCGCCGAGACGGCGGTGATGGGGTTCCATTCGGCGATGGTGCGCAGCGGTCCGGGCAGGGTCTCACCGGAGATGAACGCCGAGGAGATGAAGGTGAGCGGGAAGAGCCAGATGAGTCCGGCGCTCTGGGCCACCTCCACGCTGGGCGACAGCAGTCCGGTGAGGGCGCCGACCCAGGACATGGCGAAGGCGAAAAGTAGGATCACCGCGAAAGCCAGTACGGCGTCGGCGATTCCGCCGTTGATGCGCCAGCCCACCGCGTAGCCGCAGCCGACCATGACGCTCAGGGCGAGGATGTTCACCACCAGATCGGACAGGGTGCGGCCCATGAGCACCGCCAGCCGCGACATGGGCAGCGTTCGCATCCGGTCGATGATGCCCTTCTGCAGGTCGTTCGCCAGCCCGACCGTGGTGAAGGCGGCGTTGAACGCCACTGTCTGCGTGAAGATTCCGGCCAGCAGGAATTCACGGTACTGGCTGCCGCCCAGGGACGCGCCGAAGATGTAGGCGAACAGGAACACGAACATCAGCGGTTGGATGGTGGCCGTCACCAGCAGGGTCGGCACCCGCAGAATGGTGAGCAGATTGCGGTAGGCCACGATCGCGCTGTCCCGGAAAACCCGTGGTAGCCAGCCGACGACGGGATGTTCCGGCGCGGTGCGCCCCTCCTTCCCCTGGGCCGCGTCCTCGCTGGGCGCGGGTTCGGTTGCCACATCGACACTCATATCCAGTCCTCCTCGGCCACGACGACTTCGAATCCCCACCCCATCCCCCGATACCCCCGCTGCCGGTTACGACAGCACTTCCTCCTGGACGCCCGTCGGGCGCGGCGCGGGCTGTTTCGCGGATTTGCCCGTGAGCGACAGGAATACATCGTCGAGGCTGGGCCGGTGCACGGATGCGTCGACCACGTGCACGCCCGCGTCGTCGAGCCGCCGCAGCGCTTCGACCATGGTGCGGGTGCCGTCGCCGACCACCACCACGACCTGGTCGGCCCCCTCGTCGTAGGTCGGTTCGCCGATGCCGACCTCGGCCAGCACCTTGCGCGCCGGGGCCGGATCCTGCCCCGTGGCCAGGGTGACGGTCAGCTTGTCCCCGCCGATGGAGGTCTTGAGTTCGTCGGCGGAGCCGCGGGCGATGACCCGCCCGCGGTCGATGACGGTGATCCGGTCGGCGAGCAGGTCGGCTTCCTCCAGGTACTGGGTGGTGAGCAGCACGGTGGTGCCGTCGTCCACGAGGTCGCCGATCACCCGCCACATATCGAGGCGGGCGCGCGGATCGAGTCCGGTGGTGGGTTCGTCGAGCACCACCACCGGCGGGCGGGAGACCAGCGCGCCCGCCAGGTCGAGGCGGCGCGCCATACCGCCGGAGTAGGTGCCCGCCCGCCGTCCGGCCGCGAATTCCAGGCCGAGCGCACTCAGCAGTTCGCTGGCGCGCCCGGCGGCCTGCCGGTGGCTCATGCCGTACAGCCGCGCCACCATCCGCAGATTCTCGAAGCCGGACAGGTTGGCGTCCACGGCCGCGTACTGCCCGGACAGCCCGAGCCGGGTGCGGACCCGGGCGGGCTCCTTGAGCGCGTCCACGCCCGCCACCTTCACCGTGCCCGCGCTCGGGCGCAGCAGGGTGGTGACGATGCGGACCGTGGTGGTCTTGCCCGCGCCGTTGGGTCCGAGCAGCCCCATGACGGTCCCGGACGGGATCTCCAGATCGATCCCGTCCAGCACCCGCACCTTGCCGTAGTACTTGACCAGTCCGGAGATCTCCACCGCGAGACTCATCGGGTCTCCTCCCCTTCGGTTGCGTTGTCGCCCAGTTGTTCTCGCAGTACCGGGCCGATCACGCTGAGTGATTCCGGTGTGGTCATCCCGGAGTGGCGGCACCGCACCAGGTGGTCGTGCACCGTGCCGGTGACGTACGGCTGCCAGGCGTCGGCACAGCGGTCCGGGTGGGCGCGGTTGATCTCGTCGTCGGCGGCGGTGAAGAACAGCATGTCGCCGTCGAAGACACGCGGCCGGAAGCCGTGCGCGAGGGTGACGCCATTGGTGCAGCCGACGTAGAGCCGTTCCAGATGCTCGACGGTGAGCGCGGCGAACGGGCCGGGCCGGTTGCGCAGCAGTTCGGCCGCCTCCTGCAGGTTCATCCGCGGATCGATATCGGTATCGCCCCCGAGCAGGTCGCTACCGAACTCACCGATGATGTCGGCGATGGACGGGATGCCGCGTTCGAGCAGTTCGTCGGACAGCTGGAAGCTGTCCATCAGCCCGAGCAGCGCCACCTCGTCGCCCGCATCCTGCAACTGCACGGCCATCTCGTGGGCGATGAGGCCGCCCAGCGACCAGCCGAGCAGATGGTACGGCCCCTCCGCCTGCACCGTCTTCAGCTGCGCCACATAGTGTTTCGCGGCCTCCACCACGGAGCTGTGGCTGTCCGCGCCGTTCACGTGCGGCGCCTGCAGGCCGTAGAGCGGGCGGTCGGCGGGCAGGTGCGCGAGCAGGCCCGCGAAGCACCAGGACAACCCGATGGCCGGGTGCACGCACCACAGCGGGGCTCCGGTCATGGTGGCTCCGGTCCGGATGGGCAGCACCGGTTCCAGCGCGGCCGACAGCACCGAGTCCAGATCGCCGTGCGCCTCCTGCAGCTTGTGCGCGATGGCGGCCGGACTGGATTCGCCGAACATGGCCTGCACCGGCAGCGCGATGCCGTCGGCGCGCAGATGCGCCACCACCTTGGTGGCGAGCAGCGAGTTGCCGCCCAGTTCGAAGAAGCCGTCGTCCACGCCCACCCGGTCGAGACCGAGTACATCGGCGAAGGCCGCGCACAGCGCCGCTTCGGTGGGGTTGGTCGGGGCCCGGTAGCCCTCGCGGGCGGTGAACACCGGTTCCGGCAGCGCCTTGCGGTCCAGTTTGCCCACCGGCGACAGCGGCACCCGGTCCAGCAGCATGATCGACTGCGGGACCATGTAATTCGGTACCAGGTCGGCCAGGAAGGTGGTCAACTCCAGGACGGTCGGCGCGCTGCCGGCGCGCGGCTTCACGTACGCGACCAGCGCCGTCACGCCCGCCGGGGTGCGATGGCCGATGGTGTGCGCGAACTCCACCGCCGGATGTTTGGCCAGCGCGGCGTCGATCTCGCCGAGTTCGATGCGGAAACCGCGGATCTTGACCTGATGGTCGGTGCGGCCCATGTATTCGAGATCACGCACCCGCCCGTCGCGGGCGCACCAGCGCACCAGGTCACCGGTGCGGTACATGCGCTCACCGGGTTTGCCGAACGGATTGGCCACGAACCGCTGCGCGGTCAGCCCCGGCCGGTGCAGGTAGCCGCGCGCCAATGCCGGTCCGGCCAGCTGCAATTCGCCGGTGACGCCCGCGGGCGTCGGATGCAGCCGCCCGTCGAGCACGGTGGCGTGCACGCCCCGGATGGGTTCGCCGATGGTGATGGGCACACCCTCGCCCATCGGCTCCGACATGACGGTGACGATGGTGGTCTCGGTCGGCCCGTACACGTTGTAGAGCTTGCTGGTGCCGTTGGCCCACCGGGTGACCAGATCCGGCGGCAGCGCCTCACCGCCCACCAGGATGTGCCGCATCTCGGTGATCCCGGTCGGATCGACGGTGCCGAGCGCGGAGGTGGTGATGAAGGCGTGGGTGATGCGCTCTTCCCGGAACACCTCCCCCAGTTCCGCCCCGCCCACCACGCCGGGTGGCGTGATGACCAGGGTGGCCGCCCCGCCGAGGGCGAAGAGGATGTCGAGCATGGCGGCGTCGAAACTCGGGGTGGCGAAGTGCAGGATGCGGCAGCCGGGCCGCACCTCGAACCGGGCGGCGGTCTCGGCGGCGAAGTTGGAGATGCCGCCGTGGGTGACCACCACGCCCTTGGGGGTGCCGGTGGAGCCGGACGTGTAGATCACGTACGCCGGATTGTCCATGCGCAGCGGCAGGATCCGGTCCAGGTCCGTGATGGGCGCGTCGGAGGTGGCCAGCACCCGCCGCCGGAACGACGGCGCGTCCAGCACGGTCCAGTTGGCCCCGTCGGGCATGCGCTGCCGGTGCGCGGCCAGGGTGATGCCGATGACCGCGCCGGAGTCGGCGAGCATATGGCTGATGCGGTGTTCCGGATAGTTCGGGTCGACGGGGACGAACGCCGCGCCCGCCTTGGCGACGGCCAGCATGACCGCCACCGATTCGGCCGAGCGCGGAATGCCCATGGCGACCAGGGTTTCCGGTCCCACGCCCTGTCCGATGAGCACCCGGGCCAGCCGGTTGGTCCAGCGGTCGAGCGCGTCGTAGGAGATCTGGGTGCCCGCGGCGCGCACGGCCACGGCCTGCCGGTCGACATTGGCGGCGGCCTCGAACACCTGCGGGAAGGTGATGGGCCGTCCGGGGGTGCTGCCCCGCACCGGCGCGAGCGCCGACCATTCGTCGGAGTCGAGCAGTTCCAGATCGCCCACCGCGGTGCCGGGATGGGTGGCGGCCGCGCTGACCAGCCGCACGAAGCGCTCACCCAGCCGCCGCGCGGTGGCCTCGTCGAACAGGTCGGCGGCGTAGTTCACGTTCACCGTGATGCCGTCGGGTTCGCGCTCCGGGCTCCACGCCTCGGTGAGGGTGAACTGCAGATCGAATTTGGCGATGCCGGGGTCGGCGTCGTCGGCCTCGATGCGCAGGCCGGGCAGTTCGAGCACGCGCAGCGGCTGGTTCTGCACCGACAGCATGACCTGGAACATGGGGTGGTGGGCCTGGGAGCGCACCGGATTGAGCACCTCGACCAGCCGCTCGAACGGGACGTCGGCGTGGGCGAAGGCTTCCAGGTCGGTGTCACGCACCTGGTGCAGCAGCTCGGCGAAGGTGGCCCCGCCGCGAATCCGGCTGCGCAACACCAGGGTTCCGACGAACATGCCGACCATGCGGTCGAGCGCGGGGTGGCCGCGTCCGGCGATCGGCGTGCCGACGGTGATGTCGTCCCCGCTGGTGAGCCGGTGCAGCAGGGTGACCAGCGCGGCGTGCAGCACCATGAACATGGTCACGCCGTGCTCGGCCGCCACCGCCTGCAGCTCGCGGTGGGTGAAGGCGTCGATATGGCAGTTCACGGTGCCGCCGCGGTAGCTCGGCACCGGCGGGCGCGGCCGGTCGGCGGGCACCTGGAGCAGCTCCGGAATGCCGTGCAGGGCCGTGCGCCAGTAGTCGAGCTGACGGCTGATCACCGATTCCGGATCGTCCTCGCGGCCGAGGACGTCCCGCTGCCACAGCGTGTAGTCGGCGTACTGCACCGGCAGCTCCGGCCACTCCGGGGTCTGTCCGGCGACGTGCGCCCGGTAGGCGGCGGCCACGTCGGCCGCCAGGGGTCCCAGCGACCAGCCGTCCATGGCGATGTGATGCACCACCAGGACGAGCATGTGGTCGTCGGCGGCCAGGCGCAGCAGCTCCGCGCGCAGCGGGGCCTGGGTGCCGAGGTCGAATCCGGCGGCGGCGATGCGCTGGATCTCGGCGTGCACCTGCTCCGGGTCCGCGCCGCGCACGGGCAGCGCGATGGCGCAGGCGTCGGCGTCGAGCACCACCTGACTGGGTTCGCCGTCCAGCTCCGGGAAGACGGTGCGCAGCGTCTCGTGCCGCCGCTGCACCGCGTGCACGGCGGCGCGCAGGGCGGCTACGTCCAGGTTGCCGTGCAGGCGCAGGGCGACCGGAATGTTGTACGCACCCAGGGTTTCCGCGTCCCCGGAGGCATTGAAGCGTTCCAGGAACCACAGCCGTCGCTGCGCCGCCGACAGCGGAATCCGTTCCGGCCGTGTCTGTTTGCGCGGTTCGGGCCGCAGTTCGGCGGTACCGGCTCCGGCGTCGAGCTGAGCGGCGAGTCCGGCCACGGTCGGGGCCGCGAACACGGTGCGCACCTCGAGCCGGGTCCCGGTGGCGGCCGCCAGTCGCGCCACCAGCTGGGTCGCCAGCAGCGAGTTGCCGCCGATCTCGAAGAACGAGTCGTCCGCGCCGATGCCCTCACCGCCCACCAGCTCCGCCATCACGGCGGCCACGAGCCGCTCGGTGTCGGTCTCGGGGGCCCGGGAGACCACCGCCACCACCGCCTGCGGTGCGGGCAGGGCGTCGCGGTCGAGTTTGCCGACCGGGGTGAGCGGAATGCGGTCGAGCGGGGTGAGGCTGCTGGGCACCATATGGGCGGGCAGCTGGTCGGCGGCGTGTGCGCGCAGGACCTCCGGGTCGAATGCGCCGCCGTCGGCGGGCAGTACGAAGGACACGATCCGCGGGGTGCCCGCGATCTCGCGAACCTCGGTGTGCGCGAACCGGATTCCCGGATGCCCGGTGAGCACGGCGTCGATCTCGCCGAGTTCGATGCGGAAGCCGCGCACCTTCACCTGGTGATCGCTGCGGCCCAGGTAGGTGAGTTCTCCGGTGCCGGTCCAGCGCACCACATCGCCGGTGCGGTACATCCGCCCGCCGTCGGGGCCGTACGGGTCGGCCACGAATCGGGCCGCGGTGAGCCCGAAGCGGTCGAAGTAGCCGCGCGCCACGCCCATACCGCCGAGGTACAGCTCGCCCGGCACCCCGACGGGCACCGGCCGCAGCCGTTCGTCGAGGACCAGCGCCCGCGCCCCGCGCACCAGGGTGCCGATGGTGACCGGATCGCCCGGCACCATGGGTCCGGCGATGCTGATGACGACGGTGGTCTCGGTGGGACCGTAGCCGTTGAACATCATCCGCCCGGGTGCCCAACGCGCCACCAGTTCCGGCCCGCACGCCTCACCGCCGACCATGACGGCCCGCAGGTGCGGCAGCTCCCACCGCTCGCGGTCGATGGTGGCCAGCGCGGCCGGGGTCATGAAGGTGTGGCTGACGCGTTCGCGGTCCATGAGCGCGGCCAGTTCGTCGCCGCCGTACACATCGGGCGGGCAGATCACCATGGTCGCACCGGAGCCGACGGCCAGCAGCAGGTCGAAAACGGCCGCGTCGAAGCTGGGTGAGGAGAAGTGCATGGTTCGCGAATCACGGTCGACGCGCATGCGTTCGCGGATCTCGTCGGCGAAGTTGGACAGTCCGCCGTGGGTGACGGCCACGCCCTTGGGGCGCCCGGTGGATCCGGAGGTGTAGATGACATAGGCCAGATCTCCGGTCCACAGCGTGGTGATCCGGTCCATATCGGTGATGGGACCGCCGTCCACGGCCTCGAATTCCTCGATCAGGCCGGGATCGTCGAGCAGCAGCCAGTCGATGGCGTGGCCGTCGGCGGCGGCCTCCAGTCGGGCGGCGTGATCGGACATGCTCACCCCGACCCGACATCCGGAGTCGGTGAGCATGTGCCGGATCCGGTCGGCGGGATAGTTGGGGTCCACGGGCACGAACGCCGCCCCGGCCTTGGCCACCGCGAGCACGGTGAGCACCGATTCCAGGGAGCGGGTCAGGCCCAGCGCCACCCGGTCGCCGGGTCCGATACCGCGGCGGATGAAGGCGCGGCCCAGCCGGTTCGAGTAGGCGTCGGCCTCGGCGTAGGTGAGTTCGGTGCCGTCGGCGCTGAGGAACACCCGGTCCGGGTTGAGGTGCGCGGTGGCGGCGAAGTAGGCCGCCAGGCTGCACTGCGGTTCCGGCGCGGGTCCCCACGCCGGGGCGAGCAGTTCGCATTCGGCATCGGTGCGGGCGTCGATATCGCGGATGCGCACCCGCGGGTCGATGCTGATCGCGTCCAGGACGCGCACCAGCCGCTCGGCCAGGGTCTCGACCGTGTGCCGATCGAAAAGCTCGGTGGCATAGACGAATTCGTAGGCCCGCTGCTCGGCGTCGGGACCGGGCAGCACCCGCAGCTCCAGATCGAATTTGGCGCGGGCGATATCGAGTTCGGAGGCCTCGAGCGCCAGCCCGGGCAGTTGCAGCACCGGGCGCGGCGTGTCCTGCACCGTGAGCGCCACCTGCAGCAGCGGCCGCAGGCCGCCGGCGGTCGCGCCGAGCGCCTCCACCACCCGTTCGAAGGGCACCTCGGCATGGGCCATGGCCGCGAGTTCGGTATCGCGGTCGGCCTGCAGCAGTTCGCCGAAGTGCCGGTCCGGGTGCACATCCGAGCGCAGCACCAGGGTGTTGACGAACATGCCGACGAGGTCGTCGAGTCGGGTGTCGGTGCGTCCGGCCACCGGGGTACCGATGACGATGTCGCGCCCGCCGGTGACGATGCGCAGCAGCACCGCCAGCGCCGAGCGCAGCATCATGAAGGTGGACACCCCGTGCGCGCGGGCGATATCGGCGAGCCGCTGCTGCATGTCGCCGGCCACCTCGAAGCGCACGGCCGCCGCGTGCTGGGTCGGCTCGCTCGGGCGCGGCCGGTCGTAGGGCAGCGGCAGTTCCTCCGGCAGATCGGCCAGTGCGTGCCGCCAATAGGCGAGCTGGGTGGCGGCGGCGCTGTCCGGGTCGGATTCCGCGCCCAGGCAGTCGCGCTGCCACAGACTGAAGTCCGCGTACTGCACCGGCAGCGGCGACCAGACCGGGGCCGCGCCGCCGCGCCGCGCGGTGTAGGCATTGGCCAGATCCCGGGTGAGCGGTCCCAGCGACCAGCCGTCGGCGGCGATGTGGTGCAGCACGATGCCGAGCACGTGCTGGTGGGATCCGGTGCGCAGCAGGCTGACCCGCAGCGGAATCTCCCCGGCGAGGTCGAAGCCGCGCTGGGCGAACCGGTCCAGTTCGGCATCGACCTCGGCCGCGTCGAGCTCGACGGTCGCCAGGTCGGGCAGGCAGCCAGCGGCGTCCAGGACCACCTGGTGCGCGCCGTCGCTGTCCTCCGGGAAGACGGTGCGCAGCACCTCGTGCCGCCGCATCAGGTCGGCCAGGGCCGCCCGCAGCGCCGCTACATCCAGGTCGCCGCTGATTCGCAGCGCGAAAGCGATGTTGTAGGCGCTGGATTCGGGGGAATATCTATTGAGGAACCACAGTCGCTGCTGGGGCAGCGACAGCGGGATGCGTTCCGGACGCGGGGCATGCACAGCCAGCGCCGCCCGTTGCGTCCGGGGCGCTTCCGCCAACCGCGCGGCCACCCCCGCCACCGTGGGCACCTCGAAGATGGCGCGCACCGGCAGCTCCACCCCGAACTCGGCGTGCAGGGCGGCGGTGAGGCGGGTGGCGAGCAGCGAATTGCCGCCCATATCGAAGAAGTTGTCGTCGGCGCCCGCCACCGGCATGCCGAGGACGGCGCCGAAGGTCTGCGCCACCCGCTTCTCCGTGTCGGTCTCCGGTGCGCGCGAGGGTGTCGCGGCGGCGAAATCCGGTGCGGGCAGGGCTTTGCGGTCGAGTTTGCCGGACGGCGAGACCGGCATGGCGTCGAGCATCACGAGTGCCGCGGGCACCATGTACCCGGGCAGGCGTCCGCGCGCGGTCTCCAGCACCGCGGCGGTGTCGACATCGCCCTCCGCGGTGAGGTAGCCGACCAGCCGCGGCGTGCCGCGCTCGTCGGAGTGCACCACGGTGAGCGCGAAGGTGACGCCCGGGTGCGCGCGCAGCACATGGTCGATCTCGCGCAGTTCGATGCGGAAGCCGCGGATCTTGATCTGATCGTCGGCACGGCCCAGGAAGCGCAGCTGCCCGGTGCCGTCGGTGACCACGAGATCGCCGGTGCGGTACATGCGTTCGCCGCGGCGGCCGTGCGGATTGGCCGGGAAGCGCTGCGCGGTCAGGCCGTGGCGGCCCAGGTAGCCGCGCGCCAGGCCGGGCCCGGACAGGTACAGCTCCCCCGCCACGCCGGGCGGTACCGGATGCAGTCGCCCGTCGAGCACGAACAGCCGCATGCCGCGCACGGGCAGGCCGATGGGCACCGGACGCCCCGCCTCCATGGGTCCGGTGGCGGTGGCGGCGACGGTCGCCTCGGACGGGCCGTACATATTGTGCATGCGGCGGCCCGCGCCCCCGCGTGCCCGCGGATCGGTCCAGGTCCGGACCAGTTCCTCCGGGCATGCCTCACCGCCGACGATGACGGCCTCGAGGTCGTCCAGATCCTCCGGCGGCACGGTGCCGAGTGCGGCGGGCGTGATGAAGGCGTGCGTCACCCGCTCCGCACGCAGCAGGCGCGCCAGTTCCGCGCCGCCGTACATCCCCGCGGGCGCGACCACGATGGTGGCGCCGGCCGCGAAGCCGAGCAGCAGTTCCAGCACCGAGGCGTCGAAGCTGGGTGAGGAGAAGTGCAGGGTGCGGGCGCTGTCGGTGACCCGGAACAGATGCATCTGCTCATGTGCCAGCGAGGCCAGACCGGCATGCGTCACCACCACGGCCTTCGGCTTGCCCGTCGATCCGGAGGTGTAGATGAGGTAGGCCGGATGCGCGATGCGCAGCGGGTGGTGCCGGTCGGCGTCGGTGAGCGGAGTATCGGGGAATCGGGCGCATTCGGCGGCCAGTTCCGCGGAGCCGATGAGCAGCCAGTCCACGTAGGACTTGCGGTGGCGGCCGCGGCTGCCCGGCCAGTCCGGCATAACGTCGCGATATTCGGGATCGGTGAGCCCGAGCATGGCCCCGGAGTCGGACAGCATGTGCGCGATGCGGTCGGCCGGATAGTCCGGGTCGATGGGCACGTAGGCGGCGCCGGTCTTGGCGACCGACCAGACCGCGAGCACGCAGTCCAGGGTGCGCGGCAGCGCGATGGCCACCACCACCTCCGGGCCCGCGCCGTGTTCGATGAGCACGCGCGCCAACCGGTTCGAGCGCTCGTCGAGTTCGCGGTAGGTGGTGTCGACGCCCAGGTAGCGCACCGCCACCGCGTCGGGCACGCGTTCGGCGGTGTCGGTGAGCAGCCGGGCCAGGGTCACCGCCGGTTCGGCCGGAGATCCCATGATGGGCACCAGTTTCGCGGTTTCCCGGACGTCCAGCAGCGGCAGATCACCGACGGCGACGCTCGGATCGGCGACACCCGCGGTGAGCACCGCGGTGAAGCGCCGGGCGATGGCCTCCACCGTGGCGTGGTCGAACACGTCGGTGGCATAACCGAATTCGGCGGTGAGCGGACCGTCCGGCGCGCCGTCGCCGCCCGGGCCGGGCTCGTGCACGGTGAGCTGCAGGTCGAACTTCGCCACGTCCACGGCCATGGGCAGCACCCGCGACGACAGCCCGGCCAGGTCGATGCGCAGGTCCGGGGTGTTGTCGTAGGACAGCATGACCTGGAACAGCGGATGCCGGGCGGCGGAGCGCTCCGGATTCACCACCTCCACCAGCCGTTCGAACGGCACGTCGGCATTGGCGAAGGCATCGAGGTCGATATCGCGGACCTCGGTGAGCATGCGATCGAATCCGGCCGCCGGATCCACTCGGGTGCGCAGCACCAGGGTGTTGACGAACATGCCGACGACATCCTCGAGCGCCGGATCGGTGCGGCCCGCGATGGGGGTGCCGATGGCGATATCACCGGTATTGCACAGCCGCGCCAGCACCGCGGCCAGCGCCGCGTGCAGCACCATGAACACGCTGACGCCGCGTTCGGCCGCCAATTCGGCCATGGCACGCCGGGTTTCGGCGGCGATGGTGAACTCGACGCGGCCGCCCGCGGTGGACCGCTGCCGCGGGCGAGGCCGGTCCAGGGGCAGGTCCAGCTGATCGGGCAGCTCGGCCAGGGCCGACCGCCAGTAGGCCAGCTGCCGGGCCAGTGCCGAGGCCGGATCGGATTCGTCGCCGAGCAGTTCCCGCTGCCACAGCGCGAAATCCGCGTACTGCACCGGCAGTGGCGTCCAGTCCGGGGCGTGCCCGGCGGTGCGGGCGGCGACGGCGGTCATGATGTCGCGGGCCAGCGGTGCGATGGACCAGCCGTCGCCGCTGATGTGGTGCAGCACCACCAGGAAGACGTGCGCGTCCGGGCCGGTGGCGTAGAGCGCCACCCGGATCGGGGCCTGGCTGCGCAGGTCGAAGCCGTACCCGGCGTATTCGGTGGCCAGGGCGATCACATCGGCGTCGGTGGCGTCGATGGGGTCCAGGGTGAGCGGTATCTCCGAGGCCGGGTGCACCAGCTGGCAGGGTCCCTCCGGCGAGTCCGGGAAGGTGGTGCGCAGCGCCTCGTGCCGTTCCAGCACGTCGAGCAGACCGGCGCGCAGTGCCGAGATGTCCAGCGCCCCGGTCAGTTCCACGGCCAGGGGCATGTTGTAGGCGGCCGCGTGCTCGTCGAAGCGGTTGAGGATCCACAGTCGCTGCTGGGCCTGCGACAGCGGGATGTGCCGCGGTCGCGGCCCGGCCACCAGTCGCGGCGAGGAATCGTCGGGGCCGTGGTCGTCGAAGTGCGCGGCCAGTGCCGCGACCGTGGGGTGTTCGAAGAGGTCGCGGATGGTGAGCGTGCCGCCGAGCGCGGCATTGATCCGGCCGACGGCGCGGGCGGCCGACAGCGAATTGCCGCCGAGGTCGAAGAAGCTCTCCCCCACACCGATCTCGTCGACGCCGAGCACCTCGGCGAAGACGCCGGTGAGCCGCTGCTCCACGTCGGTGCGGGGCGCGGCCGGGGTGGGCACCGGTCGCCGCGGCCCCGCCCCCGGATCGGGCAGGGCCTTGCGGTCCACCTTGCCGTTGGCGTTGAGCGGTAGTTCGTCCAGCGGAACCAGCACCGACGGCACCATGTAGCTGGGCAGGGTGCGCTTGAGGGCGGCGGTCAGCTCGGCGGTGTCGAGTTCGGCGACGCCGGGCGCGGCCACCACGTAGCCGACCAGATCGTCACCGCCGCGACCGCGCCGGGCCACGCAGACCGCGCGGGCGACCCTGGCATCCGCCAGCAGGGCGGCCTCGATATCGCCGAGTTCGATCCGCAGGCCGCGAATCTTGACCTGGAAATCGCTGCGGCCCAGGTACTCCAGCACACCCACGCGGCCGACCCGCCAGCGCACCAGGTCGCCGGTGCGGTACATGCGCGCGCCGGGGGTGAAGGGGTTGGCCACGAACCGGTCGGCGGTCAGGCCCGCCCGGCCCAGATAGCCGCGGGCCAGCTGCACACCCGCCAGATACAGCTCACCCACCACCCCGGGAGCGACCGGTTGCAACCGTGCGTCGAGCACATAGGTGCTGGTGTTCCAGATGGGCGAGCCGATGGGCACGTCGGTCGCGCCGGGCGCGCAGTGCCAGGCAGTGACGTCCACGGCGGCCTCGGTGGGACCGTACAGGTTGTGCAGCTGCGGGGCATCCGGCCCGGAACCCAGGGCGGCGTGGAATTCGGCGACGGTGGCGGCGGGCAGTCCCTCACCGCTGCAGAACACCCGCCGCAGCCCGGTGCAGCCGCGCACATCGGTGTCGGTGAGGAAGACCGACAGCATGGACGGCACGAAATGCGCCGTGGTGACGCCCTTCTCGGCGATGACCCGGGCCAGGTAGGCGGGGTCGCGGTGGCCGTCCGGGGTGGCGATGACCAGCCGCGAGCCGATCTGCAAGGGCCAGAAGAACTCCCACACCGAGACGTCGAAGGTGGCGGGGGTCTTCTGCAGCACCACATCGCCGCTGTCGAGCGGATAGGTGTGCTGCATCCAGCGCAGTCGGTTCACGATGGCGGCGTGGCTCACGCCGACGCCCTTGGGCTTACCGGTGGAGCCGGAGGTGAAGATGACGTAGGCCAGGTGCTCGGCGCGCAGCGGGGCGCGCCGGTCGGCATCGGTGATCGGGCGCGGGCTGTGCCCGGACAGGTCGGCGGTGTCGATATCGAGCTGCTCGGCCACGGGCAGGTCCAGCGCGTCGCGGGTGACCGTGAGCACGCACAGCGGATGCGCCTGTTCCAGCACCTGTCCGATGCGCTCGGCCGGGTGGTCCGGATCGAGGGGCAGATAGGCCGCGCCCGCCTTGACGACGGCGTACATGCCCACCAGCAGGTCGATGCTGCGCCGAATGGCCAGGGCCACCACGGTATCCGGACCCGCGCCGCGGGCGACGAGTTCGCGGGCGAGGCGGTTGGCGCGCTCGTCGAAGGCCGCGTAGGTGAGCGTCTCGCCCTCGAATTCCAGGGCGACGCGGTGCGGGCAGGCGGCGGCCCGGTCGGCGAAGAGTCCCGCGAGGGTGCCCTCCTGGCGGGCCACCCGGGTCGAATTCCATTCGCGCAGTACGCGATCGCGTTCGTCGTCGGTGAGCACCGGCAGGGTGGCGACGCCGGTCTCGGGTGCGGCGGAGAGGAATCGGTCCAGGTAGTCGAGGAAACGGCCGTGGTGGGTGGTGAGTTCGGCGGGGCCGTAGAGCCGCGGATTGGCCTCGAAGTCGATGTGGGTGCGCCCGCCCTCCCCGTTGTAGAGGTTGATGGACAGGTCCTCGACCGGGCCGGTGGAGATGATGTTGAGCGAGCCGACCAGACTGCCGAAGCGCAATTCGCTGTGGAACAGCATGATGTTGACCATCGGCCCGAAGAAGCCGCGCGCGTCACGCGAGTAGCCGCAGTCGCGCCGGATGTCGTCGCTGCGGTAGCGCTGATGCCGCAGCGCGCCGGTGATCTGGAGTTCGACCGCGCGCACGGTATCGGCGACGGTGCTCTCGTCGGTGAAGCGGATGCGCAGCGGCACCACATTGGACACCACACCGGCCGAACGCCGCAGCGCCACGGTGGTGCGGGCGGAGACGGGCAGGCTGAGCACCACGTCCTGGGTGCCGGTGACACCGCGTACGTAGCCGGCCAGCGCCGCCACGAACAGGGTGGAGGAGTTGGTGCCCAGAGCCGCGGCGGTGGCGGCGACGGTGTCCTCGAGCGCCGGAGCCAGGACCGCGGTCGCGAGCCGGCGGCCGGCGTCGGCCACGGTGGCGACCGCGCCCGCGGCGGACAGGGTGATGGGATCGCCCACACCGTCGAGCTGTTCGCGCCAGTACTCCCCGTCCTTGAGGAAGCGGGTGGTCTCGCGATAGCGGGATTCGTCGGCGTAGATGCCGGCCAGCGGGGTCGCGCGGGAGACCACCGGTTCGGTGTGGTTCTCCAGCGCGCTGTAGATCTCCGCGGTGCGGGTGACGGCGTTCATCGCGCCGTAGCCGTCGATGACGATGTGGTGGGCGCGCGAGTACCAGAAGTACTCCGAATCCCCGACCCGCAGCACCACATTGATGGTGAGCGGATCGTGTTCGATGTCGATGGCCGAGCTGGCGTGCTCGTTCATCCACGTCAGCGCGGCCGCCCGGGGGTCCGGTTCGGCGCGCAGGTCGATGCGCGCCCAGCCGGGCCGCCAGCTGGGGTCGACCACCTGGTGCGGGATGCCGTCGATCTCCGCGAGTCGCACATGGCCCACCTGGGTTTCGGAGCCGAAGCGCTCGATGGCGTAGAGCAGGCGGCCGACATCGAGATCGCCGTGGATCTCCACGTATTGCGCGATGGTGAGCGGAATATCGGGCCGGATGCGCTGGGCATACCAGAGGGCCGATTGCGCGGGCGACAGCGCGAAAGGTTGTGCTGAGAATTCACCAGAAGAGCATTGGTCGACGCGATCCGTGGCCAATGAACTCATCAATCACTCCGTTCTGCCGCTGTTGACGCAACTCCCCGAGCACCGCACCCGACGCTGCGACTGCCACGCGCACGCGTGTAGTCGTAGGACGTGATCCACGCCCTATGATTCGGTGCATCCCGCCGACCGGACTGGTGGCGATCTCGAGTTGTCCGGCAACGAACCTCGTTGGCGGAGTGGATTATTGATTAGCTACCTCGCCGCAAACTTCGCGAAAACCTTGATCTACCAGTATTGATAGGAATCAGAGTGCGCGATACCAGCGGTCCTATTGTGACATAGCTAACATCAGGTGAAGCTGCGGCAGGCGGGTTCGGCGGGCGTCCCTCATACGCGCCGCCGCCACGCACGGCGGGGCTGTTCCGGCTCGGACCGATCACACCCCGCGCCGGGCACGGGCCACCTCGCGTGTGGAGCCGGACGGTTACCCGGCTGCGTCCTGGTCGGCCGGCGGTGCGGGGGTGGTCGTTCGCCGGCGGATCGCTGCCGCCACGAGTGCGGCCGCGGCCAGAATACACAAGACATACTCCGGCGCGGGGCCGATCCGCGTGGCGAGTGTCGTCTCGGTGCGCAGCGACAGCTCGGCCACCAGCGCCGCGGGTACGAACTGGGCAGTCTGCTGCTGGATTCGGCCGTCCGCGCCGATCATCGCGCTCACCCCGGTGGTGGCCGAGACCACCAGTGCGCGACCGTGCTCCACCGCGCGCACCCGCGACATGGCGAGCTGCTGGTAGGTCATCTCGCTCTTGCCGAAGGTGGCGTTGTTGGTGGGCACCGTGAGGATTTCCGCGCCCGCTCGCAGCGACTGTTCGAAGGCGCGGTCGAAGGCGACCTCGTAGCAGGTGGCGACGCCGATCGGCACGCTTCCGGCAGCTGCGGTCGGCACGTCCACCACACCGTCTCCCGCACCGGGCACGAAATATCCGGCGCGGTCGGCGTATTCGGAGAAGTGCCGGAAGAACTCGCGGTAGGGCAGGTATTCGCCGAAGGGCTGGATGATCTTCTTGTCGTGGCGGTCGACCGGACCGTTCGCGCCGTCCCACACCATGACCGAATTCGTGGTGGTGCGATCGGAGTTGACCAGCACCGCGCCGACCAGGATCGGGGCCCCGATCGACTCGGAGGCCCGGGTGATGAGCGCGGCGGCGTCGCCGTTGCGCAGCGGATCGATATCCGACGAATTCTCCGGCCAGATCACCACATCCGGGCGGGGGACGCGACCGGCGGCCACCTCGCGGGCCAATTCCTCGGTGCGCCGGACGTGATTGTCCAGCACCGCGCGGCGCTGGGCGTTGAAGTCCAGGCCGAGGCGGGGCACGCTGCCCTGGATCGCGGCGACCGTGATCGGCCGGTTGCCGTCCTCCGGGCCGGGCAGCGCGGTCCGGAGGATCACTCCGGTGAGTGGAATGATAGCCACAAGCATGGTCGCGGAAATAATCAAGTTCCAGGATGTGGGACCCCAAGCTCCCCATCTGGAACGACGGGGGGTGTTGGCCGGGGCCTCCGCACCCGCCCGCCACCGCCGCACCGTGACCGCCAGCGCGGCCAGTCCGGTACCCGTGAGCGCCACCAGGAAACTGACCAGCGGTGCGCCGCCGAGCATGGCGTACGGCAGGTACCAGCCGTCACCCTGACCGAAAGCCAGCCTCCCCCAGGGAAATCCGCCGAACGGGAAACTCGACCGCAGCCACTCGGTGAGCGACCATCCGGCCGCCACCCACAACGGCCACCCCGGCAGCCGCCCGACCCACCGCGCGACCACGCCGAACAGTCCCACGTACACCGCGCACACCGCCGACAGCGCCAACCACGGCACCGGTCCCACATAGATCCCGGTCCACGGCAGCAGCGGCAGGAAGAATCCCAGCCCCGCGAGCATCCCGTACCCGAATCCCGCACGCGCGCGCCCGCTGTCGCGCACCACCAGCGTCAGCACGGCAATGCCCACCGGGGCCAGGAACCACAGCGTCCGCGGCGGAAAACTCGCGAACAGCAACAGCCCGGCCACCACGGCCACCAGCGATCGCGCCACCACCGGATACCGCCGCACGACACCCCCGACGCGGCCACGCACCCCACCGAGATCCACCGCGTCCGTCACCGCCCCACCGTCACTCACGGCCGTACCCTCCACGCAGCCGATCGGGTCCCGCTACCGATGGCCCGGCAGACCACGACCACACTGCCGACCGCCTCGGGTGGTACCGATGCCCACCGAGGTCGCCCCCGCGTGCCGAGGTGAAGAAGGCGCACACGACGACCGCCGTCGAAATCCACGGTCCCGAGATCCCGATGCCCAGAGTGCAGGCGGTGCCCGCAGTCGAATGTCGCGCCCGGTCGACTCGCCTCGGCTACCGCGCCCGCGTGATCCTGCGGCTCGACGGGACACGGTGGCACCGACGACCGGACCGCAGCGAACCGGCCGCCACTACCGATGCTCACCGCCGCACCGGGCACGCCCGATGGGTGTCGACGCGTGGTGGCGCCGAATCCGGCAGGAGCGGAGCGTGTTTCGCCGGACCTGCGGGTGGGGATGACGCACGCCGCGGCCGTCGGACCCGCGACGGACGAGCGGCGGCGCGGCGGGGTGGACGAGCAGCTTTCGACGCAGCCGCGAGTGACGGTGCCATGCCGCGGGAAGCTGGGCCTCGGGGTGCTGTGCCGCAGGGGTCCATTCGCCATGGATTCAATCGCCATGGATGGTGACCCCGCGGTGCACGGTGCGCAGGCAGCGCGGGAGGGGGGTGGCGGGGTCGAGGGGTGGGAGGCCGGGGACGCGGGAGCGGGGGTCGGTGGACCAGCGCTGGACGGAGTCGGCCGACGCGGCGACCACCAGGTCGTCGGCCGCCCAGACGGCGTAGGAGGCGGGGGCGCCGGGGACCAGGGTGCCGCTGACGCCGTCGCGGATGCCGCCCGCACGCCACGCGCCGCGGGTGGCGGCGGTGAAGGCGGCGCGCGGGGAGATGCCGTGGCCGGGGGTGCGATGGTGAGCGGCGGCGCGGACGGCCGCCCACGGATTCAGCGGTGTCACGGGTGCGTCCGAACCGATCGCGAGGGAGATGCCCGCGGCGGCCATGGCGGCGAAGGAGTTGAGGGTGGCGGCGCGGTCCGCGCCGAGGCGGGCGGCGTACATGCCGTCGACCCCGCCCCAGGCGGCGTCGAATCCGGGTTGCACACTGGCGATCACGCCCCAGGCGGCGAGTTGCGCGATCTGCTCGGCGTCGACCATCTCGGCGTGTTCGATGCGGTGACCGCGGGTGGCGACGGCCGGGCCGCCGAGTTCGGCGGCGGCGCGGGTGAATCCGTCCACCACGATATCCATGGCGGCATCGCCGATGACATGGAATCCGGCCTGGATACCCGCTTCGGTGCAGGCGCGCAGGTGGGCGGCCACGGCGTCGGCGTCGAGGAAGGCGGTGCCGCGGGTGTCGCGGTCGGCGTAGGGGGTGCGCAGCCGGGCGGTGTGCGAGCCGAGGGACCCGTCGACGAACAGATCACCGCCGAGGGCGTGCACGCCGAGTTCCTTCACCAGGGTGCGGGCCTCGTCGGCGGTGCGCACGGCCTCGCCCCAGTACACGCGCACCTCGACACCGTGGGAGAACTCCAGCAGTTCGGCCACGTCCGCATGCCCGCTGATCTCGGGTCCGGCGCATTCGTGGACGGCGACGATGCCGTGCGCGGCGGCGTGGTCGAGGGCGGCCCGCCGGGCGCGGTCGCGCTGGGCGCGGTCGAGTCCGTCCAGCACGGCGGCACGCACCCGGTGATGGGCGTTCTCCCGCAACGGTTCTCCGCGCGTGAAGCCGGCGGCATCGGTCACGCCGGGCACCGCGTCGAGCAGGGCGCTGGACACCACGGCCGAATGCGCGTCCACCCGGGTCAGATACACCAGGCGGCCGGGGGCGGCGGCGTCGATCTCGGCCGACGTCGGCGCGCGCCGCTCCGGCCAGCGCGTCTCGTCCCAGCCGTCGCCGAGGATCGCGCCCTGCGGCCGGGTGCGCGCGAATTCCCGCACCAGTTCCAGGCATTCGGCCAGCGACGTGGCCCGCGACAGATCGAGTCCGGTGAGCTGCAACCCCAGCGCGGTGATGTGCACGTGCGGATCCACGAACGCCGGTGCCACGAACGCGCCGTCGAGATCGACGATTTCCGCGTCCGGATGCAGCGCTCGCCCCGGCTTGTCCTGACCCACCCACACCACGATCCCGTCACTCACCGCCATGGCGGTCGCGTCGGGATTACTCGAACTGTAGATACGGCCACCGACAAGCAACTGGGTACTCACGACTCCCCAGTCTGCCGCACGCCTCACCCGCACCCCCGACCAGCCTCCGGCCGTGCCGAGCACGGTCCCGCCCGGCCGGGTGCCCCGCGCCACAGTTCCATTCGGGAGAAATTTCGCGCATTCGGACGTTGTCCGGGTAGATCGTCCGAAAGGATCGCCCCCATGCCCGCACTGTTGTTCCTCGCCTATCTGGTCGCCGAGGTCGCCACGCTGGTGGCGTTCGGCCACCTCATCGGCGTTTTCCCCACGATCCTGCTGCTGATCGGCGGTTCGGCGGCCGGTCTGATCCTGGTGCGTTCGCAGGGTCGGCGTGTCTTCGAGCAGTTCCGCAGGGCCGCGCGCGGCGAGGTCGCGCCGAGTTCGGCGGTCGCCGACGGCGCGCTGGTCACCCTGGGCGCGATCCTCATGTTCGTTCCGGGTCTGCTCACCTCGCTGCTCGGCCTGCTGGCCCTGGCCCCGCCGACCCGCTTCCTGCTCCGCCCGGCGGTGGCCGCGTTCGCCGCCCGCCGCCTGGGCCGGGTCGCCGCCGCCGTCGGCCCGTACGGCTATCGCGGTGTGGTCGTCGATCCCGACGGCGAGGTCGTCGACGGCACGGTCGTGACCGAGTGGTACGACGACGGCCAGGGCACGGCCCGCCGCATGATCGACCCGCGCTGACAGCCTGTTGGGTAGCCCGGGTGTGGGGTTACTCGACAGCGCCCTTCTCGGGCGTCCGGCACTCACACCGCGAGCGGGCGAGTGCTGGTTCCCGCGTCTACCGGGCCGGTTACACCGACACCCGAACGGTGTCGGTCAGCGCCTTCCCGTCGGCGGGCGTTGGTGACCCGGCCCCCTGCTGGGAGGTCCGGGGATCGTGACACGCTCTGGTGGATGGTGGGCCAGTGTGCGAGGTTGATCGCCGCGTTCACATCCCGATCGATTCGTAGCCCACACGCGCAGGCGAATACTCGATCGGCCAAACACAGCTCCGGGTTGACGGTGCCGCAACGCGAACAGCGTTTGCTTGACGGGAACCACCGATCAGCGGTGACCACGATGCCGTGCCGCCACTGCTGTTTGTAGCGCAGGATGCGCGCGAACTCGGCCCACCCGGCATCACTGATCGCCCGGGCGAGGGTGTGGTTGCGAAGCATTCCGGCCACGTGCAGGTCCTCGACGACGAGCCGGTCGTGGGTCTTGACCAGCATGCCGGTGACCTCATGCAGAAAGTGACGACGAATCGCTGTGGCCTTGCGATGGTGCCGAGCCAGCCGCGCGTCGGCCCGGTCTCGGTTGCGTGATCCTTTCTGCGTGCGGGACAGTGCTTTCGACAGTCGTCGCTGCCGGGCCAACCCGGCAGCAAGCGGCTTCGGCGCGGTGACGCGGGCGACCTCGCTACCGTCGGTGGTGGCGGCGACCACAAACGCCGACAGTCCTCGATCCACTCCGACCCAGCCGTGTTCGTCGCCGGGGTCGCGGGGCCGGTGGTGGTGGGTGGGGTGCAGGTCGGCGGCTTCGGTGGCCACGCTGATCGACCACCGGCCGCCGCGCTGGGTGACGGTGGCGTAGAGGATTCTCGCGCGGCCCTTGGCCAGCATCCGCCGCAACCGGCGCGTGTCCTCCCGCACCCGCAGCACACCGAGTCCGGGCAGGGTGACCGACCGGGGGATATCGCCGTCACCGATCCGGATCGACGGACGGCCGTTCTTGGAGGGCTTGTTACGCAGCCGGAACGCCGGAAGAGTGCTCCGCTTGCATTTCCACCGGGGAAACCCGATCCGCTTGCCATTACGGCGACCATTCCGGGAGTTCGACCAGCCAGTCAGGGCGTGGCCGCAGTCGACGGCGGCTTCCTCGAACACCTGCTGGCACACCTGATCCCGCCACACCAAGCCGGTCACCCGCACCTGTGCCGTCCCGGCGGCGTCGACCGTGAACACCCGCCCGGCCGCCTCGGATTTCTTCCAGGCGTTGAACGCGTTGATCAGGCTGAACCGCGTCCACGGCACCGAATGCTCGGGATCGGTATCACGCTGCGTCAGAGCGGTTTTCACCAGGTGCAGGCATTGGTTGAACGCGAACCGCGCCCCGCCCGCGTGCCGGGCCAGCGTGGCGTGCTGCTCGGCAGTGGGCTCGAGCCGGTAGCGGAAGGTGGTATGCCTGCTCATCACCAGCGAGTGTGACATAGGCCACCGACAACGAACCGTGCGTCGATACGACCATCACCGGGCAACGCGGAACGATCAGTTCACCAACAGGCAGTGAGTAAGCATTCCCACACCGGCCCACCCGCCGGGCCTTTTCCATGCGGTGGGCCGTACGCACCGGCCCGGTTCGGGCGTCCGGACTTCACGCGCTGCCGGGGCGGACCAGTCCGGTTTCGTAGGCCAGCACCACCGCCTGCACCCGGTCGCGCAACCCGAGTTTGGTGAGCACCCGGCCGACGTGCGTCTTGACGGTGGCCTCGGAGAGGTAGAGCGTCGTGGCGATCTCGGCGTTGGAGCGGCCGGCGGCGATGTGTTCGAGCACCTCGCGTTCCCGGGCGGTGAGGACGTCCAGCACGCCCGGGTCGCGACCGGCGGCCGGATCGTCGGCGATCAATCGGTCGAGCAGGCGTTTGGTGACCTTCGGGGAGACCACGGCGTCACCGGCGGCGACGCTGCGGATGGCCGAGATGAGGTCCTCGGGCGGGGTGTCCTTGAGCAGGAAGCCGCTGGCTCCGGCGCGCAGCGCGCCGAGAGCGTGCTCGTCGAGGTCGAAGGTGGTCATGACCAGAACCCGGCTGCCACACCCGGAGTCGATGATCTGCCCGGTGGCGGTGACGCCGTCGGTGACCGGCATGCGCACATCCATGAGCACCACGTCGGGCCGCAGTTCGGCGGCGTGGGAGATGGCGGTGGCCCCGTTGTCGGCCTCCCCCACCACCTCGATGTCGGGGTGCGCGCCGAGCACCATCTTCAATCCCGCGCGCATGAGTTCCTGGTCGTCGACTACGAGAACGGTGATCGGCACGTAGATCAATCTATCGGCCCGCGCCACCGATTTACTCGTCCGGTGCGCGTTCCAGCGGAATCGTGGCGCGCACCCGCCACCCGCCCTCGGGGCGGCGGCCCGCGCTCAGGGTGCCGCCGAGCACGGCCATGCGCTCACGCATGCCGACCAGACCCAGGCCGCTGCCGACGGTGGCCAGGCCGTTCGCGGGGGCGACGGTGGCGACGGTGGCGACCCCGCCCGCCGGGGTATCGGCTGCTCGCGCGGTGTCGCCGGGCGCGCCGCCGGAGTCGACGATCTCGATCAGGACGTCGCTGTCGCGGCGCACCACCCGCACCTTGGCGCGCGGGTCGGGTCCGGCGTGGCGCAGGGTGTTGGTGAGCGACTCCTGCACGATGCGATGCACGCCGAGGCTGATCTCGGGACTGACATGGTCGAGTTCACCGCTGAGTTCGAGTTCCACCGCCAGCCCCGCACTGCGCATCATGGCGACCACCTTGGCGATGCCGGCGGTGCCGTGCTGCGGAAGTTGTTCGGGCGCATGCTCGGTGCGCAGCAGCTCCACGGTGCGGCGCAGTTCGCGCAGGGCTTCGCGTCCGGTGCCGGCGATGGTGGTGAGCGCCTGTTCGGCGGTGTCGGGGTCGTGGCGCAGGGCGTAGCGCGCGCCGTCGGCCTGCACGATGATAACGCTGACCGCGTGCGCCACCACATCGTGGAGTTCGCGGGCGATGCGGGTGCGTTCGGCGGCGACGGCGTCGTGGGCGCGCCGTTCGCGGTCGTAGTCGGCGACGGCCAGCCGCGCTTCCACCTCGGCGTCGTAGGCGTGACGCGCGCCGATGAATTCCGCGAGGGTCCAGCACAGGGCGTAGAAGACGGCGGTGAAGGCGGCGTCGGTGCCCTTGGGGGTGCCGACGAGGTAGTGGGCGATGGCGCTGTCGACGACGAGTCCGCCCAGGTACAGCAGTCCGTGGCGGCGGCCGACGTAGGCGACCAGCGTGTACAGCATGATGCCGAGGCCGAGCAGTGCCGGATGTACCGCGCCCGCGTTGTCGGCGACGGCCCAGTGTGCCAGCGAGGCGAAGTACGACAGCCCCAGCAGCGCGATCGCGGATCCGACCGGGTGGGTGCGCCGGAAGATGACCGGTAGCGGCAGCAGGACGCTGAAGGCGAGGTAGACGGCCTTGTGGTCGCTCTCGCCGACCCCGAGGATGTCGATGAGCAGCAGCGCGAGCGCCAGCATCGAATCGGCTACCTGGGGCCTGCCCCGCAACCACAGACTGAACCGACGCATGGGTCCACCCTAGGTCGTGCCGGGGACCGGCCGTTCCAGCACGCCGCCCATCGGTTGGAGAACCGACCGGTTCGAGCTTTTCGGTGATTTGCCCGAAGTGTGCGCGTTCTGGTTGGGTCGGCGAGTGAACGTTGCGGACTGGGCGGTACTGCTGACGGCGGCGACCGCGGCCGGATGGGTGGATGCGGTGGTCGGCGGCGGCGGACTGATCATCCTGCCGACGCTGTTCGTGGTGGCACCGGGCATCGCCCCGCAAACCGCGCTGGGCACCAATAAACTCGCGGCCTTCTCCGGCACCAGCGCGGCGGTGCTCACCTTCGCCCGCAAGGTGCCCATGCGATGGCGCAGCCTGCTGCCCGCCGCCCTGCTCGCCGGACTCGCGGCGGCCTGCGGCTCCGCGGCGGTCGCGCTCATCGACCGGGAGCTGTTCATCCCCATCGTCATGGTGGTGCTGGTGGGTGTGGCGGTTTTCGTCACACTACGGCCGTCGATCGGCGTCACCATGGCCACCCATCCCCCGACCCGCCGCAAGACCATCCTGGTGATCGCCCTGGCCGCCGGGCTCATCGGCCTCTACGACGGCCTGCTCGGCCCCGGCACCGGCACCTTCCTCATCATCACCTTCGCCACTCTGCTCGGCACCGAATTCGTGCGCGCCGCCGCCATGGCGAAGGTGATCAACTGCGGCTCCAACCTCGGCTCGCTGCTCTTCCTCGGCGCGACCGGCCACGTGCTGTGGGCACTCGGCCTGGCCATGGCCGTCGGCAATGTGCTCGGCGCGGTCATCGGCTCCCGCATGGCCCTGGCCCGCGGCGCCGGCTTCGTCCGCGCGGTACTGCTGATCGTGGTGGTGGCCATGGTGTTCCGCCTGGGCTGGCAGCAGTTCGCCTGAGCCACGGGCACATCCGGCCGAGGCAGCGGGGCCGCGCCCGAGCCGACCTCCCGCCCGGAGTCGACCGGCCACGTGACCGCAAGGCGCGGCCGACAGCGGGGGCGAGGAGCTCCGCGCGGGGGCCGTGGTGAGACGGACCCGCGCGAGGCGTGCCCGCCGTACGGCGACGCCGCGACCAGCCATCGCGGACGACGACGCGGTTGACCGCCCGCCGCCATGCGGCGGCCCGCATCGACTCAGACCAGAGCGTCCTGAGGTAGCGGTAGGTCGTCGG
>NZ_BAGD01000032.1 GCF_000308635.1 Nocardia otitidiscaviarum NBRC 14405 | reverse complement strand
GTGACTGCGGTGCGGCGGCGGTCGGCGCTCCGGGCGGTGCCGACACCGCGCCCTGGGGCGGCAGCGCGACAGGGGTGGAACCGTCTACGGAGCCATCGGTGGGGATCACCGGCTTGGCACCGGAAGCCACTGTGCTGGAGCCTGTTTCGGCAGAGCTCCCGGGGTCGGCGCCTGAGCCTGGCGCGCGCGGTGCCGCCTGCGCGGGCGCACCGACTCCATCCGCCGACCCAGCTCCATCCGCCGACCCGGCGCCATCCGCCGACCCGGTGCCATCCGCCGACCCGGTGCCGTCGGCGGCCCTGGAGTCGGCCGTCGTGGACGCATCCGCGGGGTCGTTCACCGCATCGCTGTTCGTCCCCTCGCTCTTCCCGACCCCGCCGCCGGCGTTGTCCTCGGACCGAGGGCCGCCGTCGGCCGCCGGTTGCAGCGAACCGTTCGCATCACCGGGCACGCCCGCACCGTGCGTCGAATCGCCGGTGCCCGAGCGATTTCCGCTGCCCTGCCCAGCGCCGTCGTTCCCACTGGGTGCATCGGTTCCCGTGGCGGTCGGGGCATCCGGGGCATCCGCCGCTCGCGTATCGCCCGCCCCATCGGCGCGCCTGTCCACCGCACTGTCACCAGCACCACGCCCGTCCGCCGCAGCGTCACCAGCACCGTGCGGCTCCCCCGTCCGACCTGTCGTATCGGAGCCGTCGCCGTTGGCACCCGCGCTGCGGGTGCCACCCGTGTCGGCGTCTCCGGCGCGGCCGTTGGCGGAACCATCGTCCGCACCGCGCCCGCCGCCGTCGGTGGTGCTGCCCGTCCCGTCGCCGGCGGTGTTGCCAGCACCGTTGCCGGAACCATCGCCCGCGCTACCCGGTGGTGGCGCGGAGCCGTCGCCGACGAGTCCGCCCGGCAGCGTCCCCTCGGGTGAGACGCCGACCCGCGGCATATTGCCGAAATCCGGTGTGCCGTTGTAGATGTCGGGAAACCGATTGTGAAAGTGCTGGGTGGCCAGAGCTTTGTTGCCGCCGGAGAGCCCGCCGTTGATCGCCCCGGACAAGGCCCCGGTATGCATGGCGTTCCAGTCGAGCTGCGTGTTCTTCAGGCCGTCGACGGCGGAATCCCAGCCCTCGTTCTTCCAGTCGACGATGAACTGGCCGCCGATGCCGCCGAAGTATCCCGCGTATCCGCCCGCCAGCCCGGCGGTGACGCCGGTCAGCGCACCGGTCGTGAAGTCGGACAGCTTGTCACCGAAATTCAGCCGATCGGTCAGAACGTCACCGAGCCGGTCATTGAGTCCGCGGCCGACCAGATCGCCCAGCGGCCCGGCCACCGCACCACCGGCCGCCGAGCTCACGGTGCTGATGATGACCTGGTCCCAGTTCATTTCGCGACGGTTGTCCTGGGACAGCTGCCAGGCCTGGATCCCGACTTCCTGGCCCACGCCGATGGCCGTATCGATGGCCACGTGCCGCGCCAGGAACCGGAGCAGGCCGGGCAGGTTCGCGACCCGCCGCGCGACCGCGGCGACGATCCTGGCCGCGATGGCCCGAATACCCATGCGTGTCACCGTGATCGCGGCGGCGGAGACGGCCGGGTAGGCCGGTGGGAATGCCCAGGCGGCGGCGAGTTCGATCGCCAGCAGGGCCAGCGAGCTGATCATCAGGATCTTGGCGTAGTCGATCTCGGTGCCGACGTCGTCGATGCCGAGCGCCAAGCCGTTGAACGCCTCGACGAGCTTCTCGACGGAGGTATCGCCGGAGAGCAGGCTGTCGAAGTACGCCCGCATCTCGTCGACGCCCTCGCCCGACGGGTAGGCGATGAACGTCTTGGTCTTGGCGTCCTCGATATCGGGGATGATCTGTTCGAGGGCGGTCGCGGCGGCACGCCAATCGTCGGCCAGTGCCCACATGGCGTCCTCGTCGCCGTGTGGCCAGTCCGACCCCGCAACCCATTCCAGCCACTTGAGGTAGCCGGGAATATCACCCATCTGCGATTACTCCGAGATCACCAGCTGGTCTCGGTGGCCCCGGGGGTACTCGGACGATCATTGCCGCGGGATTCGTCGGCGGACAGCGGATCCACCTCGACGCGGCGCTGCCGGACATCCGGATCGGCCATGGAAACCGGTGGCGCCACGGGAATCTGCTCGCTGACGTCGGGCAGGCCCTCGATCAGATCCGAGAGCTTCGGCAACCGCGCCCGGCGATCGCGCAGGGGGCCCATGAGCTCCTGACCGCGTCGTGACACCTCGGTGAAAGCCTGCTGCGCCGCTTCGGTGACCGCGTCGGCGATCTCGCCATAGTCCAGGTCGTCGATATCCGCGCTGAACTTCGTCTTCACGATCGCACCGTCGGCGTTCACGGTGACGGTCACCCGTCCCTTCCGCGCGCTGGCGCTGGCGGTGAGCCGCGCTCGCTCCCGTTGCAGCCGGGCGATATCCGCGAACTGCCGCTGCACCTCGTCGAGCAGCGAATGCATCTCGGCGCGGGCATTGTCATTTACCATGGGAGAGCGGGCCTTTCGTGGCTAACGGTACTGATCGCCGTTGGCTTTGTCCTGCGCCTCCAAGTAATCGGCGGCCTTGGTCTGCCCCGCGGAGAAGGATTCGAAGGTGGTCGCCATATTCGCGAGGCTGGACAGGTAGTCGTCCCGCGTCGTCCGGTAGCCGTCCTGTCCGTTCGCGTCGTCGGCGAAATTGGTGCCGATCTCGTCGTCGCCCCACGGTTCACCGCGACCGTTGATCGCCGCCTTCAGCGTGGTCAGCACCGAGTCGAGCTTGGTCTGCACCGTGCCGGTAGCGGTCGCGGCATTACGCAGCTGCTCTGTGTACACCTCGAGTGGCTGTGTCATCGCATTCGCTCCTGGTGCTCGCGCGGGCCGTGCTGGTACCTGCTCGACGGGTACCCGTTGCACGGTCGCAGGCGCGAGCAAACCGATAGCGTCGACAACTTGAACGACGAGTGTCGTCTCGGCGAATCAGCGTCGTGTGGAACGGGTTTCGCGGCGTCACTGCACCTCTTCGCCGTGATCCACCATGTGGCGAAGGATCCGGTCGACGTGCTGCTCGATGTGCTCGGCCAGCTTTCCGGCGTTCGCGCCCACCGCCCGCGGCTCGGCTTCGGCGAAGTCGATCAGATAGCGGCCATCGTCCGGAATGTCTCGCCAGAGCATGGTGCTCTCGGCGATTCCCCGAGGGCCGTACTGCGACCGCGCCTGGAGCACCTGGATGGCGCCGCTCCATGCGGCCGGTTCAGCCCACCACGCCGCGCTGCTGGGTTCCATCGTGTCGTCGAACGGGTCGAGGATGGACGACCGCGCTCCGACGTCCGCCCGCTCGCGCACGCCGTCGATAACTATCGGCACGCTGGGCCCCCGCGCCGCCTCGGCAGGGGGAAGTTCGGCGACCATCCGGGCGGCAAGCGCCTCAGGCCCACATTCGGTCAGCGTGTAACCGCCACTGTGGTAGACGGTTTCACCGGGCAGCTGGGTGATCAACACCGCCCGCCGACCCCGACGCGCACCATGTACGCGAATACGTTTGCGCGGGTTGCCGATATCGCCGTCAGTCCAGGTGCTGGAGTAGACCCGCACCTCCGGCCGGACGACCGTTTCGAATACCGAGGCGAAACCGGGGCCGACCCGCTCCGCCAGTCGCGTGCCCGCTTCCATGAGTTCGCGATCGAATTCGTCGGCGCCCAGCGTACGGCTGGTGAATACCAGTGGCGGAGGCATGAATCCGTCGAGGTGGCGGTCGCACAGCGCCTTGAACTCGACGTCGGTGAACTCCCATCTCATACCTCGCGCTCCACCGTCGCCTCCGGCCTTCCGCTCCCGTCACGAAATGATTCCACCGGTTCGACCGGGGCGAACGCCCGATCGGCTGCGGCCACGACTCCGGCCTCCTCGACCATGCCCACCGCCGGTTCCGGACCACCGCCGTCGAGACCGGCACGACCGAACAGATTCGTGAAAGACGGTGCGGTTGCGACCTGCCCGGCCGCCGGTGTGGGCACGGCCGCGGCTGCGGCCGGGTGGTCCGGCGACGCCGCGGGCGGAGTCACCGGCTGCTGTTCGGCGGCCGGTGCCAGACCGAGCAGCTGCCCCAGCTGAGACAGCTTCTCCGGGGACTGCCCAAGCTCCGCGAACGCCTGGGTGACCCGCTCCTCGGGCACACCGAGCAGTTCGCCGATCCGAGCGTCGTCCGCTCGGGCGAGGGCGGCCTCGACCTGCTGCGCGATCGTCGGCGACTGCGAGGCCAGCTGGGTCAGCGCGGGGGAAGCGGCGGATACCAACGAGGACAGCATGCCGACGAGCTGGGCGGGATCGCCGGTGCCACCGGGGCTGCTCGCGTGGTCGAGGCCGGTCCGCCCGCCGGGCGCGGTCGGTGCGGTCGGTGTGGTTGGCTTCGTCGGCGCGGCCGGTATGGCGGGCGTCGTCGGTAGGGTTTGCGCCGCCGGTGACGTGGGCTTGTCCTTCGACGTCAGCGCGGGGGTCGGGCGCGGCGGAGTAGCCGGCGCGCCCGCCCCGGACGGGCTCGTCGGAGATCCGGGCTGATCGCGGTCAGCGGAGCGCTCTCGTTCCGGATCCCGTCCCGGGTTCCGCTCGGTCGGGTCGCTCGGCCGCTCCGGGATGGTCGGCGAAGTCACGGTCGGCGACTTGATGATGGCCAGCACCGAGGCGGTCTCATCGGCGGGCCCCACATAGTCGCGCTGGTAGAAGCCTCGATACTTGCCGAGGGTGTCCTCACACATCTTGTCGTCGACCTCGCGCTGATCCGGCATGGTCTGCGATGTCCACGCCATCCAGTCCGCGGTGTAGTCGAGATTGAGGCCGACCACCTTCATGGCGGCGGTGAGCTGCTTGGTATCGGTCACATAGGCCTGGACCGCCTGCCTGGCCTGTTCCGCGCCGACGCCGGACCACTTGCTGTCCAATCGCTGAATCTCGTTGCGGAAGTTCCCCAGTCGCTCATCGAGCCAGCCGGACATGTCGTACCAGACACCGGCCGCCGCGCCGAATGGCGCGATGTCCATCGCCTGCCCCAGATCGTAGAGCTCATGCCACTGCATGGAGTCCTTGTGGCGGTGGGACAGATCCACGGATCGCTTCGCACCGTCGTAGTCGTTCAGTTCGCCGGGGCGCTCGGCGGGATCGTAGCGGGACCGGACATGGGTGGAGGAGTGCAATTCCGGCTGCCGCTCCGTCGGTTCCAGGTTGAGGTCCGCGACACCCGGTTCGATCTTCGCGTCGTCCAGATTCAGGTTGGCGAACGCCGACTCGTTGTCCGTCTCGGTCGCGATGTACGCCTTGCCCGCGGCCACGAACGCATCGGCCATATCGGTGAGCAGGGCGATGTGATTGTCGAACGCGGTGAGCAGTTCCGTCCCCTGATCGCTGAGCTTCTGCGCCAGCAGGTCACCGGAGGTCAACGTGCCGATCTTCGGTAGGTTGTCGAGCTTGTCGTTCTCGGCCATCCTGCGGAAGTAGCGGAACTGCCGCACCATATCCGAACAGAGCTCCACCGCGTCTTCGACCGCCGTCGGATCGAACTTCAGCCAGCCCGCCGACTGTTCCGCTCCGGAGGTGAGGCTGTCCCAGTCGGAGTTGAAGGTGTTCTCAGGTGCCATCGGTCGCCTCCGTCGTCCAGCCAGATCAGCTCGGTGTCAATCCAGCTTAGTTCCGTCGATATCCCCTGGCGCACAAGGACATTGAGAGCCACGTCGGGCGAAGTCGCACCGCCGGTCACACCCTTCCCACCGCTTGCCGAGCCGCCGTCACACGGGCTCGCACGTTAGTACAGTTAATGAATCGCAACTGTTACCGTTACACCGTGAGCAATCCGGTGGCTGCGACCTTCGATCTACTCGGTGATCGGCTGACGCTGACGATCCTGCGCTATGCCTTCACACAGCGGGCGTGCCGGTTCAATCAGTGGCTCGACTACACGGGGGCGCCGCCCGCCGTGCTGACCGCACGGCTCGCCGCGCTGGTCGAGGCGGGAGTGCTCGCGCGGGTGCCGCGGGCGGGGACGGTGGATCGGCACGAGTATCGGCTGACCGAGCTCGGGCTCGCGACCTGGGAGATTCTGGTGTGCGTGTGGGCGTGGCAGCGGGAGTGGACCGCGGAGGGGGCGCGGCTGCCGGAGTTCGTGCACGGGGCGTGTGGGCATCGGGGGCCGCCGATGCTCATGTGCCATGCGTGCGGGCGTGGGGTCACCACCCATGACACGGCGGTCGAGCTGGCCGAGGATGTGCTGTGGCAGTTGACCTCCGGGCGGCGGCGGTCTTCCCGGGGGGCCGCCGGAGCGCGGGCGGACGTGCGGTTCGACGAGATCATGCAGGCCATCGGGGACCGCTGGAGTGCCGCGGTGACCGGGTTGGCGCTGGCGGGGGTGCGGCGGTTCGGGGAGTTCCGGGAGGTGCTGCGAATGTCGCCGACGACGTTGACCGAGCGACTGAACCGGTTGTGCGAGGCGGGCATGCTGTGGCGGCCCGAGGATGCGGGCGGGCGGGAGTACCGGCTGACGCCGCGGGGGCGGGGACTGTTCGGGGTGTTCGCGTTCCTGCTGGCCTGGGCGGATCTGGCGTATCCGGAGGGGCCCGAATCAGGGATCCGGATACGGCATCTGGACTGCGGGGAGACGCTGCTGCCCGCGCTGCGCTGCCGCGGGTGCGACGCGCGACTGGGCCGCACTGCCGTGCGTTTCGAGCCCTTGCCGGGGGTTGACACGAAGGATTGAGACGCGTATCACTTCACTAACTGTAGTGATACGCGGACGGGTCACCCGGCCGCATTCGGAGGCACTCCCATGACGCTCAGGGAAGAACTCATCGCACCGGCCGCCGAGGCCCTGGCGAATCCCTATCTCGAAGGTCCGTACGCGCCGACGGCCGAGGAGGTCACCGCGACCGAATTGCCGGTACTGGCCGGGGAACTGCCCGCCGACCTCGACGGCGTGTATGTGCGCAACGGGCCGAACCCGCAGTTCGCCCCGCTGGGGCGCTATCACTGGTTCGACGGAGACGGGATGCTGCACGCGGTGCATTTCGACGGCGGGAAGGCCACCTATCGCAATCGGTATGTGCGGACCCGGGAGTTCGAAGCCGAGCGGGCGGCGGGAACCGCCCTGTGGCGCGGCGTGATCGAGCCGTGGGAGGGCAATCCGGCCGGAGATCGGCGGGAGCGGAACGCGGCGAATACGGATGTGGTGTTCCACCACGGGAATCTGTTGGCACTGTGGTACCGGGCGGGCAAACCCTATGCGGTGGACCCGATCACATTGGAGACACGCGGCACGGACGAGTTCGGGGGCACGCTGCCGGGCGAGGTGTCGGCGCACGCGAAGGTCGATGAGCGCACGGAGGAATTCGTGTTCTTCGACTACGGGATCAATGCGCCTTACCTGCGATACGGCGTCGCGGATCCATCGGGGCTGGTCACCCACTACACCGGGATCGAATTGCCGGGGCCGCGACTGCCGCACGATATGGCGATCACCGAGAACTGGTCGATTCTCATGGATCTGCCGCTGTACAACGATCCGCGAGCTGCGGCGGCGGGACGGTTCAAACTCTTCTTCGATCGCGAATTGCCTTCTCGCTTCGCGGTATTGCCGCGACGCGGGGACGGCGCGCAAGTGCGGTGGTTCGAGGCGAAGCCGGGATACATCTACCACACCGTCAATGCCTGGGAGGACGGCGACGAGATCGTCATGGTGGCCTGCCGGGTGGCGCGCCCCAGCCCGGTGTCGGACCGGACGCATCCGCTCGCACAACTGCTCGCGTATCTTCGCCCCGAGGCCACGCTGTACCGGTATCGGTTCAACCTGCGGACCGGGGCGACCGTCGAAGAACCGCTCGACGACGTCAACACCGAATTCCCGGCCATCGACCAGGGAGCGACCGGGCGGCGCGGACGCTGGTCGTACCAGATGCGGCTGTCGGTGGACCGCACCATGCTGTTCGACGCGGTGATCAAATACGACGTGCTGACGGGGGCCAAGCACACCCAGCCCTTCGGCGACGGGATCTTCGGCAGTGAACTGACCGTGGTGCCGCGCGCCGACGGCGACGGGGAGGACGAAGCCTGGCTCACCATGTTCGCGCACAACGCGCACACCGGACTCGGCGAGGTGTGGGTCTTCGACGCCGCCGACCTCGCGGCCGGTCCGGTCTGCCGACTCGGGCTGCCGGTGCGGGTACCGCTGGGCTTCCACGCCACCTGGGTGAGCGGGGAACGCATGCGCGCGGCGGCGCGACCGGTCGCATGAGCACCAGACTCAGTGTGAGCCTGCCGTATTGGCAGGATCGCGACGCCATGGACGCGCTACGGGTGGCCGAGACCGCCGACAAGCTCGGCTACCGGCGGCTGTGGGTGGGTGAGATGGCCACCTTCGACGCCTTCGCACTGGCCACGGCCATCGGCACGGGGCCAGGCCGGATTCCGCTGTGCATCGGGCCGCTGGCGGTGGATGTGCGCACTCCGGCGACCATCGCCATGGGCGCGGCCAGCGTGGCCGCGCTGACGGGGCGACAGGTCGGGGTCGCGCTCGGAACCTCCAGCACCGTGGTGGTCCGGGACTGGCATGGACGGGAAAGACGCAGTACCGCACAGCATCTGGAGGACTCGGCGCGAATCGTGCGTGGGTTCGTGGACGGCGCGAAGGTGGGCTTCGACGGGCAGACCGAACGCACGCACGGCTATCGGCTGCGCCTGCCCGCACCCCGATGCGAACTGACCGTCGCCGCTTTCGGGGATCGGGCACTGGCCGTCGCGGCACGGACGGCGGACCGCGTGGTGCTCAATCTGGTGACGCCCGAGCAGGTCTCGCGCTGCGCGCGGGCCGTCCGCACCCACGCGGCCCGTGCCGGACGGCCGTGTCCAGCACTGTCGGTCTGGGTGACGGCAGCGGCGCAGCCCACGCCGGAGATGTACGAGACCGTGCGGCGCGGCCTGGTGGCCTACCTGCGGGCACCCGGCTACGACGCCATGTTCACCGCCGCCGGATTCGGTGACACGGTGCGGCTGGCCCACTCCGGTGCGCATCCCCGCGACCTGGCGGCCGCAGTACCCGACCGCCTCGCCGACGCGGTCGGTGCGTTCGGCGACCCGGACACGCTGGCCGACCGCATTGCCGCCTACCGGCACGCGGGAGCCGAAGAAGTGGTCGTCGTCCCGGTCACCACCGCCGACGACCCGGCGGGTCTGCGCACCCTCGAAATACTCACGGAGGTCAGGGATGTGTGACACCCGCTCGATACCGGCCCACGCCGGGACGCCGTCCACGGGGCCACGACCGGGCAAGAGGAGGCGAGTCTCGGACTCACCGCCGCACACGCGCACCCGAGCCGCGTACCCACAGCTGGACAAGCGCGCGCGGGTCTCCACCCCGTGGCCGGGCGCGGGAGCCGCGTTGCAGCCGCTCCACGCTGTGGCCGGGGCGGTCGCTACGCAGGCGGTGGGTCGTGGCTGACGCCTACATCTACGACGCGGTGCGACTGCCGCGCGGGCGGGTGCGCCGAACCGGGGGCACCCTCGCCGAACTGCCGCCGTACGAGATGTTCGGTCAGCTGCTGACGGCGCTGGAGAATCGCTGCTGCCCGCCGGAAGTGGTCGACGATGTCGTCGTCGGGGTCAATACCGCGACGGGCGAGCAGGCGGGCGATATCGCCCGCGCCGCCCAACTGTGGGCCGGGTGGCCGGATTCCGTGCCGGGCGGGGTGGTGTCGCGGCTGTGCTGTTCCGGGCTGGACGCCATCGAGAGCGCGGCGGCGCGGGTGGCGGCCGGATACGCCGATGTGATCGTGGCGGGCGGGGTCGAGTCGATGTCGCGAGTGCCGATGCTCTCGGACCGGCCCGCCATCGCCACCGACGCGGACCTCGGTGAACGCACCGGGTTCGTGACCATCGGGGTCTCGGCGGATCTGACCGCCGCCGGATACGGGATCCAACGGGAAGAACTGGATGCCTACGCTGTGACGTCCCATCGTCGAGCCGCCGCCACGGTATCCCGCTCCGTGATCCCGGCCCGCAAGGGCGGCACCGTCCTGCTCTACACCGACGAGGGCGCGCGGCCCGACGCCGACACAGCCGATTTCGGGGCGCTGCCGGCGCTTTTCGGGGAGGATGCCGGCTGGGATCGGGTCGCGCGCCGGCTGCCGGACGCACCCCGCCCGGCGGCGGGACTGCACACCCTGGCGACCGCACCGCAATTGGCGGATGGCGCATCGGCGGTCGTCATCGGCAATCTCGCCGCCACCGACACTCTCGGCCGCCGACCCCTCGCCCAGATCGTCGGCACCGCGCAGACCGCCGTGCGCTCCCCGCTGCTCACCGCACCGGTCACCGCCGCTCGGAAAGCACTGCGCCGCGCCGGTATCGACGCCGCCGATCTCGATGTGGCGGAGGTCAACGAATCATTCGCCGTCACCCCGCTGGTGCTCACCCGCGAACTCGGGCTCGATCCGAAGCGGGTGAATCCGAACGGCGGCGCGGTCGCGGTCGGCCATCCGCTCGGTGCGACCGGAGGGATCCTCATCGCCCAGGCCCTCGACGAACTCGCCCGCATCGACGGCGAATTCGCACTCGTCACCATTCCCGCGGCCCTCGGCTTGGGTGCGGCCATGGTGCTGCGACGTCTCCACTAGTCACCACTCCCCCTCAGGAACAACGATGTCCGAGTCAGCCCGCCCCATCCCCACCTGCCACCCCGACGAGACCGTCCGCCACTACCTCGACCGAGGGTGGTGGGAACCGGAGACGCTGCCGCAGGCGCTGCGGCGACGAGTCGACGCGACACCCGATGCGGCGGCCGTCAGCGATCCGGCCAATCTCGCCGACCTCACCGGCGCCGCGCCGCGCACCCTCTCCTGGCGCGAATTCGACGACTACACCCTCGATCTGACGAGCGTACTGTTCGCGCACGGGGTTCGGCAGGGCGATACCGTCGCCGTCCTGCTGCCGAACTCGGTGGCGCTCACGGCCGTGTACTTCGCGCTGTGGCGGCTCGGCGCGGTGGCCACCCCCATGCCTGTCTCCTATCGGCGGCACGAACTCTCCGGCATCGTGGCCGCCACCGGCGCGACCGCCGTCATCACGGTGGGGCGGCTGGCCGACCGGAAGCTCGCACTCGAGGCGGGCGAGGTGGTGCGGACTGTCTTCGCCTTCGGACCCGATGCGGCGAATGGCGCCGTCGTCCTGGACGAGACGGACACCGCGGCGCGAGAGCGGGTGCGCGAGTACGAGTCCGGGCTGGCGGTGACGGTCAACGACCGGGTCACCATCTGCTGGACCAGCGGCACCGAGGCCGCACCGAAAGGGGTGCCACGCTGTCACGGGGACTGGCTGGCCATGGCGCGCGGGGTACAGGACGGGCTCCAGCTCACCCCGGACGCGGTGGTGCTCAACCCCTTTCCCATGGTGAACATGGCCGGGTTCGCGGGCTCGTTCCTGCCGTGGCTGCTGGTGGGCGGACATCTGGTGCAGCACCAACCGCTGGACCTGCCGGTGTTCTTCGGGCAGATCGCCAAGCACCGCGTCACCCACACCAGCATGCCGCCCGCGCTGCTCACCATGCTCGTGCAGAACGACGCGCTGCGGGCGAGCACCGACCTCGGCTCGCTGCGGCGGGTGGGCTCGGGCGGGGCACCGCTGCCACCGGGTGTGGTGCGCCGCTGGCAGGAGGAGTTCGGAATCGAGGTGCTCAACTATTTCGGGTCCAACGAGGGCGTATGCCTGCTCGGCGCGCCCGCCGACATTCCGGACCCGACCATGCGGGCGCAGCATCTGCCGCACTACGGAGCGCCCGGGGTGCGGTGGTCCACGCGGCTGGCCGAGAGCACGGCGGTCAAGCTGGTCGATCTCACCACCGGCAAGACGGTGACCGAACCCGGCGGGCGGGGTGAGCTGCGGTTGCGTGGCCCGGCCGTATTCGGCGGATATTTGCCGGGCGCCGCCGCCACGGAACCGTTCGACGCGGACGGATTCCTGTGCAGTGGTGACATTTTCGAGCTCCGCGGCGAGGACGGGCGGTATCTGCGATTCGTGGACCGGGCGAAGGAGATCATCATTCGCGGCGGGATGAATATCGCGCCCGCGGAGATCGAAGGGCTGCTCACCGATCATCCCGGGGTGGCGGAGGTGGCGGTCGTCGGATATCCGGATCCGGTGCTCGGTGAGAAGTGCTGCGCCTTCGTGGTGCCCGCGGCCGGGGCCACCGTCACCCTCGCCGATCTGGTCGCACATCTGCGGGCACTGGAGGTGGCCTCGTTCAAACTGCCCGAACGGCTCGAGCTCGTCGAGGCGCTGCCGCGCAACCCGGTCGGCAAGATTCTGCGGCGGGAGCTGCGCGACACTCTCGCCGCCCAGGATTAGGAGTTCACATGTCCACCAATGCTGTTCACATCCTCGGTGGTAGCCAGACCGATTTCGCCGTCAACTGGCACCGGGCCGACCGCGAGTTCGACGCGCTGATCGGTGAGAACATATCGCGCACAGTGGAAGCCGCGCGAATCGACGCGTCCGATATCGGCGTTGTGCACGTAGGCAATGCCTTCGGCCAGCTGTTCACCGGGCAGGGGCAGCTCGGCGGCATGCCCGCGACCGTACTGCCCGAACTGTGGGGCGTACCCGCCAGCCGACACGAGGCCGCCTGCGCCTCCGGCAGTATGGCCGTGCTGGCCGCCATGGCCGATCTGGAATCCGGACGCTACGACTGTGCGCTCGTGCTCGGCGCGGAGCTGGAGAAGACGGTGCCCGGCGCGCAGGCCGCCCGCCATCTGGGGGCCGCCGCCTGGGCCGGACACGAGGCACCGGACACCGACTTCGTGTGGCCGACCATGTTCGCCGCCATCGCCGACGAATACGACCGCCGGTACGGGCTCGACGCCGCCCACCTGCGCGCGATCAGCGAACTCAATATCGGCAATGCCCGCGCCAATCCGCTGGCGCAGACCCGCGATTGGTCGTTCACGGCCGAGAGCTTCACCGCCGACGACACCGCCAACCCACCGGTGGCCGGGATGCTGCGCCGCCAGGATTGCAGCCAGATGACCGATGGGGCGGCGGGCGTGGTGCTGGTCTCGGATCGGTTCCTGCAACGGCGTGGCGGTGTGCCGTACGCGACGATCACCGGTTGGGGGCATCGCACCGTCGGTCTGCCCCTGGACGCCAAACTCCGCGCCGCCGTCGACGACCCCTACGTGTTCCCGCACCTGCGGCAGACCGTGCGCGACGCCCTCGACCGCGCCCACCTCACCGATATCACCGAGGTGGACGGCATCGAGGTACACGACTGCTTCTCCATGTCCGAATACCTCGCCATCGACCACCTCGGCCTCACACCGCCCGGCGAGAGCTGGAAGGCCATCGAATCCGGCGCGATCGCCCGCGACGGAACCACCCCGATCAACCCCGGCGGCGGCCTCATCGGCATCGGCCACCCCGTCGGCGCGACCGGCGTCCGCATGCTCCTCGACGCCTACCGGCAGGTCACCGACCAAGCGGGCGACTGCCAACTCCCCGGAGCCCGCCGCTACGCCACCGTCAATATCGGCGGCAGCGCGACCACGGTCGCCAGCTTCGTGGTCGAGGCCGCGTGAACGATCGACGCGCATGGGATGGAAAGATCGGGTTCCGTGCGAGTACTGGTGCAGCGGGTGAGTTCGGCGGCGGTCTCCGTCGACGGTGAGGTGGTGGGTCGGATCGATCCGGCCGGGCACGGTGCGCCGCACGGCCTGGTCGCGCTCGTCGGCGTCACCCACAGCGATACCGGTGCCACCGCGAAAGCTCTGGCCGACAAGCTGTTTCGGCTGCGCATCCTCGATGGTGAACGCTCCGCCGCTGATCTCGACGCGCCCATTCTCGTCATCAGTCAGTTCACCCTCTACGCCGACACCGCCAAGGGTCGTCGGCCCTCCTGGTCGGCCGCTGCCCCGGGATCGGTGGCCGAACCCTTGGTCGACGCCTTCGCCACCACCCTGCGTGAACTCGGTGCGACGGTCGCGACCGGGCGGTTCGGCGCGCATATGCACGTGGAGCTGGTCAACGACGGCCCGGTCACGCTGTTGCTGGAAGGCTGACCCCGGATTCGGCGTGACCGCGCGGCGGCCTGCTCCCTCGGTACTGTGGCGGTCATGCTCGTGTGGATCAACGGCCCCTTCGGGGGCGGCAAGACCCAGACCGCATACGAACTCCATCGCCGCCTGCCCGGCAGTGTGGTGTGCGATCCGGAAATGGTGGGATTCGGGCTGCACCGGACCATGCCGCGCGCGCTGCGCGGCGACTTCCAGGACCTGCCCGCCTGGCGGCAGGGGGTGTTCGAGGTGCTGGATCTGGTGCTGAACGAGCACGACGGAACCGTCATTGCCCCGATGACCGTAGTGAACCCGGCCTACTTCGCCGAGACGGTCGGCCGACTGCGCGAAACCGGCCATGACGTCAAGCACTTCGCCCTGTTGGCCCGTCGCGAAACCGTCCTCGAGCGTCTGCGGGAGCGTTCCCTGATCCGACTCGGTCTGCGCGGCGACACCTTCGCCGCCGCCAATGTGGACCGCTGCCTGGACGCGCTCCAAGACACCGAGTTCGCCGAGCACATTCACACCGACGACATCGGGGTCACGCAGGTGGCCGATCGAATAGCCGAATCCTGCGGACTCCGGCTCGCGCCGAATACCGACGGCCGATTCCGTGCCCGGCTGCGGCGGGCCGGAGTTGGCATCCGACATATCCGGTTCTAGTCCCCGGAGATTCAGGCGCACAGGTCCCGGGTGGCGGGCACCACCTCGGAGATCCAGCGGCATCGGTGCGGATGGGCTCCTCGCCGCGCAGGGTCACCGGGCCCTCGTATAGGCGAAGGCACCCGCTCAGCGTGGCCGATGCGGGTGCCTTCGGGCATGCCGTCTACTCCGGGCGCAGAGTCAGGATGCGGGGGCCGTCCTCGGTGACGGCGACCGTGTGCTCCCAGTGGGCGGCGCGGGAGCCGTCGGTGGTGACCACGGTCCAGTCGTCTTCCAGGGTCTTGGTTTCCGTGGTGCCGAGAGTGAGCATGGGCTCGATGGCCAGGACCGAACCGACCACGAGGGTGGGGCCCTTACCGGGCTTGCCCTCGTTGGGGAGGAAGGGGTCCATATGCATTTCGCGGCCGATGGCGTGGCCGCCGTAGCCGTCGACGATGCCGTAGGCGCGGCCGTGCTCGGCCTCGGCAGCGCGGGTGCCGAGTTCGATGGCGTGCGAGACGTCGGTGAGGCGGTTGCCCGCCACCATGGCGGCGATCCCGGCCTCCATGGACATCTTGGTGGCCTCGCTCAGCAGCCGGTCGGCCTCGATGAGGCTGCCGACACCGAAGGTCCACGCCGAATCGCCGTGCCAGCCGTCGAGGATCGCGCCGCAGTCGATGGACACCAGATCGCCCTCGGCCAGCACATCCTCGGTCGACGGGATGCCGTGCACCACCCGGTCGTTGACCGATGAACAGATGGAGCCGGGGAAGCCGTGGTAGCCCTTGAACGACGGGATCGCCCCGGCCTCGCGGATCACCTGCTCGGCCACCTCGTCCAGCTCCAGGGTGGAGACCCCGGGCTTGGCGGCGTTGCGCACCGCCACCAGGGCGCGGCCGACGACAGCGCCGGCCGCCGTCATGGCGTCCAGTTCACCGGCGGTGCGGAACGGCACCACCTTCTTGTGCTTGCGCCCGAAGACCATTCAGCGACCCAGCGCTTCGAGCGCCCGCGCGTTCACTTCATCGATCTCGCCGACGCCCTCGACCGTCACCACCAGCCCGTCGTAATGCTCGAGCAGCGGCTCGGTCTCCTCGCGGTAGACGCGCATGCGGTTGCGGATGGTCTCCTCGTTGTCGTCGGCGCGGCCGCGGGCGAGCATGCGCTCCACCACCACGTCCTCGGCGACCACAAAGCAGAGCACCGCGTCCAGCTTCTTGTCGGCCTGGGTCAGCATCTTCTCCAGCGCCTCCGCCTGATCGACGGTGCGCGGGTAGCCGTCCAGCACGAAGCCGTTCACCGCGTCCGGTTCGGCGATGCGGGCCTCGACCATGCGATTGGTGACATCGCTGGGAACCAGGTTCCCGGCGTCCATGTACTTCTGCGCCTCGCGACCCAGCGCGGTCTGCTGGCTGATGTTGGCGCGGAAGAGATCCCCGGTGGAGATGTGCGGCACACCCAGCTTTTCCGACAGCAGAACGGCCTGCGTACCCTTGCCAGCCCCCGGCGGTCCGAGCAGAACAACTCTCACTTGAGGAACCCTTCGTAATTTCGATTCATCAGCTGGCTCTCGATCTGCTTGACCGTATCGAGGCCGACGGACACGATGATCAGCACCGCAGTACCGCCGAACGGCAAGTTCTGCACACCGGTGTTATTGCCCATATTGAGGAAGACATTCGGCAGCACCGCCACCGCGCCGAGGTAGATGGAGCCCGGCAGGGTGATGCGGCTCAGCACGAAGTTCAGATAGTCCGCGGTCGGCTTGCCCGGACGGTAACCCGGAATGAAGCCGCCGAATTTCTTCATCTCGTCCGCGCGCTCCTCCGGATTGAAGGTGATCGCGACGTAGAAGTAGGTGAAGAACACGATCAACGCGAAGTAGATCGTCACGTACACCGGGTTGCTCGGATTGACCAGATACTTCTGGATCTGCTCCTGCCACCAGGCGGGATCGCCGGAGGTGTCCTGCGTCAGCTGCGCCACCAGGTTCGGCAGGTACAGCAGCGAGGACGCGAAGATCACCGGGATGACACCGGCCTGGTTGACCTTGAGCGGCAGGTAGGTCGACGAACCGCCGTACATCTTGCGGCCCACCACGCGCTTGGCGTACTGCACCGGAATCCGGCGCTGACCCTGCTCCACGAAGATGACCGCGACGATGACCGCGAAGGCGGCCAGTACGACCAGGGCGAACTTCATGTGGGACCCGCTGTCCCAGATCATCTTGCCCTCGGACGGAATGCGAGCCGCGATACCGGCGAAGATGAGCAGCGACATACCGTTGCCGACGCCCTTTTCGGTGATCTGCTCACCGAACCACATGACCAGCGCCGCACCGGCGGTCATGACCAGCACGATGATGATCATGCCGAAGATGGAGGTATCGGCCAGGATGTCGTCGGGGCACCCGCGCAGCAGCTGTCCGCGCGCTGCGAGCGCCACCAGACCCGTCGCCTGCAGGACCGCCAGCGCGATCGACAGGTACCGGGTGTATTGGGTCATTTTCGTCTGACCCGCTTGGCCTTCTTTACGCAGTTCCTCGAACCGCGGAATGACGACGGTCAGCAGCTGGATGATGATGCTCGCGGTGATGTAGGGCATGATGCCGATCGCGAACACGGACAGCTGCAGCAGCGCGCCGCCGGAGAAAAGATTGATGAGCTGGTAGATACCGGCGGAATCACCACCGGAGACCAGATCCACACACTTCTGGATGTTCTGGTAGTCGACGCCCGGTGAGGGCAGCGCGGCACCGACGCGGTAGAGCGCGACGAGGCCCAGCGTGAAGAGAATCTTCCGCCGTAAGTCCGGGGTCCGGAAAGCCGACACGAAGGCGGAAAGCACAGATCCTCCTGGCTAACGACATGGGTCAGGCCATGGCTTCAGCGATTGCGGGAAACGCCGATCCCCATGACGGTGTTGGCAGACAACACTTGAACTTTAACAGTGGCACCGGACGAGCTCTCCACTCGTCCGGTGCCGCTGTGTTTTCAGCCTACCGTCAGGCCAGCTCGGTGGCAGTGCCACCGGCCGCGGTGATCTTCTCCTTGGCGGAGCCGGAGAACTTGTCGGCGGAAACCTGAACGGCCACACCGATTTCGCCCTCGCCGAGCACCTTCACGAGCTCGTTCTTGCGAACGAGGCCCGCGGCGACCAGCTCGGCCTTGCCGATCTCGCCGCCCTGGGGGAACTTCGCGGCGATATCACCGACGTTCACGACCTGGTACTCGGTGCGGAACGGGTTGGTGAAGCCCTTCAGCTTGGGCAGACGCATGTGGATCGGCATCTGCCCGCCCTCGAAGCGGACGGGAACGTTCTTGCGAGCCTTCGTACCCTTGGTACCGCGGCCCGCGGTCTTACCCTTGGACGCCTCACCGCGACCCACACGGGTCTTCTCGGTCTTGGCTCCCGGGGCAGGACGCAGGTGGTGCAACTTGATGGTCATGCCTTAAACCTCCTCAACCTGAACGAGGTGGCGCACGGCATTGATCAGGCCACGGTTCTGCGGGTTGTCCTCGCGAACCACGGACTTGCGGATACCGCGCAGCCCGAGGGTGCGAAGCGACTCGCGCTGATTCGCCTTGGCGCCGATGCTCGACTTGATCTGGGTCACCTTGAGCTCAGCCATGTCAGACTCCCTGTCCGGCACGCGCACGCAGCATGCCCGCAGGAGCGACATCCTCGATCGGCAGACCGCGGCGGGCGGCCACCTCTTCCGGACGCTGGAGCATCTTCAGCGCGGCAACGGTCGCGTGCACAACGTTGATGGCGTTGTCGCTACCCAGCGACTTGGCCAGAATGTCGTGGATGCCGGCGCATTCCAGCACGGCACGCGCCGCACCACCGGCGATCACACCGGTACCGGGCGAAGCCGGACGCAGCATGACCACACCGGCGGCCGCCTCACCCTGAACCGGGTGGGTGATGGTGGAGCCGATCATGGGAACGCGGAAGAAGCCCTTGCGAGCCTCCTCGACACCCTTCTGGATGGCCGCGGGAACTTCCTTGGCCTTGCCGTAGCCGACGCCGACCAGACCGTTGCCGTCACCCACGATCACGAGGGCGGTGAAGCTGAAGCGACGACCACCCTTCACGACCTTGGAGACACGGTTGATGGCGACGACGCGCTCGAGCTGGTTGGTCTTCTCGGCCGCCTGCTCGTTCCGGCGGTCGCCGCGGCGACCCCGGTTGTCGCGGTCATTGCTGTTCTGTCCGGCGGGTCCGTTGCCGCCGTCACGCCGCTGACGTCCCGGCATCAGACAGTCCTTCCGTTCACGCAGGCGGGGCCTGCAATGTGCACAGTGTTGATCATCAGAACTTCAGCCCACCTTCGCGAGCGGCATCGGCGAGGGCCGCGATACGGCCGTGGTAGTCGTGACCACCACGGTCGAACACGACCGCCTCGACACCGGCGGCCTTGGCGCGGGCGGCGAGCAGCTCGCCGACCTTGGCGCTCTTGGCGGACTTGTCGCCCTCGAACGCGCGCACATCGGCCTCGATGGTGGACGCGGCGGCAATGGTCTTGCCGGCCGAGTCGTCCACCAGCTGGGCGTGCAGGTGCCGCGAGGAGCGGTTCACCACGAGACGCGGACGCTCGGTGGTTCCGGCGATCTTCTTGCGCAGACGGAAGTGACGGCGGGTCTTCGACAGACGCCGCGCGGTCGAAACATCCGTGCCGGCCGGCTTGCGCCGGGCCTTCTGGTTGTCAGTTTGTGCCATGGCTTACTTACCCGTCTTTCCGACCTTGCGGCGCACGACCTCACCGGCGTAGCGGATGCCCTTGCCCTTGTACGGATCGGGCTTGCGCAGACCGTGGATCACCGCGGCGATCTGGCCGACCTTCTGCTTGTCGATGCCGGACACGGAGAACTTGGTGGGCGACTCGACCGCGAAGGTGATGCCCTCCGGGGCCTCGACCGGAACCGGGTGCGAGTAGCCCAGGGCGAACTCCAGGTTCGAACCCTTGGCCTGCACGCGGTAACCGACGCCGAAGATCTCCATCTTCTTCTCGTAGCCCTGGGTCACACCGACGATCATGTTGTTGATCAGGGTGCGGGTCAGACCGTGCAGCGAGCGGTTCTGACGCTCGTCGTTCGGGCGGGCCACCTCGAGCTCACCGCTCTCGGCCTTGGTCACCACGATCGGCTCGGCGACCACGTGCGACAGGGTGCCCTTGGAACCCTTCACCGTGACGCGCTGGCCGTCGATGGTCACCTCGACACCGGCGGGAACTGTGATCGGCTTCTTACCGATACGCGACATTGTTCCTACCTCCCTTACCAGACGTAGGCGAGGACTTCGCCGCCCACGCCCTGCTGCTTGGCCTGACGGTCAGTGAGCAGACCGGACGACGTGGAGATGATCGCCACGCCGAGGCCGCCGAGCACCTTGGGCAGGTTGGTGGACTTCGCGTACACACGGAGACCGGGCTTCGAGACACGACGCACACCCTGCAGGGAGCGCTCACGGCTCGGGCCGTACTTCAGGTCGACGATCAGGGTCTTACCGACCTCCGCATCCTCGGAGCGGTAGTCGGCGATGTAGCCCTCACGCTTGAGGATCTCGGCGATGTTCGCCTTGAGCTTCGAATGCGGGGCCTTCACCTGATCGTGGTACGCCGAGTTGGCGTTGCGCAGACGGGTGAGGAAGTCTGCGATCGGATCAGTCATGGTCATAGGTTGACCGCTACCTTTCTCGCCGCGGTTCCCATTCAGCACCGTCACACGGGCGGTCGTGGGCCTACGACAATTCGGCTCGGTCCGGCCGACAGCATGTCGACCGGATGATTCACAGCGGCCCGGAACACGCCGCACGCGGACGCATGCGGACACAGGTGTGCCCGAGCAACCGGTCTAGTGTAGGCAACGCCGCTGGTCTCGCCAAATCCGGGTGATCGATCCGACACGTGACTGACCGGCGACGATCGCCCGACCGCGCGGATTGCCGACCGACAACGCGGTCGCGTAAGTTCACCCGTCACCAGGCGCACCGCGGATCGGGTTGCGGGCGAGGATGTTTCGAAGGCGGGTGGGGATGACCGGCGACGCGGACCGCGCCGAACGGATCGACGAGGCGATATCTCGAGTGCGAGGGCGGGCGCAATCCAACGGTGGGGTGGTATCCATCGAGGTCGACGCCTACAAGATGATTACGTCCATCCGGATCGCGCCGCACGCCATGAGCGCGGATCCGGACAACCTGGCCCGGGTGATCGCCGCGCTGCACCGCAAGGCGAGCGAGGAGGTGGAGGCCGCCGCCCAGCGGGTATTCGAGCAGCTGACCGCACCGCGCCCGACCGTTCGGCCCACAGCCGCGGAATGGGACGACGACCGGCCGACTCCGATCACGTATTCGGTGTAGGGGGCAGGCAGGGATGACCGTCGGATTCGACCCGGAGAAGATGCGGGCGCTCGCCACGCATATCCGCGACCGCGCCAACGCGATCTCCGGAAAAGCGCCGGTAGCGGGAACCAGCCGCGATGCCGCCCGCAGCCAGGAAGGGGGCGGGATGGCGCACTCGGCGATCGCCGTCTCCATCGAGGAAACGCTGAAAACCCTCGACACGGTGCTCGAGAATTACCATGTCCGCACCCTCCGAGAGATCGCGGACAAAACCGATGCCTCCGCGGCCATGGCCGAGACAATGGACAACAACAACGCGGAGATGATGCCGAGATGAGCGAGGAGTCCAAGCTCACCGTCCCGGTACTGCTCGGTTGGAACCTGAGCCATCTGCGCGACGTCGTGACCACACTGCAGCGGGTCGGCCCGGAGATCGAGCAGGAGATGACCGCGGTGGCGGACGAGTTCGCGAAATCCGACGACTACTTCGTCGGTGACGGCGGTACCAAGGCCAGGGAACGCAGCGCGAACGAGAAGACGGACGGTCTGGCCACGGTCGACATCTACGAGAAGCTGGCGGGCAAAATCACGCCCATCGTGGACACGTTCGAGACCGAATTGGACCGTCTGAAGGAAGCCGTCGCCGAGACCGAGGACTCGAAATGGGAGCTGTTCTACAGCGACCACGGCGAGGTGAAGTCGCACCAATCGAACTATGAGACAGCCAACTCGAACTGGTGGGCTCCACTGACCGCCATCGCCGAGAAAGAGCTCGAAATCCTCACGATCGGCAACAAGTTTCGAGAGGCGCTGACGAAGATCAGATCGACAGACGCGGCAACCTACGAGATTGCCGGAGTGGTCGAGGATTTGACGGATCGAGTCAAGTACGGCCTTGCCAACATCCCCACGGATCCAAAGCTGGCCAGCATCCTGTTGGAGAACCAGGTCGGTACGGAGGAGATGGAGGTGTGGCCGAGCGGCGCCTTGCTCGATGCCATCCTCGTCTTCAACCCGAACTTCGTGCCGGTGGCGATGACCAAGTCCGAGATAAGCGCTCTGGAAGACATCGCAACGAAAGCCCCCTGGAAGCTACAGGAATTCTATGACATCAAGACACAAGCGACGAATACTGCGCAAGAAGTCTTTCCGGATTCCGTCAACGACGGGCAGGGCGATGCTTTTCGGCACGCATACTGGAATGCACTTATGACCACGCACTTCAGCGAAGAGTTCGCTGCGAGATACGCCACGGCACACGAATATTCCGGCGGTCAACCTTCCCATCGTGAGGCGATGGACCTCCACAACAACGATCTAGGCCGACGGATAGCAGTCGAGAACCCCGGCGCCACTCCGGAGGAACTGAAGATCAAGGTGGTAGAAGCCATAAACCAGGGCCGCGCGGTCGTCATCGGCTCCAGTACAGACGGAGGAGCTCCACAAATCGGGTGGAGCGGTGGTCCGAACGGAATCCCCGAGCAGGACACAGGCCTGAAGCCTGGTACTTACGTACCGCTCCCGGGACGGTGATGAGGATGCACAACACTAGAATGGGAGTTTTCGCGGCTATCGCGATTGTTTGGCTGAGCGGCTGCTCCGAAACGTCGCAGCAAGACCTTGCGGTGCCCAGATGCGAATCGACATTCGACCTGCTCGAGGTTCCCGAATCACTTGGCTCCAGCGACCGCTTCAACGCGGCGTTGGAGGACTTCAGCAATCGAGAGGGAAGCTACCGCCTGGGCGATATTACCGCGGCGGCGGGATGGATCGAGGACTGGGACCGTGTCGTCGAGGTACGGACGAATATCACCGACGGCAAGCTGAACCACAAGGCTGAAACGGAAAGCTGCTGGAGAAATCTACCGGAATCCGACGGCGAAGGATACCGGCCACAGGAGTACTACCTCTTCATCAAGAACAAGGAACCCGTTCAGGTAGTTCCGTGGCCGGACGTGGTCGGCGAGCTCAAGTTCGGTGATCACGGCGCGCTGACGCGGGATTCCCTCCTCTCTTCTGACGGCAACGGCTGGATAGTCGCCCACCCGTAGTAATGAACAGGCGGATGACCAGGGGAAGCGTTCCGGCAACGGTGAAGAGACAATGTTGAAGGCTCGAAAGATCGCAGTGGCTGCTGTGGCGGCAATCTTTCTCGGTGGCTGCTCCAGCACTCCGCAGGAAGATCTCGCGGTACCCGTTTGCACATCGACATTCGATCTGCACGACAAGGCCGAGCCACTCGGATCCGGTGAGCGGTTGAATGCAAAGCTGACGTATTTCAGCCGCAGTGCGGAGCCGTTCCTGATGGTAGATGTGACTCGCGCGGCTGGGTGGTCCGACGAGTGGGACAGAATGGTGCAGGTATCTACCGGCACAACTGCGGGGAAATTGAACAGGAACGCCGGGACGGAGTACTGCTGGGAAAACCTTCCCACCTCCGCAGGATTCGAGGAATCCTATCCGCCGGAGTTCTACCTGTTCACGAGGGGCGGGCAGCCTGTTCAGACGGTCCGGTGGCCGGAAGCGGTCAGCATCATTCAGTTCGGCGACCACGATGTGTTGACCAAGGAGTCCGTTCTGACAGTCGACGCCGAGCGCTGGATCGTTCCTCAGTAATAGGGACTACACCGGCGTCCCCCTGTGGTACGACGACAGCAGTCGGCGGCGCGCCTACGTTCGAGGCATGAGCAGGCAGGGTTCGCGATTCAGGTCGTTGCCGCGTCGCATCGGCCGCTACGCGATGCTCGGGACCGCCGGGCTCACCGTGTGCGCGGTCGTGGTGGCGGCGGTGCTCGGGGTGGGGTCGTGGTGGTGGGGGCGGCGGGATGATGCCAAGGCTCGGATGACGACTTCGGGGCCGTATGAGGCTTCGTTGGGGTCGGTGCGGTCGCATCCGTTGCCGGGGTGGTTTCGGGATGCGAAGTTCGGGGTCATGTTGCATTGGGGGCCGTATTCGGTGCCGGGGTTCGCGCCGGTGGGGCGGACGTTCGCGGAGACGCTGCGGGAGGATTACGGGCATGCGCTGACGCGGAGTCCGTATGCGGAGGACTACGCGAATCAGATCAAGGATCCGGGGTCGCCTGCGGCCGCGTTTCATCGGGAGCGGTACGGCGATGCCGGGTATGCGGATCTGGCGCTGGAGTTCGAGCGTGGGCTGGACGCGTGGGATCCCGACGCCTGGGCGCGGACGTTTCGGGAGAGCGGTGCGTCCTATGTGGTGTTGACGGCCAAATATGCCGACGGGTATTCGCTGTGGCCGACCGCAGTGCGGAATCCGCATGCGCCGGAATTCCATTCGACGCGCGATCTGGTGGGGGAACTCGCGCGGGCGGTGCGGGCACAGGGGATGCGGTTCGGGCTCTACTACTCGGGCGGCGTGGACTGGACCTTCCATCCGGCGGTGGTCGAGACCCTCGGCGACTATGCGTTCGGGCCCTACGCGCAGGGCTATCCCGAGTACGCGGAGGCGCAGGTGCGGGAACTCATCGAACGGTACGAACCCGATCTGCTCTGGAACGACATCGGCTGGCCGACCGGGCAGCAGCGGCTCAACGCGCTGTTCGCCGACTACTACAACACCGTGCCGGACGGGGTGGTCAACGACCGGTGGGAGACGGCGTCGTTCCTACGCGAGGTCATCTCACTCGACCCCGTGCGGTGGATCTTCGACCAGGTCATGCGGCGGGTGCTGGCCGAGCCGGGCGCGGCCGAGCGGGTCACCACACCGCCCGACGTGCCGCACAGCGACTTCCGCACCCCGGAGTACACCGGGTTCGACACCGTGCAGGAGAAGTTCTGGCAGCAGGACCGCGGTATCGGCGGATCGTTCGGATACAACCGGCAGGAGACCGACACGGACTACGCGCCGCCGGAGGAACTGCTGACCAGCCTGGTGCAGGCCGCCGCCAACAACGGGGCGCTGCTGCTGAACGTCGGCCCCACCGGCACCGGGGAGATCGTGCCCGAACAGCAACGCCGCCTGGACGCCATCGGGGCCTGGCTGCGGGTGAACGGCGAGGCGATGGACGGTTCCCGGCCGTGGCAGGTCTCCTCGGCGCGGACCGCCGACGGGACGCCGGTCATGTTCACGCGCAAGGGATCTCAGGTGTACGCGATCGTATTGGGCCGACCGACCGGCCCGGTGACGTTGCGGGACATCCGGCTCGACGGCCCGGCACGCCTGCTCGGCTCCAGTGCATCTGCACAGGCGCGCCGCGACGGCGACGATACGGTGCTGGACGCGGAGTTCACCGGGGCCTTCGCGCCGGTCGTGGCGGTGACGCACGGATGAGACACGGCGTGCCCCGGGCGAGGTTCGGTACGCAACGGCCCCGACGCCTGCGGTCGAGCGCCCCCTCATGGGTCTCGAACGGTGTAGGCACCGGGGCCTCCGCACGGGCCGAACGCACGGCCCGTACTACGCCGACGCGCGACTCAGGCGTCGATGCTGCGGTCCTTGGTCTCCACGATCAGCCGGGTGCACACCACGCTGACCACGGACAACGCCGCCAGCAGCACACCCACCCAGAACGAGCCGGGACCGGCGAGCAGTTTGGTGGCGATCAGCGGCGGCAGCGCGCCGCCCAGAATGCCCGCCAGGTTGTAGCCCATGCCCGCACCGGTGTAGCGGTAGCGGGCCTGGAACATCTCCGGCAGCAGCGCACCCGCCGGACCGTAGGCGATACCGAAGATCGCGAGGGTGCCGAACAAACCGACGGCGAAGGCGGCCGGACCGCCGATATCCAGAATCGGGAAGAGCGCTAGGGTCCAGGGCACCGCGGCGGCGCAGGAGACCATGATGACGCGGCGGCGGCCCACTCGATCCGACCACAGCGCCGAGGCCGCGGTGGCCAGGCCGAAGACGATCGCGGCGAGCATCCCCATGGTGAGGATGTAGTCGCGGGACAGCTTCAGGGTGCCGACACCGTAGCTGGTGAGAAAGGCCGTGCCCGTGTAGAAGAGCGAGAACAGGCTGGTCAGCGCGCCCGCCGCGATCAGGATCTCCTTGGGCTGGTATCGCACGGCGTCCAGGAAGGGCAGGTTGCGCGCGGCCGGTGCGTGCTCGCGCACCCGATCCCGGAACACCGGTGTCTCCGCGACCGCCAGCCGGACCCACAGCCCCACGCCGACCAGCGCGAACGACAGCAGGAACGGGATCCGCCAGCCGTAGTCCAAGAATGCGTCGCTGGTGGTGCCGAGGGTGCGGCTCGCGATCAGGAAGGTGGCGCTGGACAGGAAGAACGCGAAGGCGGGACCGAGCTGCGGGAACATGGCGTACAGGCCGCGCTTGCCCGGCGGCGCGTACTCCGCGGTGAGCAGCGTGGCCCCGGCCCATTCACCGCCGACCGCGAACCCTTGGAGAAAGCGCATGGCCACCAGCAGCACCGGCGCCCAGATGCCGATGCCATCGGGGAACAACCCGAAGGCCCCGGAGTCGTACCCCGGCAGCAGACCGATGGCGACGGTGGCGAAGCCCATGATGAGCAGCGTCCACACCAGGGTGCGCTTGCGGCCGATCCGATCGCCGAAGTGGCCGAACAGGATCGCGCCCACCGGCCGGGCGAAGAAGGCGACCGCGAAGGTCGCGAACGACGCCAGGGTGGCCGTCGACGGATCGGCCGCCGGGAAGAACACCGTCGGGAACACCAGCGCGGCGGCGGTGCCGTAGATGAAGAAGTCGTAGAACTCGATCGTGGTGCCGATCGAACTGGCCGCCGCCACCCGTCGCAGGCTGGTGCGCCGAACCGGCGTGCGCACCGCACCCGTCGGCTCGTTCGGTGGCGGGTTGTCTTTCATGGTCGTCACCGTGGGTCTCACTCTCTCGCAAACCCCGGCGCCTCATCACGCCGGGTGCGACCACGGTAGTTATCTGCGTCACATCCGCTGCACCCCCGAAATGGGGTAGGGCGGGCCTAGTCGATCAGGCGGACGCTGGAGAAGATCTCGCGCGCCAGCTCCGGGGTCACCTCGCCGTCGACCTCGCGGTCGGCGGCGATCGTGAGCACCAGCATCGGATGCTCGGGGCCGGGGAAGGCGAAGGTGTACACCGAGAATCGGGTGCTGGCGCATTCGGCGCTCTTCGGCGTCCAGGTTCCGGAGGTCTCCGACATCTGCCCGGTGATGCCGCTCAGGGTGGCGACCGGGGCGGCCGGGGAAGTCCGGCGGCCCCATTCCGGACCATCGAAACCGAGTTCCGCCACCCGCCGCGCCACCTCGACGGCGGCGACCGCGGGATCGGACTGGCTCGAGCGGTGGACGAAAGTGACGGTGCGCGTGGAGGACTCGCAGTAGTCCTTGCCGTCGACGGTGGTTCCGGTGCCGGACATGCGGCCGCTGTCGCCCTCGAAGCCGCGGATGATGCCCGGCTTGTCCACCGTCCACTCGGCAGGTACGTCGTAGGCCACTCCCCGGGATGCCACCTCCACGCCCTGGTAGCCGGGCAGTACCGCGACGGTGGTGGCGGGCGTTCGAGACGGCATCGTGATGGTGCCCGGCGGCGGCGAGGTCGTCCGCGGCACGGAGAGCGCCAGGCGGGTCGAGGGGGTGTCGCGGGTGTCGTCGCTCGACGACGGGGCGAACAGTCCGGCGGCGACCACGGCGGCCAGCACCAGCACGACACCGACCACACCGAGCACCGGCCCGGCGGAGTTGCGTCGAGGCGGGGGCGGCGGCATCGAGCCGACCTCGCTGTACCGCGTCTGGAACGGATTGCGATGGTCGTCCAGCGCCGGAAACTCGAACGGCTGATAGGGCATGTTCTCGAGCGGCGGATACTCGAACGGCCCCGGTTGCGGCATCGGCCGCGCCCCAGGCGCTTGCGGCCGTCCCGGAGATCGCCACTCATTGTTGTGCACCACGGACCTGATTCTGTTCGATCGCGCCCGGTCTCGCACTCTGCGGGTGGCTCGTAGCTGAGCGGATTCACCGCCGACGTCGGCTACGGTACCGATCCCGGAGGCGAAATCCATTGCGTCGCTTGCCCCGTCAGCTTCGCCACGGTGTCGAAGTCACGGTCGTAAAGTCACCCCGCTCCCCCATCTCGGCTAGTTCGGCGAGGGCCTTGGCACGTTACCCGCCCGGAGAAGAACGCCGAAGGCCCCCGGCGAGACGGGTCTCGCCGGGGGCCTTCGGTGTCGGTGTGTCAGCTCACCAGGAGCTCTTGTGCACGCCCGGCAGCTCGCCGCGGTGCGCCATTTCGCGCAGGCACACGCGGCACAGGCCGAACTTGCGGTAGACGGCGTGCGGCCGGCCGCAGCGCTGGCAGCGGGTGTAGGCCCGCACCGCGAACTTCGGCTTGGCGTTGGCCTTGTTGATCAGAGCCTTCTTAGCCATGTGCTCAGTTCTCCTTGAACGGGAAGCCGAGGTGCTTCAGCAGCGCGCGGCCTTCTTCGTTGTTGGTCGCGGTGGTCACCACGGTGATGTCCATACCACGCGGACGGTCGATCTTGTCCACGTCGATCTCGTGGAACATGGACTGCTCCGAGAGACCGAAGGTGTAGTTGCCGTTACCGTCGAACTGCTTCGGCGACAGGCCACGGAAGTCGCGGATACGCGGCAGCGCGATCGAGATCAGGCGGTCCAGGAACTCCCACATGCGGTCGCCGCGCAGGGTGACCTTCGCGCCGATCGGCATGCCCTCACGCAGCTTGAACTGCGCGATCGACTTGGTGGCCTTGCGGATCTCCGGCTTCTGACCCGTGATCAGGGTCAGGTCGTGGATCGCGCCGTTGATCAGCTTCGCGTCCCGGGCGGCGTCGCCGACACCCATGTTCACGACAACCTTGACCACGCCGGGGATCTGCATGACGTTGTCGTAGTTGAACTCGGAGTTCAGCGCGTCCTTGATCTCGGCGCGGTAGCGCGCCTTGAGCCGGGGCTGGGTCTTCTCGGTGGAGGTCATCAGATGTCCTTCCCGTTGCGACGGGAGATGCGAACGCGCTTGCCGTTCTCATCGGTACGGTAGCCGACGCGCGTCGGGTTGCCGTCGGAGTCGATCACCATCACGTTGGAGGCCTGGATCGGCGCTTCCTGCGTGACGATGCCGCCCGAGCTGGCACCGCGCTGGTTGGCGGAGTTCGCGACGTGCTTCTTGATCCGGTTCACGCCCTCGACCAGGACCTTGCCGGTCGCCGGGAAGGCCTGGATGACCTTGCCCTTGGCGCCCTTGTCCTTACCCGAGACGACGAGCACGGTGTCGCCCTTGTGCACCTTCATGGTCAGAGCACCTCCGGGGCCAGCGAAACGATCTTCATGAAACGCTTCTCGCGCAGCTCACGACCGACGGGGCCGAAGATGCGGGTGCCGCGCGGATCGTTGTCCGCCTTGATCAGCACAGCGGCGTTCTCATCGAACTTGATGTACGAGCCATCGGCGCGACGACGCTCCTTGACGGTGCGCACGATGACCGCCTTGACGACCTCACCCTTTTTGACGTTGCCGCCGGGGATGGCGTCCTTGACGGTGGCGACGATCACGTCACCGATACCGGCATAGCGACGCGACGATCCGCCGAGCACGCGGATGCACAGGATTTCCTTGGCACCCGTGTTGTCGGCGACGCGCAGCCGCGACTCCTGCTGAATCACTTCAGCTCCTCCTAGACCTGGACGTTATGCACGCCGGATTGCCGACCCGACGGGCATGGTCAGTTGCCCTCACAGCTGAGCCGTTCGGCCCGCTCCGCGAGGTACGCGGGGCAGCGCCTGCCAGTGGATATCGTTGATCGAAGTTGATCAACCACTGTGGGTTCGCGGCCGGAGTGCGGGCATAGCTCCCGCAGGCAACCGCTCAAGTGTAGCCAACGCCCAGGTAGCGCCCAAATCAGGGGGCGGACGCACCCGCGCGACCCGGGCGGGGCTGCGGGCGACACCCCGGACATGCGGCTAGCCTCGACGCCGAGCAACACCCGAGCAATCCATCTGCACTTCCGACCGAGGAGTCCCGTGAGTTCGCCGGAGCAGCCGTTCGCTCTCGACCGCCGCACCCTGCTGAAAGCGCTGGGGCTGGCGCCCGCGCTGGCACTGCTGCCAGCCTGCACCACCGACAGGCCCGGTACGGCGACAGGGCCGGACATGTCCGGATCGGATCCGGGGGTGCGGCCACAGGACGATCTCTACCGCTACGTCAACGGCAAGTGGCTGGAGAACTACCGACTACCCGCCGACAAACCCGCCTACGGCACCTTCGCCGAGGTCGAGGACCGCACGCAGCGGCACCTGAAGGAGATCGTGACCGGGATCCACGATCCCGAGGACGGCTCCCCGCGGCAGCAGATCCGCGATCTCTACGACGCCTACCTGGACCCCGACGAGATCGACGCGCTGGGCATGGCCCCGCTCGCCGATCCGCTGCGCCGCATCGACGCCGCGCGCTCCAAACCCGATCTGGCGCTGGTGATGGGCCAGCTGCCCATCGACGGGCTGATCGGACTCTCGGTCGGCCCCGACGACCGGGACGCGGCCCGGAATATCGCGTCCATCAGCCAATCCGGGCTCGGGCTGCCCGAACAGGACTATCGGAAACCGGAATTCGCCGACGTCCTCGCGGGCTACCGCACCTACCTGGAGCGCATCGCCGACGGAGCGGGCTTCGCGGACCCGAAAGCCATGGCGGGACGGGTGTTCGAGCTGGAACAGCGGATCGCCGCGGGTTTCTGGGACAATGTGCGCACCCGCGATCCGGAGGCCACCTACAACCGGATGAGCCGAGCCGAGCTCATCGCCCTCGGACTGGAATTCGACTGGGGCCCCTGGCTTTCCGGGCAGACCGAGCGGCCCGCCGAACTCTTCGACACGGTGGTGGTGCGCCAGCCCTCGTTCGTGACGGCGGCGGCCGGACTGTGGGCCGAGGTCGATATCACGACCTGGCGGGACTATCTGCGGCTGAGCCTGGTCCGCACCTGGGCCGAGTACCTGCCGAAGGCCATCGCGGACGCGAACTTCGACTTCTACAGCACGCTGGTGAACGGCCAGCGGGAGCGGCCGGAGCGCTGGCGTTCGGCCATCACCGTCCTGAACACGTATCTGGGCATGCCGCTGGGGAAGCTCTACGTCGCGGAGTTCTTCCCGGCCGAATCCAAGCGCCTGGTGCAGGATCTCGTCGGCAACCTCCGTTCGGCCTACCGGGATAGCTTCCGCACCTCGAGCTGGATGTCGCCGCCGACCCGGGACGCCGCCGTCGCCAAACTCGACAAGATCGACACCAAGATCGGCTATCCGGACACCTGGGAGGATTACTCCGGCGTCGTGGTGACCCGCGGCAAGCTCCTCGAATCCCTGCTGGCGGTGCACACTTTCGAAGCCCGGCGCATGTTCGACAAACTGGGCGAGCCGGTCGACCGCTCGGAGTGGGGCATGCCGCCGCAGACCGTGAACGCCTACTACGAGCCGACGCGCAACGAGATCGTCTTCCCGGCGGCAATCCTGCAGGCCCCGTTCTTCGACTCCGATGCCGAGGCCGCGGTGAACTACGGCGGTATCGGCGCGGTCATCGGCCACGAGATCGGACACGGCTTCGACGATCAGGGCTCGCGCTACGACGGCGACGGCAATCTGCACGACTGGTGGACGCCCGCGGACCGCGCCGCCTTCGACGCCAAGACTCAGCAGCTCATCGCGCAGTACGACGCCCTGGTGCCGACCGGGCTGCCGCCGACCGCACACGTCAACGGCGCGCTGACCGTCGGCGAGAACCTGGCCGACCTGCGCGGACTCGGCATCGCGCTGGCCGCCTACGCCATCGCCGAGCAGGGTGGGGACGCGGCGCAGCAGCAGGACGCGACGCAGCTCGACCTCGCCCCGGTCTTCCGGTCCTGGGGCCGGATCTGGCGCATCCAGGTGACGCCGGAGTACGCGGAAGCACTGCTGGCCGAGGACCCGCACGCCCCCGGTGAATTCCGCTGCAACCAGACGGTGCGCAACCTGCCGCAGTTCTACAGCACCTTCGCGGTGGTCGAGGGCGACCGGGAATGGCTCGCGCCCGACCAGCGGGTCACGCTCTGATCCCAGCCGCGAACGTCCACCCGCCCATGCCGCCGCCGCGCCGGTAGCCTCGTGCCGAAGCACAGCCACGGTGCGGCATCACCGCACGCTCAGAGAGGGGTACCCGTGACATCGTCCGGTCCGGTCCGTATCGATCGCCGCGCCTTCCTCGTGGCGCTCGGATTAGTGCCCACCGCCGCCTGGCTGGCCTCGTGCAGCAGCGACGACGCGCCGACGACCACATCGACCACCACGCCGCTGAAGGGTCCGGACCTCTCCGGTGCGGATCAGGCGGTGCGGCCGCAGGACGACCTGTATCGCAATGTGAACGGCACCTGGCTGCGCGAATACGAACTGCCGCCGGACAAGGTCTCCTTCGGCACCTTCGACGAGGTCGGCGACCGGGTCGAGGAGCAGTTGCGCGGCATCATCGAGGGCATCACCGAACCGCAGGACGGCACCGAGGCGCAGCAGATCCGCGATCTCTACGACGCCCGCATGGATATCGACGAGATCGAACGGCTCGGTATGACGCCACTGGCCGACCTGTTCGCGCGCATCGACGCCGCCGACGGCAAGACCGAACTGGCCAAGGTGATGGCCGGGCTGCCGGTCGGCGGCATCATCGGGCTGGGCGTCACCATCGACCGGAAGAATTCCAGCGCGCATGTGGCCGCGGTCGGCCAATCCGGTCTCGGGTTGAGCGAGCAGTACTACCGCAAGCCCGAGTACGCCGACAAGCTCGCCGCCTACAAGACGTTCCTGGAGTCCATCGCCAAGGGCGCGGGCTTCGACGATCCGGCCGGAATGGCCACGCGCGTCCTGGATCTGGAGACCCGGATCGCCGCGGGCTTCTGGGACAACGTGCGCAATCGCGATACCGACGCCACCTACAACAAGATGTCGTGGGACGAGATGACCGCGCTCGCTCCGCAATTCGACTGGGATCCCTGGCTCGCCGGGCAGACCGACCGGCCGAAGAACCTCTTCGATACCATTATCGTGCACCAGCCGTCGTATCTCACCCATGCCGGAAATCTGTGGCACGACACCGATCTGGGGCTGTGGCGCGACTATCTCAAGATCTACCTGGTGCGCGAGTTCGCGCGCTTCCTGCCCAAGACCATCTCCGACGCCAATTTCGAATTCTTCGGCACCGTGATGAACGGGCTCGAGGAGCGGCCGGAGCGCTGGAAGTCGGCAGTGGCCACGGTGAACAGCAATCTGGGCGAGCCGCTCGGCAAACTGTATGTGGCACAACACTTCCCGCCCGAAGCCAAGGATCGGGCCCTGGAGATGGTGGACGATCTCAAGGCCGCCTACCGCGACAACTTCCGCGCCTCCACCTGGATGTCCCCGGCCACCCGCGATGCCGCCATCGAGAAACTGGAGAAGATGGGGGCCAAGATCGGCTACCCGGACAAGTGGGAGGACTACTCCGACCTGAAGATCACCCGGGGCAAGCTGATCGAATCCCTGCGCGCCGTCAATGCCTTCGAGGTCGAGCGCATGTTCGGCTACCTCGGCAAGCCGGTCGACAAGAGCGAGTGGAGCAGCCCGCCGCAGACGGTGAACGCCTTCTACTCCCCCGTCACCAACGAGATCGTCTTCCCCGCCGCCTTCCTGCAGCCGCCGTTCTTCGACAAGGACGCGGCGCCCGCGGTGAACTACGGGGCCGGAGGCGCGGTCATCGGCCACGAGATCGGGCACGGTTTCGACGATCAGGGCTCCAAATACGACGCCGACGGCAATTTGAAGGACTGGTGGACACCGGAGGACCGCACCGCCTTCGAGGCGCGCACCCAGAAGCTCGTCGAGCAGTACGACGTGCTGGTCCCGGCGGGCCTCGACCCCGAGCAGACCGTGAACGGCGAGCTCACCCTGGGCGAGAACGTGGCCGATGTGCGCGGCCTGCAGATGTCCATCGCCGCCCTGGCCATCGCCGAGCGGCGACGTGGCATCGAGACGCCCGACTACAAGCCGCTGTTCGAATCCTGGGCCCGCAACTGGCGCGACAAGTCCACCCGCCAGTACACCGAGAACCTGCTGGCCAATGACACGCACGCACCCAACGAGTTCCGCGCCAATCAGGTGGTGCGGAATCTGGAGCAGTTCTACACCAGCTACGACGTGCAGGAGAGCGACAAGCTGTTCCTGCCCCAGGACCAGCGCGTCACCTTCTGAGCCGCGAGCATCCGGGCGGCGTCACCCGCCGACCCCGTCCGGGTGCTGTTCCACCAGTGCGCGCGGCGCGGCCTGGGCCCACGAGTCGGTCACGATGGCCTCGAGCTCCGCCAGATCGTCGAGGGCGGCCAGCCGCACTCGCACCCAGGCATTGTTCGCCTCGTGCCCCGCGATCCAGAACTTCCCGGGTTCGGCCGCCACCAATTCGTCCCGGTCCAGGATCGGGCATCGCACCGCCATCGAGGTCTCCCCCTCCGGCAGGGTGAGGAACAATTTCCCCGCCACCCGGAAGGTCGGCATCTGCCATTCGAATCCCTCCCGGACCTCCGGCAGCGAAAGCGCAACCGCGCGAGCATCATCCCCAGTCGCTGTCATGAACAGATGGTCTCAGGCCCGACCGACAGCCGCAGCGGCTACCGCACGGCGGTCATCACATGTCGTGGCGACGCAGGTCGCAGTCGCGGGCCGGAGTCGTGGAGATGGGGAACGGCCGGTCGACGCGATCATGGCTCTCGCCGCCGATGCGCGGCGCGACAATCTCCGTGACGAGCAGCCGATCGCCCGGGCCGAGGTAGGACCGAGGGGCGGTCGGGTGGGCGGTTCGCGGTCGGAGCGACGGGACGCGGGCGGGGGGACGGAGTGGATCGGCGCACAGATGTGATGCCCGGGGTATCGGGACGCGATGCTGTTAGGTTAGGGTTGCCATAGTTGACGTTGGCGATACGAGCGATGGAGAGCGTTGTGCCGGAACTCCTGGCCGCTGTGGAGCGGCAGCGACTCGTCGACGAGTGGGCGAATGGGGTCGAGCTTTCGGGCTACCCGGGCGTCAGCGCCCTGATCGAGCGCGGTCGGCGGGTGCCCGCCATTCGCCCGGCACTGCGCTGCGGGGCGGCGACCCTGACCTACGGGGAGCTGTTCGAGCTGATGACGCACGCGACCGCCGCCGAGCGCTGCGAGGCATCTGTCGACGGTGCGGTCCGGCTGCTGGCCGATATCGCCGCGGCCGCGAACTCCGGTGCGACACTGACCCTTTCCATGCCGACCGGTGCGTACGGCTCGACCGTCGGACTGCGCGCCGACGCGCTGGCCGCCGCCGTCGACGACCGCCGCGCCGTGACCGCCGACTGCCGGGCCGGACATGTGGATCCGGCCCAGGGAACGTCCAATATCCGGCTGCTGGCCACCGCCTGGGCCTGCGCGGACACCGCCGTGGAACTGCTCGCGGCCATTGCCGACGGTGCGACGCTGGTGGCGGCCACCGAGGCGCAGCGGCGCGATCCGGCCGCGCTGGCCGACCTGATCGCCGAGACCGGAGCCACCCACGTGGTGGCCGAGGCCGCCGTGCTCGCGCGCTTCGCCGATACGGCCGCCGTCGCACTGCCCACCGTTCGCCGCTGGGATGTCACCGGAAACCACTGCCCCGCCATCCTTCCCGGCCTGCTGCGTGAACTCGCGCCGGGCTCGGTGGCCGGATTCGCCTACACCGCACCCGGATACGCGGGCGTGGTGGCGCGCGGACCGCTGGACGGCAACGGCCGGGTGCGGCCGATTCCGGGTGCGCGCGTGCTGGTGCTGGACGCGGAGCTGCGACCGGTGGCACCGGGCCGATACGGCCGGGTGTATCTGGGCGGCGCCGCGCTGGCGGCCGAGATCGACGGCGGCACCGCACTGTTCGTGGCCGATCCGTTCATTCCGGGTGCGCGCCTGTGCCACGCCGGAATGTCGGGTCGCTGGACCGCGGACGGATGGTTGACATTCGCACCCGGCGAAATCGTCGCCGAACACGAAGCGACCGGTTCGAATCTTGGCGTCAATGCGACCATATTCCCCGAAATCGCCGCCTGATACCGCTACGCCCCCGGTCAGCGGACCGGCACGGCGGGAAACCGCGCACGAATTCTCCGGCAATATTTACTGATCCGACGATTCACTGTGATCTCCGGCTATATCGTGTAACTCAGTCACTGGCCGCCGAACGCAATGAGGCGCTTCGGGGTGCCACAGATTATGGTCTCACCGCGCGATGACGGTGACGATCTCACCATCGGTGCTGAAATCGTGCGCGCCGTATCGCCGGGCTGCCATGAGCGATGGCACCGGTCGGCGCGACGATCGCCGCATATGTCCATCCCCGCGGAAGCGCTACCCATAGCTCGGCTCGCACTCTTCTGCTGCACCGGAGACAGCAGACGAGCCGAAAAACCCTGGGATCGGGGACTGTTCGGTCGCCTACCGACCTGCACGGCCACACTGTTCGGCATCGGGTAGCTGCGATGCCGTCCGATCGGTCCCTGGAAGGTGGGTCATGACCGCAGCATCCGCGGCGCCGAGTCCGGCGTCCTCCAACACCCTCGTACCGCCCGAGCGCAAGAGCCTCCGCATCGCGATGGTCGTCCCCCCGTACTTCGACGTGCCGCCCAAGGCGTACGGCGGTGTGGAGGCGGTGGTCGCCGACCTGGTCGACGCACTGGTCGAGCGCGGGCACGAGGTCACCCTGCTCGGCGCCGGTGTGCACGGCACCCGAGCCGCGGAATTCATACCGCTGTGGGACGAGATCCAGGCCGCCCGGCTCGGCGATCCGTTCCCGGAGGTGCTGCACGCCTTGAAGGTTCGGCGGGCACTCGAACGCCTCACGGCGACGCGCGGGCTGGACCTGGTGCACGATCACACCTTCGCCGGGCCGCTCAACCTACCCGTGTACCGCGCCCTCGGCCTACCCATGGTGGTCACCGTGCACGGACCCGTCGACGGCGATCCGCACATGTACTACAGCGAGCTCGGCGAGGACGCCGCGCTGGTGGCCATCAGCGACCGGCAGCGCGCACTGGCTCCGGGTCTGAACTGGGTCGGGCGCGTGCACAACGCGCTGCGCGTCGCGGACTTCCCCTTCCAGCCGGAGAAGGAGGACTACGCGCTGTTCCTGGGCCGGTACACCCCGGAGAAGGCCCCGCACCTGGCACTGGCCGCCGCGCACGCCTGCGATATGCGGCTGGTGCTGGCCGGGAAATGCGCGGAGCCGCCCGAGATCCGGTACTTCGACGACCAGGTGGCCCCGCTGCTCACCGAGCGGGACACCGTCTTCGGCATGGCCGACGCCGCCGCCAAGAAGAAACTGCTCGCCGGGGCGCGCTGCCTGCTGTTCCCGGTGCAGTGGGAGGAGCCGTTCGGCATGGTCATGATCGAGGCCATGGTGTGCGGGACACCGGTGGTGGCGCTGCGCGGCGGCGCGGTGAGCGAGGTGATCGTGGACGGCGTCACCGGACGTATCTGCGACGATCCGGACGAGCTGCCCGCCGCCATCAAGGAGGTGCGCGACTACGACCCGCAGGCGTGCCGCGACCACGTGCTCGAGCACTTCGGGACCGACACCCTCGGACGCGGGTACGAGGAGGTGTACCGCAAGGTCGTCGCGACCCGTCCGACGCGGCGGACCGGCCGGATCACGGTGCACCAACTGCCCACCACCCCGCCGACCCGCACCGCGGGCGCCGGTCCCGGACGGGCGACTCCCGCACCGGCCCGCACCGCCGGACCCACCCCCAGCCGCGCCCCCTCCCCCGCCGGTACCCCGGCAGCCGGTGGGCCGGGACATGTTCCGACCACCGCACCGGCACGAACGACACCGGCACGACGGGCAGGCACGCCGCCACGGAAACGCGGGCAGCGGTCCGGGGGAGGCGCGAATCCGGCCCGCCGGACACCCGATCCGGCGAGCGCGCCCGTTCCAGCGGGCGATTCGGACCTGGCAGACACTCCGAATGGACTAGTCACCGGTCCACTCGGGAGCATTGAAACTCCGCTCGGAAGCAGTTTGAATCCGTACGGACCTGCGCGAACTCCGGGCGGACCCGCCATCACCGCCGATCCGGTCGCAAGCCCCCGCCACCCGAATGATGTTGTCTCGAGCGATGTTCCGAACAAGATCTCGCGAACGAGGTCTGACACCATCGGCGGAACCCGCGCCCCGCGCATCGGTTCGGGATCGCTCGACGACACCCGGCCGCCGACATTCCCGGATACGGTGATCGAGAGCGGGTTGCCCGCCCTCGGCTCGATAGCGGCGATCCCCGATTCCGGGGAGGCCGTGGAGCGGACGGCGGGGACGGCCGCACACCCGGGAACGTCCGGGGGCGAGCGCAAGCGGACACGGCGCGCCGTGGCGCGGTCCGCCGCCAAGCGTGGCCGCGGCGTGAAGAGAGTCGACAAGGCAACAGGTTCCGCGTCGAACCCCGAGACCGGTAGCGCTCCGGAGAGCGGGAGGGACGCCCCGACGGGAGGTTCTGCATGATCGGAGAGACGCCCGCCGCGCTCAATGCCGGCGAGCCGTCGACCCTGGGTGGCGGCGGTGGCACCGTCACCCTGGTGGAGGGCAGCACCTTCTGCCTCTCGGACCGGCTCGGCGATGTCGAGCCGGACACCCCGCACGGGCTGTTCTATCGGGACGCCCGGGTGCTGTCGCGCTGGGAGCTGCGCGTGGACGGGCAGCGGGCCGAACCGCTGTCGGTGCTGAGCCCGGAGGCGTTCACCGCCCGGTTCATACTGCGCCGGCCGCCTCGGGCCGGCGCGGCCGACAGCACGGTGCTCATCGTGCGGGAGCGACTGCTGGCCGAGGCGCTGCACGAGACCATCACCGTGGAGAACCTGGGACGCGAAACCACCGCCGTCGATCTGCAACTGCATGTGGACGCCGACTTCGTGGACCTGTTCGCGGTCAAGGAGGGCCGCACCGGCCACAGCCGGGCCGAGGTACTGGTGGCCGATGTCGAACTGTTGCTCAACGACCGCTCGGACCGCGCGCGCGGCGTGGTGGTGACCTCGTCGGAAACCCCGGTGGTACTGCCCGGTTCGCTGTCCTGGCGGGTGGTGGTGCCCGCCGGAAGCACGTGGCGGACCGAGATCCTGGCCCAGCCGACCATCGGCAGCCAGCCCATCCATTCCTCGCCGCATCCCGGGGAGCATTACGAGTTCAGCGAGCCCAGCCGCAAGATCGCGGCCTGGCGGGATACCGCCACCACGATCACCGCCGCCGATCCGCAACTGGCCTGGGTGCTGGAACGCACCGAAAGCGATCTGGGGGCGTTGCAGATCCACGACGATATGCGCGGCGGCCGACCGTTCGTGGCGGCCGGTGCGCCCTGGTTCATGACCCTGTTCGGTCGCGACAGCCTGCTCACCGCGTGGATGGCGCTGCCCCTGGACGTGAATTTGGCGCTGGGCACCATGCAGCAGCTCGCGGAGATGCAGGGGAAGCGGGTGAATCCACTGACCGAGGAGGAACCCGGCCGCATCATGCACGAGATGCGGCGCGGCCCGGCCAGCGGCGCGGTGCTGGGCGGCGAGACGTACTACGGAACCGTGGACGCCACGCCGCTGTTCGTCATGCTGCTGGCACAGGCGCGGCGCTGGGGCGCGGATACCGAATCGGTGCGGGCGCTGCTGCCCGCCGCCGACGCCGCGCTCACCTGGATCACCGACTACGGCGACCGCGACGGGGACGGTTTCGTGGAATACCGCCGCGCCACCGACCGGGGCCTGTTCAACCAGGGCTGGAAGGACAGTTTCGACGGCATCAACGACGCGACCGGACATGTGCCGGAACCGCCGATCGCACTGTGCGAGGTCCAGGGTTACGCCTATGCCGCGCTGCTGGCACGGGCCGAACTGGCCGACGAGTTCGGCGACGCGACCACCGCCGGACATCTGCGCGACCGGGCCGCCGAACTGCGCACCAAATTCGCCGAAGCCTTCTGGCTGCCCGAAAGAGGTTGGTTCGCGGTCGCCCTGGACCGCGACAAACGCCGCCTGGACGCGCTCACCAGCAATATCGGCCACTGCCTGTGGTCGGGCATCGTCTCCGACGAGCACGCCGCGCAGGTGATCGAGCGCCTGGCGAGCCCGGAGATGAGCACCGGCTTCGGGCTGCGCACCCTCGCCTCCGATATGGGCGCGTACAACCCGATGAGCTATCACAACGGCTCGGTCTGGCCGCACGACACCGCCATCGCCGTCGCCGGTCTGCTGCGCTACCGGCATCTGCCCGGGGCCATCGAACTGGCCACCGAACTGGCGGAGGGGCTGCTCGCCGCGGCCGGGGCATTCGGAGGGCGACTGCCCGAACTGTATTGCGGTTTCCCGCGTTCGCGGTTCGCCGCACCCGTCCCCTACCCCACCTCCTGCTCACCCCAGGCGTGGGCGAGCGCGGCGCCGCTGCTGCTGGTGCGCTCGTTCCTGGGGCTGGAACCCGATGTCCCGCGGCGCACCCTCACCGTGCTCCCGCACCTGCCCGCCCGCTGGGGCAGCGTCGAGCTCACCGATCTGCGGCTGGGCGGCACGGTGATCGACCTCACCGTGGAGGGCGACCGCGTCACCGCCTCCAACCTGCCCGAGGACTGGCGGCTGGTCACGCACTGACCGCGGCTGTCACCCGAGGCGAACGGTCGCACATCTCGATTCCGGGACCCGCGGCCTGTCGTCAGCGCGGAATCACACGGGGGCGATCGTGGCGGCCCGGTGCGGCGGCTCCTGCGGACGGGCCGATGCCGTCCGGTCCGCCACCGCCGCCGCGAGTTCGGCGACCGTGGGCATGTCCACGATGGTGCGCACCGCCAGCTCCACCCCGAATTCGGCGTGGATCCGGGCGGCCAGGCGGGTGACGAGCAGGGAGTGGCCGCCCAGGTCGAAGAAGGAGTCGTCGGCGCCGACCCGATCGCGCGCGAACAGGCGGGCGAACAGCGCGCACATGCGACGTTCGGCGTCGGTGGCGGGCTCGCGGTGCCGACGGCGACGCACGACACCGTGCGGCGCGGGCAGGGCGCGCTTGTCGAGTTTGCCGCTGGCCGTCCGGGGGATCTCGTCGACCACCGCGAAGGCGCGCGGGACCATGTAGTCCGGGAGCACCGCGGCGGCATGCGCGCGGACCCGCTCGATATCGACGGTCCGGTCGGGTGCGGGCACCAGGTACGCGGCGAGCATCGGGCCGGTGGCCGGATCGTCGGCGACCAGCACGACACAGCGGGCCACCGCGGCGTGTGCGGACAGCGCGGCCTCCACCTCGCCCAGTTCGATGCGGTAGCCGCGCACCTTCACCTGCTCGTCGGCCCGGCCGACGAACTCCAGCTCGCCGAACTCGTTGCGGCGCACCAGATCTCCGCTGCGATACAGCCGGGCTCCGGGCGTGAACGGGTCGGCCACGAAACTCGCGGCGGTCAACCCTGGACGGCCGAGATAGCCGCGCGCCAGCTGCGCACCGCCCAGATACAGCTCACCCACCACACCGGCGGGCACCAGGTGCAGTGCCGCGTCCAGCACGTAGGCGTGCACATTCCGATTGGGGATGCCGATGGGCACGATGCCGGGGCCCATCGGTCCGTCCACCGGCATATGGGTGGCGCAGACGACCGCCTCGGTCGGCCCGTAGTGATTGCGCAATTCGGCGTCGAAGACACCGGCGAACCGGTCGGCCACCTCGCCGGGCAGCGGCTCACCGCCGACCGGCACCCGGCGCAGCGCCCGCCATGCACTGATCTCGGGCAGTTGCAGGAAGGTGCTCAACATGGACGGCACCATGTGCAGCACCGTGACGCCCCGCTCGGCGATCAGCTCCGCGACATAGCGTATGTCCTGGAACGCACCGGGTTTCGGCACCACCAACCGAGCGCCGAGGGCCAGCGTGACGAAGATGTCGAGCAGCGAGGCATCGAAGCCGACCGACGACGATTGCAGCAATCGGTCGTCGGAGGTCATCCCCCAGTCGGCGATGAAACTCAGCACATGCTCGGCGATGGCCGCGTGCGCGACCGGAACACCCTTGGGCCTGCCGGTCGACCCCGAGGTGTAGATGACATAGGCCAGATTGGCCGGACGCAGCGGCCGCACCCGGTCGTCATCGGTGGGCGCGGACTCCGGCAGCGCGGCGGCCAGCTCCTCCGCGAGTTCCAGCTCCGCCCGGCCCAGCACCAGGCACGGGCCCGCATCCTCGATCAGGTAGTCGACGCGGTCGACGGGGTCGGCCGGATCGATGGGCAGATAGGCGGCACCGGCCTTCAATACGGCGTAGACGGCCACCAGGAATTCGATCGAGGCCCCCAGGCGCAGGCCGACCAGGTCCTCGGCGCCGACACCTCGGCGAATCAGCCAGTGGGCCAACCTGTTCACCCGGCGGTCCAGTGCGGCGTAGGTGAGTTCGGCGGTATCGGAGACCAGCGCCAGGGTGTGCGGCGCGGCGGCGACACTGCGCTCGAACAGGCCCACCATGGTGGTGGGTGCGATCTCCGCGACCGCACCGCGCGAGGCGGCGAGGACGGCGTCACGGTCGCGTGCGCCGAGCATGTCCAGATCGCCGATGCGGCGGTGCGGTGCGGCCAGCGCGCTGTCCAGCAGCCGCACATAGTGCTCGAGCATGGACTCCACCAGCGGGCGGGTCAGTACGTCCACCTGATATTCGGCCTCCACCAGCGCATCCCCCGCGCTGTCGGTGACCACCGCCAGTGCCAACGGCACCTGCGCCGTGGGCGCACCGAGTTGGTCGAGGCGGGTGGAGGTGACACCGTCGAGCGTGAACCCGTGGGTGCTCTCCCGGGTACTGAAGCCGAGCCGCACCAGCTGGTCCATGCCGTCGCGTCCGGCCACCCGCTCCGGATTGGCCTCGCGCACAATGCGATCGATGCCGACGCGACCGTGCGCGAGGGCCTCCCGGCAGTGTCGCTCGGTAGCGGCGACGAGCTCGCCGAAGGTGGCGGCCGAATGCGGGGTCGGGCGCAGCAGCAGCGTATTGCCGAAGTAGCCGATCAGCCGACGGGCGGCGGCCGAGCGGCGGTTGGTGACCGGGATGGAGACGAGGAAATCGCCTGCGGCGGTGTAACGCTCGACCAACGCGGCATACGCGGCCAACAGCACCGCGAACGGCGTGGCGGCGTGGTCACGCGCGTAGGAGTCGACCCGGTCGAGCAGGTCACGGGGTAGCGCGATGGTGGCGCGGTCGGCCCGCTTGGACGGGTTCATCACGGCGGAGCCGGGCAGCAGCAGCGGATCGGGCAGCGGACGCAGCACGGACCGCCAGTAGGCGACAGCGGCCGCATCGTCGGTGTCGTCGGCTGCGCGGGCGGCGCTATCGGCAGCACGAGCGGTGTCATGAGCAGCGCGGACGGTGTCATGGGCAGCGCGGACGGTGTCGTCTGTACCGGGAGCGGCACCAGCAGCAGCGGGAGCGGCACCAGCAGCAGCGCGGGCGGCACCAGCAGCAGCGGGAGGGACAACATCGGTAACGCGGGCAAGACCAGCGGCAGCGGGAGCGGCGACGTTGACGACGGCAGCGGTGTCGAAGGCGGCGGTGTCGGCGGTGCCGGTGGCGGAGCGATCAACCGCCGCATTGATTTCGGCGGCGTTGATGTCGGCTCGGGCGGCGGCGTTGGCTGGGGCGGCGGCGTTGACTTCGGCGGCGAGGGTGACCTCGATATCGATGAATCGCGCTGGCAGGGCCGCCATCTCGTGGCCGTTGTAGGCGGCGTCGACCTCGGCGAAGAACACCGGCCAGGAGTCGTCGTCCCAGCAGATGCGGTGCACCGCCAGCAGTAGCACGTGTTCCGTGGCGGCTGTACGCACCAGGGTCGGGCGCAGCGGGGGTTCCGCGGCCAGGTCGAAGCTGCGCGCGAATTCGCGGCGCGCCAGCACTGCCACCCGCCGGGCCCGGTCCGCCGGGGGCAGCCCGCTCACGTCGTGCGTCTGCCACGGAAGCGAAATCCCCTCGGAGCGAACCTGATACGGTTCCCCTTCGGCGTCCACCCCGTAGGTGGTGCGCAGCACGTCGTGGCGGGCGGCGACCGTGTCGACGGCGGCGCGCAGCCGTGCGACGTCCAGCGCACCCGACAGGCGGTAGGCCACACAGATGTTCAGCGTGGTGTCCTCGGGATCGCGGGCCTGAAGGAACCACATGCGCCGCTGACCCACCGACAGCGGGTGGCGGTCCACGGCGGGGCTGGCGGTAACCGACATGCGAATTAGCATAGGCTATCCTTACAAACCGAGTGATCGAGGTAACGACCGAACGGAGCTCCACCCCTATGAACCGGACGTACGTGCTCAAGCGCGAGCTGACCGACATTCCCGAGAACGTCCGCACCGCGCCCGCACCCGTCGTTCCCGACTTCGACCATCCCTTCGACCTGCGGATCGTCGATGCCGACGGGGCCGACCCGGAACTCATCACCGAATGGATGCACCGGCCGCACCTGGTCGAGACCTGGGAGCAGGACTGGCCCTCGGCCCAGCGCCGCGACGACTGCGCCGCCCAGTTGGCCGGAACCTTCTCGCGGCCGTGCATTCTCGGCTACGACTTCACCGCGGCCGACCTGCCCGAACTGGGCCGCCAAGAGGTCGCCTACGTCGAGTTGTACCGGCCCGCCAAGGACGAGATCGGCACCCTGTACGCCGCCGACCCGCGCGACATGGGCTTCCACATCGCCACCGCCGAGACGAAACTCATCGGACGCGGGGTGATGTCGGCCTGGATGCGGGAGCTCGCGACCAGGGTCTTCGCCGCCGAACCCGAGTGCCGCCGGATGATGTGCGACCCCGACCACCGGAACGCGCCCATGCGCAGGGCGCTGACGAAGAACGGCTGGATGCACCTGGGCGACTTCGATATTCGCCCCGATCGCCGTATCTCGCTGTACACCCTGCCGCGGACCGCCGCAGACGTGCCGACCCTGCGCTGAATCCGATCGCGCCTCGTCCGCCGCCGCACCGGTGGCGGACGAGGCGTATCGCGTTGCAGCAGCGGTCCCGCCAGGAATGCCGCGCCGAGCGGCCAGCAGCGTGCCACACGGCGGCGCGGCTACCCGGCGACGGCGGCCCCGGCGCGGACCGAATTGCGGCGACGGCCGTGATCGGTCCGCAGCACCCGATCCGAAAGTTCGCCCAGGCAGCTGAGATTCGGGAATCCGGGGCCCTGCGCGAGCGCCGCCATATTCGGCAGATAGAGCTTGTTGTCGAGATCGGCGACCGCCAAGTCGTAGCCGATGGCCGCCTCCACGCGCTCCTGCGTGATCGGTCCACCCACCGCCAGTTCGAGCAGATCCGTCGCGGCGGTGTCGAGCAACTCCAGGTACCACAGCGGATCGCCGCCGGTGGCGTCCACCACCAGGTCGTAGGCGTGCACCTGGTCGGGCCGCAGTTCGTTGCGCAGCGTCACCGCGACGCCGTCACCCTGATCGACGGTGCGCACCACGCGGCCCTGGAGATGATGAACGCGATTGTCCCCCAACAGGGTTTCCTGCACCCGCACCGAGAAGACGCCGCGATCGGTCCGGCGGATCACATCGCGCCGCTCGGCCATACCCAGCGAACTCCATCGGACGGGGTCGCTGAAGAGCGAATTCTCGAAATAGCCCTCGCCCCGGGTGTAGATGGTGGCCTTCGGGGTGATCACCGAGATGGACAGCATCTCGTGCCGCACCAACTCGTCGAGCGCGGACCCTGCCGTCTCGCCGCCGCCGATCACCGCCACCCGCGAGGAGGGCGGCAGGCGGCGCTTGCCGGCCAGATCCCAGAACTCGGCGATGCTCAACACCTTCGGATGGTCGGCCAACGCCCGGTCGCTGCGTCCGGGACCGGTGATCATGACCGCGTCGCAATCGATTTCGCAGGTCTCGCCCGCGGCGTCGGCCACCGTCACCAGCCAGCCGTCATCGGCGGCGGCAATGGTGCGCACGGTGCCGAGCACCAGTTCCATATCGGTCTTGCGGCCCACCCACTGGAGGTATTTGGCCCAGACGTGGTGCTGTGGACTGGGGCGGCCGCGGTCGATCCACTCGGCGTAGGTGCCGTGCTCGATCAGGAACGCGGTCCAGCTGAAGGCGGTCATACCCTCGTTGAGCGCCTGATTGTGACCGCGTGCCCAGGTGGAGTGGTAGGGGAAGCCGACATCCTTCTCCGGGCTGGTACCCAGGCGGTGTTGACCGTCGGTCCACCCGCCGCTGGGCAGCCAGTTTCCGCCCACCGCATGGGCTTCCACCACGATCACCCGCGGCGCGGGCAGGCCGAGCCGCCGCAGTACGTGCGATTTCGCCGCCACCGCCATGGCTTTCGGCCCCGCACCGACCACCAGAAGTGTGTCCACCGGTTCTCCTGCCCTCCTGTTCGGCGTCAACCCGCCGTCTCGCCATCCCGCCCCAATGTTTGCATAGGCTTACCTTATCTTTCGCGTCCGAGCTTGCCCAGACCGCCGATTGCCGGAATCCCTTTCCATGGACGGGCGTTGAGGGTGGAATGACCACTACCGACGCCCTTTCCTCGCATGAGCCCGTCGTAGATCCGGGCACCGAGTTCGGTAAGCACGTCACCGAGCGGTTCCGGAAGGACACCGTGGCCTGGCTGACCACGGTCGGATCATCCGGCACGCCACAGCCCAATCCGGTGTGGTTCCTGTGGGACGGCACCGAGTTCCTCATCTTCAGCCAGCCCGATCAGGCCAAGCTGCGCAATATCGCTCGCAATCCGCGAGTTTCGCTGCATCTCAACAGCACCGAGACCGGCGGTGACGTCGTCATCCTCACCGGCGACGCGCGGATCGACCCCGAGGGCGCGACACCACCCGAGATCGTCCAGTACACCCGCAAGTACACCAGCGGCCTGGTGGACATCGGCATGACCGATGAGCAGTTCTACTCCTCGTACTCGGTCGTCGTACGGGTTCGGCCCGACCGGTTGCGCGGTTTCTGACGGCTCCGGCCGCGCGAACTCCGCGTGACGCCGTCCACACCGGCCCCCACCTGCGAGATCACCGCTCGACCCGCACCGATAGGGTCGAGCCGGTGAGACGCAGGCAGCAACCGCCGCTACCCAAGCGGCACGGGCTCGACCCGGCCCGGTTGCGACTACCGGAAGACGGCCACTGGGCCACCGTCCGCGACCATCTGGTGGAGCGGCTGCCACGCGTACCCGCGCACCGCATCGACGAACTGCTGCGCGAGGGCGGGATCGTGGACCTCGAGGGCCCCCTCGCCCCCGACGCACCCTACGTTCCCGGCGGGGCGATCTGGTTCCACCGGGATCTGCCCGACGAAACGCCCGTGCCGTTCGACATCGGCATCGTGCACCGTGACGAGTCAATCCTGGTTGTCGACAAACCGCACTTCCTGGCAACAATTCCACGCGGCCAGCACATCCTCGAAACCGCCCTGGTGCGGCTGCGCCGGGAGCTCGACCTACCCGATCTCGTTCCGGCCCACCGGCTCGACCGCGCCACCGCCGGGCTCGTGCTGTTCGTCGTCGATCCGGCCCGGCGCGGGGCGTACCAGACCCTGTTCCACCGGCGACTCGTCCACAAGGAGTACGAGGCGATCGCGCGCTTCGACCCGACGCTGGAGCTGCCGCGCGTGGTGCGCAGCCGCATCGTCAAGGAGCGGCAGGTGCTGCAGGCGTACGAGGTGGACGGCGAGCCCAATGCCGAAACCCAGGTGGAACTGCTCGAACACCGCGACGGGCGGGGCCGCTACCGACTGCTGCCGCGCACCGGGCGCACCCATCAGCTGCGATTGCATATGAACGGGCTCGGGGTGCCGATTCTCGGCGACGACTTCTATCCCGAACTCACCGACAAACCGGTCGACGATTTCACCCGACCGCTCCAACTGCTCGCCTCGGCACTCGAATTCACCGATCCGGTAACGCGGGAGCCGCGCCGGTTCACGACGAAACGGACGCTTCAGGCGTGGGATGATCCACGCGGCTGGGCGGGGCCTGAGAATTAGCGCGCAGTTCGCCGCATCCGGGTGCGTTCTCAGGATATGAACGTAGACTGGCCGCGATGTCTCGAAATGATAACGGCGCGGTCGCCGTCAGCCCGGCTCCGACGGCCCCGCAGCCCCGACGGCTGCACGCGTATATCGACGTCGCCGTTGTCATCGTCGTGCTGACCGGCACGAATCTCATCGCGCACTTCACCACCGCCTGGGCCAATATCGTCACGGTGCCCATTGCCGCGGTGATTCTGCTGGCCATGGTGCGCCGTCGCGGGCTGAGCTGGAGCGACCTCGGACTCTCCCCGCGACACTGGCGCACCGGTTCGCTGTGGGCGCTCGGCGCGGTCGGGGTGGTGCTGGCCGCGGTCGCCATCGGCGCGGCGCTGCCGATCACCCGGCCGTTCTTCCTGGCCGATCGGTACGCCACCGTTTCGGGCGCGCTCATCGCCTCCATGGTCGTCATCCCGTTGCAGACCGCGATTCCCGAGGAACTGGCCTTCCGGGGCGTACTACATGGAACGCTGGACCGGATCTTCGCGGCCCGGGGCGTATTCATGGCGGGCTCACTGCTTTTCGGACTCTGGCATATCGCCTCGTCGCTGGGACTGACCAGCGGGAACAAGGGCCTGTCGAGTTTCCTCGGCGGCGGGCCGCTCGGGCAGGTGCTCGGCATCGCGCTCGCCGTACTCGCCACGGCCGTCGCGGGCGCGATCTTCACCTGGTTGCGGCGGCGCAGCGGGAGCCTGCTCGCGCCGATCGCCTTCCACTGGGCGGTGAACGGTGCGGGGGCGCTGGCGGCGGCGGTCGTCTGGCACGTCACCCTGCACTGACTATGTGACTGGAACTTGTTTCAGTATTTTCCCGAAAGTGCCACGCGACCAACTGGACGCTCGCTAAGGTTCGCTGGTCCGCATCCGATGCGGTAGGCACCCGAGGAGTTATCCATGACGATGTCCGTGAACAAGCGCATCGCGCGGCGGGCCGGTGTCGGCGTCACCGCCCTGGCCGCGATGGCCTGTTCGGCGGCGCTGACGGCGCCCTACGCGACCGCCGTCCCCACCGGCCTGTCGGTCAACGCCCGAAATATCTACGAGGCGTGCACCTACGAGATCACCGCGACCGTGGACCACTGGTTCGAGGTCTGGTTCCACGACAGCGGCCGCGTCATCAAGGGCAGTCCGGTCAAACCGGTCAACGGTAAGGCCACCATCCAGTGGACGCCGACCTTCGCGGGCACCCACACCCTGGCCGTGCTCCAGGGCTCGGCCTGGGAACTCAAGGTGAACGTCCTGCAACCCACCCTCACCGGCAGCGCCACCTGCGGCGCGTCACCGCTGGGCTTCCTCGGCTCGTAGCATCCCCAGATCCGGTTCGGCAGGGCCTCGCTCCCCGAACCGTCCCGGGGGCCGGGCCGGCACATTCCTCTGTTCCCTCGCCGGCCCGGCCCACCCCCGGACAGCACACGTGAGCGGCCCGCCCTCGTTCCCGGGGGCGGGCCGTCGTTGTCGCTACCGGGACGCGGTATCATGCTCCCGGTCGTCATAGCCGATCGACCGATCCGGATCGTTGCGACGGACCTTCCTCTCGTCCCCGTGGCCCGGCCACCAGGCCCGGTGACCGATGAGCGCGGTAAGCGCCGGGGTGAAGAACATCGACATCACGAAGGCCGCGATGGCGATACCCACCGAGATGGCGAAACCCATCTGAGCCAGTACGGAATTGCCCGCCAGCATCATCGAGGCGAACGTGCCCGCGAGAATGAGACCGGCCGCGGCGATGGTCGGGCCGCTGTGCCTGACCGCGGATGCGGCCGCCTGCCTCGGCTCCAGACCCTCCCGCGCCTCCTCGCGCAGCCGCGCCACCATGAGGATGTTGTAGTCGGTGCCGAGCGCGACGACGAACAGGTACATGATGATCGGCAGCGTGAAGATCAGACCCGAATCGCCCTGCGCGTGCTGGAAGACCAGCACCGCCGCGCCCAGGGTGGCGGCGAATCCGAGGAAAACCGACGCCATCAGGTACCACGGCGCCACCAGGCTGCGCAGCAGCAGCGCCAGTACGAGCATGATGAGCAGCGCGGCCACCGGGAACACGATCGTGTAGTCGCGCACCATGGCGTCCTGGAAGTCCACGAACACCGAGGTCATCCCGCCAACCAGGGCCGCGGTGCCCGCGGGTGCGGCCGCGTGCGCGGTATCGCGCAGTGGGCCGCGCACGGTGTCGATGGCGGTATCGGACTCCGGAGCGTCGGTGAGGGTCACCTGATACTCGGCGACGGTGCTGTCCGCGGAGCGCTGTGGCGGGGAAACCTGGCCCACGCCTTCCACGGTCGCCAGGGCAGTGCCGAATTGGGCCAGCTGGGCCTCGGTCAGCTGATCCTGGCCGTGGGTGCGCAGATACACCAGGGACGGCTGAGTCGCGCCCGCGGGCATGCCTTTGCGCAGTTCCTGGCCCCAGACCGCGGATTCGGAGGTGTCCGAGGTGGCTCCGGAGGTCAGGTCGAAGGTCGGGTTGAAGCCGACGGCGAAACCACCCAGGGCCACCAGTACCAGCCCGGACAGCACGGCGTACACGGCGGGATGCTTGCCCAGCGAGCGACCGATACCCGCCGACACCGCGCCCCTGGGTTCCCGCTGCCAGCTCTTGGACGGCCAGAAGACCTTGGTACCCAGCAGCGAGACGATCGCCGGGATCAGGGTCAGGCCGGCCACCAGCATGATCGCCACCGCGATGGCCAGTGAGACGCCGAGCGAGCGGAACATGCCGAGCGCCGAAAGCACCAGGGCCGCAAAGGCGATGATCACCGCGAAGGCGGCGGAGGCGATGGCCTCACCCACCCGGGCGACGGCATTGACCATGGCCGTCTGCGGATCGTCACCGGCCCGCAGCCGTTCCCGATAGCGGAAGATCAGGAACAGGAAGTAGTCGGTGCCCACTCCGAACAGCACCACCAGCAGCAGCGCCTGCACCGAACTGTCGATGGAGAATTCGAAGGCCTCCGCCGACCAGGCGACCGCTCCGTGCACCAGCAGCGATATGGCGTAGATGATGAGGATCGGCAGCAGGGCCAGCACCGGGCTCCGGAAGATGAGCAGCAGCAGCACGATGATCAGCAGAATCGTGGCGATGCCGACAATGGCCAGACCCTTCTCGCTGGATTCGATCTGATCCAGCATGGCGGCCGCGGAACCGGTGACCCCGGCCTTCAGTTCCGTTCCGGAGACAACCTCCTGCACGGCCTCCCGCAGGTCCTCGACCGCATCGGTCTGACGGGTGTCGTCGGCGGCGGTGACCTTGACCATCTGCACGCCGATCATCTGCACCAGACGGTTCTCCGACGGCGGGGTGGCCTGCACACCGGTGATGTGCTCGATGTTCCGGGCGGCGAGATCGGCGGCCAGGGCGGTGACGGCGGCCGCATCGGTTGCGGTGAGCGGCTGTTCGTCGGCGCGTTCGACGACGATGATGGCCGCGGGGAGCTGACTGTCGTCGAACGCTTTCTCCTGCAACGCCATCGCTTCGACGGACTCGTAGTGGGCGGGCAGGAATTCGGCCTGGTCGGTGGTGGCGGTGAGCTTCGGCGCGGAGGCCACCACGCCGACGATGGCGATCAGCCAGATGCCGATGACAACCCACGGTTTGTGGACGACGAAGCGCCCGAGAATGGCGAACATGCCTGGTTGGTCCTTTCGGGGCCGCAATATGCATCAGTTATTGCGCATATGGGCATAGGTGTACGACACGGCACCGACCCCTCGATTTCGCAGTGCCGCTTCGTATTTCGTTCTTTCGATCCGGACGAAGCCGCGAGCTCCGCGCTGCTTCCGCAGTCACTATAAGTAGACGTATACGTATAACGCAAGAGGTGGTCGGGACGCCGCCGCGCACGTACCGTGGACGCATGGCGCTGACGTTGCAAGAACGACAGGAATTCCTCGCCCAACCCCACATCGGTGCGCTCGCCGTGGCCGTCGCCCCGGACCGCGCCCCACTCAATGTGCCGATCTGGTACCAGTACGAACCAGGCGGTGAGCTCTGGATCCTCACCGGGGTCGAATCCGTGAAACTCCGGCGGCTACGCGATGCCGGACGATTCAGCCTGATGGCGCAGGTGCTCGAGCCGACCGTCCGCTACGTCACGGCGGAGGGGCCGATCACCCGGGTGGAGCCGATGACCGACGCGATGCACCGGGAGATGGCCGCGCGCTATCTGCCGCCCGACAAGGTGGATCCGTATCTGAAGTTCGCCGAGTCGCACGGCGACCAGGTGGCCGTGTTCATGCGCCCCGAGAAGTGGCTCTCCGCCGATCTGGGCGATCTCAGCGAACTCGGCTGATCGGCTACGGGCCCGTACGCCGTCGGCCCGCCTCCCGGTCGGGAGGCGGGCCTTCGCGTTTCCGCCCCGCCCCGAGCGCGTCGGCCCGTCCAACGTAAGCTGCGGTTCTCTCGCTATCACCGAAACTCCGCGTTTCTCCGCTCGACCACCGTCAGCGAAAGGTAGCCATGTTCAGGATCGTCGCCGCCACGGCCGCGCTCGGACTCGCCCTCGGAGCGGCCCTGCTCGGTTCCACTGCGAAAGCCGCTGCGGCAGTACCTTTTCCCGCCGTCGTGACGCTCGCGTCCGCCGGTACCTGCGCGGGCGAGATCAGTGCGGTGGCGCTGCCGGGTCATGGGGTGGCCGCCATCTATCTGCGCGGCACCTTCATGACACCGGTGCCCCAGCCCGCCTGCGTGGCCACCACCACCATCGCGTGGCGCAATCTCGACAGCGGCACCTCGGGCACCGCCGGGGCCGATGTCACCGGGAGTCCCGGCGGGCGGCCCGGACCGATCGCGGGCGCGGTGCTGCCCACCGGTCCGGGGCGCGTCGAGGCGTGGATCTCCACCGTGCCGCTGCCGCACCTGCCGAGCATGGTCAGCTTCACCGTCGGCTGAGCTGCGGTAACACCCATACCGCGGGGTTCGACATACCCTGCGAACTCTCGCGGAGCGGGCTCGTACACCGCCGCCCCCATCGTCGGCACGCTCGAAGCACCCGAAGCGATGCGCGGAGCACTTGTCGACGACGGCACGACCACACTCGTCAGCGTGAAAGGCAGGCTCCTATGATCGCCACTCTCGGTCGCACCGCTGTACTCGGCATCGCCGTCACCGCCGCCCTGGTCGCCACCACCGGCACCGCCTCGGCGGCCACTACCTTCTCCCCCACCTACACCCTCGCGACCGGCTGGACCTGCGCGGGCGAGGTCAGCGGCACCGCCATCCCCGGCCCCAGCGACTACAGCGCCCCCGGCGAGGCCGCCGTCTACCTGCGCGGCACCTTCTGGAGCGCCACTCCGGGCTCCCACCAGTCCGGCTGCTCAGTCACCGCCACCGTCACCTGGCGCAACCTCGACACGGGCGCGTCCGGGTCCACGGCGACCGTGGTCGTGGGTGGCCCCTTCGGCGAAACCGGCCCGGCCACAGGCGTTCTCCTGCCGACCGGCCCCGGCCGCGTCGAGGCGACCGTCTCCACCACGCCTCTGCTGCACCACCCCGGACAGGCCACCTTCACCGTCGACCCGGCCTGAGTGCCCAGCGGCGAGGACGGCGGGAAGACACCACCGCCGAACGGCAACGCAGTACCGAACCACCGCCGGCAGAGGCAGCTCCGGGCGGACGGATCACCGGCGGCCACCCCCGGTCCGCGCACCGGAACGACAGACGTGCCGAAACCGGATGCCGCATCGACTCACCTGCGCCGAGGCTGGGGCGGCGCGAGCCAGGCCGCCTGCACCCCGCCCTCCAGCACGCATTCGGCACCGGTCACACCGCGGGCGAGGAGGAAACTCCTGTGGCACGGCGGCGGGCTCGCACCGTGCACAAGGGGACCGGCGCGCCTCGTTCGGGCGAGCGGAGATCACCGCGCCGTCGCGGTGGCACAGTGGTGGGATGAGATTCGACCACCCGCCTCGGATGGCTGCCTGGCGGCATCGCGGCGCGCGCGAGGGATTCGAGGTCGTCTTCCCGCGCATCACTGATTCCGGTGTCCTGATCGATGGTCACACCACCGCCGTCGAGATGGGGCGAGGCTGGTCGGTGGACTATTCGATCGAACTCGACGGACACTGGCGCACCCGCGCCGCGCGAGTGTCCGTGCGTGACGAGAAGGGTTGGCGGACCGTTCGATTGGCGGCGGACGGGGCGGGGCGCTGGACCGTCGACGGCGAACCGGCACCCGCGCTGGACGGTTGCGTCGACATCGATCTGGAGGCGTCGGCCTGCACCAATACCTTTCCCGTGCACCGGCTGCCGCTGGCCGAGGACGTGGACACCGCCGCTCCGGCCGCTTACGTGCACGTGGCGGTACCGACGGTCACCCGGCTGGAGCAGCGCTACCGCCGCTTGCCGGGCGACGGGCCGGGGCACCGATTCGATTACGAGTCACCGGAATTCGACTTCCGAGCCACGCTGGAGTACGACGCGGCCGGGCTCATCGTCGACTACCCGGGAATCGCGGTGCGGGCAAGGTAGCGCGCGGAACTGTCAGCAGTAGAAGCAGACGCCGCTGGCCGGGAGCTGGGTGAAGCAGGAATCGCAGACCGCGACGCGGGCTTCCTCGGCGGGCTTGTGCTCGGCCTTGCGGACGGAGGCGTTGCGGCTGGCGGCCACCTTCGGGGTGAGCGGCGGGATGCCGCCGTCGGCGGGCACCTCGCCGTGCGCGGCATAGCACTGCCAGCGCGCGTAGGCGGCGTGCAGTTCGAGGTCGGTGGGGATGGGCAGCCCGGCCACCTCGAGGATGTACTTGTAATGGTCGCCGACCTTGTGGTTCTGGCGCACGCACAACGCCGCCAACGGCGGTTCACCCGCGGCGTGGCAGCGGCGGGTCACCTTGCGCAGGATGGCGTCCATCCAGGTGCGGGTCGGCGCGCTGGTGTGCACACCGGACATCTCCTGCACCCGCTCGGCCAATTCGTTCACCGTGACGAAATGTCCGTATTCCGAGGCGGTTTCGACCAACACCTCGTGCGCGGCCAATGCCCACGCCACCGAGGCGTCGCGGAACGACACCGCCTCTCCATCACTCGCCCGCCAAGCACCCGAAGCCGTAGTCACCGCACTCATAGCACCAAAGAAGATAGCGGTCCAGCGCCGCTCGCGCCAATACCACGGCCGGTGTGTGAGAGATCTGCGCGACACGAACGACCCTGTGCCGGAATACCCGAAGGCCCGCTTCCCCGAAACGGGAAGCGGGCCTTCGAAGCTCGACGGCTCAGTCGCGGAGCAGGCTTACTTGGCCTTCTCCAGGACCTCGACCAGACGCCACCGCTTGGTGGCCGACAGCGGACGGGTCTCCATCAGCTGCACGCGGTCGCCGATACCGGCGATCTCGTTCTCGTCGTGGGCCTTGACCTTCGAGGTGGTGCGGATGATCTTGCCGTAAAGCTTGTGCTTCACGCGATCCTCCAGCTCGACCACGATGGTCTTGCTCATCTTGTCGGAGACGACGTAGCCGATGCGCACCTTGCGCGAGCCACGCTCCTCCTGCTTGGCCGGCGTCTTGGCCGGGCCCTTTACGTCGCTCATGCGGCGTCTCCCTTGCCTTCAGGACCGGTGGCCAGGCCGAGCTCGCGCTCCCGCATGACCGTGTAGATGCGCGCGATCTCATGCTTGACCACACGCAGGCGCCGGTTGTTCTGCAACTGGCCGGTCGCCATCTGGAAGCGCAGGTTGAACAGCTCTTCCTTGGATTCGCGCAGCTTGGCGACGAGCTCGTCTTCGGTGAGCTCGCGCAGCTCTGCAGCCGGAGTTCCGGTAGCCATCAGAACTGCTCCTCCCTGGTCACGATCCGGCACTTCATCGGGAGCTTGTGCATCGCGCGGCGCAGGGCCTCACGAGCGGTCTCCTCGTTCGGGTAAGACATTTCGAACATGACCCGACCGGGCTTCACGTTCGCGACCCACCACTCGGGCGAACCCTTACCGGAACCCATGCGGGTTTCGGCGGGCTTCTTGGTGAGCGGCCGGTCCGGGTAGATGTTGATCCAGATCTTGCCGCCACGACGGATGTGGCGGGTCATCGCGATACGCGCCGACTCGATCTGCCGGTTGGTGACGTAGGCAGGCTCCAGAGCCTGGATGCCGTACTCGCCGAACGCCACCGAGGTGCCGCCCTTGGCCATGCCAGAGCGCTTGGGGTGATGCTGCTTACGGTGCTTGACCTTGCGAGGCATCAACATAGGTCAGCCCTCCTTGGACTCTGCCGGAGCGTCGGCCACCGCGGTAGCGGTACCCTGACGCCCGGCCTCGGTGCTGGTCGCCGTGGTGCCCTGGGCACCGGAGCGACGCGGACGGCTCGGCCGCTCACGACGCTCGCGACGCTCACCGGACGGCGCGGCGGTCGCGGTGACCTCACGCTTGCCGCCGACGATGTCGCCCTTGTAGATCCAGACCTTCACGCCGATGCGGCCGAAGGTGGTCTTCGCCTCGTACAGGCCGTAGTCGATGTCCGCACGCAAGGTGTGCAGCGGCACGCGACCCTCGCGGTAGAACTCCGAGCGCGACATTTCCGCGCCGCCGAGACGGCCGGAGCACTGCACACGGATGCCCTTGACGTTCGGCGAACGCATGGCCGACTGGATCGCCTTGCGCATCGCGCGACGGAACGCCACACGGTTCGACAGCTGCTCGGCCACACCCTGGGCGACGAGCTGCGCATCCGACTCGGGGTTCTTGACCTCGAGGATGTTCAGCTGCACCTGCTTGCCGGTGAGCTTCTCCAGCTCGGCGCGGATGCGGTCGGCCTCGGCGCCACGACGGCCGATCACGATGCCCGGACGCGCGGTGTGGATGTCCACCCGCACGCGGTCACGGGTGCGCTCGATCTCGACCTTCGAGATGCCGGCCCGCTCCATGCCGGTGGCGAGGAGCTTGCGGATCGCGACGTCTTCCTTCACGTAGTCCGCGTACTGCTTGTCCGCGTACCAACGCGACTTCCAGTCGGTGGTGATACCGAGGCGGAAGCCGTGGGGATTGATCTTCTGTCCCATTTACTTTGCCCCTCCCTTCCGGCGGCTACGAGCTGCAGCGCCGGCAGTGGGCACGCTCTCGACCTCGATGGTGATGTGGCTGGTGCGCTTGCGGATCCGGAACGCGCGGCCCTGGGCACGCGGCTGGAAGCGCTTCATGGTCACGCCCTCGTCGACGTAGGCCGTCGAGATGACCAGGGTCGCCGGGTTCAGGCCGAGGTTGTTCTCGGCGTTGGCCGCGGCGGAGGCCACGACCTTGGCGACCGGCTCGCTGGCGGCCTGCGGAGCGAACCGCAGGATGTTCAGCGCGTCCTCGACCCGCTGGCCGCGGACCATGTCCACGACGCGGCGCGCCTTCATCGGGGTCACGCGGACATGCTTGGCGGTCGCGCGCGCGGTCGGGTTCTGAGTTTCAGTGCTCATCGCCGCTTGCTCTTCCGATCTTCCTTGACGTGGCTCTTGAACGTGCGGGTCGGCGCGAATTCACCGAGCTTGTGTCCAACCATGTTCTCCGACACGAACACCGGCACGTGCTTGCGGCCGTCGTGGACCGAGAACGTGTGGCCGATGAAATCGGGGATGATGGTGGAACGACGCGACCAGGTCTTGATGACCTGCTTCGAGCCCTTCTCGTTCTGGACGTCCACCTTCTTGAGGAGGTGTTCGTCGACGAACGGGCCCTTCTTGAGGCTGCGTGGCATCTTTAACCTCCTCCTTAACGCTTCTTGCCGCGGCGGCGGACGATGAGCTTGTCGCTCGGACGGTTGGGCTTGCGGGTACGGCCCTCGGGCTGGCCCCACGGCGAGACCGGGTGGCGACCACCGGAGGTCTTGCCTTCACCACCACCATGGGGGTGGTCGACCGGGTTCATGACCACACCACGCACGGTCGGGCGGATGCCCTTCCAGCGCATACGGCCGGCCTTGCCCCAGTTGATGTTGGACTGCTCGGCATTGCCGACCTCGCCGATGGTGGCGCGGCAGCGCACATCGACGCGACGGATCTCGCCGGAGGGCATACGCAGGACGGCGTAGGAGCCTTCCTTACCCAGCAGCTGGATGCTCATGCCGGCGGCACGGGCCAGCTTGGCGCCGCCACCCGGACGCAGTTCCACCGCGTGGATGGTGGTACCGGTCGGGATCGAGCGCAGCGGCAGGTTGTTGCCGGGCTTGATGTCGGCGCCGGTGCCGGACTCGATCTTCGTGCCCTGGGTGACGTTCTTGGGCGCGAGGATGTAGCGCTTCTCGCCGTCCGCGTAGTGCAGCAGGGCGATGTTCGCGGTCCGGTTGGGGTCGTACTCGATGTGCGCGACCTTGGCCGGGATGCCGTCCTTGTCCAGTCGACGGAAGTCGATCAGACGGTAGGCGCGCTTGTGGCCGCCACCGCGGTGCCGGGTGGTGATCCGGCCGTGGGCGTTACGACCACCGGACTTGGTGAGCGGACGCAGCAGCGACTTCTCGGGGGTCGAGCGGGTGATCTCGGCGAAGTCCGAGACCGAAGCACCGCGGCGACCCGGGGTCGTCGGCTTGTACTTACGGATTGCCATGAGTTCTTCTCTGCTTTCTGGAGCTCCAGCCGCTTACGCGACCGGGCCTCCGAAGATCTCGATGGGCTTGCTGTCGGCCGAGATGGTCACGAGCGCGCGCTTGGTGCTCTTGCGCTTGCCGTAACCGAAGCGGGTCCGCTTGCGCTTGCCCTGACGGTTGGCGGTGTTGACGCTGGTCACCTTCACACCGAAGACCTTCTCAACGGCGATCTTGATCTGCGTCTTGTTCGAGTCCGGGTGCACCAGGAAGGTGTAGGTGCCTTCTTCGATCAGCCCGTAGGACTTCTCGGAGATCACCGGCGCGAGCAGGATGTCGCGGGGATCGGCGATGGTGGTCACTTGCTCTCCTCCTGTGCAGCTTCGGCGGGGCCGTGCACGAAGGCGTTGAGCGCCTCGACCGAGAAGACCACGTCGTCGCTCTTGAGGACGTCGTAGGTGTTCAGCTGGTCGGGAGCGATCGGGTGCACACCCTGCAGGTTCGCCACGCTCTTCCACGCGGTGACATCTTCACGGCCGACCACGACCAGGATGTTCTTCCGCTCCGACAGCTCGGCGAGGAAGGACTTCGCGGTCTTGGTGGACGGGGTCTGACCCGCCACCAGCTCGGTGATCACGTGGATGCGCTCGTTGCGGGCCCGGTCCGAGAGGGCGCCACGCAGCGCGGCGGCCTTCATCTTCTTGGGCAGGCGCTGGCTGTAGTCGCGCGGCTGCGGGCCGTGGACGGTGCCACCGCCGGCGAACTGCGGCGCACGGGTCGAACCCTGGCGGGCGCGGCCGGTGCCCTTCTGGCGGTACGGCTTCTTGCCACCGCCGGAGACCTGGCCCCGGGTCTTGGTGGCGTGCGTGCCCTGGCGGGCCGCGGCCTGCTGAGCCACGACGACCTGGTGCATCAGCGCGATATTGGCGGTCACGTCGAAGATCTCCGCGGGGAGTTCGACGGTGCCGTCGGTCTTGCCGCCCGGTGCCTTGACCGGCAGCGACAGGTTGGCTTTCTTCTCAGTGCTCACAGCGCTCACGCCCGGGCACCACCCTTCACTGCACTCTTGACGATCACGACGCCGCCCTTGCGGCCCGGGATCGCGCCCTTGATCAGCAGCAGGCCGTTCTCGGCGTCCACCTTGTGGACCGAGAGGTTCTGCGTGGTGACGCGGTCGTTACCCATGCGACCCGCCATGCGCATGCCCTTGAAGACACGGCCGGGGGTGGAGCAACCACCGATCGAACCCGGACGACGGTGCACGGCCTGCGCACCGTGCGAGGCACCCTGGCCGCGGAAGCCGTGGCGCTTCATGGTGCCCGCGTAACCCTTGCCCTTGGAGGTGCCGGTCACGTCGACGTAGCTGCCCTCTTCGAACACGTCGGCGCTGATCTCCTGGCCGACCTCGAAAGTGGAGGCGTCGGCGACGCGGATCTCCGCGATGTGACGGCGCGGGGTGACGCCGGCCTTGGCGAACTGGCCGGAGACCGGCTTGTTCACCTTGCGCGGGTCGATGGCGCCGAAGGCGACCTGGACGGCGGAGTAGCCGTCGCGCTCCTGGGTACGAATCTGGGTCACGACGTTGGGACCAGCCTTGATGACGGTCACCGGAACGACGCGGTTCTTCTCGTCGAAGACCTGGGTCATGCCGAGCTTGGTGCCCAGGATGCCCGCTGCCGGGCGGCTCTTGTTGTCAGTCATATCTGCAGTCCCCGTCACTGAATGTTGACGTCGACGCTGGCCGGGAGGTCGATGCGCATGAGAGCGTCAACCGTCTTCGGCGTCGGGTCGAGGATGTCGATCAGCCGCTTGTGCGTGCGCATCTCGAAGTGTTCGCGCGAGTCCTTGTACTTGTGCGGCGAACGGATGACGCAGTACACGTTCTTTTCGGTCGGCAACGGCACCGGGCCGACGACACGGGCGCCGGTGCGGGTCACCGTCTCGACGATCTTGCGCGCAGACGCGTCGATCGCCTCATGGTCGTAGGCCTTGAGCCTGATGCGGATCTTCTGTCCCGCCACGCTGAGTGTCCTTTTCTCCGCTTACGTTGTGGCACTGGAGCTTTCGCTCCCGAACCACCCTCATTTGCACAGCCCGAACACACGAAGACGCATCAGCTACCAACTCGACCGGGGCGCACCCCGCTCCGTCACCGCTGTTCATCTGTCATGGTTCTTCCGGTCCACGCGGTCGGGCGTGTCGCTCAGCCGCTCATTCCTCGGCCCCGGATGAAATCCTTATGGGCCTCGGAACCTCGTTCCGGACGCACCCGCGCCGCACTCGGCCGGGTACAAAATTGGGTCTTGCTCACCCGCTACCACCAGCGTCTTTCCACAGAACAGACGCAGCCCGGTGCGGGCAACCCGAACAGTATGCCTCGAGGCGAGGGGCGATCTCAAATCGCCCCCCTCCCCGATCAGCGGCCGATGACGCTGGTCACACCGCTACCCGTATCAGGGCAGATCCTGCACGATCAGGAACTGGTAACCCCCGGCGACGGCCGGGTCCACCAGCGCGATGCCGACCTGCCCCTGCCGCGCGGCCGCCTCGTTCACCACCGCACCGGGCGTGGCATAGAGGAGGCCGTCCACGACGGGCAGCACCGAGTCGTCGTCGAGGACGAAGCCGGTCCGCTCGACCGGCAGGAACTGGGTCAGCAGTCCCGGGATCGCGCTGTTGCCCAGGGCGGCGGTCTCAGCCGGATCGAACTCCAAGCCGAAGTAGACACCCTGGGCCGGTTCGATGACCGGGTTGACGGCGGCGGCCGACGCGGCCCCCACCGTGGCCATGGCGGCCGCACCCGCCAGCGCGATCCCCAGCGACGCGACAGCGGTCTTGATACGCATGTTTTCTCGAGCTCCATTCCCCCGACGAGCCGGCGAATTGGCACCGGCACCAGCTGCGCGATGTAGCTCGGCAGCGGCGACACCCTAGACCAATAAAGCGACCAGCCAGTTTCCTTAGAGTTCGAGACGCACTTCTGCACCTAACTTACTTTCAAGTAAGATCCGAGCCATGAGCAATGAGACCTCCACGCTGCGCGGCTGGAAGAAGCTGCCCGACAATCGGCTGGGCCACGCCCTCTTCTCGCTCGGCATGGTCGCGCGGGTGCCGTACTTCGGCACGGTGCTGCCCAGCGTCGTACGCCTGGAGCCGGGGCTGTGCGAGGTGACCGCGCCCAAGTGGTTCGGCATCCACAACCACCTCGGCACCTTCCACGCCATCGCGGCCTGCAATCTGGCGGAGGTCGCCATGGGCATGCTCAGCGAGGCCACCGTCCCCACCAGCCACCGGTGGATCCCCAAGGCCATGAATGTCCAGTACCTCGCCAAGGCCAACTCGGGCCTGCGCGCGGTCGCGAAACTGCCCGAGGTCCCCGACTTCGACGCCATCACCGAGGGCCGGGACCTGATCATCCCCGTCTCCATCTACGACAAGACGGGCCTGGAGGTCGTCCACGCCGACATCACCACCTGGGTGACGCCCAAGTAGTCGCGGCGGACTCCTCGGATCCGCGCCCCTCAGATCCCCAGCATCCGCTTGACCCGCTTGCGATCCGCCTTGGCGAAGTCCTCTTCCATATTCAACCGCCGCGTCCGCGTGGAAGGCTTCTTCTCCAAGAGGTGATTCTTGTTCGCCTGCGCTCGTCGCAACTTCCCCGAACCGGTCACCTTGACGCGCTTGGAAATTCCTTTGTGCGACTTGTTCTTCGGCACTCGAACCACCATCCCTGAAGCGCCGGACGCCGTGCGGATATCCCTCCAGGGTAGAGCTCGCGTTACCCGCGCGAGTCCGAATCCGGAAGTGCCGCTATGAGGTTCGAGTTGCGAGGAATTCACAGGAGATCAGTCCGGCAAAAAGGCGATGGGATATTCGATCGCCGATGACGGCAGCGCCGCGAATCGCGCAGCGGGAGAAGATCAGGAGGCTACGCAGACCACGTAGCGCCGCTCGTCGTAGACGAAGCCTTGGTCGCCTGCGGAGCAGGCGTTGACATCGGTGGTGTTGCGCTTGATCTCGACTACCCGGACGCGGCCGGGGGCGGCGGCGGTGCAGTCGACGGGGGTGGCCATGTCGCCGGAGAGATCCATGCAGGTGCCGGGGACCCAGGCGATGTCGAGACAGAGGGCGTCGTGCTCGCCGTCGGGGAGGGCGCGTTGGTGCGATCGGTCGACATCACTCGGACAGGGGGCGCCGTCGGTGGCCAGATGGGTGACGGTGTAGGCGGAAGTGCCACTGCCGCAGGAGGTTTTCTCCAGGCCGGAGCCCGAGGCGGCGACGGCCACGCAATCGCCCACGGTCAGTTGCAGTTCCGGACTGCCTTGGCTGGCGGTCCTGTGCACGAGGGCGGAGGTCGTGGGGGCGGAGGGGGCGGCGGCCGCGATCCCGGGCTGTGCTACACCGTCGATGACGGCGGCCTCGGTGGTGGTCACCGATGTCGTCGTGGCACCGCGGTTCTCCACCGCCGCGGCGCGACGCTCGGCGACCTGCGAGAGCACGGCGGCCAGCGCACCGGCCGTGGCCAGCGCGCCCACGATGACTACGCCCGCGAGAGCGATTCCGGCCCGGGCCTTTCGAGGCGCCATTTTCCTGCCCTTCCCTGCGATGCTTCGAACCTCAGGCCCACCCCGCTCGAAGTTGTCGATCGATAACGACAATCAGGACATGTCCTACACCACCGACCGGGGCAACGTCGAATTGTGAATGTGCACGTTTTTACAACACAACTTCGGGCAAATGTCCAGATTTCATTCTGATAACGATGAGGCCGGCGCTCTCGCCAATCTCCTTTGCGGGCACCAAGGTTCGAACGCTGTAAACGTTCGTACATTCGGCCTGCGCGGGTCGAGGGTTTGCCAGAAGGAATTTCCTGAATGAAGTTCGGCCGCTTCGCCACCGTCGCGTTCCTGACCGTCGCCGCCCTGGGGATCACCGCGGGCGGTGTCGGCGCGGCACCGGAGTCCACCCCGCGTGAGCTCTCCGCCAGCGGCGATGACCAGGGGGTCCGCTATCACGCCGTACTCTCCGACTTCTCCCGGTCGCTGACCACCGCCGTCTCCGGCGGCACCTTCGCGGTCGATGCCGACGCCACCGCCGTCACGCTCACCTCCGACGCCGGGGAGGTGGTTGCCACGGTGCCGCTGGCCTACGAGATCTCCGGCACCACCGTCGAAGTGGCGCACCGCATTTCCGACGACGGCCGCGAACTCGCGCTCGAACCCACGGTGACCGCGAGCGAGATCGGCGAGATGCAGCCCATCAACTCCATGGCCCGGCTCACCAACGAGATCAACGACAACGTGGTGGGTGTCGTGGTCGGCGGCGTGCTGGGCGGCCTCATCGGAACCGTGCTCGGCATGGGCTTCTTCAGCATTCTGACCGGCCCGATCGGCCTGCTGGTCGGTGCGATCGCCGGTGGCTACGCCATGGGCGGACAGCCCTTCCTGGACGCGGTGACGGCCGTGGTGAGCGGCCAGCCCTGACCCGCCGCGCACGACCGCGTCCGACCTCGGGGAACCGGTGCGGGAACCACGGGTGGTCTGGCGTCCGCCCGGCACGGCTGTTTGAATGCGGGTATGAGTGGCCTGGAGATCGGCAAGGAAGCCGATGTGTGCGTGGTGGGGCTCGGGCCGACAGGGCGCGCGCTGGCGCATCGGGCGATGCGGGCGGGACTGCGGGTCGTCGCGGTGGACCCGCGCCCCGAACGGCTGTGGGTGCCCACCTACTCGTGCTGGGTGGACGAGCTGCCGGAGTGGCTGCCGCACGGCGCCATCGCGAGCCGGATCGACCGGCCCGTGGTGTGGACCACCGCCGAACGCCGGATCGAGCGCCCCTACTGCGTGCTGTCCAAACGCGGGCTGTGGGATGCGCTGCCGCTGGACGACGCCACCGTGCGGGCACAGCGCGCCCGGACGGTCGAGGCGCACCGGGTGGAGCTGGCGGACGGCACCGAGGTCGTGGCCGGGGCCGTCTTCGACACCCGCGGCCAGGCGTCGCCCGGGCAGCGCCGAACCGCCAGCGCCCACGGTATTTTCGTGGACGAGGACCGCGCCGCGCCCATGGTCACCCCCGGCGAGGGCCTGATGCTCGATTGGCGCGACCAGAACGGGGCGGGCCCGGACGCGCCGCCCTCGTTCCTGTACGCGGTGCCGCTCGGCGACGGCACGGTGATCTTCGAGGAGACCAGCCTCGGCCTGCGCGGCGGAATGCCGCAGCACGAGTTGCGGCGACGCACCCTGAATCGGCTGGCGGCGCACGGCATTCGACTACGCGGTGACGAGAAGAGCGAGGCCGCGCACTACCCGCTGGACTACGCACCGCCGAAAGCCGGTCCGGGGCAGGTGATCCCCTTCGGCTCCCGGGGCGGGATGATGCACCCCATCACCGGCTACTGCGTGGCGGATTCGCTGTCGCTGGTGGATACCGCACTCGATGCCCTCCAGCGCGGCGACGATCCGATCCGGGCCATGTGGCCGTGGCAGGCACGGCTGGTGTACTGGATGCGGATGCGTGGTGTGTACGGCCTCGGCCGCCTCACCACGGCGCAGTCCAAGTCCATGTTCGACGCGTTCTTCACCCGACCGCCGCGCCAGCAGCGCGCCCTGCTCTCCGCCCACGACGACTACACCGCACTGGGTGCGGCGCTGTTCATGACGGTCGCCACCACCTGGCCCTTCCGGTGGCGCTACGACCTCGTCGGCTGGACCAACCGCAATCGCTGGGTGGGCTACGACTTCGGACGCGCCGCCGATGCCGACGAGATCATCGCGGCCGCCGAGGAACTGCCGGATCACCTGTAGCGCCGGGCGGGCGCGCGGAAGCGTGGTCGGACGCCGTCGCCACTCCAGCCCAGTCCGGCCCAGCCCGGGCGATCGGCTTACACCCAGTTCTCGATCCAGTACTTCCAGATGATCGGCGCGTAACCCGCCAGCGGCGGCACCTTGATATCGGTTCCGGTCAGCGCCTCGGCGGCGCGGCGGCAGTCGAACCAGCAGGTGAACTCGCTGTGCTCGATGATCTCGGTGGGCACCCCGACCTGGCGCAGGATGCGGCCCACGCCGGGCATCCGCAGCGTCATATCGAGGGTCTGCTTCGGCATGACCTCGACCAGATGCGGCGCTCCGGCCTCGTCGGCGAAGAGGTTCAGCGCGTCGGCCACGCTCTGACGGCGCGGATCGACCAGATGGAAGGTGGTCCCGGACTCGGCGTCGCCGTGCGCGATATGGTCCAGCGCCCGCGCCACGAAATCGACCGGCACCATATTGGTTTCGCCCAGCTTCGGCGCCACCACCGGCAGCAGCCGCGGCAGCTGCGCCGCCATGCGCAACAGCCGGAAGAAGTAGTACGGCCCCTCGATCCGGTCGATCTCGCCGGTGCGGGAATCGCCGATCACGATGGAGGGCCGGTAGATCCGCCACGGCACCGGGCAGCTGTCCCGCACCGCCCGCTCGGCCTCGAGCAGCGACCGCTGCCAGGGTGTGGCGAGCACCTGCCCGACCTCGAACATGTCCTCGGAGAAGCGACCCTCCCAGTCCCCCGCCACCGCCACATTCGAAATATGGTGCAGCGCACCGGCCGACAGCTCTCCGGCCAGGTCCACCACCCGCCGGGTGCCGCCACCGGCGCCGACCGCGTCGTACCCGCCCGCCAGATGGAAGACGTGCGAGATCGAACCGCGCTGCGCCGCAATCCAACGCGGGTCGATGCCCATTCCGGGTGCACTGAGGTCGCCGCGCACCGGCCGCACCCGGTCCCCGGCCGCCCAGCCGCGTAGGCAGCGGTTGAAGCGCAGGACCGAATCCTCGCCCGGCCGTACCAGCACGTAGACCTGTTCGCCGCGTTTCAGCAGCTCCGGTACGAGGAATCTGCCGATGAACCCGGTCGCTCCGGTAACCAGGTAAGCCATGGGCTCACCATAGCGTGACCCATGCCACACCCCAGCGGGCGCATCCTCGCGAGCCGGTCATACCGGACGCGTGACTCGCCGCGACCAGGCGGAGATCGACGAACCTGCCCGTCCGAGGCGGTGATTCACGGCATGCTGTGCGCGTGAACCTTCGGACTCTGACAACCGCATCGGTGGTGTGCATGGGTGTGCTGGTGACCGGCTGCGGCGGCGACTCCCCGGGAGCGTCAGACGCCGCCCCCAGCACGCCCCGCGATCAGCTGCTCCTGAGCGGTTCGGACCTACCCGCCGACGCGAAGCCGGTGAACCTGCCCGTGGAACGACTGCGCGAGCAACTGACCGATTTCGCGGGGGTGCAGGCGAACTCCACCATCGACCCGCAGGAATGCCGCGCACCGCAGCTGGATCTGGAGGCCGCGAGCAAGCAGGCTCTGGACGAGGCGGCGGTCACCGCCGTGGTCGCCGAAACGGCCATCTTCATCGAGTTCGTCTCGGGTCGCGGCATCGACACGCACGAGTTCGCGCAGACCGAGGCCCGGTGCGCGGAGCTGACCGTGAGCAGCGAGTTCGAGGGCGAGCGGGTGGACTCCCGGGTGCGCACGGAAAGCCGCACCCCGCCCGCTGCCCTCGCCGGTATCGACGCCATCGCCTCGTATTCGACGAGCACCGCGTCGGTGCGCGATGTCCCGCCGACGACCACTGTGTCCTACGCGGGCTGGGCGTCCCTGCGCGGCACCACCGTGGCGGTGCGGGTGACGTCCCTCGGCGACACCCTCGACGAGGCGAAGGCGGAGCAGTTCTTCGCCGACGCCGTGCGGAAGGTCGAGGACGCGCCGTAGCGGTAGCGCCTACCCGGCGGTCAGGCCGTCTCGGCGGCGCGCTGATAGCCGCGGATCGCCGGGTAGACGAACAGCACGACCATGCCGACGGTCCAGGCGAGAGTCTTCAGCAGCGGCACCGCCACCGGACCGTCCCAGGCCAGGCCGCGCATGGCGTCGATGGCGCAGCTCATGGGCTGGTTCTCGACGATCGGTTGCAGCCAGGTCGGATACGCCCCGATCGGCACGAATCCGGTATTGAAGAACATGAGCAGGTTGCTCACGATGCCGACCATCTGGACCAGCACGACGCCCTCGCTGATCGTCGCCAGCGAGGTCACCAACACCGCGAAGCCCACCGCGAACAACACCGGAATCGCGATCATGGCGATCGCGGCGAGCGGGCCGTTCCAGAATCGGAAGCCCAGGGCGATGCCGACGATCAGCACGAACAGCGTGGTGACCAGGACGCGCACCACTTCGGCGAGCAGGCGGCCGGTCAGTCCGGCGGCGCGGTGGATGGGCATGGTCCAGAACCGGCTCAGCAGTCCGGTGACCTTCTCCACCTTGAAGCCGAGTGCGCTCACCACCGCGCCGGTCATGGCCGCGACCAGCATGACCATCGGCACCTGACCGTAGATGGCGGGCATACCGGTCGCCTGCTTGATGGAACCGCCCAGCACCACGTCGAACATGAGCAGGGTCAGTGCGGGGTACAGCAGCACCTGCACGGTGACCGCGGGATTGCGCGCCCAGCCCATGAGCATGCGCTTGCACTGGATCAGGCTCTGCTCGACGAAGGTGGTGAAGGCCCGTTCGGAGCGCGGGGGCACCACCGGCAGCGGGACATTGCTCGGCACCCGGTCGGCCACGGCCGCCGCGGCGCTGTTCTCGACCGTACTCATGACCGCCTCACACTCGCCCAGATCGCCAGTGGGATGAATACCACGGACAGACCACCCAGCCACACCAGCGGCACCCAGAGCACGTCCCAGGTGACCCCGCCCGCGGCCATGTCCCGCAGTGCGAAGGAGAACTGGGAGATGGGCTGATTGCGCACGAAGGGCTGGATCCACTCCGGGAACCGGGACTCGGGCACGAACCCGCACGACAGCATGCCGAAGATGAGCGTCGGCAGGGTGAGCGCCTGACTCAGCGATTCCGGGCTCTTGGTGAGCGAGCCCAACCCGTCCGCGCCGATGGCCAGCACGGTGCCGACCAGCAGTGAGAAGACGCAGAACAGGATGGCCTGACCCCACCCGGCGACGAATCGGAACCCGATCAGATGCCCCCAGATCAGGGCCGCGGTCAGCGAGGTCACCGACCGCACCAGTCCGGCGCTGATGCGGGCCAGCAGCGGCACCAGCGACCCGATGGGCATGGTCTGCATGCGGGTGGTCAGGCCGGTCATCGCCTCGAAGGCGGCCATCTGCGCGTTCGACATCATGGTGAAGGCCATGGTCTGCAGCACGATGATCGGCATGACGTACTGCGCGTAGTCGACACCGAGCAGGTTCATGATGGCCCGCAGCGGCAGGTAGAAGCCGACCGTGAACACCAGCGGCGTGATCACGGCGACCACCAGTTCGCCCTTGGTGACCATCACCCGCACGATGCGCGCGGTGAGCGCCCACCACTGTGCGAGGCTGGACGGCTTCGCGGCCGGTAGCCCCGCGAACAGCTCCGACTCGGGCTCGGCGGCCAGTGCTGTGCTCATGCCTGCCTGCCCGAATGCCCGGTGAGGGCCAGGAAGACGTCGTCGAGGGAGGGCCGCCGCAGGCCGATGTCGGCGAGTTGCACGGATGCGCCGTCCAGGCGGCGCAGGGCCTCGGCGAGGGTGGCGGCGCCGTCGGGGGCGGGGATGGAGAGTCGTTCGGCAGTGTCCAGTTCGGCGTGCACGGCGGCCGGAACCAGGTCGCCGAGCGCGTCGGCGACCTTGGCCAGCTGGGCCGGGTCGAGCGGGACGATCTCGCAGTAGCTGCCGCCGGTCTTCTGCTTGAGTTCGTCGGCGGTGCCCTCGGCGATGACCGTGCCCTTGTCGATCACGATGATGTTGTCGCTGAGGATGTCGGCCTCTTCGAGGTACTGCGTGGTGAGCAGCACGGTGATGCCCTGGGTCTTGAGCGCGGACACCAGATCCCACACGCCCTGGCGGCTGCGCGGGTCGAGCCCGGTGGTCGGCTCGTCGAGGAACACTACCTCGGGCCGGACCACCAGACCGCAGGCGATATCGACGCGGCGGCGCATGCCGCCGGAGTAGCCGCGCACGGCACGACGCCCGGCGCCGGTGAGATCGAACTCCTCGAGCAGGGTGTCGGCGCGCTGCCGGGCGGCCTTGCGGGACAGGCCCATGAGGCGGCCGAACAGCTCGAGATTCTCACGACCGGAAAGGTTTTCGTCCAGGGCGGCGTACTGCCCGGTCATCATGATGGAGCGGCGCACCCCCGCCGGATCGGAGCGCACATCGTGTCCGGCCACGCGGGCGGTGCCGGAGTCGGGGCGCAGCAGGGTGGACAGGATCTTGACCGTGGTGGTCTTGCCCGCACCGTTGGGGCCGAGGATGCCGAGCACGCTGCCGCGCGTCGCGGTGAAGCTCACGCCGCGCAGGGCGTGTACCTCGCCGAAGGATTTGCGGACGTCTTCGACGTACACCGCCGGGTCGCCGCCCACACTGGCGGTGTTCGACTCCGGTTTGTCCAAGCTCGGCATCAACTCTCCACTATCGGCTACGGCGGGGACGATTTCGCCTCCGGTGGGGATGATCCCCTCCGCCCCGCGTGATGTTACCGGCGCGGCAGATGCTCGTTCGTTGCTTCGGTGAAGCATCTATGGCCGCCCTGTGTCCTTGGTCACAAACTCGACGGTTTCCGGATAGCCGCTGGTCATGACACAGACCACCCGGTCCGTGCGGCATTCCGAACCTTGTCGGGTACGCCGAACGGACCATAGTCTGAGCCATGGGGAGACGTTTTTCCGGCCTGCGAGAGGTGATCATGGCCGAGTCCGCGCAGCCACGCACGGCAGCGCACCCGGGAGGAACTGGCCGACCGAAGGTGCTGACGTCCTACGACCCGCGCACCGGCGAGGTCGTGGGCGATTACGCCATCATGGGCTCCGGCGAGGTCACCCGCACCGTCCGCGCCGCGCACGCCGCCGAACAGTGGTGGGCGGCAATCGGATTCGACGGGCGTAAACGTTGGCTGTTGGATTGGAAGCGTGCCGTGGCGCGGGGCACCCGCGAGCTGGTCGACCTCGTCAGCGCCGAAACCGGCAAACCGCGGCTGGACGCGGCCATCGAGGTGACCGCCGCGGTGGAGCATCTGCACTGGGCCGCCCGCAGCGCCGAGAAGGTACTCGGACGACGAACCACCGGACGATTCCGGCACACGCGGCAGGCATCGGTCGGCTATCGGCCACTGGGCGTGGTCGGTGTGCTCAGCCCCTGGCACAACCCCGTGCTGACCGCCATGAACGGCATCGCCTGCGCCATGGCCGCCGGTAACTCGGTGGTGCTCAAGCCCAGTGAACTCACCCCCGGCATCGGCGCCTGGCTGGCCGACAGCTGGAGCCGCCTCGCCCCGAATCAACCGGTACTGCAGGTGGTCACGGGTGACAGCACGACAGCCGCGGCGCTGTGCCGGGCGCGGCTGGCCACCATCTCCTACACCGGCTCCCCCGCCGGGGCCCGCGAGGTGACCGCACTGTGCGCCCAGCACTCCACACCGCTGCTCGTCGAACAGGGCGGCCGGGGCGCCATGGTGGTGCAGGTGGACGCCCGGCTGCCCGAGGCCGCCGCGGCCGCCGTCTTCGGCGCCATGGCCAATGCCGGACAGAATCCGGCCGGGGTGCAGTGCGCGTACGTGGCCGAGTCGGTGTACGAGCCGTTCCTGGATCTTGTTGCGGCGCAAGCGCGTCAGTTGCGCCCCGGGGCCGACCGGCGCGCCTCCTACGGGCCGATGACGCTGGAGTCGCAGACCGACGTGGTGCGCCGCCACGTGCGCGACGCGCTCAGCCGCGGCGGTCAGGCGGTGGTCGGCGGACTGGACTCCATTCGCACGCCCTACATCGAACCGATCGTGCTCACCGAGGTACCGGAGGTGAGCCTGGCGCTCAGCGGGGACGCGGTCGGGCCGGTGCTGGTGGTGAACAAGGTGCGCGGCATGGACGAGGCGGTGGAGCGGCTCGGTAGCCGCTCCCGCTCGGTCGCCGTCTTCACCCGGGACGTGCGCAGCGTGCCGGAGTTCGCCGAACGGCTGAAAACCGAAGTGGTGACGGTGAACTCGGCTCCGGTCTACGGGACCGACGGTCCGGGCCGAACGCGCGACGAACAGCGGCTGCGGGATTTCGCCCGTCCGCTCACCATCACGGAGAAGCACCGGCGCGATCCGGTCGAGCAGTCCACCTTCGAACGGCATCCGCAGCATCTGCGCTTGGCGCGCATGATCTTCCGGCTCCGGCACCGAGTGTGAGGGCGTAATCGTCAGTTCCGCACGGGGGCGGTCGCGTCGGCGCCGAGCAGCACGGCGCGCATGAGCGTGCTCACCCGCGCGATGTTCTCGGGGCGGGCGTCGAACTTGATGCGCCGCCCCACATCGATCACCTGGGCGATGGCCGCGTGCACCCGGAAGCGCGCCTCCACGGGATCGCCGTCGAGCAGGTTGGCCCACTCCAGCACGTTCTGACGCTGGATGGAGCGCAGCCGATGCTGTTCGGAGGCGGGCAGATTGGAGAATTCCGCGAAGTAGACCGGCAGGATCTCCGGCATGGTGAAGGTCATCCGCGCGAAGCGCTCGGCGATGCGCACGGCGGCGTCGGCGCGGCTGGTGGCCTCCGCCAGCGCCTCCGCATTGGCGATGGCCACCCGTTCGCCGGTGCGATGGAACGCCGCGGCCAGCAGATCCGATTTGCTGGCGAAGTAGCGGTACACGCTGGAGGCGTTGATGCCCGCGGCCGCACCGATCTCCTCGATGCTCGCCTCGTGGTAGCCCTGCCGACCGAAGATGCGGATGGCCTCGGTGAGCAGCTGTTCGCGCTTGGAGATGACCGGCAGGCCGCGCGGGACGGGGTCGCCGGTGACGGGCGGCGGCGCGGGCGGCAGCTCGGTGCACAGGATGGACCGGCAGATGTCGTCGAGCAGGCCGACCAGCCGGGTGGTGGACAGCGTGGTGCGATGGTGGGTGATGCTGCCGATGGCGCTGAGGACGGCCGCGGTGAGCAGCGTGATGTCGGCGGGGTCGGCGTCGGGGCGTAGCTCGCGGATCGGCACCGCCACGGTTTCGTGCAGATCCACGTACATGACCCGGATGCGATCGCGGTCCGCGCGCTCCAGATAGCGGCGCTCCCAGCGGTACAGGCCGCCCTCGCGGCGCACGTCGATGGTGTACTCGGCGACGCCGCGAATCAGCTTGGTGAGTCGCGGTTCCGGTTCCAGCTCGGGATCGTCGGCGGCCTTGGCGGCGTCGAGCAGCTGCTGCGCGCCCATGTCGGCGGCGGCGACCAGCAGGGCGTACTTGTTCTTGAAGTGCCGGTACAGCGCAGGGCCGGAAATGCCGACCTCGGCGGCGATCTCATCCACTCCGACCGGGTGATAGCCGCGTTCGGCGAACGCCCGGGCGGCAACTCGCACGATCTGACCCTTGCGGTTCTTGGGTCGACGCCGGGGCGTCGCATCGCCGTCCGGTCGCGCGGAAGCGAGTCTCGGCTCGCTGCGATCGGCGACCATTCACCTTCTCCTTCTCGGTGGCACCGACTGTTGACAGTGCCGAACAAGTACACCTAAGTTAACCACAATTCGCAATGCGGACCACAATGGCAATGCGAACCACATCGGCACCGTCGCCGTTCGCGTACCCAGGAGCACCCATGACCGAAATCGCGACCACCCCGGGCTTCACTGCCGTTCCGGACGGACGGGTACTGCGTATCACGATCACCAACCCCAGGCGGAAGAACGCCATCGATTACGACACCATGGTCGGGCTCGGGGAGACGGTGCGGGCGGCATCGCAGAATACCGCGTTGCGGGTCATCGTTCTGACCGGCGAGGGCGGCGACTTCTGCACCGGGGCCGATCTCGCGGCCGCACCCGCGGCGACGGCGCGCGGCGTCACCTCGGAGATGACCATGGACGCCGCCAACGCCATGATCAAGGCGATCGTGGATTCTCCGCTGCCGGTGATCGCCCGCGTGCGGGGGGCCGCCGCCGGGATCGGTGCGGCGTTCGCGCTCGCCGCCGATCTGACCTACCTCGCCGAGGACTCCTATCTGCTGCTGGCCTTCATCAATATCGGCCTGATGCCCGACGGCGGCGCGGCGGCCATGGTCGCGGCGGCCGCCGGTCGTCCACTGGCCGCCGAGATGGCGCTGCTGGGCGAGCGGCTGCCCGCCGCCAAGGCCAAACAGCACGGCCTCGTCACCGATGTCCTGTCCGCCGACGAACTCGACGCCCGGGTGGAGGCCGCGGTCGCCAAGCTGGCCAATGGTCCCCGTCGCGCCACCGAACTCACCAAGCGCACCCTCCATCAGGCCGCCCTGGCCGCCCTGGACGGTGTGCTCGCGGCCGAAAAGGTCGGCCAGTCCGAGCTTCTGGAGGCGCCGGACTTCGCCGAGGGTGCGGCCGCCATGCTCCAGAAGCGCAAGCCGGTCTTCACGGACTGAGTCACCGGAACGCCGCATCGGCCATGCGCCACGTCTGTTCGCGCGGCGCGGCACACCGGCACGTCGGCATCCCGCGCGGCACGACTGCCGCCCGTTCCCTCCGGGCCGCTCTCATACCGCTCGCGCACAACCGCGCAGCGATTCCAGGTATCGCGTCATGGCGTCGCGGTTGCGAGTCAGCAGGTCGATACGCTGACTCATGCGGTCACGCTGGTCTTCCAGGGTGGCGATGATTTCCGGTGTGGCATCGGCGAAGTGGATGTCGGCGGGGTTGTCGAGGCAGGGCAGGATCTGTTTGATCACCCGCGTCGGGAGGCCGGCCTCCAGCAGGCCGCGGATATGCATGACCTGCTCCACGAAGCGCTCGTCGTAGTCGCGATACCCGTTGGCGGAGCGTGTGACTCGCAGCAACCCCTGCTGTTCGTAGTAGCGCAGCAGTCGCGGCGAGGTCTCGGTGCGCTCCGCCAGCTCCTTGATTCGCATATGCCGCACCTCACACCGGATCTCAGTTGACCTTGACATCTATGTCAATGTTTCAGCATAGCGGCATGAGCAAGGATGTCACCCTCTTCGACTACAGCCCCATCACCGGACGCGACCCGCTGCACTGGCCGGACGGCAAATCCGTCGCCTTCTATGTCGGGCTCAATATCGAGCACTTCTACGTGGACCTGCCCGGCACGGCCACCTACGAGGGCACCACGGCGCTGACCCCGGACGCACTCAACTACGGCTGGCGCGACTACGGGCCGCGAGTGGGCATCTGGCGGGTGATACAGGCGCTCGACACCTACGGCATCCGCGCCAGCGCACTGTTGAATTCCGATGTGGGCGAACGCTACCCGCAGATCATCGCGGCGGGCCGGGAGCGCGGCTGGGCCTGGCTGGCGCATGGCAGCAGCAACAGCCACCTGCACACCGGCCTGGTGCGCGAGGAGGAGCGCACGGTGCTGCGCGAGATCGTCACCACCATCGAGAAGACCACCGGCCAGCGGCCACGCGGCTGGATGGGCCCCGGCCTGACCGAAACCTTCGACACCCCGGAACTGTTGGCCGAGTTGGGGCTTCGATACGTCCTCGACTGGACCAACGACGATCAGCCCTACCGCCTGAACGTACCCGGGATGCTGAGCGTGCCGTATTCGGTGGAACTCAACGACATCGGCATCTTCGTGAGCAAGGGCCTGACCGGACCCGACTTCGCCCGGATGCTGAAGGATCAACTGGATCAACTGGTCGCCGAGGCCGAGGCGGACGGCAGTGGCCGGGTACTGCCCCTGGCCCTGCATCCGTTCGTGATCGGGCAGGCGTTCCGGCACCGCTATCTGGTCGAAGCGCTGGACTACATCACCAACCATCCGGCCGTGTGGGTGACGACGAGCGACGATATCGCCGATCACTACGTGCGGTCGCGCGCCTGAGCGGTGCCGCGCGCCCCCGCTCCGGATGTCCGGAACGGGGGCGCGGCCCTGCGTGCGGCCCCCTGCGCCGCACGAGCGGTTACGAAACCGCGTGGGACACGGTCACCCTCCGGTGACCGTGAGATAGATCAGCGCCACGTTCAGCGCCGAGATGATGCCCGCGACCAGCCAGGCCAGCCCGGTGGTGACCCGATGGTTGACGTCCTCGCCCATGAGCGCACGGTCGCTGGTGAAGCGCACCAGGGGGATCAGGGCGAAGGGGATGCCGAAGGACAGCACCACCTGCGAGACGATGAGTGCTCGGGTGGGGTCGAAGCCGACGGCCAGGATGGCGAGCGCCGGAACGAGGGTCACCACGCGGCGCACCAGCAGCGGCACCGTGCGATGCAGCAGGCCATCCATGATCATCGCGCCCGCGTACGCGCCCACCGAGGTGGAGGCGAGGCCGGAGGCGAGCAGCCCGATGGCCAGCAGCAGCGCCGCGCCCGGGCCGAGCACGTCGCGCACCGCCCCGTGGGCGGCCTCGATGGTGTCGATGCCGTCGCGCCCGCGCAGGGTCTGGGCGGCCATGAGCAGCATGGCCATGTTCACCGTGCCCGCCAGCACCATGGCCAGGCCCACATCGACCTTGGTGATCTTCAGCAGTCGGGCGCGCAGCGGACCGGGTTCGGGGCTGCCGTGCCGGTCGCGGGCCAGTCCGGAGTGCAGATACACCGCGTGCGGCATGACGGTCGCGCCGATCATGGCGGCGGCCAGCAGTACGCTCTCGGTGCCGTCGAATCGCGGGACCAGGCCGCCCAGGGTGCCCGACGCCGACGGCGGCGCGATCACCACGCTGGCCAGGAATCCCACCGCGATGACGGCCAGCATGCCGGTGACGACCCGTTCGAAGGGCCGCTGCCCGCGCCGGTTCTGCACGGCCAGCAGGGCCAGCGACACCAGTCCGGTGATCACACCGCCCAGTAGCAGCGGCAGGCCGAAAAGCAGGTTCAGCGCGATGGCGCCGCCCACCACCTCGGCGAGATCGGTGGCCATGGCGACGATCTCGGCCTGCGCCCAGTACGACAGGCGGATCGGGCGGCCGGCCTTGGCGCGCACCGCCTCGGGCAGCGACATGCCGGTCACCAACCCGAGTTTGGCGCTGAGGAATTGCACCAGCGCGGCCATGACATTCGCCATGACGATGACCCAGACCAGCAGATAGCCGAATTGCGCGCCCGCGCTGATATTCGAGGCGACATTGCCGGGGTCCACATAGGCGATGGCGGCGACGAAGGCCGGACCGAGCAGTACCGCCGCGGACCGCGCCCGCTGCCATGCGGAACGCGGCGGGTCGGCCAATACGGTAGTGCTCACAAAACAAAGTTTATGGGTAACCGAACTTATCGTTCAGCGAGCCCCCGAAAAAGAGACCAATCTCCCTGTTTCCAGGTGAAATCAATCGGCACCCCACGAAAACGCCCCGCCCGCACCAACAGTGCGGACGGGGCGTCGAACCTCGGATCGGCTACCGCCTACAGCCCCAGGCCGCGGGCCAGCACCGGCCACGAGTTCTTGAACTCGTCGTTCCAGTAGCCCCACGAGTGGGTGCCGGAGTTGCGGAAGTTGTAGGTCGCCGGGATACCCAGCGAATCCAGCTTGTTCTTCAGGTTGGCGGTGCAGTACTGGGTGCCCGCCTCGATCGCGCCGCCGATGATGAGCTGGTTGGCCAGACCGTACGCACCGGGCAGCGCGTACTCGCCGTTCAGCGTGTCGTACTGGCCGGGCAGGCCGTTGCCGGTGGAGATGTACAGCTCCACGCCGCGCAGCTTGTCGGCATTGACGACCGGGTCGTTCTCGACCCACGCGGGCGAGTCGGCCGGACCGTACATGTTCTCCATCTCGCCGCCGCCCCAGACCTCGACGGTCAGGCGCATGAACTCACGGCCGACCGGATCGGCGAACTGGGCGCAGCCGGAGTAGGCGGCGGCGGCCTTGTACAGACCCGGAGCCTTCTCGGGTAGCTGCAGCACGGTGGTGCCGGAGGTGGAGATGCCCGCGATGGCGTTGATGCCATTGGTGCCGAGGGCGGCGTCGATGAGCGGCGGCAGCTCCTCGGTGAAGAAGGTGGTCCACTTGTTGACGCCCAGGTTCGGGTCGGGCTGCTGCCAGTCGGTGTAGTACGACCACTTGCCGCCGATGGGCTGAACCACGTTGACGTTCTTGTCGCCGAGGAAGCCGTTGACGATATCGGTCTTCTTCTGCCAGGAGGCGTCGTCCTGGCCGCCACCCGCGCCATTGAGCAGGTAGAGGGTCGGGCGCGGTTCCGAGGTGTCGGCGGGCCGCTGCACATCGACCGGATAGGTGGCGTCCATGGCGGCCGAGTAGACGTAGAGGCGGATGTTCCGCTCGTCCTTCATCTCGGCCTTGGTGATCCTGGACCCGTCGGGGGCCACGGGATCGGCGAGCAGCTTCTTGTTGTCGATGATCGGGTCAGCGACAGCGCTCTGCGTGCCGATGCCGGCGGTCAGACCGGTGAGTACGGCGGTGGCCGCGATGAGCGCGGCAGCACGCGCGCCGCGGCGACGGCCGACGGCAACCCCGTTCCGGACAGATCGACGAATCAATGTTTCACACCTTCGCTTCAATTCGAGTCCTGGCGACCACCCCGACCGTCAGGGATCTCCCGACGGCCTCCACACCGTGGCCAGAGCACTTCGACAGACCATACGGCCTATGCAGTCGCCACAACAGGGGTCAATGTTACGTATTCGATGCCCGGCCGTGCTCGGCCAGCCCGCCCAGTGCCTGTACCCAACCTTCCACCAAACCCTTCACCTGATCCAAGGACAACACGGCTCCGGCGTAGTCGAATCGTGCGATGAACCCGTCCTGGGTGGTGTCGACGGTGATGTCCAGGTGCAGGTCCGGCGCGGCGGTTTCGGGGTGTACGCGGGCCGGACGCAGATCCCGGTAGCGGAATCCGATCCGGCCCGCCGCGCCCGCGAGTTCCGGTGCGGCCGTGCCGAGGTGACGCAGCAGGCCGAAACCCACCCCCTGCGACGGCACCGTCCGGCACATGTCACGGACGTGTTGAATCACACTTCCGGCGACCGGGCCGCCCTGGCGGATCTCGTCGAAGTCCACCGCGTTCAGCCGCAGCGGCAGCGGGTAGCTGGTGGTGAAGGCGCCGATGGCGCGCTGGGCGTCGGGGTCGCCGAACAGGCGGCCGTCGGCGGGCAGCCGGACCACCGAGCCGAGCAGCTCGGCCATGCCGTCGAGGGCGGGCAGGGTGACGGCCAGCGCGGTGAGCAGCACCTCGTCGATGGTGGCCTGGTAGCGCCGGGCCACGGTGTCGACCGCGCCCGCACCCTCCGCGGTGATGGTCACCGTGATCCGGCCGCGTCCCCCGGCGGGGTCGGCATCGGTGATCGGCCCGGCCTCCAAGGCGTCGAGCCACCACGGCAGTTCGGCCACGATATCCGGGTGGTCGGCGCGGCGCGCCAACTCCCGGGCGAGGCCCGCCGGATGGGCGACGGCGGCGGGTGGCGTGGCATGCCCGCCGGACCAGGACGCGGTGAGCTCCTCGATGATGGTGCGCCACGAGGTGTCGTCCACGACCAGCCCGTTGGCGATCACCACCAGCGTGGCGGCCGCCTCGTCGACGGTCTCGGCGACGGGGTCCACCTCCTTGGCGTCGAGCAGCACGAAGCGGACATTGCGCCCCTTGTCGGGATCGAGTTCCGCGGCGGCGGCGCGGATGACGCTGTCGACGAGATCGCCGGAGGTCTCCCCCGCCCAGTCGAACCGCCACACCACCGCGTCCTCCGGATCGGCGTCCGGGTACTCGAAGCTCAGGCCGTCCGCGTCCCGGCGCAGCCGGGCCCGCAGCCCCGGATGCCGTTCGAACAGCGCGGCCACGGACTGCCGCACCCGCCAGGGCGGGCAGTCGGCGGCGATATCGAGCGTGATGACGCGAATGACGAGCCCGGACGGTTCGGCGGCGAGCACATCCACCGCACCCGGCGGCAGCGGTGACACCTCCACCGGTCCGGACGACATATCGGCGTCCAGGTCGCTTCCCGCTCCCGACACGACCGTCGCGTCCACGGGAACCGCCGGACCGAACGGTGAGCCGATCACGGCGCTGCTCGCCTCGTGGGGCGCGCGGTCGGGCGCCGCCGCCTCGTGGTCGTCGGGCTCGCGCTGCGACGCCCGCAGTTCCTCCGCCGAGTCGAGCAGTTCGGCGATGCGCGGGCCGATGACCGCGAGCGCCTCGTCACCGGTCATCTGTTCGTGCGGCACGTCGATCGCGTGGTCGACGATCCGGCCGGAGACGTAGGGCTGCCAGTCCGCCGCCGACCACTGCCGCATGGTTTCGGTGCGGTCGACGGTGGCGGTGAAGAACTGGAGATTGCCGCGGAACATCTCGGTGGGCTCCACGTCGGCCAATTCCACACTGCGCATGGCGACCTGGTAGATGTGCCGCAGCCGCTCCGGCGTCATGGTCGCCAGCTCCCCGGCGATGGAGGCGTGCAGCGCGGCCAGCGCCGCGTCGCCGAGCTCGGTCAGATTGCCGGTGTCCGGCAGGTCGTCGACGGCGACGCCGAGGCTGGTGAACGTCTCTCGGACGGCCGACCTGAAATCGGTGTCGTCCACGCGCGGATATCCGTCCAGGATGGCCAGCAGGTCCACCCGTTCGCCCGCATCCTGCAGGCGCGTGGCCACGGCGTGGGCGAGCGTGCCGCCCAGCGACCAGCCCAGCAGTCGGTACGGCCCCTCGGGCTGCGCCCGCCGGATCTCCGCCGTATAGCGATCCGCGATATCGGCCAGTGATTCCGGCGCGTAGTCCGGCTCGGTGAGCGCCGGGGTCTGAATGCCCAGGATCGGCTGCTCCACGGGCAGGTGGCGGGTGAATCCCGAATAGCACCACGACAATCCGCCCAGCGGATGCAGCACGAACAGCGGTGGTCGCTGCCCTTCGGCACGCAGCGGCAGCACCACCGCGAGGGCGGCCGCCACGGCTGCCTCGACGTCCTGCTCGGACTCCAGCAGGATGCCCAGTTGCCGGGCCAGCCCGGAGACGGTGGCGTCGCCGAAGAAAGCCGCCACCGCGATCCGCGCCCCGGTGCGCTCGTGCAGGTCGATGACGACGCGGGTGGCCAGCAGCGAATTGCCGCCGAGCGCGAAGAAGTCGTCGTCCGCACCGACCCGCTCCACCCCGAGCACCTCGGCGAAGGCGGCCGCCACCGCCTCCTCCAGCGGTGTGCCCGGGGCGCGGTACTCCCGTTGCGCCAGCACGGGTTCCGGCAGCGCGGCACGGTCCAGCTTGCCGACCGGCGTCAACGGCACCTCGTCGAGCACCACGACGGCCGCGGGCACCATGTGCGGAGGCAGGCTGTGCGCCGCGAAATCGGTGAGCGCGTCGGGATCGACCGCCCGGCCGGACTTTCCGCGCACATAGGACACCAGCATGGTGACGCCCGCGCTGTTCGCACGGCCCAGGGTGACCGCGAAGTCGACGTCCGGGTGGCTGGCGAGCACCGCGTCGATCTCTCCGAGTTCGATGCGGAAGCCGCGGATCTTGACCTGGAAGTCACTGCGCCCCACGTAATCCAGCTCCCACTGGATGGACGGCAGCGCGCGGTTGCCGCTGCGGTCCTGCGGTTCGGCGTACCAGCGCACCACGTCGCCGGTGCGGTACATGCGCGAACCCGGTGCGCCCCAGGGATTCGCGACGAACCGCTCGGCGGACAATCCGGGACGGTTGTGGTAGCCCCGGGCCAGCGCACCGCCCGCCAGGTACAGCTCACCCGCGACGCCCGGCGGCACCGGATGCAGGCGGGCGTCGAGCACCAGCGCCGACATGCCGTGCACCGGCGTGCCGATGGTGATGTGCCGACCCGGCGTCAACTGCGCGTAGGACGAGATGATGGTGGTCTCGGTGGGACCGTACGCATTGTGGTACACGCGGCCCGGCTGCCACTTGGCCAGCAGTTCCGGCGTGGTGACATCGCCGCCGACGGACAGCATTTCGAGCTGTTCGAGCCCGTCGGGGTCCATGGTGCCGACCACGGCCGGGGTGATGATGGCGTGGGTGACCTGCTCAGCCCGCATGAGTTCGGCCAGTTCCGGGCCGCCCATGATCTCCGAGGGCACGATCACCAGTGTCGCGCCCGTGTAGAAGGCGCACACCCACTCCAGCACCGACGGATCGAAGCTGGGCGAGCAGATGTGCAGCATCCGGTGATCCGGATGCAGGTCGTACCGGGAGGTGGCGTAGTCGGCGAGACCGCCCACACCCGCGTGCGTCACCACGACGCCCTTGGGCCTGCCGGTGGAGCCGGAGGTGTAGATCATGTACGCCGGATGCCGCATCCGCAGCGGCGCACGGCGATCCGCGTCGGTCACCGGCGCGTTGGACCGCAGCGACACCAGCTGATCGGTGGCCGGGTCGTCCATGACCAGCCAATCCACCTCGGTGGGCAGGATATCGGCGTACGCCTTGGAGGTCAGGCCGAGCATCGCACCGGAATCGGTGATCATGTGCCGCACCCGGTCCGCCGGGTAGGTCGGGTCGATGGGCACGTGCGCGCCACCGGCCTTGCTGATGGCCAGCACCGCCATCACCATGCCGAGCGAACGCGGGAACGCCACGGCCACCAGCTTTTCCGGCCCCACGCCGCGGTCGATGAGCAGGCGTGCCAGCCGCGACGAGTACTCGTCGAGATCACCGTAGGAGATGGAGTTGCCGCGCCAGCGCACGGCGATGCGGTCACGACCGTGCCGCAGTCCCGCGGTGAGCAGATCGGGCAGCAGGCCGGTGGCCATGACATCGTCGCCGTGCACGTGGGTGAGCAGTTCGTACTCGACCGGATCCAGCAGCGGCAGATCGCCGACGGGGGTGTCGCGGCGGGTGGTGAGCTCCGCGAGCAGCGCGGTGAAGCGTTGCGCGAACACCTCCACCGTGGCCTCGTCGAAAAGGTCACGCGCGTAGGTGAATACGGCGTAGATACCGGCGTCACCGGTCTCCCGCAGGGCCAGCGCCAGATCGAACTGCGATGTCTGCGCATCGGATTCGAGGGGGGTGATGCGCAGGCCGGGCAGGTCGAAGCTGCTGTCGTGCAGGTTCTGGAAGGCCAGCATCACCTGGAACAGCGGGTTGCGGGCGGTATTGCGCTCCGGGTTGAGCACCTCGACGAGACGTTCGAACGGCAGGTCGGCGTGCGCGAACGCGCGCAGATCGGTGTCCTTGACCTCGGCGAGCAGATCGTCGAAGGTCAGCTCACCGGCCACCCGGGTGCGCAGCACCAGGGTATTGACGAACATGCCGATCACATCGTCGAGTTCGGCCTCGCCGCGACCGGCCACCGGAGTGCCGATGGCGATATCGGAGGTGCCCGACAGGCGCGACAGGAACACCGCCAGCGCCGTGTGCACCACCATGAACATGGTGGCGTTGCGCTGGCGCGCGATCTCCCGCAGGCCCGCCTGGATCTCGGCGCTGATCGGGAAACTCACCGTGCCGCCGCGGAAGGAGGCCACCGGCGGGCGCGGGCGATCGGCCGGGAGGTTGATCTCGTCCGGCAGATCGGCCAGTTCGGTACGCCAGTAGTCGGTTTGGGCGGCGATGAGGCTCTGTGGGTCGTCTTCCGCGCCGAGCACCTCGCGCTGCCACAGGGTGTAGTCGGCGTACTGCACCGGGAGCGGGGTCCAGGTGGGGGCTTCGCCGTGGGAGCGGGCGGCGTAGGCCAGCATGACGTCGCGGGTCAGGGGGCCCATGGACCAGCCGTCGGCGCTGATGTGGTGGGCGACGAAGACCAGGACGTACTCGGGATCGGTTGCGGGGGTGCCAGGGTCGCTTGAGTGGTCGCCCGAGTCACCCGTGTGGATGCCCGAGTCGCCTGTGTGAATGTGGAAAAGGGCTGCGCGGAGGGGGACTTCGGTGGTGACGTCGAAGCCGGTGGTGGCGATGGTGGTGATGCTGTCGCGCAGGGTGGCGGGGGTGACGGGGGTGGGGGTCAGGTCGGGGATGGCTTGGGACGGGGGGAGGATCAGTTGGTGGGCGGTGCCGTTTG
>NZ_BAGD01000033.1 GCF_000308635.1 Nocardia otitidiscaviarum NBRC 14405 | reverse complement strand
TGGGCTGCGGCTCATCCTCGACGCCGAACCCGACCTCACCGTCGTCGCCGAGGCCGCCAATGGCGCCGACGCCATCCAGCGTCTCACCGACACGGCGGTCGACCTCGCCATCCTGGATATCGCCATGCCCCGCGTGACCGGACTGCAAGCCGCTCGCGAGATCAACCGGCAATATCCGGACGTACGCATCCTCATGCTGTCCATGCACGACAACGAGCAGTACTTCTTCGAATCCCTCAAAGCCGGGGCGTCCGGCTACGTCCTCAAATCCGTCGCCGACCGCGAACTGCTGGAGGCCTGCCGCGCCACCATGCGCGGCGAACCGTTCCTCTACCCCGGCGCGATCACCGCCCTCATCCGCGACTACCTGCAACGCGCCCACAATGGCGACAGCCTGCCCGACACCATCCTCTCCCCCCGCGAGGAGGAGGTACTGAAGCTCATCGCCGAAGGACACAGCACCCGTGAGATCGCCGACGCGCTGGTCATCAGTGTCAAGACCGTCGACCGGCACCGCGCCAACATTCTGCACAAGCTGGGCCTGCGTGACCGGCTCGCCCTCACCCGATACGCCATCCGCGCCGGACTCACCCAACCGTGACACGCCCGTCACCACCGAGGTGAACCCATCACCACAACGGCACGATCGAATACAGTCGGACCTCGGAGTGCCGGGAAGTCTGGTCGGCGAGACACGAAAACCACCGTTGCCCACCGAAGTCCGTCGCCTCAGCCCAGGAGCATCGTCGTGCTGCTCGTCGACCGTCTCTACACCCACTTCGCCTACCCCCGCGGAACCGTCGGATCTCTCGCCGGAGTGATCATGGCCCGCCGCCGTGCCAATACCGTCCGTGGGCGATGGGTCATCGATCAGCTCGCGCTCGCTTCCGGCTCCCGCGTACTCGAAGTTGGTTACGGTCCGGGAGCCGTTCTCGACGACGTGTGCCGCAGAACCGCCAACGGACACGTCGTGGGTATTGACATCTCCCCTGTGATGATGCGCCAGGCCGCACACCGCAATCGGTCACACGCCCAGGCCGGACTCCTCGAACTGCGAATCGGCGACGCCGCCCATCTTGCCCCCGACCTGCGCGACTTCGACGTCATCTTCGGCATCAACGTCTGGCAGTACTGGCAGGACCCGGCCACGGTGATCAAGGATCTGGGCACCCGCCTGCGGCCAGGCGGACGACTGGCGTTGGCCTACATGCGCCCTCCGGGCTGCCGCCTCACCCACGGGCAAGCAGCCACCCAGCTCACCACCCAGTTCACTGCTGCAACCTTCACTCATATCGCCACCGAATGGATGCAGCACAAACCACCGGCCGTCCTCGTCTCAGGACAACGACCGGCAACGACCGTTTGCGACACCGCCTCATCGACACCGAATTCGAAAGCTGTTCCACCACTTCCTGACCCGATGTAGCGACTCCGAACAGTCAGTGCAATCTCATCGACAGGTAGGGACCACGACACCCCTTGGGTGCCACGAGCGCAGATCAACTCGGACGATGAGGCATATATCCGCACCCGGTTACTGGCTATC
>NZ_BAGD01000034.1 GCF_000308635.1 Nocardia otitidiscaviarum NBRC 14405 | reverse complement strand
GCGCGGGAACAGCTTCGACGACGCCGAGTCCCGGGCGAGGCTGGTCTGCGGTCCGCCGCCACCGGGTGCGCCGCCACCGCCCTTCGGCCCGCCGCCACCGGCCTTCTTGGCAATGTCGTTGAGCGCGGCGGGCAATCCCGACAGCGGCGTGTTCGCCATCCGGTCGGCCAGATCGGACTGTTGCGCCTGGGACAGCGCCTGCTGGGCGGCCTGCTGGGCCGACTGCCGCCCCTGCTGCATGGCGCTCTGCAACCGCTGCAGGGCCTGCTGGCCGTCCTGACCGGCGGACTGCTGACCGGTGGACTGCTGACCGTAGCGCGAATCCGGCGAGGTCCGATTCGCGTTCTGGTACCGCGCGTCCGCAGACGTAGTGGTCGAACCGGTATCCCTGCCCGCCTGCTGCGACAGGGCGGCCATCTGGCTCTGGAACCCCGGACTCAGTCCGCCGCCGCTGTTTCCACCGCCGCCACCACCGCTACCGCCGCCGTTGCCACCGCCACCGTTGCCGCCGCCGGAGTTGTCACCGCCGTTGTTGCCGCGGTCGCCCGGATCCTCCAGGCCGGCGGTCGGATCGGTCGGGTCGGTCAGTTTCGGAATGGCCGCGCTGGAGTTGCGCATTCCGGTGACGTACCAGTTCTCGAACGCCTGGGCGTATTCGAGTTTGACCGAGTCGTAGTCCTCGTGGTTGTTGTCCCACTCCGACTCCCAGCGCTCGGGCATGCTGTCGCGGGTATAGCGCAGCCAGCCCGTGATGTAGAGCAGGTTGTCCGCCATGACACGCAGATCAGCGGAGAGGTCGTTCGCCTGCGCCTGAAACAGCCTGGCGGCGTTGATGACGCCGTTGGCACCGTCACCGGTCCACGATTCGTCCTGCTCCATCCGGGCCAGCCGACCCGTGAGATTCTCGAAATCGCCGCTGATGCGATCGGCGAACCATCCCCATTCCCCGGAGCAGCACGAAACGGCGGACGTGCTGATGCCTTCGCGTACCTTGACGAACCACGCTCCGTCGTGCAGGTGGTTGTACGGGTTCTCGGGCGTAATGGCGGTATGCACACCACCGGCAGCGGCGGCCCGATCCTTGAGGTTCTTGAAGTGCTCGTCGTATGCCGTGGCCGCCGTCTGATCGTCGCCCGGCCAGTGGGGAGTATCCTCGCCGATGGTTCCGGGTCGGTCGCTGTTCGGTGAGTCCTCCAGGGACTGCCGTTTCAGCCCGTTGAACGCGTCCCCCGAGTCCTGCTCGGCATTGTCGTAGAGCTTCCCCGCGATCACCAGGGTCTCGCCCAGCGAATTGACCATATCGAGGTAGATATCGAGGATTTCGGCGAGTCGACCACCTTCGATATTGAAGTTCCCCGCCAGTTGCAGCGCCCGCTGTAGATGCCCGTTATCGCTGAAGCCCTTGTGCTCATTCAGATTCGAGACATAGGTCTTCATATCGGCGAGAGCGTTCGCCACATCGGCGGCGAATCCCGCGGCTTCCTGCGCCACCCCTTCGGCGACCTGAATCAGCCCGTTGCCCGCCTGCTGTTTGAGCCCAGGCCAGGGATTTACGGTCTCGCCCACTCCCCGCTCCTACATTCACCTCGACCTACGGCATCGAAACGCTAACGGCCGCGAGTGAACGAGCTGTGAATACGATCCGTCGAGCCATCGAATTGCCTGTGCCCGTGGCGAATCGATATCCCCGTGATCGGCTAGCGGGTCGCGACGGTCACCCCGGCCATGGTGAGCTGATAGAGCGCGGAGTCGATATCGAACGAACCGGTGTCACCGAATGTCTCGACCAGATGATCGCGGGATACCGCAGCCGCTTCCGCGGCCGAGACCAGAGAGGCCACCGACGCGCGTTGCTGCTCGGTCGGCTGCTCGGCGACCAGCCTCGACACCAGATCCACCACGGTCTCGACCGTCCACATACCCGGCAGCGCGCTGGCGAGTTCGGTCGCGGATGGAGACTCGCCGCGATACCAGTGGCCGTTCTCCCACCAGTAGCAGAAGGACAGCAGACCGTTGGCGGCACGCGGATTCACGACCGGGTTCGCCACCCACTCCGGTGCTCCGGCATAGAACCGGGGCATGGGCGCGCCCGCGTTGTAGACCGCGTCCAGGGTGGGCGCGTCCCACACGCCGCCGGACAGTACGGCGCGGCCACCGGGTAGGGCGTACAGGGTGGAGCCGCTGCGTTTGGCGCCTTCGAACCAGGCCAGCGACGGCAATACTCTAGGGCCCCATTGTGATTCCGCTCCCACGAAGGTCGCCGCGATGACAGCCCAGCGAGCCCACATCAGCGGGAAAGGGGGAAACTCGTTGTCGGCCACGGTAGCCGCGACCTCGGCGGCCCGGTCGGCACCGGCCTGCGCGAAAGCCGTACGGGGCGAGCGGGTCTGGCGACCGTCGTGGTTCACATAAGCAGCCAGCCAGACCGGGAGCCGGGTGCGCGGATACTCGGCGAGATCGGCACGGTACGCCGGTGCCGGGAAAAGATAGTCGTCGGGGAAGGGTACGTCGCCGTAGTCGTAGTCGGCCTCCAACTTGCCGGAATCATCCAGCGACACCAGCATTCGCCACCAGGGTCCGTCGCCCAGCCGGGCCGCCAGCGCGCGGTGCTCGCGGATGAGCCCGAGGACCGACTGTGGCGGCTGGACACGGACCGTGCTCTCGTCGGTCGCGAAGAAGACGTGCACCACCTCGGTGGCCACGGTGAGCGCGAAGACGGCGTCCAATCGCCGCCAGCCACGCGGGCCCGCGGCGGCCAGTTCCCGGGCGATGCGGTGGGTGAGTTGCCTTGCCCGCGTGGCGGGATCGATGTCGGGCACGGGGGCAGCCGCACCGAGGGTGAACCCGATATCCGGCTCATCGACGGGGTCGTCCACCCCGAGCACCGCCGCGGTCACCGCAGCCTGCTCGGAGCCATCCGATACCCGGCCCTCCCCCGCGAGACCGCTCCCCTCGAGCGCCTCTTCCGCTGGTCTCGTCACGTCGCAGCCATCTCCTCGTCCGGCACCTGTCGGCATTGAACATATGTGGTGGCGCGCTCGGCGTCATCCCGGGTGCGCTATGCGCGATCCGGATCGGCCGGCGCTGTCACGTGCGCGATCCGGGCGCGTCGCGCAGCCGCGTTCGAGCCGTCCAACTGTCCGGCGAAGGCGCGGTGAGCAGCGGAGATCAGGTCGTCGTCGATGCGCGGGTGGGCACGTGCGATCGCCCACAGCGCACCCTCGGTCTCCATATCGAGACCGGTCGCCGAGCTGACACCGCCGCCCTCGCGGACCGAGGTCAGGGCGGCCTCGAAGTTCCGGCGCAGTTCGTCGTCGGTGGGTGGACCCAGTCGCACGGTGTCTCCTCTCGTTGCGGCCGCCCATCGGGACGACACGACGTCGTGCCCACACTCGCTCGAGTGCCCGAACATTCGGCGACGGATCGGCGAAGTTCCGGTGAACCGGCCGCTCGGCTACCCGGTGAACATCCGGGAACGGCGGTCCGGATCCGCGAGCGCGTCCCGGATGAACAGGCCGAGATCGAGATCGCCACCGATCGAGCGATAGCCGATATCGACGAGTACCCGGTCACCGGCGGTGACGGTGAACCGCGCCGTGCGCTTCTCCGGCTGCTGCCACTGTGCCCGCACCGCCGAGTCGTCCAGATCTATGACGTGCTCACCCACGCGCAGCCACAACCGACCGTCGAATCGGTAGAACACCGCCGGGATCTCACCCAGTTCGCCGTAGACGCCGCCGATCTCCCGGGCCTCCGCCACACCGGCCTGCAGCCGACCGTTCGCGGGATCGAAGGTCGCCGAGACGCCGAATCCGGTGTGCGGACGCACCACGATCTCGCCGCCACCGTTCCCGCGCGGCTCGGCTCGCCGGTAGCGATTCCCACCCGGCGTGCCGCCTCGGCTCGGCCCGGTCGCCCCGGCCCCCGGTGCGGACATGGGCGGCATAGCCGGCGGCATCGGGTAACCGGACGCCGACGATGACGGCGGCGCGACGGTCGGGGATGTCACCGCCTGGTCCGGTACTGGCGCTCCCGGACCCCATTCGCGTTCCGGCGCAGCGGCGTACGGAGACGTCGGCGACTGCCAGGAGGGCGGCTGCCCACCCGGCGGTGCTCCCGGCGCTTGCGCCCATGGCGGTGATTGAGGCGCATGCGGCCTGCCCGGCACCGACGGACCCGACCGCTCGGGCGCGCCCTGCGATGCCCACGGCTCACCCACGGATCCGGGCCCCCACTGCCGGTCCCCCGCCCCGTACGGCGACGGCGCCGCGGATTGCGGCGTCCATGGCCCATCCACCATCGACCGCCCCGATGGGCTGTCCGACGCCAGGGGTGTCCCGAGCGGAGCGGGCGGCGACTGCGGACGTCCCGGCGTCTCCGAAAAGCCCTGCGGACCTGCGCGTTCTGGCACATCAGGGCGGGCAGGAGCCTCCGACGAACCAGGAGGTGACGACAGCTCCGGCGGCACCGACAATCCGAGCGGCTCGGACACGCCGAGCGGCCGAGTCGACTGCGGCTGCGCATATGGCTCCGGCGTGTCCGGGGACTCCGGCGCGTGCGGCAGACCCGGCTGTTCGGGCAGATCCGAAGACTGAGGACGTCTTGGCGGGTCGAGGAGATCCAGGGGCTCCGGCAACTCGCCACGCTCCGGTAAGTCAGGGCGTTCGAGTGCGTCCGGCAGACCAGGACGCCCCGGCAGGTCTGAACGCCCCGGAAGCTCGGGGACATCCGGCAGTTCAGGGCGCTGCGGGAGGTCCGGAAGCCCGGGAGACCCTGGCGACTCGGGCGGCTGGGAAGGCTGCAGCGGGTCCGGAAGCTGCGGCAGGTCGGGCCATTGCGGCAAGTCAGGGCGTCCGGGTGCATCCGGGGAACCAGGAAGCCCCGGCAAGTCCGGACGCGCCGGCAACCCCGGGAGGTCCGGCGACCCGGGAGAACCTGGCAACTCGGGCGGTTGGGGCAGCTCCGGAACTTCGGGCAGCTCCGGAAGCTCGGGCAGCTCCGGCAACTCTGGAACCTCAGGCAGCTCAGGAACCTCAGGCAGCTCAGGAACCTCAGGCAGCTCAGGAAGCTCGGGTGGCTCCGGCGGTTGCGGCAGTCCTGGGTGGTCCGGGGGTTCAGGAGATTCCGGCGCATCCGGAGGTTCCTGAGCATCCGGAGGTTCCGGCGTATCCGGAGGTTCGGGCGATGCCGGTGGTGCGGGTGCGTCTGGGGCTTCCGGTTGGCCCGGCTGCTCGGGGTGTGTTGGCTGCTCCGGCTGATTCGGTTGCTCCGGCCGGTCCGGGTGTAGCCATCGGCGGGGGTCGAAGGGGTCGATGCCTTCGAAATTGGGGAGTTCGACCTCGAATTCGTGGGGTGGATGCGGGATGTGGGAGCGGAAGCCTCGCCTCGGCGGCTGGTGGGATTCGGTCGGCGGTATGCGGTGGCCGTCGTGTGGAGTGGACGGGCCGGACGGTGAGTCGGCAGGGGGATCCTGCGGGCCGTCCGGGTCCGGCGTACGGCCGGGCTCCTCATCGGTCTCGGGATCGACCGGACCCGTGGGGATCTCGTCCGGGTCCAGCGCTACTGTCGGCAGCTCATCCTGGTCCAGAGGTACTGTCGGCAGCTCATCCGGGTCCAGCGCCACCGTAGGCACCTCATCCGAATCCAGCGGCACCGTCGGCAGGCCGTCCGGATCCACCCGGGTCGTCGCTACCTCTTCTTGATCGAGCTGAGCGGTTGGTAGGTCGTCGGGGCCGAACGGCCGTGTGGGGCCGTCGAGTTGCGGGGTGGTGGTGTCGGCCGTGTTGTCGGTGTTCGTGTCGGATTCGGTTGTCGCGGTGGCATGTTCTCGTGTGCGGGGTGGGAGGAAGGGGGCGGGCGGTGGGAGGGGCATGGGTTCGTAGGGGATGCCCGCGCGGTCGCCGGTGAGCGGGGGGCGGGCCGCGTCCCAATGGAATCCGTCCAGCGCGGCGACGTGGGCATTGGCCTCGCGCCAGGTCGCGGTCGGATTCGCGCGCAGGTACGCGGATTCGGCGAGGGCATCTTGCAGGAGCAGCAGATCCGGCGGCAGGGGCTTGCCCTGGATCAGGCGGTGCCACGCCTCGGCGACATCGGCGACCGCGTCCAGCGGGCTGCGCGTCAGCTGTCCGGTGACCGGATCCAACACGAGATGCCGGTCCCGCATGAGATGGTTCTTGATCTGCTCCATCTCGGCGCGGGTGAACGCGGGCGGCAGTGGATCCACGCCCATCGCGGCATTGATCTTGTCGGAGAACAGCGTGGCGAGCCGGTCCGCGTCCGCGTCGGGCCCCAGCGCTCTGGCCAGCTTCTCGACGAGGGTTCGCCGCACCGCCTCGCGATGCTCCGCGAGGCCGCGTGTGATCGCGTCCAGATCGGAGTCATCGGCGCGGAACCGGGCGTACTGGGCGTCGGCCCATTCCTGCACCCGCGCCCACCTCCGCGCGGCGGCTTCCTGCTGTTCGCGCACGCTCTCCGCCACACCCATATCGGTGTCACGGCTGGTGAACTCGTTCATGGCGCGGAGCACGCCATCGACGAAGCCGTCCGCCCGATGCCGAGGTGGGCGCGGTCGAGCGGCACCGTCGGCGTGCTCCTCCGGCCGCCATTCGCGCACCATGGGCTGCACCTCGGCGGACCGATCCCGGAACCAGGGATGCCCCTTGAATCCCGGACGGATCCGGCCCGGATTATCCGAGTCCTTGAACCAGGTGAAGCCGCTCAGTTTCGCGACTTCCAGGATCACGCGCATGATGTTGGACACCGCGTCCGCGTACGGCAGCTCGTACATAGGCGTGCCGTCCGGCACCGCGGGACTGCCGCCGCCGGGGAAGTGCGGCAACAGATCCTGGTTGAATGCGTCGGATGGACGCCCCGTCGCCGGATCGACGCCGAGCGCATCCACGACCGCGGCCTGTATCTGGTCCACGGCCCAGCTGCTGACGCCTTCCGGAAGGTCCCGGGGTTCGTACTTCTTGGGCACCTCGCCTTCCCGATTGCCAGTCCAGTCCGGACGGGTGGGATCGACTTCGTGCCAGTTCCCCTCGGCGTCCCGCCAGCGGGTGCTGTCGAAGCGGTCCAGGCCGTACCGACCGCCGGGCTGCGAGCCGGCTCCACCGGCGGTGAGATGGTCCACCTCGGGCGGCCGCAGCGCGTCGACGGTCAGATTGCCATCGCGATCGGCACGGACTCGCCGGTATTCGAGCCGGGTGTCCGGGTCGACGAGCGCCTGTGCCACCGCGGCACTGCGGCGCAGCGCGTCTTCGAGCGCCCGGTCGTGGTCGGCGCGGGAATGGCCGAGTTCATCGCGTGGGCCGAAGACGATGATCCGGCGCGGATCCCCGTCCACGATCGCCACCCGCTCGGATTCCATTCGGGCGCCCTCGGATTCGGCGATCGTCCGCCACTCCCCCGCGATCCGTGCCATATCGTCCTGGAGCCGCCCGATCCGGTTGTGCGCCAGATTCACCTCGTGCGCCACCTCACCGAGAGCCGCGATGGTCCGGTGCTCGTCGGGGAGGTCGGTGCGCAGCCGAGCCAGGGTGTCGGCGAGCCGGTCGGGGCCGAGCGCCGACTCGTCCACCGCGCCCTCGTCGTCGAGTACACCCAGGTGCCCGGCCAGTTCATCGCGCGCGAGCCGCCCGGGTTTGGTGGTCAGCAGTTCGTCGGCCCGCTGCTGCGCCAGCCGGGCGAGTTCGGCCGTGACCAGTTCGGAGGGCGGTCGCACCCGCTCGACCCCGGCGCGCTCCAGCGCACTCATCCGCTGTTCGAGATCGACAATCCGCTCGCGTAGCCCCAGTACCCGCTCCGCGGCTCCGGTCAGCTTGGACAGGGTGTCCAGCCGGAAGGCGCGCTCTGCTGGTCCCGGTGACCGGGTGGTTCGCTGCGGACCCTGGTCACCGAGGGCTCCGATGTCGACCGATTGGGATCCGGTCTCCTGGTGCAGCCGGAGCAGCGTGGCCTGGAGCGACTCTCCGGTACCGAGCGCCCGCTCCGGATTGCCGCCGCCCAGTTGGGCGAATCGGTAGTCGCGCTTGGCGCGCTGGAACTCCAGTTCCTTCGTCAGTTTCTTGTGTTGTTCGAGCAACCGGTCGTAGTGCGCCACCGGATCCGGATCGGTCTCCGGTATCGGCTGCGGCGCACTCCGCGCCGGATCCGGTACGGCGGACATCGGATTCGGCTCGCGCCCCGGACCAGCATCGGTATCGCTGGCCGTATCCGTCCGGCGCGGTAGCGGTTCCGGCCAGTTGCCCGGTGTCGGGCGCACATATCCGGGTTGTGCGAAGCGCTGGGCGGCATCGACCAGAATGGAGTACAGCGCCCGCTCCGGCCCGGCTGCGTAGCGGCCGTTGATCCCGTGAGCCGCGAAGGCCTCGGCGTACGCCTCCTGCGGTACCAGGTTCTCCGGGAGTTTCGGATTCCCGTTGAAGCTGTAACCGCTGAGCTGGCTCAGCCACTGCACGAATCCCGCGTGGTCGTATGCCCCGGCTTCCTGGAGGTAGTACGCCTGCAAGCGCTCGATCGTGTAGTCCCGCTGCGTCCGCGGGTCCCAATGCTCGATATTGCCGGCATTGTCGAGCGCATGACCCAGTTCGTGCAGCAGGATCGACCGCACCGGATTCTCGGAGACCCCCGGCGGGAACCAGCCGACGGACTCGCGGTGCTCCACGAGTGCCCGCAGCGCCTGCGGGTCCGCGGCGTACGCACGATTCAGGATGATCGCGTCGGTGTACATCCGACCGTCGGACCCGATTCTCGGCTCCGCCCAGGCAATCCAGTTCTGGTCGGGTGGATCGCCGATTCCCAGGCGACGCAGCCGGATCTCCGGATAGGTGCGCAGTGTCTCGTCGACGGTCCGGGCCATTTCGCGGACGACCTCGGTGTCCACCTGCGGGTCGTCGACCCCGAAGACTGTCAGATCGTCGTAACGGTCCTGGAGGACCTGGGCCACCTCACGCGGTGCGAGCAGCGCCCATTCATCCCCGGCCAAGGAACCCAGCAGCCGTTTCAGTATGGTCAGCGCACGGTCGGCGAGCGTGGGCGCACGCGATTCCTGCGGTCCGGTCGGCGTGTGCTCGGCCGACCCGAGATCCGGGATGCCCGCATCGAGGTCGATGTTCTCCGGGTCCACGCTGCCGTCGGACAGTGGCTGCGGATCCAGTGGAGTCCCGGAACCCTCGGGTGCCGCGTCCTCGGCGAGGAAGCGCACGGCCCGCACATCGTTGACGGTGCCCTGAATGACCACCTGCTGCAATTGCATTGCCAGGTCGTAGTCTCCGATCGGATTGAACCGCCAGGCGGCGCCCTCCGGCGGCGCACCCGTCCGCCATTCCATGATCAGACCGTCGCCGTCGGTGAACACTTCGGCCACCCCACGATCGCGGGTCCATGAGGTGGAGTCGCTGACATCCGACTTCGAGAGCACGTGTTCTTCCGCCGAAACGCTTTCGGTGCCACGCGGAATGGCGTCGCCGCGCAGCGCCGCAACATACGCCGGATTCAGAATCCCGCTCTCCAGTTTCCTGGGAATGCCGCGATAGAGCGGGGTGCGGCCCTCGCCGTCGGGCAGCGTGCCCTCGTGCAGGACCGCGCCGTTCTCCGGACGGGTGAATCTGACTGTGGCACCCATGTTCTCGCCCAGCGGACCCTCCAGATCCTGCCCGCGGTCGATGGTGACATCGGTGAACCCGTACCGCTCCGCGAGCTGACCGGTGTGCGTGTACCAGGCCGATTCCTCGGGGGTGAAGCCCGCCTGGAGAGTCGCGTTGAAGGTCGCGAGGTTGTCGCCGAGCGGCCCGCCGCCGCCTTCGAACCAGTTGCCCTCGATCGCCCGCACCCGATCCCCGAGCACGCGCCAGGCATCGGCGAACATCTCCGACCCCGTCGGTGTTCCGGGTCCAGCGCGCAGTTCGAGCGTGAGCGTGCCGTCGGCGTCGACCCTGGCGAGAATGCCGTGGCGGTGGTCGCCGCCGTAGCGGTTGACATACGTTCCGCCGTCCGCGGAGACGAAACCACCCCCAGGGACCGGAATCATGTCGTCGGGGTGCCCCGGATCCGCGTGGTCGGCGAGTTCCGCGAGCCGGTCCAGCACGGCATCGTGCCAGCCTTCTCGGCCACGGGCGGCGAAGTCCGGTCGCAGCGTCTCGATGCGACGGCGAATGGCCTCCACCTCGGCGGTCGTGAGGGCGTGATCGGTGACTTCCAGGGTGCCGTCGGGCAGGCGGACCTGGAAGTGCTGGGTGAAGGGGCTGAGCGCGTCGCCCGCGGTCGGGTGATTGCCGAAGTTCAGGTGGTGGCCGATGCCGGTCACGCGATTGCCGGGCGCGAGCACCCAATCGAAGTCGCCGCGGCTCGGGGTTCCGGTCAGCATGTCGAGCAGCCCGAGCTCCCGGGCGCCGGGCGCGTCCAGGAACATCTCGTGGGCGTCGACGAACTTCTCCCCCGCCACCGATCCCGGCATCGGCTCCAGGTACACCACATTCGGGCGGTGCGGGTCGCGGAACACCTGCGGGACGTCGGCCCCGACCGCGCGGCCGACGAGCGAGACCAAATGCTCGGCGTCGGCATGCCGGGAGTTGAGCATGGTGACGCGGTGCAGCACCGTGCCGTCGTCGAAGGTGAGCCGTTCAGTGCGGCGTGGCTCGGTCAGCGATCTGCCTTCGCCGAGTACCTCGACCGAGCTCGGCCTCGTCGCGAGGGCGGCCCGCGCCCGTTCCGCGAAGCTGCGAACGCCGTGCGCGACATCCCAGGCGCGGCCGTAACTCTCGGCGTAGGACTCACCGGCTGCCGTGGTCCGATGGTCTGCGAGCACCGGGCGCAGCGCCTCCAGCCCCGCTTGGTTGGCCAACCGATCGAGGGTGGCGTCCGACGTGCCGGGCAGCGCTTGCGCGACGTCGGCGCGCGTGCGGTCGAACACGTCCCGGTACACCTGCTCCAGCGGGCTCACCGGCAGCTGGTGGCCTACCTCGCGCAGTTGCATGGCCACCACGATCTCCAGCGCGTAGGCCCGGCTGTGCTGCGCGATCATCCGGCGGATGTAGTCCTCGCGCGTGGACTGCATGCGATGCCGGACGGCGACCGGGTCGCGGTGCGCGAGGTCGGCGTGAATGGCGGCATGGGTCAGGGCGAGCAGATGCTCGGCATCGGTGGCACCGGGATCGAGGACCAGCGTATTGCGGGCCGGGTAGTACTGTGCCGGAGCTCCCGTCCGGTGCGTGTAGGCGACGTCGTGGCGGTCCAGCGTCTCGTTGGCCCATTGCCCGGCCGGAGTCTGCGCGAGCACCGCGCGCAGACGCGTGATGCGTTCGGCCGTAGCCTGATCCGCCAGCTGGCCCGGTGTGATGTCGGGCTGGTCGACCCGTGGCTCCGGCCGTCCGTGCGGGTCCACCGGCACGGTATCGGTGGTTTCCACGCTGACCCGGCCGTTCCCGTCGATATGAATGGTGCGCGCCTCCGGCGCGACCGACGCTGAGATCTGTTGCGCCACCGCCGGGTCGTGCAGGGCCTCAGCCAGCACGCGCTGGTGTTCACCGGGTGGTGCGGCGATGACGAGACGGTCCGGCGCGGCGATCGCGTGATCGCCCGGGTTGCCGGGAATGAGGGCGACGTGGTCACCGAGCAGCCGCCCGCGCTCCGTAATCTCGGCGGTGAGGACATCGCGGGCCGCGACGGCCGCGAGGTTGTCGAGGTGCCGCCGCTCATCGCGCAACACCAGTTCCCGCTGGTCGGCGAGATCGGCCAGGGTGCGCAGATCGTGGTCCAGGCGGCGCAGGTCGGAGAGCCGGTCGGCGGGAGTTCCGGGGTCGGTGAGCGCGCCCTCGAGGTGTCGGCGCAGCTGTTCGCCCTGCCGCTGGAGATCCGGTCGATCCGCTGTCGGGTCCGGCACGGGTGGGATATCCGGATCGGCGGCCAGCACGCGCTCGGCGGTCGTCGCCGCCCGCTCGGCCACGTCCCGCAGCTCGGTGGCGAGTTCCGCCGCACGGAGCCCGGCGGCCCGGCCGTCGAGCGCGGAACGGCGCATCCCGTCGGCGATTTCGGCGGTCGTCGGCAGGTGCGGCACGCCGGGACGGGTGCGCGACGCGGCGTTGACGTCGTCCCAGGCCCTGCCGTAGAGGTCGGTGTAGGTCGTGCCGTCGTCGGAGGCGAGGTCGGCGATCTCCGGCCGGATGGCGGCCGCGGCCAGTCGGTGCGCGACATCGTGAACGGTCTCGGCGGCCACGGCCGTATCCGGGTCGCGGCGGGCGAACGGAGCGAGCGCCGCCTCCCGGACCCCCCGCTCGTAGGCGTCGCGGTAGGTCCGCTCGATCCGGGCGGCGGTGTCGCTGCCCGTGATCTCGTACCCCAGTTCCCGCAGCTGCTGCGCCAATTCGACCATGCGGATACTGGCCTCGACCTCCTCGTCGACCATGGCCCGCACGAATTCGTCCCGGCCCATGGTCCGGATCCGCTCGACCGCGCTGCGCCCCTCGGTGAGGTACTCGGCGTGCAGCGATTCGTGCGCGAGCCAGAGTGCCTGGCGCACATGGTCGACGCCGCTGGTGTAGGTGACGACGGACAGATCCCCCCGCCTCGTCTCGCCCGACCGGCCGTCGGTGTGCGCGTGGTCGAAGCGCTGCCGCAGCGGACCCGCGTCGAGGTCAGCGAGTATCCGCCTGCCGATATCGGTCTGCGCCAACAGGCTTCGCACCGAATCGGCAGGATCGTCGAGCGAACGCAGGATTGGCGGCGTTGGCTCCGGGGCGACCGCGTCGCGTGGTGCGGAAGAGTCGCCCCAGGCCGGGGTGTCCACCTCGCTGGAGTTGGGGGTGCCGTCGGTGGGGGCGCTGTCGGTAGGGGTGCCGTCGGTGGTCCGCGCGGGCGCGGAGCCCTCGGGCACCGCCTGGTTCGCGTCCGCTACCGGGCCGTGCGGTGGACCGTCCGGGGACCCGGGCGCGGTCGGCGTCCCGTCGGAGCCGTCATCGTCCGGACCGTTGCCGATCCGTCGGAGGATGTCGTCGAACGCTGCGTCGGTCCGGCGTTGGATATCGTCGAACCGGTTCAGCGTCTGCCGCGACAGTTCGTGGAGGCGCTCATCAGCCTCGCGGGCGATGGCCTGGAAGCGGTCCCCGGGTGTTGACGGGTGCGGCTGCGCGGCAGCGGGTTCCGGTGGCGGCGCGATGTCGTCGGCGGGATGCCGAAGTTCGCCGCGCGTCACCGTGATTCGACCCTGGTCGTCGAAATCGATACGCAGTTGCCGCACCACCGCGCCCCGGTTCACCCGCTCGCTCAGCTCCGGATACCGTTGCCGCGCTTCGTCCCACACCCGTGCCGCATCGGTGTCGCCCCAGCCGACCACCAGGATGTGGGGTGGGTCGCCGTCGATGACGCCCACCCGGTCGGTGATCAGCTCCGCGCCCGCGGTGAGCAGGGTGTCGCGCTCCATGGCGGTGGCCATGGCCCGGTCCAGGATGTCCACCCGTTCGGCGGCGGCGTGGTAGCGCTCGGCGGCGGCCTCCAGTGCGTCGATCCGCGCCAGGCGGCGGGGCATCTCGTCCACCCGCATGGTGGTGGCGCGCAGTTCTGCGACGGTGTCCGCCAGGCGATCCGGGGTCAGGTCCGCGGCGTTGACCGGCAGTCCGGTCATGGCCGCGTCCAGGGCGTCCCGGGCCGTATCACGGGTTCGGACGGCGGCGGCGCTGTCGGCGGCGAGGATGTCCATGACCGCTCGGCGCTGCCGGGCCGCGTCGTCCAACGCGGCCGTTTCCCGCTGGAGTGCGGCATCGATACGCGCGCCGGGGTCGGCGGGCGGTTCCTCGAGCCGTACCGGGCGAGCGGACTCGTCGGCCGGGGATCGCTCGGGTGATCTGTCCGCCGGGGACGAGTTCGCGTCGGCGTCCGGAGCCCGCTGTGCGGCACCGTCCGAGGACGGGGTGTCGGGTTGTCCCGGTTCGACGGGTCGCCGGGCGGCGTCGGCCGGAGGAGAGTCCGCGCTGTCGGCGTCCGGAAGCCGCTGTGCGGCACCGTCGGACGACGGGCTGTCGGGTTGCCCCGGTGCGACGGACTGCCGGAAACCGTCGGCCAGGGGTGCGTCCGCGTCGTCGGCGTCCGGAATTCGCTGGGCGGCACCGTCCGACGACGGGGTGTCGGGTTGCCTCGGTGGTGCCGACAGCGGCGATTCGTCGGCGGGAGGATCGTCGCGACGCGGCGACCGGCCGTCGTCCGTGGGTGGTCCGAGCAGTTCGTTCGCGCGCGCGGCGGCCGACTCGAGGCGGGCGAGGTGCGCTTCGGCCAGGTGTAGGCGGCGAGTGGCGTCGTCGAGCCGGTCGAGTCTCTCCTGTCGCTGCGCCATCTCCTCGACGCGTGTGGTGCGGGTGCGGTGATGGTCCAGGGTCTCGTCCACCCGGCCCGGGGTGAGATCCGAGACATCGATGGGCAGTCCGTCCAGGGCGGCATCGCGGTCGGCGCGGGCCTCGTCACGCTCCCTGGTGGCGGCGGCGAGTTCGCGGTCCAGGCGGATGCGCTGCCAGTCGGCATTGGGCCGGGCCCGGTCGAGTGCGCCGGTCAGGCGGTCGATATCGGACCGCGCGGTGTGCACGGCGCGCGCGGCCGACTCCAGATCATCGATACGGGCGAGGTGTGCCGCGTGCTCGGAAATCGGGAGCGTGCGGGCGCGCAGCGCGTCGAGTGTGTCGTCGAGGCGGTCGGGGCGCAGCTCCGAGGCGTCCACCGGATGCCGCGTCATCTCCTCGGCCAGCCGCATTCGCGCGGCGTCGAAAGCCGCTGTGGCGGCGTCGAGTTCGTTGCGCACATCGGCGTAGCGCCGCACGTCCGGATGGTCGGGGCGGGCGAGCGCCGCCTCCAGCCGGGCGGCATCGGTCTCCGCGCGGGCAAGGTCGGCCTCGGCGGCGTGCACCCGCCGTGCCGCGTCGCCGAGCGCGTCCACCCTGGCCAGATGGGCGGCGTGCTCCGATACCGGCAGCGTCCGGGAGCGCAGGCCCTCCAGGATCTCGTCGAGATGCTCCGGGCGCAGGTCGGTTTCCGCCACGGGGTGGCGTGCGACCTGTTCGGCGAGTGCGCGGCGGGCCTGCGCCAGTTCCTGGCGGGCGTTCTCGGCCCTGCCCGCCGCGGCCACGGCCGCGGCCTCGTCGAGCGCACGCTGATGCCGGTCGACGAGGTGCGCGAGGTCGGCCAGCCCGGCGGCGCGATCGCGGGTCTCCGCCCGCAGCGTGGCCTGGAGTTCGGCCAGCTCCCGTGCGCTCAGGCCCTCGTGCTTCTCGATCTTGCCGTCGCGGTATTCCTCGTAGACCTCGGCGAGCCGGGCCGGGTCGGCGTCGGTGATGTCGACGCCGATGATTCGCGCCCAGTCGCGATTCGCTTGCGGCACCGCGGATTCCGGATCACGCGGCCGGTCGGCGGCGTCGCGCAGACCGTCGGTGAACGCGTGCGGATCGCCGACGATGTCACGCAGATGGCCGGGGGCGCCGGGATCGTGGATGCGCAGGTCCCCGTCGGCGGCCCGGGGATCCAGCGCGGGGTTGTCCCGCACATCGGTGTAGGGGTCGAGATCGAGCAGCGTTCGGGTGAACTCCGCGATGGCGGCCCGCACCTCGGTATCGCGTCCGGCCCGCTGCGCCAGGCGCATCGCATCGGTGAGGGCGCCGACGTCGATGCCCTTCGTATCCCCGTGCGGTACCCAGATGAGCGCGTTCGGATTCCGCGTCTCGCCTCGGTCGCGGAAGTAGGGGTCGTCGCCGCGCAGGTGCTTTCCGGGGAGCAGGTCTTCGGGTGCCACACCGAGACGACGGGCGAGCAGGTCGCGGGCCGCCCGCACCGCGTCGACGTCCAGGCTCTTACCCAGCTGTTTGGCGTAGTCGACGAGATCCTTGACGCGCTGGCGCTGCAATGCCGACCGCTGGTCGGGATCGCCGAGCACGTCGGCGATCCGCTGCGGGGTCAGGTCGTCGTGCGGGATGCCGAGGCGGTTGGCCAATTGCTCACGGCGCCGGGTGATGTCGAAGAAGGTCTCGATATCACTGGCGCTGCGGGCGTAGTCGGCCAGCCCCTCGATCTGTGCGGCGCGCAGCGCATTGCGCAGCCGGTGGTCCGCGATCGTCTCCGGGGTCAGGTCGCCGGGGTCGATGCCCAGCTCACCGGCCAATCGACGGATGGCGTCGCGTACATCATCGACCGAACGCGGCTGATTCGGGTTCGACTGCGGCGCTTCGGAATCCAGCACCGGACGCCAATCTCCCGCACCGTCGCGCAGCAGCGTGACACGCACGTCACGGCCGTCGACCGATCCCTGATAGTGGCGGACCTGCGGGGTGTCGGTGGCGTCGAGGTGGAGGCGTCCGGTTGCGTCCACCCATGCGTTTCGGTAGTCGGGGACGATATCGCCGCGGTTCACCGCCGCCGCGAGTGCCGGGTCGGCGGCGAGTGCGTCCGCGAGCAGGCGCGATCGGTCCCCGGCACCGTCGAAGACGACCAGTCGATCCGGGCCGCCGTCCGGATCGGCCACCCGCACCACGCCGTCGTGCACCTGCCGCCCCTGCTGTGCCCGGGTCCATTCGTCGATCAGGTGGGCGCGTTGGTCGGGATCGGCATCCGAGCGCAGGTACGGTGCGGCCGCGCGCGCGAAATCCGCCAGCGCCGCGGCACGGTCGGCGGTGTCGCCGCGCAGCCGGGCGAGTTCCTCCGCCAGCCGGGCATTCGCCAGCTCGTGCTGGATCCGCCGCATATCCGCCGGGTCGACGGCCGCCAGCAGCTCCCCGCGCTCCGCCGGGTCCACCCGACGCAGGGCGTCGGTGAGGGTATCCGCGGCCGATTCCGGGTCGATGCCGGACAGCTGCTCGAGGTTCGATCCGGCCAGCAGCCGGGCCCGCTGGTCGGCGGGCAGGGCCAGCAGCGCGCGGGCCGCCTCCTCCGGGCTCAGATCGACCAGATCCCGTACACCCAGGGCGTTCAGGTCCACGCCCAGCAGCTGCGCCCAGACGGACCGCTCGTCATTGATCTGATAGCGGCGCAATGCGTTCTCGTAGTGCTCGCGCAGACCGTCCTCGCGGTCCGGGCGGACGCCCTCGTGCGGATCGGCCCAGTGGCGGCCCGGCTCGCCGCCGTTGTTGACGCCCTCCCAGTCCAGCAGCGTCGGTTCCGTACCGCCCGCCCGCACCAGCTCCCGCAGGTAGAGACCGAGCGGGTCATTGCTGTCGAAGCTGACCTCGCGGCTGAACGGCAGGCGAGCGTCCTCGGCGTTCCACCGCCGCGCCGCCTCGGCCAAGGCTTCGACAGCGGCGGCCCGGCGGGCGTTTCGGTACTGCTGTTCGGTGAGGATCCGTTGCACCGCTGCCGGATTCGAATCCGTCAGCTCGATGTCGAGCCGCCGGGCGGCCGCGCGCAGTTCCGCGTCCGGCGACCGGAGTGTCGGATCGGAATCGGTTGTGTTCGACGGCGATTCATCGCTGCGACGCGGATCTTCTTCACCCGCTTGGAGTTCCCGCGTATCCGGCGCGGGGAAGAAGGTGTCGTCCGGATCCATGAGCCCGGCGAGCTTCAGCTCCGCCTCCATCTCCGCCAGCAACTCCGGATCGGCCTCGTCGATCCAGTACCGGTACTCCTCGTCGTCGGAGACCATGGCGGGTACGACGTCTTCCGACTCGTCGCGAGTCCGAGCGGTCAAGCGGTCCAGGAAGAACGGTGCGCCCTCACGCTTCTTCCAGAGCGTGGCGACCTCTTTCCAGATGCGGGCGGGGTTGAAGCTCCCCGACGCGGCCGGGTCGGTGATACCGGCCAGATCCGAGATGGCCGTCTGGCCGCGACCGTCCTCGCCCGAGCCCGACGGGTACTTGGGATATGCGCCGTCGTAGCTGAGCGAAGCCGGCGAGAAGCCTTCGCGCAGCCGCTGCCGAAGCAGGCCGTCACGTTTGGCGATCCGCCATTCGGTCTTGGCCAACTCCCACCGCTCGCGCAGCGTGAGCGTGCCCTCCGCCGCCTTGGCCAGCAGTTCGCGGTGGCGGACATCGACGGTATCGGGGCGGGTGTCGGGGCGTGGGGCGAGTTGACCGGATTCCGATGGGTCGCCGGCCGGAGGCACGACGCGCATCCGGCCGTCGTCGCCGAGTGCCAGCCCGACGGGCACCCGATCGCCGTCCACCTCGAGCACCATCCTGCGGGTGCCGTCGGGGGGAGTCGAGTCCGGTTCGGTCCGCAGCACATCGGCCAGGGCGGCAAGGTCTTCGGCCTGCCGCAGCGTGGCCTCGCGCAGGTCGGCCAGGGTGCGGGTGACGTGGTCCGGGTGCAGCGCCGCGGGATCGAGCCCGAGCAGGTCGGCCCACCGATCCCGGGTGGTCTCGATCTGGCGGCGGTGCACCGCGTCGGTGGCGGCTTCGTGGCGGGCGACGCTGTCGGCCAGGGCCTCGATCACACCGGCGGTCAGCAGGTTGCGGTAGCGCAGATCGGCGAGTGTGCGCGCCGAGTCGGCGGATCGCAGTTCGGCGTCCGACAGTCCCAGGCGCTGGGCGAGCCGGTCCCGAAGTCCGGAGTCGGAATGCAGTCGTGGCGTCCGATCGGGTTGTGCGGCAGGGTTCTCCGGTCGCGGAGAACCGTCCGCGGCTGTCAAGCGGGCCGGGCCCGCATCGGGAGCCGGGTACGAGAGATAGCCCAGCCCGAGTGAGCGCAGTTCCGCCAGCATCCGCTGCCGCGTTTCCGGGTCGGCCTCACGCCAGTAGTCCTCGTCGCCGTACAGCTGATCGACATCCAGCGGCCCGAAGTCGTCGGGATAGCGCATGGGCGCGGCGGCGGCGATGGATTCGTCGAGGAAGCCACGGGCCCTTGCCCTTTCGGCCAGCTCCCACAGGGTTCCGAACGGGTCGCGGTTGCCGTCGAAGGCATCCCGCAGGCCGAGCGCTTCGGCCAGGCGGCGGATGTATTCGCGTTCGCCTTCGGACAGCGTGACCGGGTCGACGCCACCGGCCCGCACGTCGGGCTGATCGAGGAAGCGGCGGACGGCATCGAGCGGATCGTCGGCATCCGGACCGGCGCGGCGTGCTCCGGCACCCGAATCGCCCTCTCCGCCGGGAGGATCGCCCGCACCGTCCGCGGTGCCGTTCGTCGGCGGTGGGCCGGGTGGCCGTTGCGAGCCGCCCCCGGTCCCCGGCTCCGGAGCCGTATCCTCCGAATCCACGGCATCGTCGGTCCGGCGTCGCGACTCCGCCAGCTCCGCATCCGTGCGCCGACTCCGTTCCGCGACTTCGGCGTCGGTGCGTCGACCGGCCTCCGCCAACTCGGCGTCGGAACGCCGCCGCGACTCATCGAGCGCCGCATCGGTCCGCTGCCGCGACTCGGCCAGCTCGGCCTCCGAACGCTGCCGCGACTCCGCCAACTCCGCATCGGAACGCCGCCGCGACTCGGCCAGCTCGGCCTCCGAACGCTGCCGCGACTCCGCCAACTCCGCATCGGAACGCTGGCGCGACTCGTCCAACTCGGCGTCGGTGCGCTGACGCGACTCGGCGAGTTCGTCCGCCAACCGGTTCGTCGATTCGTCGGGCCACGTACCGGGGTCGGCCGGTGGGCGCGAACCGTCGTCGGGGTCACGGGCGGGTGTGGGCGGTCCGGGCGGATCCGCGGGTGGTAACCGGGAACCGCCACCGGCCTGCGGTCCGCTGCCCGCCGGGGGCCGCGGCGGTGCGGCGGTACCCGGTTCCTCACCCGGATCGTCGGGACGGCCGGGTAGCTGCCCGCGCTCGGCCAGCCGGTGGAACTGTTCGGCCAGCTCGGCGAGCGTCCTGATCTGCTCGGCCCGGTCGCGCACCTCGCCGCGCATGCCGTCCAGAGCCGCCGCGAGATCGGCGGCACTGAGGCCCTCGTGCTTGTCGATCCGACCGTCCCGGTACGCCTCGTACACCCGGCGGAAGGTCGCGTCGTCGGCGCCGACCAGGTCCACGCCCACCAGGCGCGCCCAGTCGCCGCCCGGCTGCGGCCGGGTATCGGGATCACCGCTGGGCAATTCGCCGCCCTCGGGCAGCCGAGCCTGGGCATCGGCCACGGCGTCAGCGAGGGCACGGCCGAAATCGAGCGGATCGCCCGACGGAACGGCACCGGCGAGGATGTCGCGCAGCCCCGGCAGCGCGTCGATATCGTGCACCGGCGGTTCGGTGTCGGCGGAACGCGGGTCGGCCGCACGATCGCCCCGGGGCACCTCGGAGTACGGGTCGACGTCGGTGAGCGCGGCGGCGAATTCGGCCAGCGCGTCCCGCGCGACCCAGGCACTCCCGTCGCGTACCAGTCCGGCGACGACCTTGCGCAGTTTCGCCGGATCGATGCCCGCGGTATCCGGAACCCGGATGAGCCGTCCCGCATCGTTATTCGTGTACTTGGTCGGATACAGCTCCGACGGCTCGATGCCGAGCTGCCGCGCCAGCCGGTCCCGTGCGGCATCGAGCGCCGTCGCGTCGAGTCCGCGCAGCCGCCGCGCGTAAGCGACGAGATCCTCGAACCGCTGGATACGTAGCGCCCGGCGCGGCGACGGATCGGTGAGGCCCTCCGCGATCGCCCGGGGTGTCAGTTCCGCCTCCGACAGTCCCAAGCGCTGCGCCAGCGGGGCCCGCACCTCGGCGAGACCGTAGAAGGTCTGGATGTCGTTGGCGGTGCGAATGTAGTCGGCGAGCGCCTCGATCTGGCCCGCCCGCATCGCATTCAGCAGCTGCTGCGAGGCGATCGTCCGCGCCAACCGCTCCGGATGCACGCCGTCCGGGCCGATGCCGAGGTCGTCGAGGCCGACACCGAGTCGCCGTGCCAGCTCGCCCATCTCGCGCAGTGTCTCTTCGGGCGACCGCGGCGCGGTGCGATCCGATGCGTCGTCGGCCGTCGAGCCGCCCTCGGGCGCCGCATCGAGTGTGTCGGATACCGGGTCGACGGTCTGGGGAACCGGCCGCCACTGCTGTCCGGTGTTGTCCCGCACCAGGGTCACGACCAGTTCCCGGCCGTCCACCGGGCCGCGGAAGTGGTGGACCTCGGGAGTATCGACCGGGTCGAGGTGCGGCTGCCCGGACTCGTCGACACGCACCTGCCGGTAGTCCACCCGAATATCGCCGGCGTCGAGCGCGGCCGCCAGATCCGGCCGCGTGGCCAGCGTGTCGGCCAGCACCTCGTCCCGGCCGCGAGCACCGTCGATGACCACCAGCAGGTCCGGCCCGTCGTCGATCGGAATCCGGGCGATCTGGTCGCCGTACGGCTCGCCGACCTGCCGCTGATCGGCCTGCGCCAGCAGATCGGCCGCCGCGGTGGCGAAGTCGGCCAAGCCCTCCGCTCGCGCGATGTTCTCGTTCCGCAGCCGATCCAGGGTGCCGTCCAGCCGATCGGGGCCGAGGTCGGCGAGATCGATACCGAACATGGCTGCCCACGTGGACAATTCGTCCGTCAACTGACTGCGGCGCAGCGCGTGCTCGAAATAGATCGGGATACCGTCGTCGCGGCCGAGCTCCGGATTCTCGCCGACCCGGTTCCACTCCGGCAGCGGATCGGCCCCGTTGCCGACTTCCGCGCTGTCCAGCAGCCCGGGATCAGAGCCCATCGCGACCATGATCTCGCGCAGGAACAACCCCATCGGATTGTCGTCGAAGAAGCTGCGCGGCACGGCACCGACCGGCACACTGCCACCGGGGCGGCCCTCGGCATCCGTTCCCGGCGTGCCGTCCGCGTCGTGCCAGCGATAGGGGCGGCTGTTCTCCTCGTTGAAACGCCGTGCGGCGTCGCCGAGTCCCTCGATGGCGGCGGCGGCGCGCAACGTCCGGTACTGCTGCTCGTCGAGCACCCGCCGAACGGTCGCCGGATCGTTGTCGGGCAGGTCGAACCCGAGCCGCCGCGCCATATCCGCGAGCGACTCGTCCTGCGGCGGGTTCGTGGGTTCCGCGACCGGCAGCGGATCGTTCGGCACCTCCGGAATCGGCTGCTCTTCGAGCCGGACCGACTCCTCGGCGGAGATCAGACCATGGTCGTAGAGGTCGTCGATGATCCGCTGACGCAGCTCCGGATCCGTGCTGGAATCCAGCAGATCCCGCAGTGCGGCGCGGTTCTCGTCCGCCGGGCGCAACTCCAGGCGCGTCAGGTCGGTGAGGATGCGGCGGCGGACCTCGGGATCGGAGGTGACGTCCAGCAGCGCTTCGAAATCGGCGCGGGCCTGCTCCGGGGAGATGATCCCGGCTTCATGGGTGACGCCGATCCCCTGGCGGGCGCGTTCCGGATCGGTATCGCTGATCCAGGGCCGGTACTCCGCGCCGTCGGGCGTGTGCAGCGGCATATGCTCGCCGGCTTGCGCCGCGATACGACCGGAGAGCCGATTCAGGAGGGGTATCTGCTCCCGCTGCTGCCAGAAGGTGACGGACTCCTTGAGAATCCGCGCGATATTGGGGAATCCGTCCCCGCCCGCGCTGGGCGGCTCCTGGAACACCGGGCCGGTGGGAGGCGGCGGCGGTGCGGGAGGTGGCGGGCCGAGCAGGTCCGGGGCGTCGACGACCGCGTCCCGCAGCGCCGTCTGGCCGCGGTGGTCCTCGCCGGAGCCGGAGGGGTACTTGGGGTACACGCCGCGGTGGCCGCGCACATGAGTGATGTCGCGGAAGCGCTCCCACATGCGGCGCAGCGCCGACTTGCGCTCCGGGGTGTCGGAATCGGCTCGGCGGGCGGGTGTTTCGCCGCCGTCCGGGGGCGCGACGCGCCAGCGGTCGGCACCGTCGGGGACGAGACGCAGGGGTACCTGCTCACCGTCGACGTCGATGGTCCGGGTGGTATCGGCATCGCCCTGCGGTGGCAGGACCGCGTCGGGTTCCAGGACACGCGGGTCACCGGCCTCGTCGCCGGAGCGCGAGTTCTGGTGTGCGCCTTCATCGCCCGGATCGTCCGGGGTCGTCGGCGGTGCGGGCGGATCCGACGGCGGCCGGTTCGATCCGCCGTCTGCCACCGCGACCGGGGCGTCGCCGTCGGCCGCCTGCCACACCGAAGTGAACATGTCCGACGCCGTGCGCGTGGACTGCTCACCGTCCTGTGCGCGTGGCGTCCGCGGCGCGTCGGCACCGGACCGCGGCGGAACGCCGACATCGGCATTCGAGGTGCGCACAGGCGCACCACGGTCGGCGGACGGCGACCGGGGCTGCTCCTCCTCGGCAGTGGGTGATCGGTCCGGCTCCTCGTCGGCAACGGGTGATCGGTTCGGCTCCTCACCGACGGTCGGCGACCGGCTCTCCTCGTCAGCGGGAGGCGACCGGTCCGGGTCCACGTCGGTGGTGGGCGATCGGTTCGGGTCTTCGTCAGGGGCCGGCGACTGGTCGGGTGTCTCGTCGGTGGTCCGCGACCGGCCATCGTCATCGTCGGCTGTCGGTGACGGCGGCCGTTCCTCGTCGGGGGCGGGTGTCCGGCCGCGCTGCGCTTCGGGCGGCTCCGATCGCGGGCGGGTGGGGGTGTCGTCCGCGTCGGGCGCGTCGGTGGAGAAGCGGTCGGTGAAGAAACGGACGAAGCGGCCCCACCGGTCACGGTCCGGCCGCGCGTGCCGCTCGATCTCCCGCAGGCGGTCCATGGCCGAGTCGAACCATTCGCCGCGATCGCGAGCGGTGAACTCCGGTTCCAACGCCGCCAGGCGCGCCCGGAGCGACCGCACCTCGGATTTGGTGAATTCATTGTCGCGCCAGACGATCTCGCCGGCGTCGCCGACTCGCAGCAGATAGTCGGCGAACGGGCTGATGGGATCACCGGCCTCGGGGCCCGGACCGAAGGCGTTGCGGTGGCCGATCCCACCGACCCCGTCGGGACCGATCATCCAGTGGGAATCCCGGTCCGGCATACCGATCAGCGCGTCCAGTAGGCCCAGCATCCGGCCCTGGGGGGTGTCGGTGGTTCCGAGCAGCCGCGCCGCGTCCGCCCCTTCGAACATCGTCGCCGCCACGTCACCCGGCATCACCTGCATGTAGACGGTGGTGGGGGCATCACCGTCCCGATGCACCCGTGGCACGTTCGCGTCGATCGCGGTGCCCAGCATGGACGCCAGGACCTCGGCGTCGGCCTGCCTCGGATCGTCGAACACCTTCCGGACCAGTCGGGTGCCGTCCTCGAAGGTGACCAGTTCCACCCGGTGCGCCCGATCGCCGTCCCCGAGCGGTTCGACACGCACTGCACCGGACTCGACGGCATCGTGCACCAGGGCGTCGAAGGCCTGCCGGGACAATGCCTCCCGTTCGATCGGCCCCAGCTTGTGCGTCGGATTACCCTCGGCGTCGAACATGATCGCGTACGTGCCGGTGCGGTCGCCGACGCCCGCCGGCGGATTCTCGATCACCTCGCCTGTCGCGGCATCCCGGATCACGATATCGCCGTCCTCACAGGACAGCCGGTATACCCGCGTCACGGCGTCGTCGCCGTCGCCGTAGGTGTCGATCACGAGGGCGTGCATGGTGTCGCTCTCACCCTGCCGCCGCCGCGCCGCCGCCTCGTCCCGCAGGCGCTGGCGCAGGGAACCGTGATCGTTGAACTGCCGGGCCGCCCCGTCCGCCGCGACCATGATCGCCGCGACCGGCATGCCGTCGCGCCACGACTCGGGATCCGGAACGCGGATCGCCGTACTACCGGTGTCCTCCCGGATACCCGCCAGCGCCCGCACGGCATCATTGCCGCCCGCACTCCGATCCCCGTCCGGCGCGGCGCGATTCGCCGGGGCGGCGGCCGCTGTGTCCGCACTCGCATCGCCATCCGGATCGACCGGGCTGTCCGCATCCGGCCGCCGCGCACCCCCGATACCTGCCGAGGACTCATCCTCGGCCCGCCCGCCCCGACCGGTGTCCTCCGCGTCATCGCGCCGTGCCGACACGGCGGATTCCTCACGCCCACGGCCCGGTTCGCTGCTAGCCGGACCGGATTCCTCACGCGCAGTGACCGCTTCGCCACGTGCAAGCGCGGACTCGTCACGCGCAGGGCCCGCCTCGCCACGCGCGGGAACCGCCGCCTCGTCACGCGTGGGAACCGCCTCGTCCCGCACAGGCGCAGGTTCGCGTCTCGTTGGAACCGGTTGGTCACGCTCAGGAATGGAACCCTCACGCATGGGAGTACCGTCGTCGCGCACGGGAGCCGTTTCGCCGCGCTCTCGAGCGGATTCCTCGCGTGCAGAGGCCGCTTCATCACGCATAGGAACCGCTTCATCACGCACCGGCGCAGACTCGTCACGCGCAGGAACCGCCTCACCGCGCACCGGAGCCGCCTCGTCGCGCAACGGAGCCGCCTCGTCGCGCAACGGAACCGCCTCATCGCGTGCGGGAACCGCTTCATCACGCACCGGCGCGGTTTCCTCGCGCGCCGGAGCGCCTTCGTCGCGCACACTGGCCGGTTCGCCGCGTCCCTGAGCGGAGTCCTCGCGCGCCGGAGCGTCTTCGTCACGCACACGGGCCGATTCGCCACGATCCGGTGCGGATTCCTCGCGTGCAGGAACTGCTTCATCGCGTGCAGGCGCGGATTCCTCGCGTGTGGGTGCGCCTTCGTCGCGTAGGGAGGGCGGTTCGGCGCGGGTGGTGTCTGTGTCCGGCGGTGCTTCCGATTGGGTGCGGGGTGTGGCGGTGACCGGGGTGCCGGGGTCGGCGGGGTGCGGGTCGGTGCGGGTCGGAGTCGCCTCGGAGCCTGTTGTAGCCGCTTGGATACCGGTGGCGGGGTGGGGCATCGCGCTGGAAGCATGTTGTGCGCCAGCGGCTCTGGGCTCGGGGTGTGGGGCGGCGGTGGGTTCTCCGCCGGGCGGCTGGGCGCCGTGCGGTGTGCCGGGGTCGGCCGCGGTGGCTGGCGAACCGGTGGGGTCGGGGGCGGGGGTACGAGTTTGGTCGCCGTGGGCCGCGTCGGACTGCATCCCCTGCGGGCGCGCGTCGGCGGCGGACGCCG
>NZ_BAGD01000035.1 GCF_000308635.1 Nocardia otitidiscaviarum NBRC 14405 | reverse complement strand
GCCGCTGTCTCACCGGCCTGGTGGCCGCCACGACGCTGGTCACGGCCACCGGTGCGCTGGCCGCCGCCGACCCCGCGGGCACGGACGTCTACCGGCCGGGGCTGGCGCTGGCGCTGGTGTGCGCGGCGGTGCTCATGTTCCGCAGCCGCACCTACGCGGGCGCGGCGCAGGCCGTTCCGCTCGTCGCGGGCGGCGCGGCCATCGTCCTGCTCATCCTGGCGGGCGCGGCCCTGCGCATGCAGCAGCCCCTGCTCGTCTTCGGCGCGGCCATGGTCGTGCTGAGCGCGACCCTGGTCCTCGGCATGATCCTGCCCAACCAGCAGGCCACCCCGCCCATGCGCCGCGCGGTGGAACTGCTCGAGTACGCCTTCGTGGCGGCGGTCATTCCGCTGGTCTTCTGGGTGACCCAGCTCTTCGCCCTCGTCCGCGGCCTCTGATCGAGCCCCCATGTCGCCCAGTACCTTCCGATCCAGCTCCGCCGGAACTCGACCCGACCGGGAGTACCCACCAGCAGCAGCCAACTCGCATACGACCGCACCGCTGTGGCCGCCGCCCAGCTCGCCGCGAACGACAGCCCACCCTGTACGAATCACGCTGTGCGGCGGTCGGATTCGGGCGCTCGTGGCGGCTTCGTTAGTGGCACTGAGCGTTTCGGTGGGCACGGGGGTGACCGCAGGGTTCGCGGGTGCGGAGCGGCCGCCCGCGATCGATGCCGGGCTGCTGCCCGCCGGAGGTCCAGCCGCACCGCCCACCGAGACCGAGCATCCGCCCAACGCGCCGTGTATCAGCACCCAGGCCGGGGGCGGCGGCCCGACGATCCCGCCCGCGCAGCGGTCGCTGGAACTGGAGCACGCCTGGCGGTTCTCCCGGGGGGCCGGGCAGTTGGTGGCGGTCATCGACACCGGGGTGACCCCGCATCCACGGTTGCCCGGGCTCATCGCCGACGGCGACTACGTGGCGATCGGGGGCGACGGCACCGAGGACTGCGACGCCCACGGCACCCTGGTCGCCGGTCTCATCGCGGCCACCAGGGTGGAGGGGCAGGGCTTCGCGGGTGTCGCCCCGGAGGCGCGGGTGCTGACCATCCGCCAGACCAGTGCGCTGTACCAGGCGAAAGGGGCTGGGCGCGACAAGGGTCCGGACGATATGCCCGACGGCTACGGCAAGATCTCCGCGCTGGCCTCGGCGGTGCGCCGCGCGGCCGACGCCGGTGCGCGCGTCATCAATATCTCCCTGGTGGCCTGCCCCACCGCTCGTCCCGACAGCCGGGAGTTCGGAATGCTCGGCGCGGCAGTGCAATACGCGGCGCTGGAGAAGGACGTGGTCATCGTCACCTCGGCGGGCAACACCGACACCTGCCGGGCGAGCAATCCGGGTCCGGACCCGCTGCATCCCGACCGCGACCCCTGGGACACCGTCGTCTCCTACGTGGCCCCGGCACTGTGGGACGAGTACGTGCTGTCCGTCGGTTCGGTCGACTCCTTCGGCCAGCCTTCGGGTTTCACCGTCCCCGGCCCCTGGGTGGGCGTAGCGGCCCCCGGGGAGAACATCGTCTCCCTGGATCCGCGCAATACCGGCCTCACCACCGCCAAGTTCAGCCGGCAGGGGCAGCTGACTCCGTACAGCGGCACCAGTTTCGCCGCGCCGTACGTGGCGGGCGTGGCCGCGCTGGTGCGGGCGCGCTTCCCCGAACTGCGGGCGCGGGAGGTCATCGACCGCATCCAGGCCACCGCGCACGCACCGGCCGAGGGCTGGAACCCCTACATCGGCTACGGCGCTGTCGATCCCGTCGCCGCCCTCACCGCCGAGGTGCCGGACCAGCTGCCGCCCAAACGCTCCAGCGCCGCCCGCAGCGAACAACTCCCCCTCCCGACACCTTCGCCCCCACCCGACACCACGGCCCGGGACACGGCACTGATCGGCACCGGCGTGATCGCCCTGCTGCTGACTTTGGGCTGGCTGGCCTCCTTCCCGCTGCGCCGCCGCCTCGGCACGCGTGATTGAACGGACACATACGATCCGGTTGGCATGAAAAGTGTTGTGCGCGAACAGAAATAGGCTTTCGATTACTACCCGAAACTACCCGGGAACGCGCCACACTGAAGTCATGCCGCGCAATGAGGCTCGACATGACCATCCATTTCGCGCACAGGAGATTCCCATGAGCATGATGCTGACCGGCCTCATCGACCTGGACGCCCCGAACGAAGCCGAACTGCGGGGAGGGCAGACCGGCACCTTCACCGAGGTGACCTTCCCGACGCCGTTCCCGCCGAATTCCCACGTGATCGTCATTCCGATGGTGCAGACCTTCAACGGTCCGGACACCCCGGGTGTCCGCATCGCGGACGTCACCACCAAGGGCTTCCGCATTCGAATGAACGAGGTCGTGGTCGAGGGCAAGGCGCTCGCGCCGCGCAGCGGTACCCACACCAAGGAAACCATCGCCTGGCTGGCGACCACGGTGTAGACGGCGCCGGGGTCGGGTCACATGCCCGGCCCCGGCTCAATTCTGGGTCCGCACCGGCTCTTTCGCGGGGTTCGCGTCCGGGGCGACACCGTCGTGCGCGACCATGGCGGCGGCCCGGCTCAGGGCCGGGCCCGGCGCCAGCAGGCCGATCAGCTGCCAGGGCGCGCGCTCCGGTCGGACGCTGTCGGGGTCCATGCCGAGCGCCTTCGCCGCGTCGAGGTCCACGATGCCATAGCGCACCCCGAAATCGGAGATGTAGAAGAGGCTGTCGCGGCGCTCGCTATCGGGTTCGATCCCCGTGGATTGCGTATACGCGCCCGCGCCCGGCCGCATGTAGAAGGCGTCCGCGTGCGGCCCGGAGCCGTCGGCCTGGGCGAACGAGACCAGCCGCGCCCGATCCGGGATCGGCACGGTGTGCCCGGTCAGCACGGTCAGCTCCGCGCGGGTGCTGCCCTCGGACTTGTCGGCGACCGGAACGGGTTGCCAGGACAGGCAGGCCACGGGCTGGTCCTTGCCGTCGACGATCTCGGGGGCGGCCGCCGGATAGTCGGCGACCCGCAGTGCCGAGGAGACCGGGGCCGCCGTCCGATCCGCTTGGGCGATATGGGTATCGGTCGGCGTGGCGCGGTAGGTGTTGCGGACGATATCGGCCGTCAGCTCCGACACCGGTTGCAGGCCGTCGGCCAGCACCACGTAGTGACTGCCGTCGGTGCGCACCTGCACCACATCGCCGATCCGGTGATCACCGAGCGGATAGCCCGGTGCCGCACCGACATCCGCGATGGGCGGCGGCACGATGGGCAGCACCTCGGGGATGGCGTTGAGCAGCCCCTCGCTGACGGGGCGCGGCGTCATACCGCGAATACCGAGGGCATCGACGACGGCGCGGTCGTTCATGTCCACCCGGGCCCGCCGATCGTCGTACACCAGGTAGGCGGCCTCACGGCCCCGCACCAGCAGTGCCCGCCCCGAGGCCAGCGGACCCGCCTTCTCCGCCAGCTCCGGATCACCGGCCAGCACGGCGGTGGTCAGCTCGCCGCTGCCGTCACTGGCGAGCGTGTCGCAGACGGTCCAGGCGCGGCCGCGTCCGCTGTCGTCGAAGTTCAGCGAGGCAGGCGCGCCCGGAATGCCGATGAGCTGGCCGCGTGGCTTCTTGCCCAGTTCCGATTCCTTGACGGTGGCGGGTGCGGCGGCCTCGCCCGCCGCCAACCGGGCCGAGGCGAGATTGAGCGCCGGATGCACCACACCGTCGATGACCACGTAGACCGCACCGGAATCCTTGCCGATGAGGATGGTGCTGTTGCCCATCTTGTCCTGCGGACGCAGTAGCGCTAATACTCCGCAACCGGCCAGGGCGACCAGGGCGAGCACCAGGCCGACCGCAAACGCGCGCGACTGCGAACGCATCGGGTCGTGCAGCATTCGCACGTCCCGGCGCACCAGTGCGTGTTCCATGCGGCGGACCAGGAAGCGGTAGCCGCTCACCTGCCAGCGCGTGGTCGGTTTCGAAGGCATGGATTCTCCCCCGACGGGTCATCGAGTTCGCTCGACACAGTACAGTTCCGTTGACAGCCGATTCCTATCGCACCTGGTCTTTGTCCGATTTCGGTCGCCACCGGCGGCCGCCGACGGAAGTTGGGGACCATGATGGCCGCACCGGGCGAGACCGCCGCACCCGCCGATCCGCCGACCGCGCCGCCGCCACCGGGCCGCCCGTTGCTCGGCTGGATCACCCTGCCGGATCTGGTGAGCGCGCAGCTGGCCGGGCTGGCGGCGGGGTTGGCCGCATTCGCCTGCGGGGCGACGTGGTGGGCGGCGGTGGCGGTCGGCCTGACGCTCATGGCGGCACTGCTGATTCCATTAGGCAAACGACCAGTTTCCTCTTGGCTCGCGACTTGGTGGCGCTACCGCAGACAGCGCGCCTACCGCATCGGAGACACCCTCGACTTCCGCGCCGCCGACGGCCGCTCCCTCGGGATCTACCGCGACGGCAGCCGAGTGGTCGCCGTCGCGGAGGTGCTCGCCACCAAGGGCGGACTGACCCGACTCGGCAGCGGTACCGTGCACGCCTCCCATCTGCTGCCGCTGCCGGAACTGGCGACATGCCTGCGGCAACACGACATCCTGCTCGCCGGGATCGATATCGTCGCGCACGGGTTCCGCAGCCGCTCCGGCACTCCCGCCGGTGCCAGCTACGAGAAACTGCTCGGACCGCTGCCCGCCACCGCGCACCGCACGGTGTGGCTGGCCATCGCGTTCGACCCGCTGCGGTGCCCGCAGGCGGCACGACGGCGCGGCGGCGGCCTGAGCGGGGCTTGCCGCGCGGTCAGCATCGCCACCCAGCGCGTCGTGCGCACCCTCGCCGACGCCGACTGCACGGCGCGCATTCTCACCGCTCCCGAGATCCGGCAGGCGGCGGTGCAGGTGACCGGCGGTCTGGATCCGCGCGAACTCACCCAGCAGTGGCGGGGGGCCGAGGTCGGCAACGGGGTGAACATCGGTGCGGCGGTGGACCCCCGGCGGCTCGGCACCGACGTGCTCGACAGCCTCTGGGTGCCGCCGACCCGAGGCACCACCGTGGTGGTGCGGCTGCGTCCGGGACGCTCGGCGTACACCGTGCGAGTCGGGGCTGCGTGGCGGTTGACCATGCGCGAGCTGCCCGAGAAACCCCTACAGCCGCACATGATCTCGATGAACGGACGCCACCGCGACGGACTGCTCGCCCACCTGCCGCTGGCCGTGCCCGGAGCGGACACCGCGGTGCCGACCGACGAATTCCCCGTCGCCGATCTCGACGCGCTGCGGCTGCCGTCCGCGGGCTGCGGGCAGCTGCTCGGATCCGACGCCGAGGGCCGCGGCGTCGCCATCCGCCTGGTCGGGCAGGGGATTTCCCGCGTGTACGTGGCGGGCGAGCTCTATCTCGCCCAGCAGCTGATATTCCGGGCACTGGCCATCGGGGAACGGGTGCTGATCCGCACCGACCGACCGCACTCCTGGGAGCACCTCGTCACCACCATCGGCAATCCGGAGCGGCTGACCATCGCCACCGAAACCCACCAGCCCGACGCCGATTTCACCGCCACCGTCGTCGACGGCGTGCTCGCGCCCGCACCGCACGCGGGCATCACCACCGTCTACCTCACCGGCGACCCGCTCGGCTGGCCGGACACCAGGCCCGAGCTGTCCATCCACCAGCCCGGAGCCGTCGGCAACCGAATCACCTTGCGCACCGGCACCACTCGGGAGGAACTGACCCTGGTGTCCATCCCGAGCGAGACCACCTACATCGGCCGACCGCGCGGGGCACACGCCCAGACCCGGTGAGGCTCAACCGGGATACGGCTCCGACGCCCGCGCCGCCCGCAGGTGCCTACCCCACCAGTCGAGCTGGCGCAGCAGCCGCCCAGCGGCGTCGACGGCCGCACCGTCGGCGGTCTCGCCCGCCGCGTCGAACTTGCGCTTGGCCTCGTGGAAACTCACGGTCTCGCGAATCGACACCATGTGGATCTCGGCCACCACCTGCCGCAGCTGCTCCACCGCACGCAGGCCACCCGACAGTCCGCCGTAACTGACGAAGCCGATCGGTTTGCCCCGCCACTCCCGTTTGGCCGAATCCAGCGCCGTCTTCAACGACGCCGGATACCCGTGGTTGTACTCCGACGTCACCGCCACGAAGGCGTCCGCGGCCGCCACCCGCTCCCGGTACGCCAGCACCTCCGGCGTCTCGCTCAGATCCACCGGCAGCTGCGTATCGAGCAGATCCACCACTCCGACATCGAATCGCCCGTCTCCCCGCGCCGCCCGCAGAAACCAGTCCGCCACCACCGGCGCGAACCGCCCCTGCCGCGTACTGGCCACGATCACCTCGAGCCGCACCGGATCATCCATGCGCGCAGCCTAACCCCGAGCGGAAAACCGGTGGCGCACCGCACGCTGACCGGGTGCCACCGCCGCCGCGGCGAGCGGTCAGGGTTGGGTGCCGGTGGCGTAGGCGGTGAGGCCCGGGCGGGTGGGATGCGCGGGGTGAAATCGAGGGCGCGGCGGGCACGTTCGGGGTTGGCGACCAGGTGCCGGATATCGGTGGCGCGGTACCGGCCGGTGACGACGGGTTCGGGGCCGCCCAGGGCCTTGGCCAGCAGGGAGGCGACCTGCCAGACGGTGACCGGTCGGCCCGAGGCGATATTCAGCGGCACGAAGCCGGGCAGGTGCTGGCGGACGGCCGCCACCGTGGCGGCGGCGACATCGCGCACGTGCACGAAATCCCGGGTCTGGCCGCCGTCCTCGAAGATGTGCGGGGCGCGTCCAGCCGCGAGTTCGGCACGGAAGCGCGCCACCACACCGGCTTCCGCCGTCCGCACCGGGCACACCGGGTCGCCGTACACGTGGTGGTATCGCAGCACCGTGGCCGACACCCCCGGCTGCGCCGCCCATGCCAGCGCGTAGTTCTCCTGCGCGACTTTGCTTGCCGCATAGGCGCTCCGGGGCCGCACCGGCGCATCCTCGCCCACCGGCTCCCAGGTCAGCAGATCGCCCGTGCGCGGGGCGCGGTGATCGAACATTCCCCGATCCAGATCGCGCCGCCGCCGCATACCCGGATGGAACACCCCACCCCGCATTCCGCGATACCGCCCCTCCCCGTAGACCGCCACCGACGAGGCCAGCACCAGCCGCCGCACCCCGGCCCGCTCCATCGCCGCCAGCAGCGTCGCGGTCGCGGCGTCGTTGTGCGCCACGAACACCGACGCGCCTCGCATGAGATCCGCGCCGGGCATCCGGTGCGGTTCCACCGCCTCCGCGGCGACCGCGCCCGGCCCGGCACCCGCCAGATGGCACACCACGTCGATACCGGGCAGCAACTCCGCCAGCGCGTCGGCATCGCGCACATCGACCACCGAAACCCCCTGCGGCGGTTCGGCGTCCGCCCCGTGCACGTCCTCCCACATGCTGTCCACCGCGACCACCTCGTGCCCGGCCGCCGCCAGCGCCCGCCGCACATGCCCCCCGATGAACCCGGCCGCCCCGGTCACCAGCACCCGCGACCGCTCCCCCGGCCCATCACCCACGCTCATGCCCCCAGCGTAGGCGAGCGGCGACACCCCGGGACCGGCCGAACGCGCCTGCCCGAGGTCGTGCCGCGCACCCGGCCGGTTACGGCAGTTCGAACGGCAGTTTCACGCCCGTGCCCGCGTGCACGCGGCAGTGGTCGCAGGTGTCGTCGCGGTCGACGGCGGCGACGGCACGGCGGACCAGGGTTTTGAACGGGACCAGGTTGCGTTCGAACTCGGCGAAGACGGCTGCGGCGGAGACGCCCTCGCCGGACTCCAGCCCGGCGTCCAGATCGGTGACCAGAGCGATTGCGCTGTAGCACATTTCGAGTTCGCGGGCGAGGACGGCCTCGGGATGCCCGGTCATGTTCACCAGTTCCCAGCCCTGTCCGGCGAACCAGCGGCTCTCGGCGCGGGTGGAGAAGCGCGGCCCCTGCACGACCACCATGGTGCCGTGATCCTTCATGGGGAGTTCGGTGACGGCGGCCGAGACGGCGGCCGCGCGCAGTTCGGCGCAGTACGGATCGGCGAAGGCGACGTGCACCCCGCCCGCGTCGAAGAAGGTCTGGTCGCGGCCGGAGGTGCGGTCCACCAGTTGGTCGGGTACGGCGACGGTGCCCGGCCCCCAGTCGGCGCGCAGGCTGCCCACCGCGCACGGACCGAAGATCCGCCGCACGCCGAGCGATCGCAGCGCCCACATATTGGCGCGGTAGGGCACCGTGTGCGGCGAGTACTCGTGCTTGCGCCCGTGCCGGGGCAGGAAGGCCACCGACCGCCCCTCCACCGTGCCGATGGTGATCGGGGCGCTCGGCGCGCCGTAGGGCGTCTCGGCCTCGACCGTGGTCGCGTCGTCACCGAAGAAGTCGTAGAACCCGCTGCCGCCGATAATGGCCAGCGTGGCCCGAGGATCCGCACTCATGCCCCGATTCTTGCGTATCCGTGCATGGGTGTCGGTGCCAGGTGGTGACGGTCCGCGCGCACGTGTACCCTAGGGGGGTATTAGCGGGCGAGGGCCGACACGGCCGGGAGTGAGGGTATGCCGGTGACCGACGAGAACACCACTGTCGAGGCGGCCGAGTCGTGCCATGATCACGCCACGCACGGCTACATCACCGCCAAGGACGACTACCTCAAGCGCCTGCGCCGTATCGAAGGCCAGGCCCGCGGCCTGCAGCGCATGGTCGAGGAGGAGAAGTACTGCATCGACATCCTCACCCAGGTCTCGGCCATGACCAAGGCCCTCCAGGCCGTCGCCATGGGCCTACTCGAGGATCACATCAGCCACTGCGTGGTGGACGCCGCCGTCGCGGGCGGACCGGAAGCCGAGGCCAAGATCAAGGAAGCCACCGACGCCATCGCCCGCCTGGTACGCAGCTGAGCCCAGGTACGCGGTTGCGGTATCAAGCGCTTTCGCGCCCCACGAGACGGATCCGCTCGGCGCCCGGCGCGGCCGCCGTATCGCGGGAGCCGCGGCGGCGCGTGGCGGCCGGGGCGTCGGGTGCGACCACCGGCGGTGCGCCGAGCAGATCGCGCAGCGGCGGATCGACCCGGCCGACGCCGAGATTCAGATCGGCGTAGAGGAAACCCTCCTCGTCCTCGGCGAGGGGCGTGGCCAATTCGGCTCCGTCCGAGCCGAAGATGCGCGCGTAGCCCCCGCCGCGCGCCAGTCGCGCGTTCACCCCGGGCACCGACAGTCCGGCCGACCCCACCACCGCGCACGGGGCCAGCACGAATGCGCCGCCCTCGATCGCATACAACCGGCTCGCCGTGGTGGGCGCGCCGATTCCGGCGGTATCCCCGGCGGTGAGGAATCCGGGCCAGGCCGCGACGTGGATCTGCTGTCCGTCGGCGCGCATGGCGCGGGTGAACAGCGGCCGCGAATTCTCCTGCCCGGACAGTGCGCCCAAGCGTCCGATGCGGCTGCGGTGCACCGTCGGCAGGCCCGGCGTGCCCGCGCTGAACACGCGCCGCTCCTGGCTGTTCAGTCCCGGTTTGCGGCGCAGCGACAGCACCGTCCCGGTGTCGTCGATGACGGCCTGTGTCATGAATACGCGGCGATCACACCGCTCCACGAATCCGAACACCACGTGTATTCGATACTCCCGGGCCGCATCGAGTACCGCACGCATTTCCGCGCCGTCGCGGGTCATGGCGTTGGAGCGGTAGTGCGCAACGGATTCCGCCGCACCGCGCCCATCCGGCGATACCCACCACGGATAGCCGGGTACGAAAGCCTCGGGGAATGCGATCAGTTCCGCACCAGCCGCAGCGGCAGCGCCCATCAATTCGACAATATGTTCGATTCCGGCGCGCAGTTGCCATTTCGGCTCTGCTTGAACGACAGCGACCCGCACTTTCTCTCCCTCGGCAACTCCCGCGTAAACCCCTTCGTCTTCGCATTCTTTGCAGGAACGGGTTGCCGCACAATGCCTATCCGTGCCTGGTTACCGACCGTCCGTGCCAGTGCGGCGGCCCACCACCCTGAATGAGGCCGGGGTCGTGCCCTTTTCGACTCGGAAGGCCCGATAGAGATGCCGTTCGGTGAGGAATCCCGATGCGGCGGCGACAACCGCTATGGGCAGCATAGAGTCTCGGGCGAGCATTTCGCAGGCGTGTTCCACCCGCATTCGCCGCAATACCGCGGCCGGGCCCTCCTCGAAATCGTCGAACACGCGGTACAGGGTGCGGCGCGACATCGCGCAGCCGTCGGCTATTCGATCGACGGTGAGCTCGGGATCGGTGCAGCGGGCGCGCATGAAGTCGAGTACCCGCTGACGCGCGAAGGCGTCCGCGGACTGCTCGGACTCCGCCCCTCCGGCCGCCAGGGTGACCGCTGAGGCGAGCAGATCCATTCCCGGCGCCATGAGCAACCGCGCCTGATCCGGTTCCCGTCCCTGCAGTTCGGCCAGGTCCCGGAAGTACCGCGCCACCACCCCGGCGGGACTGTCGTGCGATACGGCGCTGGCGGTCGGCAATTCGTCATCGACAAGTCCGGTGAGTTCCCGTATTCGCGCCAGCGGCACCCGCACGACCGCCATTTCCCATTCCTCGGGAATCACCCAGTGATAGGGCCGGGTGGTGTTGAGGAACACCAGCGAGCCGGGCCCCACCTCGGCGACCCGGCCGTCCTGATACAACCGCCCGTGCCCACCGAGCTGAACAGTCGCGATCAGATACTCGTCGCTCGACCGCGCGATCAGACCATTCGTGCGCCGCGCCTCCTGCGGCGTCGATCCGACGGTGGACAAGTCCACGTCGTCGTAGTGGCCCAGTTCGATCCGTCCGTGAAAAGTCCCGGACGGCAGCGGTGCGGACGTCAGCGGCACATAGCTGTCCCCGAGCAGCGCCTCCCACTGCTCGAATACCTCCGCCGCCGACTCGTCGGCACCGGATCGCAGCTCGATTCGTTCGAGCGCCGACCGATTCAATTCCGCACTCACCTTGCACCTGGTGTACGTCGATGATTGCGTTGCAGTCTCTCAGATTCCCGGCGCCGATCCCAATGACCGCGCTTACAGCCGGCTTCTGTTCACGACGACTCGTGCAGCAGTGGCGCGAGCGTGCGCAGCGTCGCCATCGAATCGTCGTCGAGAACCTGCAAAACCACATGGTCGGCACCGGCGTCGATGTGGTGAAGCAACTGTTCCACAACGGATTTCGCGCTTCCGTGCGCCACCAGGGCGTCCAGCAGCCGAGCACTGCCCGGTTTCACCAGATCGGCGTCCTGGAATCCCAACCGCCGCAGATTGCTCGCGTAATTCCGGAGGTCGAGATAGAACTCCACCCGCGGTATCGCCTGCGCACGGGCGCGCACCGGATCGGTATCCAGCACCACCTTGTGCTCCACGGCCAGCAGTGCGTCCGGCCCGAGAATCTCGCGCGCACCGCGAGTGTGTTCGGGGGTGACCAGATACGGCAGCGCGCCGGCGGTGCGATCACCGGCGAGTCGCAGCACTCGCGGACCGAGCGCGGCCAGGGCGCGCCGTTCCTTCGGCACCCCCGCGCGGTCCAACTCGTCGAGGTATTCGACAAGCACCTCGTAGGGCTTACGGTATTCGCCGGTCATCTCCGGATGGCCCGCACCGATGCCGAGCAGGAATCGTCCCGGATAGCGGGCGTCGAGGCGATGGAAGGACTCGGCCACCTCCTTGGCCGGGGCCGACCAGACATTCACGATGCTGGTGGCCACGCTGATGGTCTCGGTGGCGGCGAGCAGTTCCGCCACGCCCGGCAGCTCGGCCGGCGGCGATCCACCCAGCCACAGCGTCCCGTAGCCGAGCCGCTCCAGCTCCCGGGCCTCTTCCGGGGTGAACCCCCCGTGGGCACGCCAGACACCGAATCTTCCGAGTTCCGTCATACCGAGAGCGAACTCGATTGCGCACTCGGCTATTCCACCGTCACCGCCGCCGTTCAGGCCGCGTGCACCGCGCTGAGATCGAGTTCGACGTCGGCGAAGAGAATGCCCTCGGCCCCGCCCACCAGCGGTGCGGCCAGTTCCCGCCCGCCGGGTGCGTAGATCCGGGTGTGCCCGCCCGGTCCGCGCACCAGCCGCTTGCCCGCGTCCGGCCCGCGGCGCTGTTCACTGCCCGCGACATCCATGACGGCGCACGGCGCGATCACGAACATGCCGCCCACCACCGCGTACCAGAGCGTGGCGGCGGTGTTCACCCGCACGCCCCAGCCCACCTCCTTGGCGACGATGAAGCCCGGCCAGGACACCACGTGCAGCTGTGCCCCGGCACGCTCGAGATCCTGCCGGGCCGGCAGTCGCAGCTGCTCGGACCCGCCGTGCATGCCGATCCGCCCGATGGCGGAGCGGAATACATAGGGCTGCACCCGATCTCCGGGCGTGAAGATCTTCGCCTCCAGTTCCGTCGGTTCCGGTTTGCGCCGCAATCCGACGAGATTCCCGCGATCGTCGATCAAACCCTGCGACAGGTACAGGTCGTTGCCGGATCGTTCGCTGAATCCCAACACCACGTGAATCCGATTCCGCCGCGCCGCATCGGTGATGCGGCGGAATTCGGCACGGCCCACGATCATCGAATTGGTCCGGTAGCGGGCGAAGAACCCGGGTCCCCCACCGACCGAGTCCAACCACAGCCACCACGGATATCCGGGCAGGAACGCCTCGGGGAAGGCGACCAATCGCGCTCCGCCGGCGGCCGCCTCCGTGATCAGTTCCACGGTCTGCTCCACGCCGGCGCGCAGGTCCAACCAGCGCGGCTCGGCTTGCACCGCCGCGACTCGCACTTTCGAAAGCACCTCGCCTCCCCTCGACACTCACCGTTGATTGACGGTGCAATCACCCTTCGCCAGGTGAGTGCCGGGGCACACCGACATCTCGTGCCGTGCTACCGACCGTGCGTGCCTGGTTAGCTGTCGGGACCGAGACCGGTGCGGAATTCGCCCGGCGTCATCCCGGTCTCGTCGCGGAAGGCGCGGTAGAAGTGCCGCTCGGTGCCGAAACCGGAGGCGAAGGCGATGGCCGACAGCGGCCGGGAGGGATCGGCGCGCAACAGTTTGCGGGCGTGCTCGATGCGCATGCGCCGTACCAGCGCGGCGGGTCCGCCGAACCCGGCGCAGACGCGATAGAGCGTGCGCCGCGAGACCAGGCAGGCGTGCGCGACCTCGTCCATGGTGAGGTCCGGGTCGGTGAACCGGCGGCGTAGGTAGGCCAGCACCTGCCGCCGGGTGAAGATCGAGTCGGTGGGCGCGGCGGTATTGCCGCCCGTGGCCAGCAACACCGCCGAAGCGAGCATCTCCACGCACTGGGTGCCGAGTACGTTTGCCGCTCGGTCGCTTTCACCGGGCGGCAGTTCGGCCAGCCCGCGGAAGAATCCGGTCACCACGCCGAGTGCGCCGTCGGTGGGCATGGCCGTGGCAATCGGCAGTTCGTCGCGGGTCAGGCCGGAGTGTTCGAGCAGCTGGTCCATCGGGGCGCGCACGATCACCGACAGCGCGTTGTCGGTGGTGAGGCTGACCAGCGGCCGCCCGCTGTCGAAGAAGGCGATGGATCCGGTGTCGGTCTCGGCGCGCCGCCCCTGCTGCTCGGTCCAATTGACCCCGTCGACGACGAAATTGGCGAGGAAGAACTCGTCGGTGGACTGATCCACCTGTTTACGCGATCGGATCACCCGCTGCGCGCTGGCACGCATCAGGGTCACGCTGGAGCGCTCGAACTGGGTGCAGGTCAGCTGGCCGTGCCAGTGCCCCTGTGCCAGCGGCGCGACGGTCGCCGGCACCACGGTGTCAGCGACGATGGCCTCCCATTGTTCGAAGGCTTGGCGCGGCGAAACATCCGAGGTCGATATGACCTCGGCGGTGGCGGCAATCGGTCGGCCCACAGGGATATCTTCCCACCGAGTGGGCCGGAACTCCCAGCATTCCGATCGACGCTATGAGTTCGCTCGCTTCACATTCGCAGATAAGCGAATTCGATCGGACAAATCGGGCGCACATCAGGCGAGGTCGGATACCCGGAACGCCGCCGGGGTGACCCCCTTCTCCAGCCGGAAGGCCCGGTAGAAGTGCCGCTCGGTGAGAAAGCCGGACGCCCGCGCCACCGCCGCGATGGGCAATGCCGATTTCGTCAGCAGCTCGCACGCGTAATCCACCCGCATCCGCCGCAGCACCGCCGCCGGGCCGCCCTCGATCTCGTCGAAGACCCGATACAGGGTACGCCGGGACATCAGGCAGCCCTGGGCGATCCGATCGACGGTGAGGCCCGGATCGGTGCGGTGGGCGCGCATGTAGTCCAGCACCCGCTCGCGGGCGAAGGCGTCCGGGGTGGACCGCTCACTACGCGCGGCCAGGGTCACCGCCGAGACCAGCATGTCCATGGCCGGAGCCGCCAGTACCGCCGCCTGGTCCGGATCGGTGCGCTGAATTCCGGCCAGGCCCTGGAAATAGCGGGCCACCACACCGGTCGCGGAGTTGCCGGGCAGCGCCACCACGGTCGGCACCTCGTCCAGGGTGATCCCGCTGTGCTCGCGCAATCGGCTCAGCGGGACCTGCACGACCGCCTTCTCCCACCGGCCCTCGATCTCCCAGTGGTACCGCTCCCCGCTGCCGTAGAGCACCATCATGCCGGGACGCAGCTCGGCGACCCGGTCACCCTGATGCAACCGCCCCTGGCCCCGGACGAAGATCCCGGCCAGCAGATACTCCTCCTCGGCATCGGCGACCGCCCGCGCGGTGCGGCGCACCCGCTGCGGCGTCGACCCCACCGCCGACAGCTCCACGCCGCCGTAACTGCCGTGGCTGATCCAGCCGTGGAAGTGATGCGACGCGGTGGGCGATACGGCCAGCGGGAAGTACGTCTCACTCATATGCGCTTCCCAGCGCTGAAACGCCTCACCCGACGAGACCTCGGCTCCGGAGCGGATCTCGACCTCTCGGATATCCGGCACCCAGCTGGTCACCGTCTGCCGCTCCCTCCGGCGGCGGTCACTCCGATCACGGTGATGGCGGCATGGCAGGTCGACATGACTACTCCTCATCTCCCGAACGGACAGCTGTGCGAATACTCAACTGCCGCAGCAGCCCTCAGCGCCGGGCACGGTGCGCACCTCTCGCGTCCGGGCATTGCGGGCGGCCAGTTCGGCGGCGGGCGGATAGTCGACGGCGACCAGGCTCAGGCCGTGCGCCGGGGCCACGGTCACCGCGCTGGAACGTTCCCGTTCGAGCAGCAGGCCCGCAACCCACTCCGGCGAACGCCGCCCCTCGCCGACCGCCAGGACCGCGCCCACCAGGCTGCGGACCATGGACCAGCAGAACGCGTCGGCGCTCACGTGGGCGGTGAGCAGATCGCCGGCGCGCTCCCAATCGAACCGCTGGAGTTCACGTACCGTGGTGGCGCCTTCACGGCGGCGGCAGAAAGCGGCGAAATCGTGCAGCCCCAACAGTTCTCGCGACGCGGCGCGCATGGCGTCCAGATCGACGTCGGAGCGACAGGCGACCACGCTGCGCGCCTGCAACGGCTCCGCGCCGTAGGGCGCGGTGGTGAGGCGGTAGGCGTAGTGGCGGCGGACGGCGGAGAAGCGGGCGTCGAACTCCGAGGGCGGGAAACTCACCGCCTTGACCCGCACATCCTTCGGCAGGAACCGCGCCAGCCGGTGCACCAGCCGCGGCCCGTCCACCTCGGCGCGGGTGTCGAAATGCGCGACCTGCCCCTCGGCGTGCACCCCCGCGTCGGTGCGCCCGGCCACGGTCAGCTGCACGGGCTCGCGCAGCACCTTGCTCAGCGACTCCTCGAGCACACCCTGCACGGTGCGCAACCCGGGCTGGCGGGCCCAGCCGATGAAGTCGGTCCCGTCATAGCCGATATCCAGCCGCACCCGCACCGCACCCGGCTCCGAGCCCGCATCCTCCACCGTCACAGCCACCTCCTGGTTGACACGAGTCGAGCCCGCCGCCCCTCGAAGGGACGACGGGCTCGACATGAGTCCGACTATCGGGGCACCGGGGCGTACCCCGGCTCCCAGGGGTGCGAGGGCAGAGCCTCAGATCCCCGCCACGCACCCGGCTCAGACGGGAATGCGGGGGCGAAGCCCCCGGATCCCCTTCGGAAGATGGAAGACGTCAGTCTTCCTTCTTCTCCTCCGCAGGAGCCTCGGCGACGGGCTCGGTCTCGGCCTCGTCGGCCTTCTCCTCGACCTTGGCCTCGTCGACCTTCTTCTGCGAAGCGGCAACGCGGCGGGCGCGATCGGCCTCGTTGGTCACGGTCTTCTCCCGGACCAGCTCGATGATCGCCATCGGCGCGTTGTCACCCTTGCGGGGAACGGTCTTGATGATGCGGGTGTAGCCACCCTCGCGACCGTCGAAGGACGGGCCGATCTCCGCGAAGAGAGCGTGCACGATGTCCTTGCGGCGGATCACCTTCATGACCTCGCGACGGTCGGCGAGGGTGCCGGCCTTCGCCTTGGTGACGAGCTTCTCGGCGTAGGGGCGCAGCGCCTTGGCCTTGGCCTCGGTGGTCGTGATCCGACCGTGCTCGAAGAGCGCCGTGGCCAGGTTGGCGTAGATCGCCTTCTGGTGCGACGCCGACCCGCCGAAGCGGGCACCCTTCTTGGGCTTGGGCATTGTTGGAATCTCCTGTGTTGAAGGCCGGCTCGGGGCGCTACACCCCGCGCGGCCTTAGAGCTGTTCGGTTTCGGCGTAGTCCTGCTCGCCGCTGTCGGTGTCGCTGAACGAGCCGCTGTCGCTCCAGGTGCCGCTGGCGGCGTCGTAGCCGACGACGCTGGACGGATCGAAGGAGGCCGGGGAGTCCTTCAGCGAGAGGCCCAGCGAATGCAGCTTGACCTTGACCTCGTCGATGGACTTCTGTCCGAAGTTGCGGATGTCCAGCAGATCGGACTCGGTGCGGGCAACCAGCTCGCCGACGGTGTGCACACCCTCGCGCTTGAGGCAGTTGTAGGACCGCACGGTCAGATCCAGATCCTCGATCGGCAGCCCGAAGGACGCGATGTGGTCGGCCTCGGCCGGGCTGGGCCCGATCTCGATGCCTTCCGCCTCGACGTTGAGCTCACGAGCCAGACCGAACAGCTCGACCAGGGTCTTACCGGCCGACGCCAGCGCATCCCGCGCGGAGATCGAGTTCTTGGTCTCGACATCCAGGATGAGCCGGTCGAAGTCGGTGCGCTGCTCGACACGAGTCGCCTCGACCTTGTAGGTCACCTTCAGGACCGGGGAGTAGATCGAGTCCACCGGAATCCGGCCGATTTCCGCGCCCGAGGCCTTGTTCTGCACGGCAGGGACGTAGCCGCGACCGCGCTCGACCACGAGCTCGATCTCCAGCTTGCCCTTGTCGTTCAGGGTGGCGATGTGCATGTCCGGGTTGTGGACGGTCACACCGGCCGGCGGCACGATGTCACCGGCGGTGACGGTGCCCGGGCCCTGCTTGCGCACGTACATGGTGACCGGCTCGTCCTCTTCGGACGACACCACGAGGCCCTTGAGGTTCAGGATGATGTCGGTGACATCTTCCTTCACGCCCGGAACCGTGGTGAACTCGTGCAGCACGCCGTCGATGCGGATGCTGGTGACCGCGGCACCCGGGATGCTCGAGAGCAGGGTGCGGCGCAGCGAGTTGCCGAGGGTGTAGCCGAAGCCCGGCTCCAGCGGTTCGATGGTGAACCGGGAGCGATTCTCGGAAACGACCTCTTCGGTCAGCGTCGGTCGCTGTGAAATCAGCATGGACTGTTCCTCCTTCAAGAGCGCCCGCTATTTGACGCTCACGACATGGATTGCGGGGGACCGATTTGCGGCGGTCCCCCACCAGCGGCGCGGTGAGCGCCTACTTCGAGTAGAACTCGACGATCAGCTGTTCCTGCAGCGGAACATCGATCTGCGCACGCTCGGGGAGCTGGTGCACCAGAATCCGCAGTCGGCCCGGGACGACCTGCAGCCAGCCCGGAACCGGACGCTCGCCGTAGGTCTCACGCGCGATCTGGAACGGCAGGTAGCCGGCCGACTTCTCCTTGACATCGATGATGTCGTACTGGGAGACCTGGAACGACGGCACGTCGACCTTCACACCGTTGACGGTGAAGTGGCCGTGCGACACGAGCTGACGAGCCTGACGACGGGTGCGGGCCAGACCGGCGCGGTACACGACGTTGTCGAGCCGCGACTCGAGCAGACGCAGCAGGTTGTCGCCGGTCTTGCCCTTCTGGCGGTTCGCCTCTTCGTAGTAGCGGCGGAACTGCTTCTCCATGACGCCGTAGGAGAAGCGAGCCTTCTGCTTCTCCTGCAGCTGCATCAGGTACTCGGACTCCTTGATCCGCGCGCGGCCGTGCTGGCCGGGCGGGTAAGGACGACGCTCGAACGCCTGGTCGCCTCCGACGAGGTCGACACGCAGACGACGCGACTTGCGGGTGATAGGGCCGGTGTAACGAGCCATTTTCTACTCTTCCTTTCCCGCTAGACGCGACGCCGCTTGGGCGGACGGCAGCCGTTGTGCGGCTGCGGGGTGACATCGGAGATCGTGCCGACCTCGAGGCCGGCGGCCTGGAGGGAACGGATCGCGGTCTCACGGCCCGAACCCGGGCCCTTCACGAACACGTCGACCTTCTTGACGCCGTGCTCCTGCGCCTTGCGGGCAGCGTTCTCGGCAGCGAGCTGCGCGGCGAACGGGGTGGACTTACGCGAGCCCTTGAAACCGACGTGGCCGGAGGACGCCCAGGAGATGACGTTGCCCTGCGGGTCGGTGATGGACACGATGGTGTTGTTGAACGTGCTCTTGATGTGCGCGTTGCCGTGGGGGACGTTCTTCTTGTCCCGGCGACGCGACTTCTGAGTCTTCTTCGGGCCAGCGGCCCGGCTCTTCGGAGGCATGCGCTATCCCTACTTCTTCTTGCCGGCGACGGTCTTCTTCGGACCCTTGCGCGTGCGAGCGTTGGTCTTGGTCCGCTGGCCACGCACGGGCAGGCCGCGGCGGTGGCGGATGCCCTGGTAGCACTGGATCTCGATCTTGCGACGGATATCGGCCTGCACCTCGCGGCGCAGGTCACCCTCGACCTTGAAGTCCTGCGACTCGATGTAGTCGCGGAGCTTGGTCAGGTCGTCGTCACTGAGGTCCTTCGAGCGCAGGTCGGCGCTGACGCCGGTGGCTTCCAGGATCTCCTTGGCGCGGGTACGGCCGATGCCGAAGATGTAGGTCAGCGCGATCTCCATGCGCTTTTCGCGCGGGAGGTCGACGCCCATCAGACGTGCCATGGTGGCGATTCCTTTTCTGTTCGGAGGTCTGCTCCCTGTCCGTCCCCTCGTATGGGGCCCCGGCCTCCGTACCGGGGGTGGGCCGCCATCCGCCCCTCACGGGGCTCGACAACGGCGACTGGCGCTGGGAGGTCTTCTTGTGTTGCCAATCCGAACTGCGTTCGGTGCTTGGCTGGTGAGCGACCGGGATTGCTCCCGGCGAGCCCGGCCTTCCGGCCGAAATCAGCCCTGGCGCTGCTTGTGGCGCAGGTTGTCGCAGATCACCATGACCCGTCCGTTGCGGCGGATCACCTTGCACTTCTCGCAGATCTTCTTGACGCTCGGCTGAACCTTCACGTCAGATCCAATCTGGGTCGGTGTCCACTGGCCGTGAACACAGTTGTTCCCCGGCCGGTGTGGCCGGGGAAATCTAGGGGGTAACCGCCGGGGCGATTACTTGTAGCGGTAGACGATGCGGCCCCGCGACAAGTCGTAGGGCGACAGCTCGACGACCACGCGGTCCTCGGGCAGGATGCGGATGTAGTGCTGCCGCATCTTGCCGCTGATGTGCGCGAGAACCTTGTGACCGTTCTCCAGCTCGATCCGGAACATCGCATTCGGGAGCGGCTCGATAACTCGACCCTCGACCTCGATGGCCCCGTCTTTCTTCGCCATATCCTCCGCGATCCCGTTTAGGCTGAACCTGGTTGGTTGCAGCGCTCTCGGCTAGCTGTGCGATCACTGGTTTGTCGTGCACTCCAGTCGACCCGGTGCCATACTCACTGGACACGGCATGAGGACATGCCACAGCCACCGTGTAGGCGCACCGCCGACCAAGCTTACCGGTCTTCCCAGCTCGCGCCAAATGCGGGGCATTGTGACGTGCGATGCGGAGGCCCGGTGATGTGCGGAGCGGAGCCCCGGTGATGTGCGGAGCGGAGCCCCGGTGATGTGCGGAGCAGAGCCCGCGCCCGGCCGTCATCCACCAGCGGAGAACCGACTGCCCCCAACGGGGCCTTGTCTCGATCGCTAAACTCTGCGCTGTCCTGTATCAGTTCGGTCCAGCATTCAGGGGGACATGTGAGCCGCAACAACGACGGCCTCCCGATGCTGCCGCCGTGGCTCTCCGAGAGTGAAGTCACCGAGGTCGGCTACGAGGCTCCCGTCGAGAACCTCCCGCACGACGAACTCATTCCCGAGAAGAAGTCCGCCCGCGGCGGCCTGTTCGGCCGCCGCAAAGGCCGCAAGGACAAGGACTCCCCCGAGCCCGACCCCATCCCCCAGCGCGAGCCGGTCCGCATCCCCCCGACCCCCGCCTGGAACCAGGACCCGTCCCCCCACGACGCGCACGCCCCCGAATCGGAGCCCCCCACCGGCCTCCCCCGCCGCACACCGCAGGCTTCCGGCCACCATCCCGGCGACCCCCTCCCCGCCTCCGCCCACGGCTTCGACGCCCACCGCCAGCGCGACGAACGATCCACACCGGACGAGCACCGCGCCCCCGCACAGCCGCACCCCGGCACCGCGCCGCACCACCCCCTGCCCGACGACAACCGGGTACCGCAGCCCATCGACAACCGAACGCCACAGCACCCGCAAACCGGCCGAACCCCCACGCCACAGCCCGAACCCGCCGCAGACGCCCCCCGTCGATTGCCACCCCTCCATGAGGACGCCCCACCACACGAGCGTCCGTCGAGCGCCCACCCCCCGCTCCCACCGGCTCCAGCCGCATCGGCATCCCCACACCCACCGACCCCCACCACACCGGCCACCGCGCACCCGCCGACCCCAGCCGCACCGGCATCTCCACAACCGCCGATCCGCACCCCCGGCGAGACCGCGCCCGACGGCCCGCTCCCGCCAGCACAGCAGTACCCCCCACTGCCACCCGCACCGCACCGGGATACGCCACACGCCACAGGCTCGCCCACGCACTCCGCGCCCGCCCCGAGTTCCCCCACGCACCCGGCACCCGTACCGAACGCCCCGGCACAGTCCGTGCCCTCCGCGAATTCGGCACCCACCCCGAGCCGGGACTTCACCCGGCCACCCGCTCCCATCGCGTCCGAGGCTTCGACGCGCGACACCGCACCTGGCCCCGCGCCGACGCCCGCCCGGACACCGGCAGCCGAGCCGACCTCTCCCGACACCCCCGCCGCCGCGCACCCCGGCAGCACCGCACCCGCCCGGACACCGACGGCCGAGCCCTCTTCGCCGCCCCCCGGTACGCCCGACGGCGCCGACCCGAGTGGCACCGCACCCGCCCCGGGTGCCGCACCGACCTCCGGCCAGCAGTCGTCGCGTCCCCCCATGCCGACCCCGGCTCCCGCCCACCCCGCGGCCCCGAACCAAGCACCGGACCCCAACGCCGCGACCCGCCCACCGCTCCCACCGCGTCCGCCGCTCCCGGACCCGCCCCCAACGGCCTCCCCGACCTCGACTCCCCCCGGCACCGACCCCACTCCTGTCGGAGCCCCGTCCAGGCAGCCCCCCTCGCCAGCCGACGATTCTCGACAGGCCGAACAACGCCCGCCACTGCCGGAGGCCCCGGCGAACACGTCCGCCGGCTCGAATTTGGCGGGGCGACAGACCAGTTCCGCACCGAACGGCAGTGTCCCGCCGCAATCCACGCCCACCCACGGCACCGTGGGCTCCACCCCGGCGAACACCGACTTCGATGGTTCGGCCGTGCCGGGCGCGACCGCCGCACCGCACGGTGAGGTTCCCGAGGCCCGCACCGCGCCTGCGGGGACCCCGCCACCGTCGGATAAGGCACCGGACTCGGCGGCCCGCGACACCCCGACCGCTGCTCCTCCCACGCGGCGGTTCGACCTGCCGGACGCCCCTCCTAGCGGTCACGCGCCAGCGGCCGAGCCGGTTCCGGGCACGTCCCCCGGCGGTAGACACCGCGCCCCGACCACGCCACCGCCGAGCCCGCCCACGCGCTACGGCACGCCCCAGCCCGGCGGCCCGCAGCATCCCGGCACGGCGAATCCGGCTACCCCCGAAGGGAAACCGTCCGCCGCTCAGCCGCACACACCCGCGGCCGAACAGCGCTGGACCGCTCCCCCGACCGTCTCGCCGACGCACCCGGCACCGGACGAAGCTCGCCCCGACACCGCGGCCGAGTCTCAGCCCTCGTACGCGACTCCGCGGCCACCAGACCCGCGGACACCACCCGCGCGCGGTGCACAGGTCCCCGGTTCGACAACCGCGCGGGAGACGGACTCGGCCGGTCCGCTGGCACCCGACACAACCAGTCCCGGCTCCATCGACCGTGGACCGAGTTCGCCCGCACTACAGCGCAACACACCGGCCGACGACCGCCAGGCACCGGATACGACGGGTTCCGACCCTGCCGACCGTGGGCCGGGTTCGCCCGTACCGCAACACAACACACCGGCCGACCATCCCCAGACAACGGACGCAACCGACCCCGGTCCGGGCGACCGTGGGTCGAGTTCGCCCGTACCGCAATACAACACACCGATCGACCATCCCCAGACAACGGACGCAACCGACCCCGGCTCAGTCGGCCGTGGATCGAGTTCGCCCGTACCGCAGAGCAATCCCGCTCCCGGCCACCCGGCACTCACGCCGCAGAATCGGTGGGCCGCCCCACCGGCCGCACATCCTGAGCACCGGACGCCGGAAGAGCGGCCGACCAGCGGTCCGATCGACCGACCGGGATCAGGCGGGGCGGGAGCGCAGGGGGTCGGCCCCTGGGCAAGCGCCGCGACCGGTCCCCAGGCGGGTGGCCCGCACTCGACCGGTCCGTCGCACACGGTTCCACCGGGTTTCGAGTCCGGCGACGGCGCGCCGCAACCGGATGCGGCGCGGTTCCAGTCCGAGCAGCAGGCTCCGGAGCAGGGGCATGCCGCGCCCTACCCGCCCACGCCGACGATGGCCTCGGAGCAGGACGGACAGCCTGGACAGCCTTGGCAGCAACAGCAGCCGACTGCGTACCCCCAGCCTCCCGAACCGCCCTCACCGAACCTCTACGCCCAGGCCCCCGAACCGCCCTCACCGAGCCTGTACACCCAGGCTCCGGAGCAGCCCTACGCCACGCACGCTCAGCCTGATTCCGGCGAGCGACCCGACTCCGGCGAGCGGCCCGAACCGGAGCGGCCCGCTCAGGGCCGACCCGAGCAGCCGAATCCGGGCCAGCCCGACTACGGCAGCCGGGCCGGACACCCGCACCCCGGTCCCGCCTACCCACCTCACCCCGGCCAGCCCAACCACGCTCAGCCCAGCCAGCCCGGCTACGGTCAGCCTGGCTACGGCCAGCCCGGTGCGCCCGCACAGCCGGGTTACGGCCCGGCGGGAGGCGTCCGTCCGTACGGCAATCCCGCTGCCGCGCAGGGCGGTCCGATCCCCTCACTGGATGACGTCCCGCTGCGCCGCGCCAAGAAGGCCCCGGGTTCGGGGTGGCGGAGGGCCGTCCATCACATGTCCGGCGGCGCCATCAACCCGGGCATGTCCGCCGAGGAGCGCCGCCTGCAGGAGCTGGTGGCCCGCATTCGCCAGCCCGTGCGTGGTGACTACCGCATCGCGGTGCTGTCCTTGAAGGGCGGTGTCGGCAAGACCACCACCACCATGGGCCTGGGTTCCATCTTCGCCTCCATCCGCGGTGACCGCGTGATCGCCGTGGACGCGAACCCCGACTTCGGCACCCTCTCCCAGCGCGTCGCCCTGCAAACCCGCTCCACGGTGCGAGATCTGTTGCTGGACGAGCACATCCAGCGCTACTCCGACGTCCGCCGCCATACCTCCCAGGGCACGAGCCGCCTGGAAGTGCTTGCCAGTGAACGCGATCCGGCCGCCTCCGAAGCCTTCAGCGAGGAGGAGTACCGCAACGTGGCGCGCATCCTGCAGCGCTTCTACAACATCATCCTCACCGATTGCGGTACGGGTCTGATGCATTCGGCCATGGCGGGCGTCCTGGATCTGGCCCACTCCCTGGTGCTCATCTCGTCCTCGGCCATCGACGGCGCCCGCAGCGCCGCCGCCACCCTGGACTGGCTGTCCCTGCACGGCCACGACCACCTGGTCCGCAACGCGGTGGTGGTCATCAACCTCCCCCGCCAGGGCTCCCCCAATGTCGGCATCCAGCAGCTCCGCGAGTACTTCCTCGCCCGCTGCCGAGCCGTCCACATCATCCCCTTCGACCAGCACCTGGCCGAGGGCGCGGAAATCGACCTCGCCCGCCTGCACAAGACCACCAAGCGCGCCCTGGTGGAACTGGCCGCCACCGTGGCCGACGACTTCACCGCCGAGCACCGCCGCTATCGCGGGTAGTGCCGTGTCCGCCACCGACTGGGGCGGACACGGCGCACACCGGACGATCTACCAGGCGGGCAACCGCCGCCGTCCCGCCAGCACATCCCGCACCAAATCGTCATATGCGTCCGACAATTCGGCCAAATGGTGCCAAGCGGAATGCAGAATTTCATCATTGGCGTCAAGCGTCATCAACGCGTGATGTGCTCGCACCGACGCTTCCGCCAGCCTGTCGATGACCGAACCGACCGTTTCGGTGTGTAGAGTCGCACCCAGCCGATGTTGGGGCAGATTGCGCACGACCCAGTCGTCGATCGCCATGACCAATTCGATTCGGCGTCGTTTGTTCTCGACGATGGAGGTTGGGTCCGTATCCGGCCCGGTGCCGCCCCGCCCGACTAGACGCTTCTCATGCAATACGGCCAGGTCATGGGCGAACCACAGCAGTGGCCCACCGATGACGCGGTGGCCGCGGCATGCACGCAGGAGTAGGTCCGAGGGCGGCAATAGGCCCGCCGTCAGGGGCTGCGACTCGGCGTCCGAATAACCCGGAACGTCGGGAAGGGCCACTACGACCGTATTGGATGTCTCCGAAACTGCCACGTTGCCTCGCGTTCATCGCTGACCAACACGCATTCAGGACGTTCATTACAATAAACCGAGAAATGCGTGTGTCAAGCCTCACACGGCGGTTCGTGGGGCGGAGTAGACTTCGATGCCTTGAAGCAACAACCGAGGAGCGAGATGGCGGACGGTCCGAGGTATCAACGGATCGCAGACCTCCTCCGCGAGGAGATCCGAGGCGGCAAGTGGAAGCCCGGCGATCGACTACCGAGCCACAACGAGCTGGCCGAGCAGATGCAGGTGTCGATCACGACCGCCCGCAACGCCATCCAGGTCCTCGTCGCCGAAAACCTGGTCTACACGGCCACTTCCCGCGGCACCATCGTGCGCAGCCAGGAAGTGCTGGAATCGGTTGTCACCAACCACATCCGCCCGAACCGCCCCCGGGCGGCGCACGACATCTTCGAGGAGATCGCGCGCGCCGCCGGACGTGAGCCATCCAAGCAGTTCACCGCCCGTATGGAGCCGGCGAGCGCGGAGGTGGCGCATTGGCTGGGGATCGCGAAGGACTCGTGGGTGGTGGCGCGTACAGTCGTGCAATACCTGGACAACGAACCGTGGTCCTGGGAGGTGAGCTTCTATCCCAGAGACCTGGCCGAGGCCACCGGCATCGACTGTCCCTACGACATACCGGAGGGCACCACGCGCAGACTCGCCGACCGCGGACACGCCGAGACGGCGCACCGCGACAGCATCGTCGCCCGCCCGGCGACCTCCGAGGAGGCCGCCGTACTCGGCGTCGGCCCCGGCACCTTTCTGCTCGACCATCTGCGCATCGGCGCCAATCACGACCGCGTCACCCGAGTGACCAGGCATCGTTCCACTGCGGCACGCAATCGCCTCACCTACGAACTCGGCGACGACAGCGGCACCGAGATGATCCGCCGCGTCCTCGGCGTCCCCTCGGCACCCGCCAACTCCCACTCCTTCGGCAACTCCCTGCTACCCGGCTCACCATGACGCTTCGCATCCGCCCAGCCCGCCTCGATGATCTCGGGACCATCTGTAGGCTCCGACTCCAACGAACGGTATGGCTGGCGGCCCGCGGCAGTGATCAGTGGACCCGCGAGGGTCGTGGCCTACCCATCGAGACCTTCGCCGGTTCGGTCGCGCAAGCGATCAGCAATGGCGAAACCTGGATGGCGGAGGTCGACGGCGAACGCGCGGGAACCATCACGGTCAACGACCGCGCCGACGAAGGACTCTGGAGCCCAGGGGAATTGGCCGACGCGGTCATCGTGCACTACATGATCGTGGATCTGCGCTTCGCGGGACAGCGGGTCGGGGAAGCGCTGCTGGCCCACGCGGCACGGATCGCCCGGGACCGGCATCGCGGCTGGGTTCGTCTGGATGCCTGGTCCGCCAATGCCGACCTGCACGCCTACTACCGGCGGGCCGGATTCCACCTGGCCCGTTTCGCGGGCCCGGAGGCGACGGGCCCGTCCGGTGCGCTGTTCGAACGCCGCACCGAGAGCTGGGCGCACCGGCCGGTGCGGTCGCTGGCCGACAGCATGTACCCCCTGCTGACCACGGCGACCCCGGACCAGGATGCCCCGGCGGCTCGGTAGCCAGCCGGGGCGCCGCCCGGTCACTCCGGCGGCAGGTCGATGATCTGCACCATGCGTTGTCCGGAGCGCGTCCACAGCACGCCGCGCCCGGGGGGCAGCTTCGAAGGCCGGATATCGCCGATGATCTTGCCCTCGTCCCGGGGGCCGCTCATGATCAGAGCGGGCACCGACATGTTCTTCATGGCCCCGAGCAGACCGCCGTAGAGAGCGCGGGATACGCCACCGGTATTGCGGGTGACGACGATGTGCAGGCCGATATCCCGTGCCTGCGGCAGCAATTCGATCAGCGGGCCGAGCGGATCCTGCATGCCGCCCGTGGAGACCATGTCGTAATCGTCGATGACGACGTAGATCTCGGGACCGCTCCACCAACTGCGGTCGCGCAGCTGCTGCGGGGTGATGTCGGAGCCGGGGATCCGCTTGGTCATGAACCCCACCACCTCCTTGATCATCGGTCCGCAGGTCTGCGAGGACGTCGAATACCCCGCCAGCTGATCACCTTCCAGCGTGCCGAGCAGGGTGCGGCGGTAATCGATGAGGATGATCCGCGCGGTCTCGGCGGTGGAGTTCTCGGCGATGCCACGAATCAGCGTGCGCAGCAGGGTCGTCTTGCCGGACTCCACGTCCGCGAAGGCCATGAAGTGCGGATCGGAACCGAAATCCAGTGCCAGCGGCTGCAGTTCGGCCTCGTCGATACCCACGACCACCCGGGTGGGGCTCTGTTCGACACCCCGGGCCTGGGCCAGTCGCAGCACCTGTTCGCGCGGCAGATGCTCCGGCAGCATCCGCACCTCCGGTGCCCGGAGTTCGCCGTAGAGCTGGGCCATCTGCTCCCGGGAGGTCGATACTCCCTCGGCGAGAGTCTGCGCATTGGTGTCGGAGTCCAACCGCGGCAGCGCGATGAGCATGTGCAGCTGGTCGGGGGTCAGGCCGCGGCCCGGCCGGTTCTGCGGCACATTGGCGGCCACCCGCCGCCCCAGCTCCGAATCGGAGGGATCACCGAGCCGCAGCTCGATCCGAGTTCCGATCTGGTCCTTGATGTTCGCGCGGATCTCACGCCACGCGTTCGCACCCAGGATGAGGTGGATGCCGTAGGACAGGCCCTGCTGGGCCAGCGCGGTGATCTGACCGACGAGACTGTCGAAATCGTCGCGGATGACCATCCAGTTGTCGATGACGAGGAAGACGTCACCGAACCGGTCGGCGAGAATCGGATCGTCGGTCCGGCCCTGCGCCTTCGCGGCATCCTTGCGCCGTCGGTAGTCGGCCATGGATTCGATGCCGAGCTGGGTGAAGTTCTCCTCGCGCTGTCGCAGCAGGGTGGTCATCTCGGCGACCGTGCGACGAACCCGGTCCACGTCCATGGCCCGCGCGATCGAGCCGACATGCGGGAGCCCGTTGAGACCGACCATGCTGCCGCCACCGAAGTCGAGGCAGTAGAACTGCACCTGTTCGGGCGTGTGGGTGGCCGCGGCGGCCATGATGATGGTGCGCAGTGTGGTGGACTTACCGGACTGCGGACCGCCCACCACCGCCACATGGCCCTGTGCGCCAGACAGATTGACGGTCAGTACGTCGCGACGCTGCTCGTAGGGCTTGTCGATGATGCCGATCGGCATCCACAGCTGGCCGTGCCGGTTGACCGGCGAACGCCAGTCCGGATCCGGCAGCAGCATGTCCACGGTGGGCGATTCCTCCAGCGGCGGCAGCCACACCTCGTGGGCGGGCCGGCCGTGACCGGTCAGCCGCTTCACCACGACCTGGAGCAGACTGTCGGGCACGCCCTCGTCGCCCGCGGGCGGGGGTGGCGGCAACAGGTCCAGCGGATCCAACGGGTTCTCCGGCTCGGGTGCCTCCAGCACCTCGACCGGGGACGCGGTGAACACTCGCGGCGGCGCGTCGATGACGGCGCGCCCGTCGGCCTGCCGGGTGGCGCGGGGTGCGACGTAGGGTCCGGACACGTAGGTCGCGTTGAACCGCAGCGGGTCGGAGGCGTCGCTCTTCAGGTAGCCCGCACCGGGGACGGAGGGCAGGTGGTAGGCGTCGGTGATACCGAGCACCGCACGGGATTCGTTGGCGGAGAAGGTGCGCAGACCGATCCGGTAGGACAGGTGCGAATCCAGTCCACGCAGTTTGTTCTCTTCGAGCCGCTGTGAGGCCAGCAGCAGGTGGACGTGCAGCGACCGGCCCAGTCGGCCGATCATGACGAACAGGTCGGCGAAATCCGGCTTCTGCGCGAGCAGTTCGGAGAACTCGTCGACCACGATGAAGAGCGCGGGCAGCGGATCGAGGGCGACACCGGCGGCCCGGGCCTTCTCGTAGTCGTTGACATTGGCGAAATTGCCCGCCTCGCGCAGCAGTTCCTGCCGCCGGTTCATCTCACCGGCCAGCGCGTCCCGCATGCGGTCGACCAGCTCGATCTCGTCCTCGAGGTTGGTGATCACCGCCGCCACGTGCGGCAGCGGGTCCAGGCCGAGGAAGGTGGCGCCACCCTTGAAGTCGACGAGCACCAGGTTGAGCTGATCGGGCGAATGCGTGGCGACCAGGGAAAGCACCAGGGTGCGCAGGAATTCGGACTTGCCGGAACCGGTCGCACCGATGCACAGACCGTGCGGTCCCATGCCGTTCTCGGCGGATTCCTTGATGTCGATCTCGACGGGCGCCCCGTCGGGGGTGATGCCGATCGGCACCCGCAACCGCTCGCGTCCGGCTCGCGGCCGCCACACCTTGGCCGGATCGATCTGCGCGGCATCCGGAATCTTCAGCAGCGCCATGAGACCGGGATCGGCGGTGGTGCTGGAACTGTCGCCGAGGCTGACGATCTGTGCCGCGGTGGCGAGCCGGTAGCGGGCCAAGCCACGGGCGAAAGACTCCGCCTCGGCCAGCGTGACCCGGTCCGCGGTGGCGAATTTCTCCGCGCCGACAGCGCTTTTGGCGAGGATGTCCCCACCGGTGGCGACCAATTGCAGTCCGCGGCGCACGGCGAGGCCGTTCTCGGGTGCCGTGAGGTCGATGACCGTCACCGAGTCCAGACCGGATTCGCTGACGAGGCGCTCGGTTCCATTGACGTAGCCGTCGTCGATGACGACCACCAGATGCAGACGCCCCTGGGTCGGCTGGGGATTGCGCATGAAGCGCCCGCGCTCGAGCAGATCGTCGGCCAGCCCGGTTTCCAGCTCGCCCAGTGATCCGTACATCATGCGCACCGCGCCCATGCCGTCGCGTTCGGTCCGGTGCTGCAGGTGCGGCAGCCACTTCGCCCACGCCCAGGTCTCCGAATCCGGGTCCGAGCAGACGATGGCGACCGCCACGTGGTCGGGGCCGTGGAACGCGCAGAGCTCCATCAGCATGGCCCGCACCAGCCCCCGGCTGTCTTCTTCCGGCCCTTCGATATTGATGGCGGGGAAGGCGCGCAGGGAGACCGCGGTGGGCAGGTGGTGCACCACGGAGTGGGTGCGCACGAACCGGCGCAGCGCCACGGTCGACACCGGTTCGAGATCCTCCAGCGGACCGGTTTCCGGGCGGGCGAGCTTGGCGGCCAGGCGGTGAGTGCCGATGCCGACACGGACATGGCCGAAATCCGGATCGTTGGGCCGGCGTTCCCACATCCGCCGCGTGCCGATGATGGACAGCAGGTGGTCCGGTGCGGGATGACTCCACACCAACGTGTCCAGCTGTTTAGCGGCCGTGCGCCGCACCTCGCGGCGGGTCTGGTCCAGGTACCGGAAGTAGTCCTTGCGTTCCTCGTTGAGTTCGCCGGCGCTCTTGTTGCCGCTGCGCTGCCCCATCATCATGCCGGCCATCGACATGATCATCATCATGGGGAACATCATCATCATGGGGTTGGTCAGAATGGACCGTCCCATCGTGGCGAAGATGACGAGCATGCCGATCACGGCGACGACCATCACCACCGGCATGATCTTGGTGATCAGCGGAGCCGGTACGGCCCGCGGGATCTCCGGCGGCGCGGTGAGCGCCATTTCGCCGCCCGGCGCGCGTGGTGGCGCAATGCGGGGCCTGCGCACGAAACCTTCGGTAGCCATGGGTATATCTCCGGTCGTTACGAATCGAGGTCGGGCAGCTCGTCGTCGCGGCGGGCACGGCGGTACGGAATCGAGATGGCGAGTCCGATGGCCAGCGCGGCGAGGCAGACGATGGATCCGACGGTGGCGACGAGCCGCGGCAGCGAGTCGGGGCCCTGGGGCCGGCCGGGTTCGGGAAAGGCGCGAGGCTGATCGGCGCCGACGCTCACCGGCTCCGCGGGCAGTTGTGCGGTGAGGGCGGCCAGGGGGTCGATGAGGCCCGCGCCGATACGGTCGTCGCGGCCCGGTCCGGGTCCGTGCGCGGTGCGGGTGATGCGGTCCATGACCTGCTGCGCGGAGAGTTCCGGAAAGCGTGCCCGCACCAACGCCGCCAACCCGGCCACGTACGGTGCCGCGAAACTGGTGCCGTCGATGGGCTGCAGGCCGTTCTGCCCCTGTACCGCGTTCACCAGTCCGGTGCCGCCCGGCTTGCTGTCGAGCGAGACGACATTGCGGCCGATGGCGGCGGCCCCGACCCAGGGGCCGTACAGCGTGAGCGCCGAGGGGTCGCCATTGGGGTCAACCGAGCCCACCGACAAAACGTACGGGCTGAACCAGGCCGGGGTGGCCACGGTCCGCACCTGCCCCCATCCGGTGCCCTCGTTCTGGTTCTCACAGCCGGATCCGAGGTTCCCGGCGGCGGCGACCACGACCACATTGCGGTCGTAGGCGTACCGGACCGCCGCGCCCAGTGGTGCGTCGGAGGTGTCGGATCCGGCGGGTACGCACGCGACTTCGGAGATGTTGATGACCGTCGCCCCCATGTCCACCGCACGCACCACGGCTCCGGCGAGGGTGAGCATATTGCCGTATCCGGACGAGTCGATGGCGCCCGGTTGCGGATTGCTGCGGCTGTCCTTGGCCCGGTAGGCGAGGCTGAGCTGGCGAATCGTGAGGATCTCCGCCTCCGGTGCGACCCCGACGAAGGCGTCGTCCGGGCTGGGCCGCGCGGCGATGATGCCGGCCACCAGGGTGCCGTGCCCATCGCAGTCGACCGTCCCGTCGCTGTCGGAGACGTAGTCGCCGCCGGCCTGCAGGGCGGGCAGCCGCGGATGCGGGTTCACACCGGTGTCGATGACGGCCACCTTCTGGCCCGCACCCCGGCTGAACTGCCAGGCCGCCGGGAGGTCGAGCACCTTCTGGGCGAGCGGCTCATCGCGGGGGGCCTCGCCGCGCAGCGTCGGTTCCGCGCAGATGGCGTGCTGTTCGGTCTCCTGTAGCGGGGCCGGGTTACCGCTGAGCGCCTGCGCTTCCCCGAGCCGACCGAGGTCGATCTCCGGCGGATTGACGGTCCGCACCGGCGCGGCCGCGGCCGGAGTGGACGGTCCCAGCAGCGCGGCACCGAGTAGCGATGCGGCGCACAGCGTCCGTGCCCAGGCCCCGGACCACCGACTCATATGTTCCGAGCCATCGAGTAGACGTCCATGATCCACAGCACCAACGGGACTATCGACACGATCAGGGCGTACTCGAACAGCTCGTTGCGCCGCCGGGTCACCGGCGTCACTTCGATGTGCGGACCGATCACGCCGAAGCCGATGGCACCCACCGCGAAGGCGAGCAGCAGTGCGGCGGAGAGCAGCAGCCGGTCCGGATCGTCCATGGCCAGCAGCACCAGCAGTGTGGTGAAGGTGAGGCAGCCACCGGCGATCAGGATGGTGGCCTGCGCGAGGTCGGCGAACGAGCGACCGCGCAGGCACAGAATGACGGATATGACGACGGCCAGGGTGATGCCCTGCCAGCGGGCCTGGCCGAATACGTCGGCCGCGCCGATCGCACCGAACCCGGCGCCCAGCGTCGCGCCGAGCACGATGCCGGTCTGGAACTGATTGGCCGCGCGGGCGCGCTGCCCCAGGCCCTGTGCGGACGGCAGCACCGTGGCGCCGATCGCGCCGATGCCCTCGATATTCGGGCGGGGCTCGTGGTCGGCGGGGTCGATGGCCGCACCGGCGGTCGGTACCGGCGGCACCGGCAACCGGGCCAGCAGGGCGGCCAGCCGCGGCACCATGGAGAGCAGAATCATCGAAGAGATCAGGATTCCGGCGGCCAGTTTCGGCAGGTCGGTATCCCAGATCATGTGCACGGCCGCGGCGACCCCGGCGAAGACGACGAGCGTGACGACGGCGGAGACGATGGCCGCGCCGACGCCGATGAGGCGGTATCCCACGACGGCGAACAGCAGGGTGGCCGAACCACCCAGCAGTGCGTGCGGGCTGCCGATGGCTCCGGGCACCGCCAGTCCCGCTCCCCCGAAGACGAGTAGCAGCATGCAGAGCATGAGTACGGTCGCGGTGAGCTCGTCACCGTACTTGCGGGCGGCGATGACGGCGGCCACCAGCGCGGCGATCGCGGCGCCGAGCAGCATGGCGGGTGCGACGAAGGTGTCGCCGTGGCCACGCGCGACCGCGCCGAGCAGTAGTGCGAGCACGGTGGCGAGCACGCCGACCACCAGGCCGGTCCAGCGCGCGGAGGCCACCGACCAGCCGCGGAAATCGTCGGCGGTGAGTCGGGACACCGCATCGATGACATCATCGAACAGCGCCGGCGACTCCTTCGCGGCGACGGAACGCAGCACCAGCAATTCGCCGTCGTGGATCTCGGCGTCATTGAGCGTCTGGTTGGGCGGGATCATGTCGCGGCCGAGTTTGGCCAGCGTCCAGTTCTCCACCTGGCCCGGGTTCGAGTCCTCCTTCTCGACCGGATCCGGATTGCGTGATTGGATGAGCTGCACCAGATCGCCCATGAAGGCAGCGATGGGTACGTTGGCCGGCAGACCGACGTCGAGCTGGGTGTTCCCCCCGATGACGGACACTCGGCACAATTCGGGCTCAGTGGCGCGGACGCCGCTGGTCGACTGTGCGGTCACTTCCTGAACTGCTCCTAGCTTCTCCCTCAGTTGCCCATTCAGGGCGGTTAACCATAATGTATCCGACAGTCCGCAGCAGTGCGACGGCACTGGGTTGGTGGGGATTGTGAACGAAAGTTAAACCAGGCTCAACGAATTCGGGGTTCGACCAATATGATCGACACTCGCCAGGCACAACGCGCATTCGACGCCGGGGTGCTGTCACTGGGATTGAGCATCGACGGACAGGAGTCGACCCGCGATCTCGAGTACGCGAAACTGGCCTTCCAGCGCGCCACCGAGTGGGATCCGACCATGTGTGACGCGTGGCTGGGGCGGGCCGCCGCGGGCGAGGTCACCAAGGACGTTCTGTACAACCTCCACAAGACCAGCACCACCACGCTCTACCGCGAGCAGCGCCGCCTCGGTCTGCCGCCGCGGATGTTCGCCGGACGTTTTCTCCCCGGCCTCTACATCGACTACCCGCTCGCCAGCTTCACCGAGATCTGGCTCGCGTACGCGGCGCAGCTGATCTCGGAAAAGCAGTACGACGAGGCCGAACGTATCCTCGACGACCTCGAGAAGCACCGGCGCGAACGCACGTCGGACCCGGACCGCGAGATCGACAACCGGATTGCCGCCTACGTGCGCGCGGTACTGCACTACAACACCCAGCGCTGGCCGGATGTCATGACCATTCTGGCGGGATCGGCGGAGTGGGAGGACCCCTATATCGCCGCGGGCGCCCATGTGATGGTGGGTACCGCGTGCGCGCAGCTGGGACTGTTCGGCGAAGCGGTGCAGCGCATGGAGAAGGCCGAGGCGGGGCCGATCCCGGCCGCCCGCACCGCCGCCATGTTCTGTCGCGGCCTGTGCCTGCGTGAGATGGGCAAGGCCGACGAAGCGCAGTCGCTGTTCGAGAAGGTGTACTCGCAGGCACCGGACTTCGATGCCAATACCGCCGCCATGCGCGACCGGACCTACCGCATCACGGTGACCGACAAGGAGGTCATCGAGGCCCGCACCGACAGGTGGGATCCCGCCTCCGCGCCCTCGCTGGAGGAGAAGGCCAAGGCCGAATTCGCCGACCGCGCCAAGAAGATCCTCGACGAGGCGCGGGCGGAGCTCGACAAGCAGATCGGCCTGGCCGCGGTGAAGACACAGGTGGCCAAGCTGCAATCGAGTGCGCAGCTGGCCAAGATCCGCGCCGAGAAGGGGCTGTCGAGTTCGGCGCGCGGCCAGCACCTGGCCTTCACCGGCCCACCCGGTACCGGTAAGACCACGATCGCCCGGGTGGTCGCCAAGATCTATTGCGGACTCGGCATCCTCAAGACCGACAAGGTGGTGGAGGCCAAGCGCTCCGATTTCGTGGGCCAGCACCTCGGCTCCACGGCCATCAAGTCCGAGGCGCTCATCGACAGCGCCCTGGACGGCGTGCTCTTCATCGACGAGGCGTACACGCTGATCCAGACCGGCCTCTCCGGCGGTGACGCCTTCGGCCGCGAAGCCGTGGACACGCTGCTGGCGCGTATGGAGAACGACCGCGACCGCCTCGTGGTGATCATCGCCGGATACGACGGCGAGATCGATCGCTTCCTGGCCGCCAACGACGGTCTGGCCTCCCGCTTCGCCAAGCGCCTGCAGTTCCCGTCCTACACCGCGCCGGAGCTGGGCCAGATCGGTCAGGTCATCGCCGGCAAACGGGATTCGGAGCTGTCGGAGGGCGCGCTGGAGCTGCTGGTGCAGACCTGTCAGCGGCTCTACGAGATGGAGAGCACCGATCAGAGCGGCCAGCCGCGTCGAGGCGTGGACCTGGCCGGTAACGGCCGGTTCATCCGCAACCTGATCGAGGCCGCCGAGGAGGAGCGGGAATTCCGGCTCGCCAACGACGATTCGCTCGACCTGAGCGCGGTCGACGAAACGGTCCTGATGCGGATCGAAGCTCCCGATATGAAGGCGGCGCTCACGACCGTTCTCACCTCGCTCGGCCTGGCGTCGGCCACGGCCTGATCGTCGGGGACAGGGTGGGCACAACGACAGACGCTGCCGGGGACGGATCTCGGCTGTACACAAGGCATTTCGGGGGTGGGCTGTGAACGGCTCGGTGAACGACCAGGCGAATGCGATGGAGCGCACCGCTCGCATACCCCGCCCCGGGGGTGGACCGCCCCGGCATGAGCGGCGTGGAGCACCCCAGCATGAGCAGTTCGGTGCGCCCCAGCACGAGCAGCGCGACCCGGCCCGACACGCGCAGGACCGTCCTCCGCGCCGGCCGGATCAGCCGCCGCGGCCGGATTCGCCCGCGCCGCAACGTGACTCCCGTTCCGCCGGATCGGGCCGCCACCATCGCGCACCGGAACCTCAGCCCCCGCAGCTACATTCGGACGAGATGTGGCTGTTCCGGAATCTGCCGCTGCGACTGGTGATTCCCGTCGCGCTGCTCGCCGTGGCCGCGTCCCTGATCGCCATCGCGTTCGACGCGCCGTGGTGGGGTACGGCCATCGCCACCGCCGTCCCCGCGCTCATCGGACTGGCACCGGTCGGCGGCACTCCGTTGGGGCTGCGGCTTGGCAGCTGGGTCGCCTACCGCTGGCGGCAGTCCCGCCGCCGCGCCACCGAGGACGAGGAGTCGCTCACCGACCTGCCGCTCCCCGAGGGCGGCAGCTACGGCATGCGCTGGGACGGCACGCTCGTCACCACGATGCTCCGCATCGACCCGCCGCCGGACACCCTCACCCTGCTCCGTCGTGGTTCGCTGAGCACCGATCAGGTGCTGCCGCTGACCGAGATCGCCGACTGCCTGCGGCAATACGATGTCGAGTTGGATTCCGCCGATGTGGTCAGCACCGGCACCCGCACGGCCGGCACCGACGCCGTGCTCTCCGGCTACGCCGCGAGCGTCGCACATCTGGGGCGCATGTACGACGAGATCCTCGGCCCGCTGCCCGCCATCGCGCATCGCACCGTCTGGATCATGCTGCGGTTCAACCCGTTGGCCAATGCCAAGGCGGTACAGAACCGCGGCGGCGGCTCCGAGGGAGCCCTGCGCTCCGCCATCACCGCCACCCGCCGCGTCGCCAACCGCCTCGCCGCCCGCGGCATCACCGCATCGGTGCTCACCAGCTCCGAGATGACCGCCGCCATCCGCGAGATCACCCGCGGCATTCCGGTGGGCGAATTCACCGAGACGCCGAAATCGCTAGCCCACGAAGGTATTCACCTAACCACCTACAGCATCGGTCGCGACCTGTTCACCTCCGACGGTCTCGCCAAGATCTGGGCGGTCCGCAGTCTCGCCACCACGGTGACCGTCCGCCTGCGGCCCGTCACCGACCCCACCGCCCGCCCCGGCACCAAGGCCACCACCATCGAGGTGGATGCCCGCGTCCGCTACGACACCCGCCACGAGCCCGAGGTCCCGCCGGTGGACGGCCTGCACGAACTCCCCCGGCGCCAACTATGGGCGCTGGTGGACACGCTGGCCTTCGATTCCCAGAACGCCCGGGTGAAGGGCTACCGCGGTCCGGTCACTGCCCTGTCCGGCATCGCCATCCCCACCGCGGGCTGCGGTCAGCTCATCGGCGCCGACGCCTCCGGCAGCGGTGTCGCCGTCCCGCTGATCGGCTCCGGCTCCCGCCGCATCGACATCATCGCCAGCCTGCACCTGGCCCAGCAGACCATCCTGCGCGCCATCGCCCTCGGCGCGGGCGCGGTGGTGCACACCTCCCGCCCCGCCGCCTGGCAGGGCATGATCGCCAATGTGGCTGCCCCCCACGCCCTTTCCCTGGCGTCCTCGGTCACGCACAGCACCCGCCACCAGATCATGAATCCCAACGCCCCCCACCCGGCGGCCACCGTCATCGTCTTCGACGGCGTCCCCGCCAGCACTCCCCCGGGCTCGGCCTCGGTGATCACCGTGCTCGACCGCATCCCCGAGCACTACCAGCCGAACGCGGACGTCACCATCGTCCAGCACCCGAACGAACCGCAGACGGTCACGGTGCACACCCCGGCGACCCGCACCACGGCACAGCTGGTGACGACCCCGACGGAACAGCAGCTGATCGGCGCGATGCCGGTGCGGCGCTAGACCACGCGCGACGGGGGCCGATCAGAGCCCGAACACGACGATAACCCCAGCGGTCCCGATGATCAGCAGCGCGCCGAGCAGGCAGAACAGCCACTCCGAACCGCCGCTGTAGCCGTCGATGGCCATCCGGTCGGGATCGGCCGGATCGTAGTGCACCAGCACCTGCCGCCCGGGCCGGAAATTGACGATCCACGTCTTGCCGATCGGCGCCGCCCGCTCCACGACCCGCCCATCGGCCGCCACCCACCGAACCACCGGATGGTAGAGCGTCCCGTTGTTACCCGAACTCGTCGCCAACCGCACCACTTCCCCATACGCCTTCGCCCCGTTCCGGCGCAATGCGTGGGTCCGCAGCACGAAGTTGACGCCGACGGCGAAGAACACCGATCCCAGTCCGAGCGGGATGAGAGCGAACAACCAATCCTTGCTCATCCGGTTCCCTTCTGTGGCCCGCCACCCCGTGCGGGACAGCTCCCGGCATCATCCAGGTTGCCGCGGCAGTCTGTCGATAGCCGTTCGAGCCACGGATTCCGCTGTGGCGCAGATCTGTTCGTTCATGCCCGCACCACCATGCACCCTTACGTTCACGACCTCGGAGTCCGCACCAAACTGTCGGAATACGTACGTGCGGTCGCATATCGCATCCACGGTCGAAGTCGGCGCGAGCAGCTGCCGCCCGTCCCCGAGCTCGATCACCGGAGCGTCATCCAGGTCAGTGCTGCGGCTGGTCGTGATCACGACGGATTCCGAACCCTGCCATTCGCAGGAACGTGCCGAGGCCACGGACGGGATATCCGGAACCGGACCGATGAGCGGGAGCAGCGATGCCGGGTCGGCGAGGCCGCACGGATCGACCGATGCCAGCGAACCCGCGACGTCCGCCAGCCGCGGAACCTCCTCGACCGCCAGTACCCGCAGCAGGATGTGCTCGAGCAGGTCGCAGGATTCGGCACCGCCATTCACGGTCAAACCCCATGTAGTGCTGTCGGAGACTCTGACCGAGCGTTCACAGCCGTACCTGTCGGAATCGCCCACGATCGGCTGACCTGCCGCGAAGGAACCCGCGGGGACCTCGACGTCTGTCCTCTCCGAGCGGTGCACTATGTCCCCCGCACTGAAGATCAGCTGGCGGTCGCCCAGACGAACCGCCGAATGACAGCCCCATTGGGAGAAGGGGACCAATTGCCAGGCGGAAACCTCAGCGGGCGCGTTCTGGGCGAGATCGGCTGGAACCGACGCTCCCAACGCCTCTTTCAACCACGAGCAGGTATCCGCCTCGCGTACCTGAGGCAACGTCAGTTCCCTGGCCGCCGGCTGCGGTGCGGTGTCACCTGACCGCACCCATGCCGCGGTGGCGGTGACCGCCATCGCGACGGCCAGTACCACCGCGATGGCGATTGCCGTCCCGACGCGTCCGCTCCGCCTGCGCGTCGGGTATGGCTGCTCGCTGCGGTCGCGCACCCGGCGGATGCCGGGCAGTACGGAGGTGGCATCGGGGTCGGCCGCCAAGGCGGCCAATTCCGTACGCCGTCGCTCGATTTCGTGGTGGACCGGTTCCGGCCACGGCAGCTCGTGCTGTACCGGCTGGCCCAGGTAGTCCAGGATCTGTGCCGGTGTCGGACGTGCGGCCGGGTCCTTGCGCAGACAAGGTTCGATGAGGTCGCGAAGTTCCGACGGCAGCGCCTCCAGGTCGGGTTGGGTGTGGGCGATATTGAACAGCGTGTAGGCCAAGGAAGCGGCCTCGAAGGGACTGGATCCGGTCGCCGCCGCCATCAGCACCGAACCAAGCGAGAACACGTCACTGGCGGGTGTAAGACGTTGCGCCAGTGTCTGTTCCGGTGACATGTACGCGGGAGAACCGAGCACCGAGCCGGTCTCGGTGAGTCCACCCGGATTCTCGCTCATGGACGCGATGCCGAAATCGATGACACGTGGACCGTCGTCGGCGAGCAATACGTTCGCGGGCTTGAGATCCCGATGAACGAGACCAGCCTGATGGATGGCATGCAATGCCGCCGCCAGTCCGACCGCCAGCCTGCGTACCGCCGACGGGGGCAGCGGCCCGTACTGGGACACGGCTTTGTCCAGGGGCATTCCGATGACGAATACCGAGGCCAGCCACGGTACGTCCGAATCGATGTCGAAGTCGATCACCGGCGCGGTGAAGGCGCCCGACACCCTGGTGGTGGCGGCGACCTCTCGTCGGAAGCGGGCGCGGTACTCCGCCTCGTCGAGCAGATGCGGATGTACCTGCTTGATCGCGACCAGCCGTCCGTCGGCGCCGACGCCGAGCAGCACCCGGCCCATGCCACCGGCGCCGAGTTCACCGAGGATCCGATACCGACCGACATGCTGAGGGTCATCGGCCTGGAGCGGCTGGATCTTCATGTCGTGAGCCGGGGAAGCACCGTGGAGAACATGCGCGCAGCCCGATCGCAGGTATCGGGAGCCGAATGCCAACTGCCGATGGTGATTTTCACTATCTCGGCCCTATCGTCGCGAGTGGGGCGAGCCAGATAGGTCAGCTCACATTTCGCGGTACCGTGCGCTGCCTGAATGTCATCGACATAGACCGTTTCACCATCGATCCGCCTCGGTTCGGTGCTGCGGCTGCCGCCGGTACGATCCGGCCGGGCGCCCTCGGTCAGCTCGAGCGACACGTAGTAGTCGTCGCCGGACCAGTAGCAATTGGTCGGAGCGCTGCGCTGCCGAACGGAGTTCCCGGTCAGCTCCGTCACCTTCGGCCGATCGACCAGATCGCAGGGATCGAGTGTCCGAATAGTCCCCGCGGGCAGGGCAAGTCGTGGCGGATTGACCGCCAGCCGGGTCACCACCGCTTGTATTCCGCGTTCGGCCGCCGGACATCCGTCGGCCCCGCTGCCGGACTCCCGCGCGGTGAATCTGACCGCGACACTCGGCCGTCCCTGCGAAATGACCCACCGGTCACACGATGCTCCCTGGTCGAGCAGACCGTAGATCGGCATCCAGCCGGCCACTGCTCCAGTGGGCCGCATTCGATTTCGGCTCGTCGCGATGCCGACGCCGATCGCCACGTCGAAGGTTCGTTCGGTTCCGGCGGAGTCGGTGAACTCGGCGCGGCATTGCCCCGCGGAGTTGGTCGAGGAATCACCCGTGCGGGCTCCGAATTCATCCCGCAGCGAGCCCTCCAGCAGCGCGCAGGGGTCGATGGTTCGCCACTGCTCGCCGGTGAGTGTCATCGCGAGATCGCTGGCGGGCGCCGCGTGCCCCGGCTGCTCGGCCCACCGATGTCCGGCATAGGCGGTGGCGGTGAACAACAGCAGCGCACCGAGCGCCGCACCGGCGAATCGAACGGTGCGCCGCCGCCGCTCCTTCAAACCGGCCAGCTGGGATTCGTATCGAGCATGTTTGGCGGTGGTTTCGACCCACCAGTCCGAGTCGGAACGGTGCTCCGAGATGGCGTCCTGGACCGCCCCGGACCACACGGGCTCGGCCGCGATCGAACCGGCGGCTTCCAACAACTGTTCCGGTGTCGGACGCTGCCCGGGATCCTTCGACAGGCAGCGTTCCACGATGGCGCGCAGCGGCTCGGGCACCCGAGATGTCTCGGGCGTGGCGTGTATGACGTTGTAGAGAACCTGAGGGGTCGCGGTTCCGGCGAAGGGTCCCGCGCCGGTGGCGGCCATGACCAGAATGGCTCCCACCGAGAAGACGTCGGCGGCCGATGTCAACGGCTGGCCCTGTGCCTGCTCCGGGGACATGTACGCGGGTGAGCCGACGACGGATCCGGTCGCGGTGAGCTCCGCGTCGCCCTCCATCGCCCGGGCGATACCGAAGTCGATCACGCGTGGCCCGTCCGCGGCCAGGAGCACATTCGCGGGCTTGAGGTCCCGGTGCACCAGCCCCGCCCGGTGTATCTCGATCAACGCCGAGGCCAAACCCGCTGCCAGCAAACGCAATCCGCCCAGCGACATGGGGCCGGTTGCTTCGATCACCGTCTTCAGGGACGGACCGGGGATGTACTCGGTCGCGAGCCACGGTGTAGCCGATTCGGTGTCACTGTCCACCACGGCGGCGGTGTACGCACCGGTCACCTGCTGGCTCGCCGCCACCTCCCGACGAAACCGTTCCCGGAACTCGGCGTTCTTCGAGAGGTGACGGTGCACTTGCTTGACCGCCACCAGCCGCCCGGACACGGACTGGCCGAGGAGTACCCGGCCCATGCCGCCCTGGCCGATCACGGCCACGATGCGATTTCGTCCGAGCTGGCGCGGGTCGTTGGAACCCAGCCCTTTCATCCGTCTACCTCCGTGCCCCCGCGGTATCGGGGCCGTCTTGTGATGGCCCTCATTCGCCGTCTTTCAGCAGGGCGTATTGGGCGGCTGCCAACTGGCGGACATCGGACTCTCGATCGCTGAAAACCTCGGCTACGACATTCCGATGCGGGATGACGCAGCGAAAGCGACGCGCCTGCGCCTCCGTCGGATTCGGCACGCTGGCCTGGAAACAGTTGATCTCGTCCGTACCCGAAACGCCGTCCATCCGTTCGTATTCCGAAACGGTCGGTGTCTCGGACAGGTAGCCCGCGAAGTTCACGGCGGCCCCGGGATCTGTCAGGGCGTACAGATACTTGTTGTCCGACACCGCGATCGACGTAACCCCCCGTTGCTCGAACTCGCGCACCAGGTCGGCGGGATCCTGACTGGAAAGCACGGCATAAGTGCGCAGACCGTAAACCGCGAAATCGCGCGCGTCCGGGAGATTGTCACCGGTGCCGACCAGTCGGGTCAGCAGTCCGTCGGGATCCATCGGCAGGGCATCGAGCCCGTCGGGTGCTACGGCCGCGTACCCTTCCAACCGCCGTGCCTGTTCGCGATAGGTCTTGGTCAACAGAGCGGTGAGTTGGTCGAGTCGAGGTTCCTGAAGCTGGGCGATGACATGGACGACAACCGATCCGACCGCCATCCAACTGCCGACATTGGCGTATGAGGGAATCCAGTGCGTCAGTGCCGCGGGATAGTCGGGCAGGGTTACCGGGGTATTGGAGGCGTTCAGTCCGAAATCGGCGGCGGCCATGGCTCCCGCGGCCGCGCCGGCCGACTGTTCGTCCGGAAACGCCATGAGGGTGACGCTCACCAGCGGCTGCTTCGAATGCTCGCCGAGATAGGGTGAGTCCGCCGCCTCCGCCGTGAAGCCCGCGTACGGGTTGAACGGCTGGGCCGCGACCACCTGGTGCGTCTGGATTCCCGACCACGCCCCACGCTCTCCGAGGGTCACCGCAGCGTAGCGCTGCACCGCGACTTCAGGGGCGATCTCACTGCCGAACACGATGTGCTCGCCCAATCGCAGTGACTCCACGAGCATTCCGCGCGCCCGGTCCGGACGGACGTCGAAATCGCCTTCGGGAGGTTGCGCGGAGTACGTTCCGAAATCCGTAGTCGAAACCGTTCCCGGCGGCGCACCCGCAGTGCCCCCGCATCCGGCGACAACGCCGGACAATGCGGCGATGACACCAACCGCCGCAGCACGGTGAATCCGGAATCGCACGATCCCCCCATTTCGATCCGCTAACTTCGCGGACGCTGTCCAGACGTACTTTCGAGTTGCGCGGTCAGCCGCTTGCCGACACGGAATCGTGACTGACCAGGGCGTCCTGTTTGCTCAGGGTGGGTCCGGGCACGAGTTGGCCGATGATGGCCCACGGTGCGAGATTCGGAGTATTGCCGAGGCCGAGTACGGACGCGGTATCGAGATCGGGCACACCGTAGCGGATCCCGTTGTCCGCGACGTAGAACAGGCTGTCTCGCCGCTGGCTGCCCGGCTCGACTCCGGTGACCCGCACGAATTCCCCTGTGGTCGGCGGGATATAGACACTGTCGATGCGATCACCGGTGCCATCGGACGTCGCCAAGGCCACCGGCTTCGCCGAATCCGAGAGCGGCAGCCGCGTCCCCGAAAGCAGCGTGACCGTCGCGCGGTCGGCAGGGCCTTCGGTCGCATCGGCTTGCAGCAGCCCGGCGCCACCCGACTTCGACCACGTGATGCAGGCGACCGGATGGTCCTCGGCCGCGATCACGGTCGGGGTGTCCTCGGGGAAGTCGTCGACCGGGAGTGTGTGCACCGTATTGATTCCGCTGAGCATGTCCGGCGGTATCGACGGGATATCGCTCATCCCGCGAGAATCGGTATTCCGGATCACCTGGGCGGTGAACTCGGAAATGCGCTGCACACCGTCCTGGAGCACGACGTACAGGTCGGATGCGTCGGCATCGCTGAGTCCGGTGACCCGGATGACGCCACCGATCGGGATATCAGCGAGCCGTCCGGGTCCGGGCTCACCGCCGCGCTCGATCACCGGCGGCGTCAAGGACGGAACCTCGGTCGCCGCACCGAGCAGGCCCGCGGTAATCGGCCGCGGCTGTTGATCGGCCAACCGCAGCGATCGCTGCATAACCGCATTCGCCGTATCGATTTCCGCGCGTTTGCCGTCGTAGATCAGATAGGTCTTGTCGCCCGCCCGCACCAGCAGCGCACCATTGTCGGCGACATTGTTCATCCGGTCGCTCAGCTCCAGTTTCCCGGCGATCGCGGTGGTCGTCGCACCCTGGGAGGCGGCAGCGCCACCGGACGCGGACAGCTGAACCGTGTCGCACAGCGTCCACTGCGACCGGTCACCTTGACCGGAACCGGGCAGCGCCGCGGGCGCGCCGGGTATCCCGAGCAGCGGCCCACGTGGCAGCGAATTGAGCTTGTTGTCCTTGACCGACGTGGGAGACTCGTTGCTTCCCATAATCAGTCGCGCCGAAGCCAGATTCAGCACCGGATGCAAAGTCTTGGCATTCTCGTCGTTCTCATCCGGAACGACGACATACAACGCGCCACTTTCCTTGCCCATCACGATATTCGCGTCCCCGATCGACCCCTGGGGACGAATGAACGACATGATCACCGCACCGGCGACAACCAACAATGCCAGCACCGCACCGACCACCAGGGAACGGAACTGCGCCCGCATCGGATCATGCAACATCCGCACGTCGCGGCGGATCAGGGCATGATCGAGCCGACGAAGAAGAAAACGGTACCCGTTGACTTGGGCACGGGTGGTCAACTGTGCTGGCACGAATCCTCCATCAGGCCAACGAGCAGGGCGGCCAGGTCCTCGGGGCAACGATAGTAGGCCCGCGGCGGGACACAGTGACATGGCACCCCTCCGAAGAGGGGTGCCATGTGTGAGCGCTCAACTCGATTCAGATCGCGCCGAAGCCGTCCGCGATCCTCGCGTCGGCACCGAAGGCATTGCCCATCGCGGTTTCGAGCGCGACCGCGATCTTGTTCAGGACACTCAGGGTGTCGGCGAACTCGGCGTCCCACGCGTTCTTCACCGGCTCATAACCGGACGTGTACGCCGCATTGATATTGCCCTTGTCGTCCGACCATGCCAACCGCAGCTTCTCGGACGCGGCCTGCATGTCGTCGACACCAGCCTGCGACAGCTGACCGTAAAGCCGGTGCAGCTCGTTGTACATGTTGGTGATAGTCGCTTTGTCGTATACGGTGATATCCGACATTTTCGCTCCTTCTGCTTACTTATATGGTTGCGGAGAACTCGGTTCTCACGCCAAATTCGTCAGACCGCCGGTAACAGCTGCAAAACCTTCTTCGTTTTCCAGCTCCATGTTGTTGTACTGGGTCTGGCCTTCACCAACCTGCGCCTCGAGCTTCATCAGCACGCCCTTCAGACGAAGGCCTTCCTGATCCCATTCATTCGCGGCCTTCTCGTACGCAGCGGCTGCCGCGCCCTTGAACCCGGTCCTGCCCTCCTGCACCAGGTCCTGCACGGCGGCGAGAATCGTCTGGATCCGGTCGACAACCGTAGCAACCTCGTCCTTCGCGTTCTGGACTGCTACCGCATCTGTTGCAACCATCGTATGTACCTCAATCTCTGTGTATTCCGAGGAACGCCAGGTGATGTGGCACCACATCACCCATCTCTGCATGGGTCAACTGTCTGTTCACATCTGGATTACGACAGCCACCTCCCCCCAGGCAGCCAGTCGAACAGACCCGAAATCGCTTGCGCGATCCGGTGATCGGTGCCTGGTGTCAGCGTGGACCAGATCTGCTGGTCCGGGGCGACCCCGGGGGCGGACACGATGCGGCCACGCGCGGTGTCGTACACCACGGCCGCTCCCGGCGATCGGTCTGTCACGCCGTCGGCGTGGGCATAGGCCACCACCTCGGCGTAAGCCTTGCAGGATGCGAGTGCGAGACCGTAGGCGGTGGCTTCGGTCTCTTCCAGGCCGTAGCGGAAGACAGCACCCGCATAGTCCTCCGATGTCGTTGCGGCATCGAAGCGTTCGTGAAGTTCGGCGGAGGGCGCGCTGAGGTTGACCACGTCCGCAGGAGGGCATCCGCCGAGCGCCTCAATGATCGGGCGCGCCAGTGACTCGGCGGAGCCGTCGGACCACAGCGTCCGGAGTGAGAGGCTGTCGCCGCGTCGCACGGCGACCGCCTGGCTCGCACCGCGGCGAGCCACGCACACTCGTGTCTGCCCGTCCTCGGAGAAGACCCGCACGGCCAACTCCCGTTCGGGTTGGGCGAGGACGAACATGGCTTCCGCCATGTCGGGTTCGACATCGCCGCGCCCGTCGATCACCCGGCCGGAGATCAGTTCGGCCCGGGCCCGCTCCTGAGCGAGAGCCCAGTCACGATGTGATTCCTGTTGCGGCCCAATCGAAAGCACGAGCGGCAGGGTTTGCACACCGAGGTGCCCGGCGAGCGCGATCACGCCGTCATTGGTGAGAGTCGTCATGACGACGCCTCCTCACCGCTGACCGACTCGGTGGGCTTGGCGTTCTCCACACCGGCACTGCCGGCGTTGAACGCGATATCCGGAACCGCCCGCTGCGCGTTCGGGTCCAGGCCGCCGAGCACCGCCGGGGCGACCTGTACCCCGGCGTTCAAACCGAGTTCGGTGTCGCCGGTCGGCATCCCCGCCAGATCCGAACGTGTGGTGTGTTCCTCTTCGGACTGCCCGGCACCCGCCGCCATCGCGGCCGGAGCCAGCGGCATGGCCGTGCTGTGCTGGATCGTCGAAACCGGCTGTACCTGCGTCCGCTCGGACTGGGTGACCGTGACCGGGGTGGTGGTTCGACCGCGGTAGTCGGTCTTCACGGGTGCGATGCTGATCGGAGCGATGGGATATGCCGGGACAGCGCCGGGCGACTGCGCAGTCGACTGGCTCGGGTCCGTCGCTCCGGGTTCCGTACCGCTCGCGGCCACCTCGGGCACAACGACAGGCGGGGCCTCGTGCTCCCACGGGGTCGCCAGCGTCTCGGTCGCGGCCTCGTAGGTGCGCATGACCCGCGCCGCAACGGCTTTCGCCGCGTCGGCATCACCTTCGACCTGTGAGATCTTGGCGAGCATCGGCGCTCCGAGCGCGGTACCGACCTGTTCCATCAGCTTCTGCAGGTCGCGCAGCGCTTCCGTCTCCTGCGCGTCGGGCATGGCCAGGCGCGCGATCTCGTAAGCGACAGCATGTGATTCGGCCTGCGTGGCATTGCCGGCGGCGGCCGCCGCCGAGGATGTCAACCAGTCTCGCAACATGCGGAACCGCTCGATGGCGGGTCCGCTGTTACTGGATTCCCACGCCGTGCCGAGCGTCGTGAGGATCCGGTCGTACTCGACGGCCGCCGCCGCGAAGCTCGCGCCCAACCGCGCCCACGCGAGACCGGCCTCGGCCGCGGGCACCGCGCCCGCACCCGTCACCAGGTCTCGGGCCAGCTGCTCCGGCGGCCTGGCTTCCCAAACCGTCCCGGTGAAGCCGGGGTTCTGTGGTTCCAGCATCGGCGGCGGTTCCGATCAGACGGCGAAGCCGAGCGCGCTCTGGCTCTCGACCTGTCCGAAGTTGGTGGTCTGCGCGCGCAGTGCGGTGGCGAGCCGGCGCAGCTCGCTCACGCCGTTGTCGGCGCTCTGCTGGAACGACGCGGCGACCGCGTTGAGGGTCTGCGTCGCACGCACCGAGACCTCGTCGGAACCGGCGGAAACCAGGGTGAGCTTGGGCTGTTCGTCCCGCACACCCCCGGCGAGGCGGTCCGCGAGGGCGTCGAGCTGGGCGGCGGCGAGCAGAGCTGATTCGGGATCGAAACGAAGGCCGGCGAATTCGGTGGTAGCCATGGTGGTTTCTCCTGTTGCCCTTGGCGTTTCAGAGGGTTAGTGCTTTGTCCGGCGGCTCTTCGATCGGGGCCACGCCACCGATCACGGGAGTGGATACGCCTTCGACGACGCCGACCACTTCGTCGCCGTTCACGCCGGTGACGAGGTTGGAGCGGTCGTTCGAAGCGGTCTCGTCGGCGGCACCGGCACGATTCGCCGCACCCGCGCCGCCACCCATGCCGGACATCATCGGAGAGGTCGACATGCGGCCGGTCTGTGTCGTGGTGCCCGTGGAGGTGCGAGCCGGAGCGCCGGATCCGGTCGGCTCCCCGAACGATGTCCTGGTCAACGGGGTGTTGCTGGGCGATGTCGGGCTCATGGGCACGCCGCCACCACCGATGATGGAGCCGCCGGGAGTCGATCCATCGCCGTCGATCTTGCCGGTCGGGTCATCGCCCAGCCCATCCGTGGTGGGACTGTCGGTGGTCTTGGACGGGTTGGTCGGCGTTGTCGTCGGCGTCAGCCCGCTGAGCAGCTGCTGACCGGTATCGGTCGCCTTGCTGATCACCTGCGCACCGCTGCTGACCACCTCGCCGCCCTTCTCGGCGACCTTGGTCGCGAGTTGCGCGGCGGGCTGCGCCAGCGGCTGCACCGACTGCGCGACCATGTTCGCCAGCTGCACCGCATCGGCGACGGTGGGCGCTCCGGTGACCGGAATCTTCATTCCCGCGCCGACGATCTGGGCGGTCTTGACACTCAGCTCGCCACGGGTCTTGGCGGCGATGATGGTCGCCTCGCCGACGACCTGGGACGCCAAGCCGAGCAGCACCGGGAAACCCGGCGGCGTCACGAAGAACGGCGCACCGGCGATCACCTCGGCGACGAATTTCGCGATGACACCGCTGAGCTCCGCGTATCCCTGGGCGACGACCCGCTCGGCATCGAGCAGAATGGCCTTCTGCTGAAAGCCCTGCGCCTGCACCCGCCCCGTGTCGTCGACGACGCTCAGGCTCTTCTGCTTGGCCTTGACCGCCGCCTCGCTCTGCCACCCGGCCGAGACCTGGTTCAGCGCCTGCATGGTCGTATCGTTCGCGCTGCCCAGTGCATTGGTGACCAGCGAGAACAGATCGGTGGGATCGAATCCGCCGCCGCCCAGACTGCCGCTGCCGAAGCCCGACAGCAGCTCCACCACGGGCTGGATCAGCACCGTCGGATCAATGGACGGCAGGGTGATCTCCGGCATGGCCGGCAACTGTGGAAGCTGCGGCAGCTGGGGAATACCCAGATCGCGCAGCACATCGGCGACCGGACGATCCAGCATCGAACCCACGGGGCTGGTACGCAGTACGTCCAGCACCGTCGGGTTCAGCGTGGCGTCACTCACAGCGAGTTGACTGCGAAGCTGATCGCCGACGCGAGTTCGGTGCTCTCGTACAGCGCGACGCCCGAGTACGCGGCGGCCGCGGTCTGTCCGTGCACGGCGGCGATCTCGGCCGTCGACAGCAGATAGTTGGCCTGCGCCTGCGCGAAGGCGATGAGGAAGTCCTGACCGATCAGCCCGAACACCGGTACCGCCGATGCCAGTGCCGCCGCCGAATCGGCCGCGGCCGCACCGGCGACCTGCGCCGCCGTCGCGGCCTCGGTGCTACCGAAAGCTGTGATCTCCGCGAACTCGGCCTTCACCAGGTCGCCCATTGTGTTCCCTCCCTGACGATCGATCTTGGGTGAAGAGTACTGGCACGAAAATGGTTGCGCCAGTTGGTTAACAATTTCAAAAGGTCCGCTTAACCTGGCGGCTAACCAGCGAACTCCTCGTTGAAGCGAGTCATAAGCTCCGCCCGCTTCGTGAACGCGTTCCGCGCCGCCGCATTCGCCGTGTCCACGACGGCGCGCTCGAACTCGTCAGGCGACATCCGCGCAATCTCACTGGAGAAGTTCAAATCCCGCAACGCGCCATTGCCGTCGACCTCGACGGTCACCGCACCGTCCTCGGACGTCCCTCGCCCGCGCACGGCGGCAAGCTCGTCCCCGAACTCCTGGAACCGATACATCTGCTGGCGAACGCGCGTCTCCAGCTCATCCCACGACCCGACCACGTACCCCTCCCCTACACGGTCCCGAGCCAGCTCTGTGGCTCGGTCTCGTACTCCTGCTCCTCGACGAGCTCCAAGCGTGCCACATCGGCCTCGGTGGGGAGCCCGGAGAGCTGCAAGGTCTCCGCGCTCACACCCGCCTCCTCCAACTGCTTGCGCCGCTCTGCACCCGCGCGAGCCGCACTGCGCTGACACAGCCGCAAGACCTCGGCCGCGAGCTGTGATGGATCACGATGCAATTCGGAAGGATTGACACGAATGGCCACGGGCAGGCCCTGCTCAGTGGTTCGCACCTTGATCGAGCCGCTGAACGTGGCCGCGGAGAACGTAGGAATCCCCTGTTCACCGGGTCCAGTACTCACCGCCCCCGTATCCGCCATGCTGAACTCCCTCCCATATGACCATTGGTAGAGATATCACATCACCGGTGACCCGCGCCAGCGGCGGACCTCCGACTGTGGGGAACCACATCAGCCGATCCGGCGATCCGAGATTTCCACACAAAGAGTATTCGTCAACACCGCTCATCCCTGATCGTTCGGACGATATCCGCTATGCGAGTGTTGATGATCGCCTTCAATCTGGCTGCGTCAGTCGACATTGCCGTCCACGGCGCCGAGTGTCCGACGGCATAGCGGCCGTCGTCCGACAGATCCCGAAACTCGATACGGTGCGCACTGATTCCACGAGGACCGAATTTCGATTCACCCTGGATGATCTCTATAATGCCGATCCGATCGTGGCGAGCGCGAAGAAATGCGCGGACGTGCTCCTCGGCGTCATCACCCGGCGCGGCTACCGGCGATATTCCGAAGGAGTGGTCGTGGTTCTCGACTGCCGCCGACAGTGGAATATCGCCCCGCCCGCCAGGATTCACCTCGGGCAATGCGGCGACCACGGCGTCCGCCAGCACCAGGGCATGACACTCGATGATCGTGAACCCACCGCTGTGCCGCGGGGTCTCGCCGGGCAGTTGCGCGACGAGACAACCACGGTCGCCTCGACGTCCGGCCAAGAGTCGGATCCAGCCGTCCGCTCGCCCCGGATCCTGCGCGTCCCAACTGTGTACCGCCACCCGAATATCGGGGTGCGCCAACGACTCGAACGCACGGACCAGCGCAGCGTCCACGCCGTCTCGCATCCGGAGCGACGTCTCGTATTTCTCGCGTTGAAAGTCGTCATACAGTGGCGTGCGGCTGGTGAAAGTGAAGGGGTGTGGGAGGAAATCTCCGGTCAGTTTCTCCCACAGCACAACGAATTCCAGATCCCCGAAGTGCCAACTGCGGTTCACGTGTCGGCGACCGGCTTCACTGCGGTCGGAAGCTCACCGAGAGCTTCGGCGAGATGTGAGCGGTCTTCGAGGAAACTCGCTCGTTTGTATTCCTTCTCCTGGCTTTGCCCCGCACCAGCGGCACCGGCGGCACCCATCGGCATCATGCCGGGCGCGGCGTAGGGCGAATTCGACGATGGTGTGCCCGCGGCCCTTGTTGTCGATACCTCTTCCGCGATATTCGCTCGGGGGTAGAGATTCGAAGTGGGACTGTCCGAGAGAGTGGTTTGCGGGGTGGCCGATGGGCCGCCACCGCTACCGGTGGGCACGGCGGATTCCGGTGTGTCGCTCGCGGGATCGTCCTGGGCGAGTTGCGGTTCCTCGAGTTGGTCTTCCTCGTCGGACCGGTCGTCGAGTTGCTGAATCTGTTCCTGCACGGACTGGATCGCCTGTTGCACTGTTTGCGCCACCTGCTGTGCTACCTGCCCAGCCATTTGCAGGGCTCCCTGTGCCAGTTGCGTCAACTGCTGGGCGGGGTCTTCGATCGACGGAGCCGGTGTATCGGTAGCCGGGCTGGGCTCGGGGGCCTGGTCCTGCGGCTGCTGTGGGTCGACCTCGGTCGTCGGCGCGGTGGGGGTCTGCTGTGCGGGACTGCCGCCGTCGGTGACCGGAGACGTGTCGGCTCCGGTCGGGCTCTGCGGCACCGTGGCGGGGTTCACGGGGTTCGTCGGCGGATGTAGTTTCGGGGTCGCCGAGTTGTAGTCCGCGATTCCCGCCACGTATGTCCGGCGGTAATTCTCGCGAAACTCGTTGGTGCGATCCGGGACGGCTTCGGCGGGAACAGCCAGTCCCTGCTGACCGGAGGACGTCCGATAGGCGGGATTGTGTTCCTCCGTCGGCATGCTGTTCTTACAGGCTTGCAGCCAACCGGAGATGTGTCCGAGCCCCTCGCCGATCGTCTTGATGCTCGCGACGAACGCGACGAGATTGTCGGCGTACGAACTGGCCGCCGATCTCGCGGTATCCCCGGAACCGCCCGTCCATTTGTCGTTCGAACCGACAATCTTGGTGCGGAGCTCCGGAACCGCACCGCTCAACTCGGTGGCGATGAATCCCCAGACCGACCCGATATAGGCGACAGCCGGGGCGTCGATGCTCTCGCGCAGTTGGTAGAGGTCTTCCCAGGACTTCGACTCGGGGTTCTCGGCGCTGATCGCATTCGCGACGGACGGTGACGTCGCGGCCGGTTCCTTGGGCTCGAAAGCGGGGACCTCGCCCCCGCCGCCCAGTGCCGGGTGCGGTGTGGTGAAGCTGCCGCCGAGTGGGCGCTGAATGCTCTCGAATGCCCTGACGGATTCGTCCTCCGCACCGGCGAAAGCCTTACCTGCCGCCTTGTACGTTGCGACCAGGTCATCGAGCGTCGTGATATGAGTCTCGAAGTAGGCAGCGAGGTCGGCACCGGCACTGGAGTACGCCTGTGCGAGATGGGTTCCGGACTCGAAGAGTTCGGGCGGACCCGCGAATGCCGCCAGCGCACTCACCTGGTCGGCGAAAGTTCGCAGCGCGAGCAGCTGACCGAGCACGCCATTGCAGGCATTGACCATATCCGCGACGACACTCGCGTCGAAGAGAAGCTGACCCCCGCCGTTTTCGGCCTGCGACTTCAGACCGCCGAACCGAGTTCCACCATCAGTCATTGATTCCGTTCCCCATCACCCGCGAACGCCCCCGGTGTGTCGCCATGGGTCCGACCGTATCACGGTGTATTCCGGTCGGCTCGCCGTCGATACCGCACCTACCGCTCCCCCGTCACCTCACGGATCAGAGCGGAAACATGCTCTTCGGATGCACGGAACTGCCGGACCACGCGGATGGGAATGATGCCGTCCTCGGGTAACGCACGACGCAACAGATCATCCCTCCGTTTCATCGCGGCGCTGAGGATATGCGAGGCGTCAGTCAGTGCTTCCGCACTCGTCGCGTCTGTGCTCGCCGATGGCCGCTCTCGGTGCGCGGCTTCGGCGGCTTTCAGCGCGGCGCGCGCCTTGTCGACGGCTGTGACAGCCGCCTCGATCTCGGCGGCGGGAATCGGGCAGCGCCACTCCGGCATCGGCATGACCAACGGGTCGAGGGCTTCACGGGCACGCTGCTTGGGACGGCACCACGCGGTGACGCAGTCGCCGTGGATGCGTTCGAGGAGCCTGGCGACCGCCGCGCTGTTGCGCGTGTTCGCGGGCAGGGGGCCGGGATCGACGCGGCACTCGTAGATGGGGTAGAGCGTTTCGGCCACCTGGTGTGTACGGCTCTCCACATGCTCGAACTTCGCGGTGCTCATCGCGATGCGCCCGCTTCCTCGTGCTGCACGCGGGAGATGATCGCCGCGACGGTCCACTTCTCCACCTCTGGATCCCTTGGCCGGTGCCGTCTGACCATCGACACCAGCGTTACGTGCACGACCGCCAGACCGCTGTAGACCATGAGCAGCACCTGCAACGAGTCGAGAACCATGGCCACTCCTTGAAGCGTCGAGAAGAGTTGTGTGAGTAGGGATCCAGCACAACAGCTCACAACGGCACGGAGAATGCCGAACAGAGAATCTCTGGAGATCGGCGTGTCATCCCAGGTGGATTGCCAGACTGAGAACAAGCACTTCTCAGTTCGGCAATCGCAATGGGAGTTTCGATGGTCACCGAGAAGCCCACACCGTCACTGCCGCATCGGCAGATGGGTCGGTACCTGCGCAGAGCACGCGAGGCACAGAATCTCAGTCAGGGCCAGGTCGCGGCGATGGCTGATTGGAGCGTCAGCACCCAGTCCAGGTTGGAACGGGGCGAAGTCGGCCGTCTACGGCAGCGCGATATCGAACTCGTGTGCCGGAGTCTGGGTTTGACCGACGACGAGACCGCAGCCATGGCTGGGATGTTCAAGCAGGGTGCGGAGAAGACCTGGTGGCACAGCTTCGGAGATCTCATCCCGGAGAGCTTCAACGTGTACATCGAATTGGAGAACGAAGCTCGCGCCCTCGAGATATACCGACCCGACCTGGTGCCCGGACTGCTGCAAACCGCCGGGTACGCGCGTGCTCTCGATCGGATCTATTTCCCAGACGCGACCGAAGAAGAGCAAGTCCGGCGTATCGAGCTGAGGATGAAGCGTCAGCGGATCATCACCCGAAGGGCGTCACCAGTAGTGGTCGATGCTGTGCTTCACGAAGCAGTCGTGCATTCTCAGGTCGGCGACAGGGTGACCATGGCTGCTCAGATGCGCCACCTGGCGGAGTTGAGCACTTCACCGAACGTCTCCATTCGTGTCCTCCCGTTCAGTGCGGGCTTCCCAGTCGGCGGCCCCGTCGGACCTTTCGTCATCCTGGGCTACGGCGCTGACGGCGGGTCCACTGCGGCCGACCCGACCGTTGTCTACGTGGAGGGGTTCACCGGCGACCTGTACCTTGAGGGCAGGTCGCAGGTCCAGAAGTACAGCGCGGCCTGGGCGACTATCCACCGTGCCGCTCTGGACGTCGTCGCGAGTCGAACCTTGCTCCGGCAACGGTTGAAGGAGTTCATGACGTGAACAATGATCTAGCTCAGGCTGTTTGGCACAAGAGCACGCGCAGCTCCATGGGTAAGGAATGCGTAGAAGTCGCGTTTCTCGCGAGTGAGCAAGTCGCCGTTCGCGATTCGAAGCAGCCCTCCGGACCCGCGCTGCGGTTCAGCGGCGCAGCGTGGGCCGCATTCACCGCTGCGCTGGCGGGCAGCGAATTCGACTTGCCGTAGGAGGGGGCTTACGCAGGCAGGTTTCCGACTGCCAGCCGAATAGCGGATTCCGCTGCGGCACAAGAAATCTCCGTCTCCTTGTAGCCTCCTGAAGCGTGTACCTCCAGTATCTCGGTGCGGCCCCCTATCTCCCGATAGGCATAGATGCGAGTGCAGCCGTATGAAGACTCTTGTGAGGGAGCCACGACCGACAGTCCATCGCCCAGGTCGACTGACTGACCGGACATGTCCTCGGGGTCGTACTGTCGCAGCTTCACACTGATGTCCGATCGGCCGGACCACAGACAGGAATGAACATCAACCGAGGCGGGGGAGGTCGGCAGCGGCCCGATCAGTGGATTCAAGTCGTCGGGCGACAGCAGGGTGCACGGGTCCACGCCAGCAAGAGATCGGTCCGCGTTCTGATTGCGCGGGATTGCGTCGATGACCTCCATCATTCGCGTGAGCACGAATTCGACAAGTGTACAGTTGTCCGCCTCGGACGAAGTGGTCCGCATGCCCCAGCCTTGCCCGGCGGTACCCAACTGAAGACTGCGTCGACAGAAACCCTGGCCATCGAATGCCATTACCGGCTTGCCGTCGATCGCGGCACCCGTGGGTTCGAATTCAGCGAGATCCAGCGACATAGCGGGCTCGACCCACAGGGTCCGCTGACCATCCTGCGCGCCGCATCCCCATGTGGATGTCGGCTGCCAAGACCACTCGGTCACGTTGACCGGCCACCCGGCCGCCACCTGTTGAGGAAGGTCCGACCCCAGCGCCTGCTGGACCCAACGACAGGTATCGGCTTCGCGGAACCGGGTCAGCATATCCGGAGCTTCCGCTTCGACGGTCCGACCCGCCCAACCCACCGTGGCCGCCACCATCGCAACGACCAGCCCTGATAGCGCGGTAAGCACGATCGTTGATCGCCGACGATTCTCTACCGGGGGTGCGGATCGCGCCGTGGCACGCTGTCGACCCGATGCGGGGATAACCTGTGTCGCTTCCGGATCCGAAGCGATTTCTGTCAGTTGCCTTGCTAAACGGTCGAGTTCATCGTGTACGGCTCCTGGCCACGGGCGGCCCTGACTCCCCGAGTGCCCGAGGTAGTCGAGTAACTGCGTCGGTGTGGGCCGAGACTGAGGATCCTTGTGTAGGCAGGCCGCGATCAGCGTTCGCAGTTCCGGTGGCACCCGTTCCAGTTCGGGTTCGGCGTGCGCGATATTGAACAGCGTGTAGGCCAGCGAAGGGGCTTGGAACGGGCTGGCTCCGATCGCCGCCATGGCGAGCAGGGAACCGAGCGAAAAGATGTCACTGGCAGGTGTGATCTGTTGGGACAGCGCCTGCTCGGGCGACATGTATGCCGGTGATCCCAGCACCGAACCAGCTTCGGTCAGTTCGCTCGTGATTTCGGTCGGTTGGGCGATCCCGAAATCGATGACGCGGGGACCGTCTGCGGCCAGCATCACATTGGCGGGCTTCAGATCTCGATGGATCACACCGGTCCGATGAATGGCCTCCAATGCCGATGCAAGCCCGACCGCAAGTACTCGCACGGCCGGAACCGGCAGCGGGCCATACCGGGTGACGGCTTTGTCCAACGGCAGGCCGGCCACGAAAACTGAGGCCAACCATGGGATCGGGCAATCGACATCGAAATCCAGGACGGGGGCCGTGAATGCGCCGGACACCTGTGCTGTCGCCGCTACTTCGCGGCGGAATCTGGACCGGTACTCCGGCTCGTCCAAGAGGTGCGCATGCACCTGTTTGATTGCGACGAAACGGCCGTCCGGCCCCATACCGAGGAGCACTCTTCCCATGCCGCCGGAACCCAGCACTCCGTGCAGCCGGTACCGGCCGATATGGTTCGGGTCATCGTCGGCTAGTGGCTGGAGCTTCATGTTGAGAGCCTCGGTATGACGGCGGCCATGATCTTCTTGCCGACCTCGCACGCTCCCGGCCCACCGTCACGTTTGACGATGTTTACCTTCGCTACCTCGGCATCGATCCCCTCGAGCAGGCGCACCATGTACGCGAGTTCACAGGAGCCGTATTGCTCACGATCCTTGATGTACACCGTCGCGTCCCCCATTTGAACGGACGGACGGTTCTCTCGATCCGGACGTCCCTCTTCGAGCAGATCGAATTGTAGGGAGTAGTCACTGCCGCTCACCCAGCACTCGTGCGGGTCATTCGATGTCTTCTGTCCGGGGTCGCCAGCACTCGTACGAGCAAGCTGCGGATCGATCACTCCGCAGGGATCAATCCGAAATACCGACTCGGCGGGGAGCTTTCGGAAGGGCGGATTGACGGTGAGACGCTTGACGATTTCGATCAGTGCCCGCTGAGCCATTTCCTCGCACGAACCGTCTCCGCTCACCAGCTGGCCATCCACGGAGATCACTACGGGTGCGCTGCTCTGCGCGACAACCGAGCGATAACACGCGTCCCCCTGTCCCGACTTGAAGATCGGCATCCACGCGACCGTGCTGCCGGTTGGAGACGCCGCAGATTCCGACAAGGGCCAGCCGAAATACAGGCTAAGGTTAACCTTCCCTCCATCATGATCGGTAATGGAAGTTTGGCACAGTTCAGGGTTGTCCGGCGCCTGGTCCTCCAGTGTGCCGAGCGCCCCGAGCACCGGCTCCTCCAGCAGCGCACACCGGTCGAGCAGCCTCCATTCCTCCGCGCTCAGCGCCAATGACGGCTCGGACATGGGCACCGCCTGCCCGGGCTGACGTGCCAGATCTTGCGCGGCAGCAGCGGTACCGGCCACTACCAGCAGGCCCGCAGCCGCGGCGGCAGCGGCGCGGATCATGCCGCGCCGACGGCCGCGCACCTGCGCGAGTTGCTCCCGGTGACGAACTTCCCGGGTAGCCTTCTCCACCCACCAGTCGGTATCGGCCTGATGCTCGGCGATCCGTTCGCGGACCGCGGGCGGCCACGCCGGTTCGGCGGCGATCCGGCCGGCGGCCTCGAGCAGTTGCTCCGCCGTGGGGCGCTGCGCCGGATCCTTGGCCAGACATGCTTCGACAAGCGCGCGCATATCCGGCGGGACACCGGTGGTGTCGGGCTCGGAATGCATGACGTTGTAGAGGATCTGCGGGGTGGATGTGCCGGAGAAGGGGCTGCTGCCGCGTGCCGCCATGGCCAGGATCGCGCCGACCGAGAAGACGTCGGCGGCCGGGGTGAGGCTGCGACCTTCCGCCTGCTCGGGTGACATGAAGGCGGGTGAGCCGATGACCGAGCCGGTCGCGGTCAGCTGCTGATCGGCTTCCAGCGCGCGGGCTATGCCGAAGTCGATGACGCGGGGACCATCCGCCGCCAACAGCACGTTGGCCGGTTTCAGATCGCGGTGCACCAAACCGGCTCGATGGATCTCCACCAGGGCCGAGGCCAATCCCGTGGCCAGGAGCCGCAGACCGCCCAGGGTGAACGGCCCGCATTCGTCCACCACTGTCTTGAGTGCGGGACCCGGGATGTACTCGGTTGCCAGCCAAGGGCTCTCGGAGCCAGTGTCGCTGTCGACAACAGCAGCGGTGTACGCACCGGCGACCCGGCGACTCGCCTGTACCTCCCGATCGAACCGGGCGCGGAACTCGGTATCTCCTGCCAGGTGCCGGTGGATCTGCTTGACGGCCACCAATCTGCCCGTCGGCGCGCGGCCGAGCAGCACCCGTCCCATGCCACCTTGTCCGATGACGGCTATCAGCTGATTGCGCCCCAGCTGGCGCGGGTCCTTGGGACCCAGCGGTTTCATGCGATTCCCTCCGCGAAATGGCAGGCGACGCTCACCGTTCATCTCCCAGTGCCGCGTACTGCGCCGCCGCCAGCTGACGGACGTCGCTCTCCTGGTTGCTGAAGACCCGCGCCACGGCATCACCGCGCGCGATCAAGCAGCGGAATCGCCTGGCCTCCTTCTGCATTGTGGACGGCTGCTGTGCCCGATAACAGGTCACACCCTCGAGGCCGGAGACACCGGACATGGGGACGTACTCCAATTGCTCGTCCCCCGACGCCAGATACTCGACCGCCTCGTCCGCTCTCGCCGGGTCGGCGAGGCGGAACAGAAACTTGTTGTGCGATACCCCGATCGCGGTGATCCCGTGGGTCGAGTACGCGGCGAGCGCCTCGGTGGGTTTGCCGACCAGCAGCGCGAATGTCCGCGGGCTGTAGACCGCGAAGTCCCGATCGTCGGGTATGTAATCACCGGTCTTCACGAGCCGGGGCAACAGGTTGTCCGGGTCCAGTCGCAGCGAGGGCAGCTCGGCCTCCGGGGTGGGGGTGAAGCTCTCGAGGTTCGCGAGCTGCGCGCGGTATGCCTGAGTCGCCATCTCGACGAGCCGCTCCAGGTTCGGCTCGGGTATGCGCGCGTAAATGCGGATGACCACCGATTTCCAAGTCAGCCAGCTGCCGATGGTCGGCACTCCGGGCCGCCAGTGGCTCAGCGCCGTCGGGTAGGCGTCTACCGCGACCGGCACGTTGTCGGCATTGGTCTCGAAATCGGCCCTGGCCATGGCGGCTGCCGCGGCCGCCGCAGTCTGTTCGTCGGGCAGTGCGATGAGGGAGATCGAGAGCATGGTCTCGGTCTGCTCGCCACCGTAGTCCCGATCAGCGGCAATGGCTCCGAACGCGCCCAGCACCGGGTAACCGTCCAAGGCGGAGCGCTGCGGCCCCGAGATCATGCTCGCGACTCCGGTGTGGTTGGCGATGACCCCGCCCCCTCGACCCACCGTCAGCGCGGAGTCGATCTCATCGGCGTACACCAGGTGCTCACCGAGTCGTAGCGACTCCACCAGAATCCCGCGCGCCCGGCTGGGACGGTCGTCGTAGTCATCGTCGATCCGCTCGCTCGGATAAGGACCGAAATCCCGGGCCGGATCCTTGCTTCCGTCCGAACACCCGGCCGAAACAATGGCCGTGGCGGCGAGCGCCACGGCGGCAAGCCGGTGGTACCGCAACCGCATCTCCCCCTAGGTCCGCCGCTGTGCCAGCGACCGGACTTCCTACCTTCGATCCCCGCCGGAATGCCGACCGGTCCGCGTCAATCTAACAGCAGTCCGCGCTTCGCCCCACTCCAGCAGAACGTCCCCCGGACCGAGAGTTCCCCGCTTCGCACCGAATTCGTCGGATCGCCGCGTTGCCCGTCCGAGAAGTGCCGCTTGGACGTTCGGTGCGTCACCCGCCGTTCATATTGTGGTCACCAAGCGGCTGTGGCACAGTCGATCTCACTGTGTTGTCGCGCGCAGCGGACGGCTGCCGGAACCTCGGAGGGGATCCCATGGCTGAGCGGGTTGAGGTCGATCCGGACCGGGTCGACGGGGTCGCGGAAATCGCGGGGGATATTCGGGATCGGTTGTCCGGGATTGCCGGGCGGGCGCGGGCGGCGGTGTCGGCGGGGCAGGCCGCGTGGGGGGATGACGAGTTCGGGAGCAAGTTCGCGGACGGGGATGAGGGGTTCGTGGCGGGGAGTCGGAATATGGCTACCGGAACGGATAATCTGTCCAGCTCGTTCGGGAATCTGGTGCAGGGGCTCACCGAGGCCGCGCAGAATCTGCGGCTGATGGAACAGCGCAATACCGGCCGGTTCTAGTAGGAGTGCGGGGCGTGTACGGCGAAGGTGATGCGGCGACCCTGCTGGAGGGTTTCTCCGAGCAGATGCGGGCCATCGGGGCGGCGGCGCAGGAGCGAGCCAGGCTCACCGCCGCCGCGACGGCCGGTGGCGGACGGGTCACCGTGACCGTCAATGCCGATGGCGCGGTGATCGCTACCCGGTTCGCCGATGATGTCGGCGAGTTGTCGTATGCCGAGATCGCCAAGGCGGTCACCAGCGCGGCGCAGAAGGCGGCAGCGGAGGCGGCGCGCAAGACCGAGGAGTTGATGCGGCCGCTGGCGGATCGGCGGGCCAGGATGCCGAAGCTGTCGGAACTGCTCGAGGAACTGCCCGACCTGGAAGATCAGCGGCCCGCCATCCCCGACGCGTCCATGGCACCGCCGGACGCTCGGGAACGGCTCGACCGGGAAGCCGACGCCCCGACGTACGCCGATGCCGAGGAATACGAGGAGTGGCGTTCCCGAGGAAATCCCGGTGCGACCGACCGGTCCTGGTGACGATCACGCGGAATGGATGAATCGGCGACGGGGAACTGGTGGCGGACCGCTCTCGGCCGACGCCGCCACCAGTTCCCCGTGATCGATCGACCAATCAGCGGTATCCGAGTGGCGCGCCCGCGTAGTCGGTGGCTGTGCTACCAGCGGGCCAGCGTCGCGGCGTACTGATCGCGGATGGCCGTCAGCCGTTCTCGGGTGAAGCGTCCGGGCTCCCGGTCGTATACCGCTCGGCCATCCGCGGAGAAGAAGGCCGCTGCGGGCACCCGGTTCTCATTCGGCGGCAGGAATTTCAGCACCTCGTCGACCGCGGCCAGCGCTGTCGCCAGGGTGTGCCGGGCGGTGCGGCGCGCTCGACCGTCCAATTCCGCGCCGTCGGCGGGGACCCGGCGGGCACACATATCCGAGTACCACAGCCACACACCGGGGTCCAGCAGTTGCGAGGGATCCTCCGCACCGAATCGCACCGAATCGGCGGGCGGCGGCAGCACCACGTCGGGCAGCCGGAATTCGTACACCCGATGCGCACCGCACTGTCCGCAGTCGCCGGTGTAGCGGCTGGCCAGCACGCCGTCCACGGTCACCACCGCGCTGCGGAAGACGCAGCTGCCCGCACCGCATTCCGGGCAGGGTTGCAGATCCAGGAACAGCCGTGCCTCGGCATTGGTCCGCGCCAACGGCAAGACATCCGGCACGGGCACTCCCCTCCTCTGACGACCAGGCACCGGGCAGCCTACTGCGGCTCGTCGCGCAGCTCCGCGTAGAGTGCGCGCTCCTCCGGTCGCAGGTCGGTGATGTACAGCTGTCCCGCGCCGCGGCAGATGGGGCAGACCCGCTGACGCAGGCACTCCGGGCACGGCTGCTGGTCACCGTCGGCGCCGGTGATCCAGCCCTGCCCACCGCAGGTCGGGCACCAGCCCAGACCGTCGCATTCGTAGCACAGCACATAGCCGGGTGTGACCGTATCCGGTGTGCGGACCGGCTCGGGCGCTTCCGGTGGTTCCGGCGTGTAGAGCGCGACGGCGGGAGTGTGCGCGCTGTACAGCACGCCGGGAGCGTCCGCCCAGACGCGAATCTCGATCGTCATGCCGTCACGGCTGCCCGTGAGCACCATGGCGCCGCGCCCGTCGGAATCCTCCGGTCCGGAAACCCGCCACGCCGCGGCGGTCAGCAGGTCACTCGCGCGGTCGAGCACGCTCCCGGGATCCGCCGAGCGCGTCCCACGCACGATCGCCGAGTATCGGTACCCTTCCGGCTCGCGCCAGTCGGCAACCTTGGGTTCGGCGGGCATGAAGAGATCATCGGCCGCCTCGGGGGTCAGCCGGGCGACGAGCTCGGTGAGCTGCGCACGCAGGGCCTGACCCAGGCGGTCGAGCTCCTGTCGTGCTCCCGGAATCTCGCCCATGCCATCTCCTCCGTCGGGAGGCTATCACTACGGTGTTCATGTTGAGTTCACCTACCCGTTGTGGCACAGTCGATCTCGCCGAGATCAACACGACACCGTCCGAGGATATGTGTGGCACTTCAGTTTCCGTCATGGCTGGAGTGGCTGGAATGGCTGGTCGGAGCGGACTGGCCGCACGGCAATGAAGACCTCATGTGGCAGATGGGCCGCGATTTGCAGGCCGTCGCGGATGAGGTCGACGCCCTCCTGAACGATCTGGACGATCTCGTCCGCGGTGTCGGTGACGCCTACCCCGACGGTACCGGCGGCGACAAGATCCTGGAGTGGCTGAAACCACTGCGCGAGGGTGAGGGGTCCGAGGAGCACGGGTCCATCGGGCAACTCGCCGAGCACTACCGTTCGCTCGCCGCGGCCGCCGACGGCATGGGCGACGAACTCCAGGCCGCCAAGCTCAGCTTCTATATCGCGGGCGGCTGGCTGCTGGCGGAACTGGCCTGGGCCGCTGCCGCCGGACCCGCCGCGCCGCTGCTGCACGGCACCATCTTCGCCATGGCTCGCATTACGTTCCGCAAGCTCGCGGAACGGCTGGCCCTGCGCATCACGACCACCCTGGGCCGGCACATCACCAGACCGGTACTGCAGCGGATTCTCCCCAAACTGGTCTACGAGATCGGCCAGGAGGCGCTGGTCGAGACCGTGCAGGGGGTCAGCGAAGAGCTGCTGGTGCAGGCCATTCAGAACCAGACCGGCAGTATCGACGGCTACGACTGGAACAAGGTCGGCATCAATGCCGCCGTCTCCGCCTTCGCCGGTGGGGTGGGCGGCGGCGTCGGTTTCGGTGCGGGTCACCTGTTCCCCACCGATATGGGCGGTTGGAAGGGTGCGCTGAACGGCGCTCTCACCGGCGCCACCGCCGGTACGGCCGGGGCCGGGGCCGCGTGGCTGGGCGGCGGTGCCCTCACCGGCAACTGGGATTTCGATCCGCGCTCGCTCACCGGCGGTGCGCTGTCGGGGGCTGGGCCGAGCGCCCTCTACGGGTTCAGCGGAAAGTCCGATTTCTCCGGCGCGCCCCTGGACTCCACCATCGGCGATGGCAGCAGCACTGGGCCGGTCCCCGGCACCGACACGACGACCAGCCCGACCGGTACCGACGGCGATCCCGGCACCACCGGCGGCAATACGCCGAACGTGGGCGCGAACTCCGGTAGCACCACATCGGGCGACGGTCCATCCCTGCGCCCGGCCGGGTCGAGTGAGACCGCGCCTATCGGCGCCGATTCCGCATCCCGGTCCGGCGACGATCAGACCTCGAGTTCGGGGGGCGAATCCCCCGGCGGTGGGCAGACCGGGCGACCGAGCTCGGAGGCCGACGCGGATGCGGGTGGCCGGTCCGACCGCGCCGATTCGGAATCCTCGGACGGCGGCACGCGGGCTGGGGACAAGTCCGACGGCGAGCCGGGCAGATCGGACACCGACTCGTCCTCGAATCGCGACGAATCGGACCGGCGCGAGGACTCGCAGCGCGCCGAGGCCGACTCGGATCATGCGACGAGTGAACAGGACTCGACTCGCGACGGAACCGAGCCCTCGGGCGTGTCCGACGACCCCCATTCGAGCTCGGATACCTCGGACAATTCGAAATCGCAGCCCGGCCAGCGCTCCGCCATCGACGCGCCCGCGACGAATGCGGGATCCACGTCCCCGACGGCCGACACGGGGGCGGCATCGACAGCACCCGTCGGCGCGGGTCCGGCCGCACCCCTCGGTGGCGCACCGACCGGTCTTGCCGGAAGCACGTCGGGCACCTCCGGCACCACCGCGTCGGCACCGACGTCGACCACCGCATCCACATCTTCCCCGTCCGGTAGCGGCGCGCGCGGGGCAGACTCGACCGGTGCGACCCGCGTCACCCCAGCGAACGCGGGTCCGACCGCACCCCCGGGCGCGACCCCGAGCGTCAGTCCGACGACATCCCCGGGCACGACGTCGCCCACACCTTCCGACGCGAGCCCGACCGCACCCTCAGATGCGACGTCGACCGTACCCTCCGGCGCGAGCCCGACCACACCCTCGGATGCCACGTCGCCCACACCCTCCGGCGCGAGCCCGACCACACCCTCGGATGCGACGTCGACCGCACCCCCCGACGCGACGTCGGCCACACTCCCGGACAACGGCCCGACCGCGCCTCCGTTGGACGGAGGTAGCAGTGCGCCAAGCCGATTCGCACCGGCGACAGCCGATGCCGATCGGCCGTCGGCGGGTGTGGAGATCCGTGCGGGCGCGGATCGCGCTCCGTACCCGGGCACCACCGGACCGATGCAGGCAGGCCGAACCGGGGTCGAACCACCCGGCGCGCCCGCGTCCGCCGATACCACCGTCGATCGCGAGCAGAGCTCACCGGATACCCCCGTCGACACCGCAGCGGTGGTGCCGATCGCGACGCCGATCCCCGGACCGAGCGGTTCCGACTCCACGCCGCAGGGCACCCGCGGCCCGAACCGCTCACCGGAGCACGGCGCCGCGAGCCGGGTCGGCGACTTCGACGGCAGCGCACGCCCCGAGGGCCAGCCCGACCTGACGCCCGAGCGCCTGTCCGGGGAGATCGGCAACAATCTGGGCCTGATCACGCCCGAGGGCATGGCGTGGAACCGGGACCAGGGCCACTTCGTGCTGCCCGACGGCCGGACCGTGACGGTCGCCGTCGGCCCCACCACCGACGGCGCGGTCGCGGAATTCACCTCCCGCCCCGATGGTTCGGGCTACGAGGTGCACGTCTCGCCGCGGACACGCGATCAGGACGTCGTCCGGGCGGTCGCCCACGAGCTGGCCGAGATCCGGCTCTCGCAGGATCCGGTGATCGACATCGACCCGATCGCCGATCGCCCGTCCCAGCAGACGCCGCACCTCGACGGCCGCTTCGCGGAGCTGCGGGTGCTCACCGCGCAGATCGACCGCGCGACCTTCGATCCCGCGCGGTCGCGCGAACTCCCGGGGCTGCGAACCGATCTGAACGATCTGGTGAACCAGCTCGGCTTCCACGATCCGGAGCACGCCGACACCGTGCGGCAGCACCTGACCGACCGGCATCCCGAACTCGCGCGGCGCATCGACCTCGAATTGCGCGACGTGCTCGGCGCACGACCGACCATCGACCAGAACCTGCCGAATACCGACCTCGACCCGACAGCACACCTCGACCGCCTCCGACACCTGCTGGGCGGCGACTTCGTCGACGATGTCGTGCGGGTGGAGCAGCGCGCGCTCGACGGGCGAATGCGCGAGGAACTCGCGCGGCGTGTCTTCGACCCCATCTTCAACGATCCCGCCGCCGCACCCGCGCGCAAGACCGTGAAGACGCCGGAGCTGCTGAGCGCACTCGATCCGATCAACGAGGCGATCAACAATCCGACCTTCAGCGGGCCGGATCGAGCCCAGGCGGTGCACCAGGCCATCGACACATTCCACAACGCCATGCCCGACGCCTTCCGCGATGCCCTCGGTCCGGCGGCGTTCCACCGCATGCACGAGGCCGCGGACGCCTTCGGGATCGGTCCGAGCCGTATTACCGGCGTCCTCGATCCGGCCACGGGCGCGCTCACCGTCGACGGTGAGCAGACCACGCTCGGCGACCTCCTCCGGCAGGTCGACCGGGCCAATCGCGGCGCCACCGAGAACGGGCTGAACCTCGAGTTCGCCGTGATCGTGCACGATCCGGCCGACGGCGCCGCCGCGGTCGAGATCCTGTCACGGCCACGACCGCAACATCGGCTTCCCTTGGCGCAGAACGTGTTCGGCCCCGACAACCAGCCGCTTCCGCATCAGCCCCGGCCGTCCGTGCCCGCGGCGGTCGCCGGTGCGCACACCATCGACGTCGGCGTCGGCCGCAGCGCCTTCGCCGTCGAGATGACACCGGTCGGCGACCGATCCGGTGCCGGTCTGGTCATCAAGACCGAACTCGCCTCCGATTTCGCCGTGGCCGGGCAGCGCCGCCGCAATCTCGGCATTCTCGACCCGGGACCGCTCACCGAACCGGGCACCGTCATGGTGTTCGGTGACCTGTTGTTCAGCGGCCACGTACTCGGCGACGGTACCACCGGCGCCGTGGCACGGATCTACATCAACAATGTCAGCGCCAAACTGCCCGATGCCGCCTACGACGCGCTGGCCGCCGGACTGGCGAACACACTCGCGCCCGGTGGCAGGATCGAGCTGCAATGGGATATGAAGCCGGAGAAGCCGATCGAGAACGGCGGCCGGCTCGGCGACCGCGGGCACATCGACGGCGACAAACTGTGGGAGGCGATTCAGCGCCGCTACGGCGACACCGGCGGCCCGTTCCGGGTGGCCGAGAGCACCGAATTCCCGCCCCCGGGCAACGACGACTACGACTACACCATCGACGCCGGAGCCAGCAATACGCTGGACGCCGGGAAGATGGCGCAGTTCGTGCCGCCGCGTCCCGACCACCGCATGGTGATCGTCTACGACCCCGATGGCGCGCAGGCGACGGAATCGGTTGCCGACCAAGCGAATTCGCAGGACATCCGATCCACCTACGCGGATGCGGTGCCCGCCGCCACGCGCTACGCCGAGCCGACTCCCGCCGGTGTCTCGCACCATCGCGGTGATCCGGTCCTCGGCGACCTGCCCCACCGGGTGCCGCCGGATCCGAATCGCTTCACCGCCGACGTCCACATCACCCCGGACGGGCACGCGCGCATCGGCGACGACCTCTACACACCCGCACAGTACGGCGATCTGCTCCGCCGAACCGGTTGGGACGGAAGCACTCCCATTCGCCTCATCGGCTGTGACGCCGGTTCGAACACCTTCGCCACCCGACTGGCCGAGCATCTGGGTGTGGATGTGCTCGCGCCCACGGCACCGGCCTGGACCGACTCCGCGGGCCGCGTCTACACCGCCACCGCCGAGATCGGTCCCGACGGCAACCGGCGGCCCCGCATCCCACCGGACGGGCTGTGGCAGACCCATCATCCGGACGGCACCACGACCGCCGCCACCGAGGACGGCTTCGCACCCGGCACTCGGCCGGAGGACGTTCTCGACCTGGACCCCGACCGGGCACGCGATCGCGCCCGCGATATCCCCGACACCCCGCAGCGGCTCGAGGACTTCCGCGAGTTGCGGGACGAGAACCGGGAACGGCGTCTAGCGGGCTTCGAATCAGTCCAGGCCGAGACCAATCGAAATCCCGCCGTGGACGGGAAGCGCCGCCCTCTGGATCGCGCCCTCACCACGGCCCGCTACCGGGACGCCAGGGTCGGCACCGCCACCGACTTCTTCAACTTCAGTGGCGCGCACCACGATTGGGCACCCGCGTCGAAAGCACCGGACCGGCCGCCCAAGGGGCAGCGTGTCTTCGAGACCTTCCACGCCACCTCCTACGATCCGGAAACCGGCGTGCCGCGCACGGGTGAGGGCACCGACCGCGCCAACGACTCCGAACCGAAGCTGTTCGAGGAACTGCTGCGGCACCAGTTGGAGCAGTACAGCGGGCTGCCCCGCGAGGATGTCGAGCGGGTGCTGAACGAGGCCATCCAGGCGGTGGATACCGCGGCGAAGGCCGATTACGCCGAGGTGCGGAAGACGTGGCTGGAGATCAACCGCTTCCTCGTCGAGGACAACCGCGACGCGGCCCGGGAAGCCGCCGCCAACGGCACCCCCTACACGCCCCGGACCATCCGGGACGCCACGGTGCACGAGTTGGTGAACGACACCGATCTGCCCTGGGAGCTGGTGGACCAGGTCGTTCAGGACGCGCAGGAGGTGCACAAGTCGGCCGTTCCCGATATGCGGCCGGGCCGTGCGGCCGAAGAGCAGCGCACCCGACTGCGCATCGAGTTGGCCATCGACGAGCTCAATGCCCGCGCCGCCGCGGCGGCCGCCCGGGAGGGCCGGGCCCATACCCCGTTCACCGCCGCGGATATCGCCGGTGACCTACGACTGGTCATCGACCTGCCATCCGCTCGGACACACGATATGCCCGAGCGGTTCCAGATCTGCTTCTCGTGCACCAACCTGCTCGAGGTGTATCAGCGCATGTTCCCCAATATCCGGTTGGAGGCCGTCAACCTCGCGCTCGATAGGTTGTATCCGTTATGACTCGATCACAGGAGGCAGCGCGCGAGCGGATCCGGTCCGCCTTCGAGGAGGTGCTCGCGCAGGGCTTGCGACGGGATTCGGTGCGGGGCGCCACCGACGAGGAGATCGTGCGTTACGCCAACCGGCAACAGGTCGCGCACGTTCCCGTCGCGGTGCGCGAGGTGTTCCGGCTGATCGGCGGCGGACCTGGATTATGGTTCGATGGAACCGATTTCGGAGTCGAGAGCGGTATCGACGATACGGTGAAGCGCGGTGTCGTCAGCCGGGTGTACGGCCGGACCGAATCGGAGATGCGCGATCCGGCGGGCATGTTGGTGCTGTCGGCGCATCAGGGCTATCTCTTCCACGGGATCGACGGGGCGGACCTGGCGTTGGACGACCCACCGGTCTGGGAAATCGGCGACGACCGGGTGGTCCGCCGTTGGGACTCGACCTCCGCGTGGTTCACCGAGATGGAGCCGCTCGTCGAAAGTCGGCGCCGGGAGCTGGAACGGTACGACCGCGATGGTCGACCGCGTCCATCCTGGGCCCGGTTCATCCTGCCGCGCACCGCGAGCACTCCCCCGGTCACGGATCCGGGCATACGGATCGGCGATACCGTCGAGCGGGTCTTCGCGGCGGGATTGCGCCGGGATTCGGTCGTCGGCGCATCCGACACGGCGATCGACCGCTTCGCCGCCGAACAGGGTGTGCGACAGGTGCCGAGCGCGGTGCGCGCGACCCTGCGTCTGCTCGGTGAGCAGCCCGGATTCTGGTTGCACCCGATGACTTTCGGCGTCCACGGTATCGACGGGCCGGTGAAACACCATGTGCTCGAGGTGGTGGGCGGCATGGACCACGGACTGCGCGATCCCGCCGGGATGCTGGTCCTGGCCGCGTATCCGGGCCAGACCTACCACGTCGTCGACGGGGCCGATCTCACCCACGAGGACCCACCGGTCTGGGAGATCGGCGAGGGTGAGCGGACCCGCAGGGTCCGTGCGATGTGGGGTAGCACCACCGGCTGGCTCGATGCCATGGCACCCGATGTGCCGCGCGCACGGCGCACGGTGCGCCGCGCGGTGGAGCAGGGACGTCCGCTGCCCGAATGGGCGCGGTTCATCGAGGAGGCAACGGACCGATGAGTCGGCAATCCAGCCCCCGCCTGGCGCGGGTGTACGACGGGCGCGACGGCGACGGCCGCCCGCACGCCGATCGGGTGGCGGTGGACCCCGCCGTCTTGGACGCCGTCCTCACCTATCTGGAGGCGGCTCCCGTGGTGCTGGCCGCGCGCGGCTTCGACGTGGACGAGTTCGCGCCGCGAGAACGCGACGTGCCGTTGAACTTCCGTACCGACGGCGAATGGGTCTGGGCCGGATCGGTTCCGCACTATCTGCGCAAATACGGATTGCCACCGGAGCCGGACCTGCTGGCGCATATGGCGGAGCGCGGATTCCGGATCGGCGAGGTGGCCGAGGCCGCCAAGGACCGCGCGGTGGAACTCGTCATCGGCGGGTGAGCGGCGGCCCGCCCGACCGGGCGCACTCCCGCCGGTCGATGGGGGCGCGCTCGGTCGACGGCGAACCGTCCGGATTCGACACCGGCCGGATTCAGCCCAGTGTCGAGATGGCGGAGAAGTCGGCGACGGAGTCGGCCTCCACCCGGGTGAAGGTACTCACCTGATCGCGCAATGCCGCGGCCAGTTTGCGCAGTTCCGCGATGCCGAGGTCGGACTGGGTGGTGAAGGATGCGCCGACCGCGGTCAGGGTGTTGGCCGCCTGCACCGAGACCTCGTCGGCTCCGGCCGCCGCCACCGGCAGCACCGGCGCTTCCGCGCGCACCGCGGCCTCCAGGTTGTCCGCCAGCGTGTCCAGCGCAGCCGCCGCGGACAGTGCCGTGTCCTTGTCGAAACGTACAGCGCCCAAGTTGAATTCGCTCATTGTCCCTCCCTTCGACGGCATCCTACAGGGTCAGCGTTCGACGTGCGGAGTCTGCGTCCCCACCGCGCCGACCACCGGGGTCGCGGTGTTGCCCATATCACCCACCACGGCGTCACCGTGTTCGGATGTGACCAACTGGGTGCGTACCTCGTGATCGCCGGAGTCGGCGTCACCGGCACGTGCGGCGAGTCCGGCGCCCGCGCCCATCGGCACCATGCCCGTACCGCCCGTTCCCACCGTGCGGGTGGCCGGGGTGGTCGATTCGGTCACGGCGGCGGGCGCGCTGGGAGTCGTACCGGCGGCGGCACGTGCCCCGGACCACTGGCTCAGCTGCGTTCCCGCGCCGGCTGCGCCGAGTCCGGCCACGGCCCCGACGGGTCCGCCCATGGCCTCCGGGGTGGCGAGACCGGCGGACTCCGTATCGGTGGTCCGCTGTTCGTCCTCGGGCTGCGTCGTGGGCTGGCTGATGTCGTGCAACTGCTTGACCGTCTGCGCACCGGTGGTGGCCATGCCCATCAACGGTTGCACCAATCCGAGCAGCTGCGATACGTGCTGCATCGGATCCACGCCCTGCGGGGCGTTGGTGACCTTCACCTTCTCGCCCGCCGCGGTCATGGAGGCGCTGTGGCCGGTCAGCTCGGCCCTGGTCTTGGCGACCACGGCCGTCGCCTCCGCGGCCGTCTCGGTGGTCAGTGTCAGCACGAAGATCTGGCCCGGAGGTGTCACCAGGAAGGGCGCCGACGCCGCCAGCGCGGTGATGTACTTCGTGATGATGGCCGCCATGCTGGCCGCGCCGGTCGCGACCGTGCCCGCCGCACCGGCCAGCACGGTCTTCTGCTGCGCACCCTGTACCTGGAGTTCGGCCGCGTCCGAGGCAGCCGCTGTCCCCTTCTCGGCGGCGCCGGCCGCGCCGGCACCCTGCCACAGCGAAGACGCCAGCTGCATGATGCTGGTAGCGAGCGTCATCGCCTGCTGCAGGGCACTGGCGACCCCGGACAGCGCCTGTATCGGATCCTGTCCGCCGGTGTCGCCGAGCTGGCCGGTACCGAAGCTGGAAGCCAGATCGGTGAGCGGTCGGGTGAGCGCGGCCAGGTCGATCAGCGGCAGCGGGGGCAGTTCGGGCAGCGGCGGGGCCGGTGGCAGGTCGGGCAGCTGCGGCAGGCCCATATCTTTCAGGATCGAGTTGACCGGCCGGTCCAACAGCGGTCCGAGGGCCGTGCCGCGCAACGCGTCCAGCACGGTGGGGTCCAGCGGTCCCGGCGCGGAGGTCGGGACCGGGTTCATAGCTGCGCGGTGAGGTTGAGGAAATCGGTGCCGGACCCGGCGTCGACCGCCTCGTAGGTCCCGGCGGCCTCGTACGCGGCCACCGCGGTACCGGCGTGCACGGCCGCGAGTTCGGCGGCGGAGGAGAAGTGATTGGCCTGCGCGTAGGCGAAAGCCGCCAGGAAATCCTGGCCGATCAAGCCGAAGACGGGCACGATCGCGGCAATGGTGGCGGCTTGGTCGGTGCTGGCGGCGCCGAGCACCGCACCGGCCATGGCGGCAGAAGCATCCCCGTAGCCGCGGATCGCGTCGGGTGTTGCAATGAGATTGCTCATAATGCTCCCGTCAACAAGTTACGTTCGAAATGTAGTCTACGAGAATAAGATTCGCCAATTCGAGGTAATCTTCCACGAACTTCCGGCGATCACGGTTAACAGTTGGCGGCCGAATGGTTATTTCCCGGTGGCCATTTCGTCGTTGAAGTCCACCACCAGTCGCGACCGTTCCGCGAAGACCCGCCCCGCCGCCGTGGCGCAGGTATCCACCAGGACGCGCTCGAACTCCTCGGGCGACATCCGCGATACCGGGGTGCCGAGTTCCAGGTCGACCAGTCCGCCGTTGCCGTCGACCTCGACGGTGATCGCGCCGTCCGGTGAGGTTTCCCGCATCCGCACCGCGACCATGGCGTCCTGCAAATCCAACAGCCGGTTCAGCTGGCCGTTCACCCGCGCCTGCAGCTCGTCCATCGACTCGATCACGCGAATCCCCTCTCATTCCCTGACCTCTGGTGTATCGCGGAGATCAGACCGGGCGCAACCAACTATCCGGTTCGTCTTCGTAGTCCTGCTCGTCGGCGTACTCCTGGCGCGCCACCTCCTCGGCGGTGGGCAGCCTGGTCAGCGCCAGGTGTTCCGGGGCAAGCCCGGCGGCGCGCAAATGCTCGCGCCGTTCCATGCCGGCGCGGCTGGCCGCCTGCCGGCACAGCAGTACGATCTCGCGGGCCAACGGCCCCAGATCGCCGCGCAATCGGTCGCGGTCGACCTCGATGCCCAGCGGCAGGCCCTGTTCGGTGGTGGTGACCACCACCGAACCCGTCCGGGACGACGCCGTGAACTCGGTCGGGAAGGGTTCGGGGTCGTATCCCATTGGCTGATCCAGCCTTTCACACGTGTTCGTCTTCGAGTACCAGCATGACCTCGGCCATCCGGTTGTGCAGGGTGGCTGTCAGTCGACCGCGGTCGGCGGCGACGGCTACTCGCGGGTACTCGTCGATGATCACATATCGGCCGTCGTCGGTCAGGTCTCGCCATTCCAGCCGGTATCTGGCGAGGCCACGCGGGCCGAACCGGGAGCGCCCCTGCACCACGTCGATGGTGCCCACGGTAGACGCGGGCGCCGCGAGGAAATCGGCGGCACGGTCCACGACCGATCCGTCCATGGTTTCGTGTGCCGGCGAAAGACCGAAACCGTAATCCACCTCGGCGGAGTCCTCCCGTCCGGCCAGCACGATCTCCCGGCCCCGCCCGGCGCCGACATCCGGCAGCGCCGCGACCACGCGTTCGGCCAGTTCGTTCGCGTAGTACTCGGCGATCGTGAATCCGCTGCTGTGCCGGACCGTTTCACCGGGGAGCTGCGTCACCAGATAGGCGAGATCACCACACCGCGCGCCGAGGATGCGGATACTGCCGTGCGGATCGTGCGGATCGCACCCGTTCTGTCCGAACACCGCGATGCGGAGATCGGGGGCATGCACGGCCCGGAGCACCTCGTCGACGGCACGATCTCGATCCCGCAGGGTGTCGCGGGTGCGGGCCAGGTTCTCCAGATGCTCGCTCCACCATTCGGTGCGGCTGGCGAATACCAGTGGCCAGGGCAGGAATTCCGCACCGAGATCCTCCCAGAGCACCAACAACTCCAGATCGGTGAGCGTCCAGGTGCGCAACGCCGATTCCGTTTCCACCGATTCACCCCTCCACGACGGGCTTCGCCACGATCGGCGGTTCACCGATGGCGTCGGCGAGATGCTCGTCGGAATCGAGGAAGTCCGGGCGCTTGTGTTCCTTGCCCTGATTCTGAGCACCCGCACCCGGAGCGCCCGCGGGTCCCATCGGCCCGCTCATGGGCATGCCCGCGCCGGTGGCGAGACCGGCCCGGACGGTACCGACGGCATCGACGGACAGGGCGGCGCGGGGAAAGAGCTTCGAGGCGGGACTGTTTGCGCTGAGCTGAGTCTGCGGACCGCCGCCGCCCGGTGCGCCGCCGCCCCCTTTCGGTCCACCGGCACCCACCTTCTTGGCGAGGTCGTTGAGCGCGGCGGGCATTCCCGCCAACGGTGCGTTCGCCGACTGGTTCCGCACATCGTTCTGCGCCTGCTGGGCCAACGCCTGCTGAGCCTGTTCCGCGGCCTGCTGCGCCGATTGCACCCCCTGGTCCACGGCGCTCTGCAACTGCTGCGCGACTTGCTGACCCTGCTGTCCGCCGGTCCGCGAGTCGGACTGGGACCCTCGCGGATCCCGATTCGCGTCCGGAGAGGGCGTATTCGGACGGGGCGATCCGTTCTCCGCGTCCGGGGGCAATCCCGCCTGCCGCGCGGCGGCCAGTTGCCGCTGAAGGTCGGCGCTCAGGCCGCGGCCACCGCCACCCGTACCGCCGCCACCCGTAGCGCCGCCGGTGCCGCCCCCGTTGTTGTTGCCGCCGTTGTTGTTACCGCCCGGATCCAGCGAAGGCGGCGGTGCGGTCGGATCGGCCAGTTTCGGGATGGCGAGGCTGGATGCGGTGAGGCCGGGGATGTAGTACCGCTTCCAGCCCTGGATCGCGGACTGCACCAGCGACTCCTGGATCTCGGGGCTGTATTGCCCCACATTCCGCGGCAGCGATTGCTGTGTCCCCCACAGCCATTCGGCCGCGTACAGCAGATTCCGCGAGATCGAGCGCATATCCGTGGTGAGGTCGTTGGCCTGTGCCTTGAAGCGTTTGGCCGCGGCGATGGCCGCGGCCGCGCCCTGACCGGACCACTGCTCGTCCTGCTCGATTCGTTCCAGCCTGCCGGTGAGATTGTCGAAATCCTCATCGATGCGGTCGGCGATCCACTGCCAGTCACCGCTGCTGTTGGCCACCTTCTGCGGATCCATGCCCTCCCGGGCGGTCTGGAACCACTGGCCGGTATGACCGTTCGGGTCCTCGGGGTCGATCGGGTCGGAGTAGCGGTCGTCGAAGTGCAAGTTCGGGTCATCCGCACCGGTGCCGACCGCCTTGACGTCGCTGTAGTTCGAGGACAGGATCTCCGCTGCCGTCTTCCGCCCGTCCGGCATCGGCACTTCGATCTGGCCGTAGCGAGGATTGGGACCCAGCATTGATCTGTCCCGCTCCGCGGCGGCGGGTCCGAGCCCGTCGAACGCCGCCTTGGAGTCGGTCTCGGCGTCGTCGTACAGCTTCCCCGCGATCATGAGCGTTTCGCCCATGGCGGTCACCAAGTCGATGAACTTGCCGAGCGACTCCTCGAGCCGGCGACCCTGCGCATCGAAACGGGAGGCGAGGGCGAGCGCCTTCTGCAAATGGTTGTTGTCGCTGAAGCCCTTGTGCTCCTTGACGAAGGACACATACGTGCCGACGGAGGTCAGCGAATGCACCGAGTCGGCCGCGAAATTGGCCGCCTCCCGTGCCGCGGTCTCGGTGATGCGCAGCTGCCCCTGCTGCGCCTGCTGCGCCAGACCGGTCCATGGATTGTCGCCTTCGGCCACCGTATCGCTCCTCCCTCACCCGAAGCCGCTGTGGCGCAGCGTGAGCGCGCCCGACTCGCCTACCCCTGCCGGAACCGCGCCGCTGCGATACCCATGAAGTGAACAGCAAGTGTACGCATCACGACGTCGAGGCACCGAACCACCGAACATAGCGCGGAGCGCCGCAGGCGCGCACGGTGCAGCGGCGAGGCGTGCCCCGGCGGGTGAGAAGTCCGTCGACTTCGAGAACGAGGAGCGTGGAGCGTCCGGTCAGACCCGCTCGTCGTCGAGGACGAAAGCCACCTCGGCGATTCGGGTCTCGATGGCGGTGAGCATGCGCCGCCGGTCGGCGGCCACCGCCATGGGCGGGTTCTCGTCGGTGATCAGGTAGCGGCCGTCGTCGACGAGGTCACGCCAGCCGAGTCGATACCGCGCGATACCGCGGGGGCCGTAGGCGGAATAGCCCTGTGCCACGGTGATGGTGCCGATGCCGGCCGCGGGCGCGGCGAGAAATTCGGCGGCGCGGTCGATCGCCGAACCGTGGTAGGTCTCATGGGCCGGAGACAATCCGAACCCGTAGTCGGTCTGATCGCGGCTCTCCCGCTGCGCCAGCACCAGGTCGCGGCCGCGGCCCGCGTCGATGTCCGGGAGCGCGGCGACCACCTCCCGCGCAAGTTCCTCCGCGTAGAACTCCACGATGGTGAATCCCGCCGCCTGCCCCGGGGTTTCACCGGGTCGCTGGGTGACGAGGTAGCCGAGGTCGCCGCAGCGGGCGCCGAAACACCGGATGGCTCCGGTCGGGCCCGACATGCCACCGCCGTCTCGGCCGCGCACCTCGATGCGGATGTCGGGCGTACGCAGCGCGGCCACCACCCGATCGAGGGCTGGATCGCGGTGGCGCAACTCCTCCCGGGTCCGCACCTTCTCGGCCAGATGTTCGTCCCACCATTCGGCGCCGGTGGCGAACATCAGGGGCGCGGGCAGATACTCCGCGTTCGTGTCCTCCCACAGGACCAGCAGCTCCATGCCGCCGAGATTCCAGGTCCGGTGCACCGGTTCAGTCCTCCACCACGGGTTTCGCCACGATCGGCGGCGCGCCGATGGCCTCCTCCAGGTACTCCTCCGATTCGAGCCATTCCGGCCGCTTGCGCTCCTTGCCGCCCTGGTTCTGCGCTCCCGCACCACCCGCGCCCGCCGGACCCATGGGGCCCATCATGGGCGAGCCCGCCCCCGGTGCCGCGCCGGCGCGGAAGCTGCCCGCCGCCTCGGCGGCCAGGG